>NZ_JBHTDF010000018.1:0-524265 GCF_042666375.1 Nocardioides sp. GCM10030259 | reverse complement strand
CCTTGGCCGCCGGGGCGCTGTCGGAGTGGCGGGCCACCCTGATCGCCCGCGAGACCAGCTGCCTGACACCGGAGGACCGGGCCGCCGTCGACGCCCGGCTCGCCGCACCGGATGCCGAGGGCGGCTACCCGTTCGAGGGGTGGGGCGACCGGCGCCTGGTCGCCGAGACCCGGGCCCTGGTCGCCACCACCGACCCGGCCGCGGTGGTGGACCGCCGTGCGAAGGCGGAGGGTGACCGGCACGTGTCGCTGCGCCCCGCGCCGGACACCATGGCCCGGCTCTCGGTGCTGCTGCCCGCCGCCCAGGGGGTCGCGGTCCACGCCACCCTGACCCGCGCCGCCGACCAGGCCAGGGCCGCCGGGGACCCGAGGTCCCGCGGCCAGGTGATGGCCGACACCCTCGTCGAACACGTCACCGGCCAGACCACCGCCGACGCGGTCCCGGTCACCGTCAACCTCGTCCTCTCCGACCAGACCCTGCTCGCCGGCGGCCACGAACCCGCCTGGCTCCAGGACTACGATCCCTCGGCGCCGACCACGCCACCGCCCTGACCAAGCGCGCGATCGCCGACGCCACCGCCGCCCTCCGCCGGCTCTACGCCCACCCCGGCACCCGCGCCCTGACCGCCATGGAATCCACGGCCCGGGCGTTCCCGAAAGCCCTCGGCCTGTTCCTGGACCTCCGGGACCGGACCTGTCGCACCCCCTGGTGCGACGCCCCGATCCGCCACCACGACCACGCCGCAGCCCACGCGGCCGGCGGACCCACGTCGGCACTGAACGGTCAGGGCCTGTGCGAGCAGTGCAACCACACCAAACAGGCCCCCGGCTGGCGATCCCGACCCATCACCGGCCCACCCGGACGACCCGAAACGCCGCACACCATCCAGATCACCATGCCCACCGGACACATCACCCGGACCATCGCGCCCCTGGCCCCGGCCCCGAGCTCACTCCGACAAGTCAGCCCCGGCGAGATCTACCTGACCAACATCATCCTCGCCGCCTGAGCGCGCGCGAATCCGCTGGCAGTCCTGGGCCGCGCACGTCGATCATGTCCGGCGTGGATGATCACGATCGGCTCCTGGCCGCCTACGACGAGCAGCTGCGGACAGACGCGGAGACACCCGGCGCGGACTCGGTGACGCTCCTCGGCCCGGTGCGGCTGGTGACGTTCGCGGGCGGCCGCGGGTTCGTCACCTACCGAGACCTCGGCGGGGCAGATGCCGAGGCCATCGATCGGCTGGTGGGGGCGGCGCTCGAGCACTACCGGGCCGATCCCGAGATCACGCGGGTCGAGTGGAAGACGCGCGGGCACGATCATGCGCCCGGACTGCAGGAGAGCCTGCTCAGCCACGGATTCGTCGCGGAGGAGCCGGAGTCGATCATGATCGGCGAGGCACGGCAGCTCGCGGTCGAGGTGTCGTTGCCCGACGGCGTCACGGTCCGGCAGGTCACGGACGAGGGCGACGTCCGCGCGATGAGCGCGATGGGCGCGCGGGCGTTCGGAGACTCGCCGGAGGCCGGAGTGGCGGTCGCCGACGCGCTGCTGCGCCGCCTCACCCGCGACGACGGGATGGAGCTCTGGGTCGCCGAGGCCGCCGGGCAGATCGTGTCGGCGGGTCGCCTCGAGCCGGTCCCGCGGACCGACTTCGCGGGCATCTGGGGCGGCTCGACCCTGGAGGAGTGGCGGGGTCGCGGGATCTACAGGGCGCTCACCGCGGAGCGGGCTCGCTCTGCGCTGCGCATGGGCAAGACGCTCATCAACAGCGACTGCACGGAGTACTCCCGCCCGATCCTGGAGAGGTACGGCTTCCTCACGGTGTCCACCACGACGCCCTATCGGTGGACCCGTTGACGGAGAGGTCGAGCGCGCACCGCAGCACGCCCGTCAGCGGAGCGGGCACCCGGTCCAGCGGCAGCGCCGCCACGAGCAGCTCCGCGTAACGGTCCTTGCGGCCGGACTTCGACCCCATGAAGCGGCGCAGCACCGCGTCGCGGGTCCAGGACCGCTGGGCGGGCATGCCGGCGAGCAGCTCCAGCGAGCGGGCCTCGCCCGCGGCGGCGATCACGTCCTCGACGGCCGCGACCCCGAGCGCCCGGATCAACTCGTCCTCGAGGTCCTCCGTGCACCGGAAGAAGCCGTCGACCGGGACACCGGCCGCGGCCAGGCCGCGCCGCACGATGCGCTCGGCCGGCGCGTCGTACAGGCCGGCCAGGGGTACGCCGAGGCCGCCCGGGCCGTAGCGCAGGGCGAAGGACCGGATGTTCGTGATGCCGCCGAGCACCACCACCTCGACGCCGTCGGCCGCGAGGTCGCGCCCGAGGCGACCCGCGAGGGTGTGCAGGGCGCGCCGGTCGCTGTCCCCCTCGACCAGCACGACCGCCCGCGGTGCGTCCACCGGATCACCCGGGCCGGACGCAGAACTCGTTGCCGTCGGGGTCGGCGAGCACCACCCAATCGACCCGGCCCTGCCCGATGTCGACCGGGGTCGCGCCGAGAGAGAGCAGCCGGTCGACCTCGGCCTCGAGGGCGGTCCCGTCACGGGGCGCGATGTCGAGGTGCAGCCGCTCCTGGCCGGTCTTCGGCGCCACGGGCGGACCGCCCCAGGCGATCTTGGAGCCTCCGCGCGGCGACTGGATGGCGGTCTCCTCGTCCTGGTCCCACACCAGCGGCCAGCCGAGCGCCTCGCTCCAGAAGTACCCGACCGCCTGGGTGCCGTCGCAGTTGATCGCGCCGATGGTGCCGCACCCGTCGAGGAACCCGTTGCCCGCCTCGATCACGCACAGCTCGTTGCCCTCGGGGTCCGCGAGCACGACCTGGCCCTCCTCGGGCAACTGGCCGACGTCGATGTGGCGGGCCCCCAGGCCGAGCGCCCGCGCGACCGTGTCGTCCTGCTGCTCCGGGGAGGCGCTGGTCAGGTCGAGGTGGACCCGGTTCGCACTGACCTTCGGCTGCTGGCCGGCGACGAACCGCAGGCGGTACGCCGTACCGTCGGTGGGCACCAGGTCGATGCCGCCGTCGCGGACCTCGAGCGGGTGCCAGCCGAGCAGCCGGCCCCAGAAGCGGGCGAGCGCGACCGGGTCGTGCGCGGCGAAGCAGAGCGCGACGAGGTCACACGACATGGGTCCTTGGTAGCGGTCAGTCCCGCACCCGCACCACCGATTTACCGAGCGTCCGGCGCTCGTCCATGTCGATGAGCGCCTTGCCGAACTCCTCGAGGTCGTACGTCGCGCCGATCGGCGGCCGGATCACGCCGGCCTCCATCATCGGCAGCAGCGCCGACCACTGCTCCTGCATGTAGCCGGGCCGCAGCATCGCGAAGGCGCCCCAGCCGACGCCGCGCACGTCGATGTTGTTCAGCAGCAGCCGGTTGACCTTGACCTCGGGGATGCCTTGCCCCGCCGCGAAGCCGACCACCAGCAGGCGGCCCTGCGTGCCGAGCGCGCGCAGCGAGTCGGTGAAGGCGGGGCCGCCGACGACGTCGACGACGACGTCGACGCCCCGGCCGCCGGTGAGCTCGAGGACGGCGTCCTTGAAGCCGTCGAGAAGCACCGCGTCGTCGGCCCCGGCGGCGCGGGCGACCTCGGCCTTCTCCTCGGTCGAGACGACGGCGATGGTGCGTGCGCCGTACCCCTTCGCGACCTGGATGGTCGCCGTGCCGACCCCGCCGGCGGCTCCGTGCACCAGCACGGTCTCGCCCTCGCGGAGCCCGCCGCGCTCGGCGAGCGCGAACTGCGCGGTGAGGTAGTTCATCGGCAGCGCCGCACCCTCGTCGAAGGACAGGTTGTCGGGCAGGGCGAACGTCGTGTCCGCGGGGCTCGCGACCCGCTCGGCGGCGTTGCCGTAGCCCGCCACGCCGGCGACCCGCTGGCCGGGCTCGAAGCCGGGACCGGAGACGACCACGCCGGCGAAGTCGACGCCGAGGGTGAACGGCGGATCGGGCTTGAGCTGGTACTCGCCCTTGCTCAGCAGCAGGTCGGGGAAGGAGATGCCGACCCGGTGCACCTCGACGAGGACCTCACCCTCCTTCGGCGTCGGCTCGGGTACGTCGACGACGACGACGTCGGCTGGACCGGTGGGCTGGACGACCTGGACGGCACGCATGGCACCCGACAGTAACGTCAGCCCGGATTGACCAGCTCGCGCATCTCGAAGTGCATCGGGTCGGTGTAGCCCCAGCGCCCACCCCACGTGAAGCCCCAGTGCTCGAAGGCGGCGACGACACCGCGGTCCATCTCGCCTACTGTGCCGCGCTGGTTGCCCTGGACGTTCAGGTCGAGGGCGAGCCCGAACGCGTGGTTGGAGAGCTTGGTCGACCCGGCGATGAAGCGCGGGTAGTAGCAGCCGGCATAGTCGTCCGGGTCGATCTCGTCGGCCAGCCCCCGGGCGACGACCTCCGCCAGGGCGGCCCGCAGCTGCGGGAAGATCAGCCGGTTGCAGGTCACCGAGCCGAGGATCGGCACCTGCCCGGTGGCGATGTGCGACTCGACCCACGAGGGCTCCGGGGCGATCTTGCCGCCACCGAGCACGGAGTAGCGGTAGATCCCGACCGCGTCGGCGACCGTGCCGACCACGACCGCGGTCTGCACGACGTCGGGATCCAGGCCCTCCCGTGCCACGACGTCGGTCATCTGCACCGACGCCTCCGTCCCACGGAGCACCCGCTGGATCGGCTTGCGCAGCGTGTCGGGCGCTCGGCCGCCGGTGCGGATCAGCAGGGCGTTGCCGCGGGTCATCTCGAGGTCGGGGATCCACGTCTCGTTGACGACCGCGTCGACCAGCGGCGCCTGCTCGGCGTGCGCGCCGATGTGCACCGACGGCGCGTCCTCGGTGCTCCCGAGGTCGATGAACCCGTCGTCGACGGGCAGCCGGCGTACCAGCCGCGGGTCGACCGCCAGCTCGCCCGCGGCGACCCGCTCCCAGATGTCCTGGGTCTCGGCGACCTCACGGAGCGTGTAGTTGCGGTACGTCGCCGGGTCGACCGCGGCCACCTGGAGCGCACGGTTCTCCACGACGACCTGGGCCAGCGAGATGGAGGTGACGTCGAGGACGCCCGGGACGGTCCGCACCGCGGCGGCGGTCTTCGGGTCGATGGACTCGGCACTGGTGACGACGATGTCGGGGTAGCCCACGACGCCGGTGCGACGTCCGGGCGGCTCGACCGCGTGCTCCGGGTCGAGCGTCGGGACGGCCTTCGGTCCGGACGCGGTCGCGCCCGACGGCGCCGGGTCCGGGGGCTGCTCGCCGGCCTGCGAGCTGCTGTCGCAGGCGACGGCACCGCTCGCGAGCAGCACGAGAGCGGGCGCTGCCGCACGCAGCCGCCCGGTCGCGCTTCCCCTCCCCGACCTCACCGCACCAAGGGTAGGTGGCGGGCGTGCGTCCAGGTCGGGGTCACGCCGACCAGCGCACGCCTTCCGCCGTCACGTCGGCGGGCTTGTAGACCCCGGAGAGCTCCGGGCGACGGTCCAGCAGCTCCGAGAGCCCGCGGGCTCGGGTGATGGCTCGTGGCTCCCAGGCGGGCGGGAAGTCGTCGGAGCGCTGAGCGCTGGTGATCGTCCGGTCCTCGTCGTCCACGAGTGGCCCCCTTTCGCGTGCGTCGGCACACGAGCAGCCGATGCCCTCCCTTGTTCCCCGAACGGGCATCGTCGACACGGGGGCCGGCGCCGGGAGTCAGCCGGCGCGGCGGCGCCTGATCTCGGCGTTGATCGCCGGCACGACCTCGTGCAGGTCGCCGATCACGGCGTACGTCGCCTTGGTGACCATCGGGGCCTCGGCGTCGGTGTTGATCGCGAGGATCGTCTTGGCCGACGAGCAGCCCGCCCAGTGCTGGATGGCGCCGCTGATGCCGCACGGGATGTAGAGGTCGGGCGAGATCCGCGAGCCGGTCTGCCCGACCTGCTCGTGGTGCGGCCGCCAGCCCAGCGACGTGACGACCCGGGAGACGCCGAGCGACGCGTCGAGCAGCTCGGTCAGCTCCAGCAGGTCGGCGAAGCCGTCTGACGAGCCGGCCCCGCGGCCGGCGCCGACGACGACCTTCGCGGACTTGAGGTTGCCGGAGAGGTCGGGCTCGGGCTCCTCGGTCGAGACCACGCGCGCGACCAGGTCGGCGGGGGCGACGTCGGGTGTCTCGACGACGACGTTGGCGGTGCCGGGAGCGGTCGCCGGGGCGGCCTCCACGGCATGACCGGCGACCGTGAACACGGCCGGCCGCTGCGCCAGCTGCATCTCCTCGAGGGCGGCGCCGCCGACCACCTGCCGGGTGACCGTGAAGGGCGAGAGCCCTGAGAAGGACAGCACGTTGGCCGCCATCGGCACGTTCGCGCGGGCGGCGACGTGGGCCATCACCTCGTTGCCGCGGGGCGTGCCCGCCGCCAGCACGACGACGGCGTTCTTGGCGGCGCGTACGCCGAGGACGCCCGACGCCCAGGCCGCACCCGCGAACGAGTCGAACGCGTCGCCGGTGAGTGCGTGGACGTCGCGCGCGCCGTACGCCCCGAGCTGCTCGACGAGCTCTGCCGACGGCTCGCCGACGAGGACGACGTCGATCGGCACCCCGCCGCCGGCGTCGGACAGGGAGCGCGCGAACGTCACCGCCTCCCGCGACACCTCGGCGGCGGCGCCGGACAGGTCGGTCTCCACCAGCACGACGATCATCGGGCCAGCACCCCCAGCTGCTCGAAGAGGTCGACGACGGCGGGCGCGGCCTCGGGGCCCTTCCCCAGGACCTGGACGTCCGACGGAGTCGGCGGCGGCAGCAGCAGCCGGACACGGCCCGGGCCGGTCGGCTCGGCGGTCGGTCGGCGCTCGTCGATCACGACCTTCTTCGCCTTCATCCGCCCGGGGACGGTGGGGTAGCGCGGCTCCACCCCGCCCTCGAGCACGGTGACGACCGCGGGCAGCGGCAGCCGGTAGGTCTCGTGGCCGTCGGGCCCGGAGACGTGCACGGTCGCGACACCACCGTCGACCGACACCGTCTGGGCGCCGTTGACCACCGGCCAGCCGAGCTCGTAGGCGAGCCGGATGCCGACCTGGAAGTCGCCGCTGTCGGCAGCGTCGTTGCCGAGCAGCACGAGATCGTCGCCCCGGTCCCGCACCACCGCCGCGATCTCGCGCGCGACGTCGGCTGGTCCGAAGGTCTGCGGGTCGGCGACCACGTGGACCGCCGCGGTGCAGCCCACGGCGAGGGCGGCGCGCAGCTGCTCGACGGCGTCCGCGTCGCCCAGCGTCAGCACGCTCGCGCTCTGCCCTTCTCCGGAGGCGAGGCTGACGGCGATCTCGACCGCGCACTCCTCGTGCGCGCTCATCGTGAAGCCGGCGTACCGCCCGTCGACGGCCTGGGCGTCGTCGGTCAGCACCACCTCGCTGGAGGAGTCGACGACCCTCTTGACGCAGACGAGGGTGCTCATCGGATGCGCTCGTTCGCGGGGTCGAGGAGCGGCGTCGCGTCGATCGAGCCGACGGTCACCGGGTAGAGCTCCTCCATGTAGGAGACGGCGAGCTCGTTGCCGATCACGGCCTGGTCCGGCGGCAGGTAGGCCAGCAGCACGTGCTTGCCGAGCGACGGCGCGGACCCGGCCGATGTGACGTACGGGTGGTGGCCTTGGCCGTCGGTGAGCGACTCGCCCGACCGGGTCAGGATCGGCTCGCCGCCGAGCATGTAGCGCTTCACGCCGGACGCCGAGGTGTGGTCGTCGACGACCAGCGTGCAGAGGACGGTCTCCGGCGAGGCCTCGCGCTGGGCGAGGTACGCCGCCCTGCCCACGAAGTCGGCCGCCTTGACCTTGGGCCGCTGCATGCCGGCCTCGACGATGCTGCGCTCGCCGTCGAGCTCGAACCCGAAGGCGCGGTAGCCCTTCTCGATCCGGCCGGTCGTGCCGTAGACGCCGATGCCGACCGGTACGGCGCCATGCGCGGCGCCCGCCTCGAGCAGCGTGTCCCACACCCCGGCCGCGTCGTCGGCCGCGGCGTACAGCTCCCAGCCGAGCTCGCCGACGTAGGAGATGCGGGAGGCGAGCACCGACGTGCCCTTGACCTGGAGCTCGCGGCAGGTGAGGAACCCGAACCCACCGTCGCTCACGTCGTCGGAGGTCAGGGAGGCGAGGATGTCGCGCGCCCGCGGGCCCCACAGGCCGATGGTGACGACGTCGTCGGTGCGGCTGGTCAGCGTCGTGACGCCGTCGGCCGGCACGTGGTCGCCGAACCACTGGCGGTCGGCGGGACCGTGCGCCGCGCCCGTGACGACCCGGAAGTGGTCGTCGCCGAGGCGCATCACCGTGAGGTCGGAGCGGAAGCCGCCTGCCGGGTCGAGCACCGGGGTGTAGACGACCTTGCCGACGGCCACGTCGCACTGGGCCACGCACACGGTCTGCACGGTCTCCAGCGCGCCCGGCCCGACGATGTCGAAGACCTCGAACGCCGAGAGGTCGATGATGCCCGCGGCCTCGCGCATGCGCAGGTGCTCGGCGTTGATGATCGGGCTCCACCAGCGTGCGTCCCACTCGTGCTCGCGGGGCATCACGGCGTCGCCGTACTGCTCGAGCAGGGCGGCGTTGGACTCGTACCAGTGCGGGCGCTCCCAGCCGCCGGTCTCGAAGAACACCGCGCCGAGCTTCGCCTGCGACGCGTGCATCGGCGAGAGCCGCTGGTCGCGGTCGGACTCGTACTGCTCGGAGGGGTGGATGATCCCGTAGGTCTTGATGAACGCCTCGGTGGTGCGCAGCCGGGTGTGCTCGCGACGCATCTGGTGAGGGTGGAACCGCGCGATGTCGCTGTGGCTGATGTCGATCTCGGAGTGGCCGTTGACCATCCACTCCGCGACCGCGCGGCCGACGCCCGGGCCCTCCTTGATCCAGACCGCGGCGGCGGTCCACAGGCCCTTGACCTGGCTCTCGCCCAGGATCGGGAGCCCGTCGCAGGTCAGCGACAGCAGGCCGTTGATCGCGTAGCGCATCTCCGCGCCCTCGGCGCCGAGCAGC
Organism: Nocardioides sp. GCM10030259; assembly: GCF_042666375.1. Taxonomy (NCBI): domain Bacteria; kingdom Bacillati; phylum Actinomycetota; class Actinomycetes; order Propionibacteriales; family Nocardioidaceae; genus Nocardioides; species Nocardioides sp. GCM10030259. The sequence continues at coordinate 515,287 of NZ_JBHTDF010000018.1, read as the reverse complement.
TCCGGCATCAGCTCGTAGGCCTGCTCGAGCTGGGGGTCGAAGTCGTCGGAGGTGAAGGGCATCTCCGTCGGCGAGAGCTTCGCCTGCTCGATCGAGGGGATGTCCTCGGGCTCGTGCAGGATCGCGCGGTGGGCGTAGGAGCCGACCTCCATGTCGGCGCCGTGCTGGCGCTCGTAGCAGAAGGTGTCCATGTCGCGGACGATCGGGAAGGAGATCTCGCCCTCGCGCTCGGCGAGCTGGGGGCACGGCCCGACGCTGATCATCTGGTGCACGGCCGGGGTCAGCGGGATCGAGACGCCCGCCATGTCGCCGATCTTCGGGCTCCACACGCCGCACGCGATCACGACGTACTCGGCCTCGATGTCGCCGCCGTCGGTCCGGACGCGACGGATGCGGCCGTCCTCGACGTCCAGGGCCGTGACCTCGACGTTGGGTACGACGGTCAGCGCGCCGGCCTCGAGCGCGCGCTCGCGCATGATCGTGCCGGCGCGCAGCGAGTCGACGACGCCCACGCTCGGCGTCCAGAACGCACCGATGAACTGGTCCTCCTCGATGAAGGGGACCTTCTCCTTCACGAACGCCGGGTCGACCAGGTGCGCCTCGATGCCCCAGGCCTTCGCGCTGGACATGCGCCGGCGCAGCTCCTCCATCCGCTCCGGCGTGCGGGCGAGCTCGAAGCCGCCGGACTGGGTGAAGACACCCATCTCCTGGTACTGCCGCACCGAGTCGAGCGTCAGGTCCGTGATCTCCCGGGAGTGGTCCACCGGGAAGATGAAGTTCGAGGCGTGCCCGGTGGAGCCGCCCGGGTTCGGGAGCGGCCCCTTGTCGAGCTGCACGATGTCGCGCCACCCGAGCCGGGCGAGGTGGTGCACGAGGCTGTTGCCGACGATGCCGGCGCCGATGACGACGACCTTGGCCGAGCTGGGGACGGTGGCCATGGGCACTCTCCGGTCTGTCCAACGCGTTGCGTAATGCGCAACACGATTCGTAATACGAAACTACCTCAAGGATCACCCGACCCCGGGCGGGAGGTCAACCCCCGCCCGGGGCCGGGTGTGCGGCGCGACGACTGGCCGTGGCGGCTCAGCCGAGCCAGGCGTCGACCTTGTCCTGGTTCTCCTCGACCCACTTGGCCGCGGCGTCCTCGGGCGCCATGCCGTCGGAGGTGATCCAGGCGGCGACGAGGTTCTGGTCGTCGTTGGTCCACTCGAAGTTCTGCACCAGGTCCACCGCCGGGCCACCCTCGTCGGCCCACGAGGTGGACACGATCTTCTTCAGCGGCGTCTCCGGGTAGTCGCAGTCGACCTTGGCCGGGTCGTCCTGACAGCCGTCCTCGTACGGCGGCAGCGCGACCTTCTCCATCGGCACCTCGGCGTGGACGTACTGCGGCTCCCAGAAGTAGCCGATCAGCCACTCCTTGTTCTTCTGCGCCTGCTCGAACGCCGTGATCGTGGCAGCCTCGCCGCCCGAGAAGACGACCTTGAAGTCGAGGTCGAGGTTGCTGATGATCGCCTCGTCGAACTGGACGTACGACGGGTCGGAGCCGAGGAACTGCCCCTGGCCGCCGGACTCCGACGTGGCGAACTCGCCGGCGTACTTGTTGAGGCCGTTCCAGTCGAGGATGTCCGGGTGCTCCTCGGCGAGCCAGCCGGGCACGTACCAGCCGATGATGCCGACGTTGCCGTTCTCGCCGAAGTCGGTGGCGCTGCCGTCACCCTGCTCCGCGAAGAACTTCTTCTCCAGGTCCGGGTGGCCCCAGTCCTCGATGACGACGTCGACCTCGCCGGTCCCGAAGCCCTGCCAGGACACGTCCTCCTTGAGGTCCTTGTAGTTGACCGTGCACCCGAGCTTCTCCTGGGCGACGGTGCCGACCACGTAGGCGCTGGCCTCGTAGCCGACCCACGGGTTGACCGCCATGTTGAGGTCGCCGCAGTCGCCGCCGCCCTCGGCAGCCTCGGACTCGTTCGCCTCGGTCTGCTCGTCGATCGAGCCCCCGTCGCCGCAGCCGGCGAGCACGAACGCCGCGCACGCCGCGACGACCGTCAGCCTCGTTCCGATTCGCGTCTTCCGCATTCCATCTCCTCCGTCGTCGCGTGTGTCTTGTTGTTCCGAGCGTGTGGGTCAGCCCCGGAGCGCGGCGCGCCACCGGGGGCGCTGCGCGGGGGCCTGGGTCCCGGCCTGGTCGTGGGCGGCGGCGCGGCAGATGCGGTCGACCATGATCCCGATCAGGACGATGCTGATGCCGGCGGCGGCGCCCTTGCCCCACTCCTCCGACCGGGAGAAGCCGAGCACCACGTCGTACCCGAGCGCGCCGGCGCCGACCATGCCGCCGATCACGGCCATGGACAACACGTAGAGGAGGCCCTGGTTGGCGGCCAGCACCAGCGAGCCCCGGCTCATCGGCAGCTGCACCTTGGTGATCTCCTGCCAGGTCGTCGCTCCGGTCGAGCGCGAGGCCTCGAGCGTGGTCGCCGAGACGCCCCTGACGCCGTCGGCCACGAGCTTGATCGCTACCGGCGCGGCGTACACGACGCCGGCGACGATCGCGGTGAAGCGGCTCGGCCCGAAGAGCGCGAGCATCGGGATCAGGTAGACGAACGGCGGGATCGTCTGCCCCGCGTCCAGGAGCGGCCGCAGCGCCAGGTCGACGGCGTGCCGCCGGGCCATCCAGACGCCGAGGACGACGGCGAGCACCATCACCAGGAGGGTCCCGACGAGCGTCATGGTCAGGGTCACCATCGCGTCGTGCCACAGGCCGAAGTAGCGCAGCCCGGCCAGGCAGATCACGGTCGGGAGCAGAGCGCGGGTCCGCCCGAAGACCAGGGCGAGCAGCAGGATGGCGGCGGCGGTGACGTACCAGGGGGACTCCGCGATCAGCGACTGCAGCGGGTTCAGCAAGCCTTCGGTGATGAGGTTCTTGAACCAGTCGGTCGCGCCCTGGAAGGTGTCGGTGAACCACTCCGTGAAGTCGTCCACCCAGTCGGCCAGCGTCGGGCCCCAGGAGGTCTCGGGGAACTCCGCCAGCGAGAGGTAGGTGCGCGACGCCCAGACGGCTACCAGCGCACCGACGGCCGTGACCGCGAGGACGATCCGACGCAACCGGAGGTCGATCTGGCCGCGGGCCGCGCGCTCGGACGCCTCGCTGGCCGCCGTCGTGGTGCGGTCGAGCATGACCGCCATGACGACGATGAGCATGCCGGGCACGAACGCGCCGCCGACGTCGCGCGTCTCGAGCGCGTCGAGGACCGGCTGGCCGAGGCCGGGTCCGTCGACGAACGCCGCGAGGGTCGCCATCGAGAGCGCAGCCATGATCGTCTGGTTGAGGCCGACGACGATCGTCTTGCGCGCCATCGGCAGCTGCACCTTGCGCAGCCGCTGGAACGCCGTCTGACCCGCGGCGTCGGTGGCCTCGATCGTCGTCGACGACACGTTGCGGATGCCGTGGCCGGCGACGCGGATGATCGGCGGCAGGGCGTAGATCAGCGTGCAGACCACGGCGGCCGACGCGCCGATGCCGAAGAAGAGCACGATCGGCAGCAGGTACACGAAGGTCGGCATCGTCTGGAAGATGTCGAGGATGGTGTTGAGCGTCGACACGACCCAGGGCCGGCGCGTGGTGCCCAACCAGACGGCCAGCGGCATCCCGATCAGGACGGAGAAGACGACCGCCACGAACGTGACGATCAGCAGGTCCATCGAGTCCGACCAGTAGCCGAAGAGGCCGAAGGACACGAACGACGCACCCACGAGCAGCGCGATCCGCCAGCCGGCGACGGCCAGGCCGATCCAGGTCGCGATCGCGGTCACGCCGAGCCAGCCGATCTGCGGCACGGGACGCGGGAAGTCGGGGATCGAGATCATCCGCTGGACCCAGTCGACGACGTCGGTGAACCAGGCGCCGATGTTGTAGGTGAGCTGGATCAGCGGGTTGGTGTCGCGGCTGGCCAGCACCGAGTCGCGGAAGTCGGTGAGCTGCTGTTGCACGTCGGTGTGCTCGCGGACCGGGATCTCGAGGGTGTCGGTGCCCTCGGTGATCGACCAGACCACGATCCAGACGCCGATGACCACGAGCGCCCACGCCCAGCGCGGCATCCGGAACCGCTCTCGAGGAGCCGGTGGGCCGGCGCCGACCCGGGGCTCGGGCGGGGAGATGGTCGCCGTCATGCCGGCACCTCCTCCTCGGCGACGACCACCCGCAGGATCGCGTCGTCGTCGACGATGCCCACCAGCTCGCCGTCGTCGACGACCCGCACCGGGTGGGCCGAGGCCAGCGCGGCCTGGGCCGCGCGGCGCACGATCGTGTCGGAGCTCATCACCGGGCCCTCGCTGGAGTCGCCGGGCTTCGGCTCGCGCATCACCCACTTCAGCGTGAGCACGTGCGAGCGGGGCACCTCGGAGGTGAAGTCCTTGACGTAGTCGTCGGCCGGGGCGCCGACGACCTCGTCCGGCGTACCGATCTGCACGATCTCGCCGTCGCGCATGATCAGGATCCGGTCGCCCAGCTTGAGGGCCTCCTGGAGGTCGTGGGTGATGAAGACCATCGTCTTGCCGAGCTCGTGGTGGAGCCGGATCACCTCGTTCTGCATGTCGCGGCGGATCAGCGGGTCGAGCGCCGAGAACGGCTCGTCGAAGAGCAGCAGCGACGGGTCGCTAGCGAGCGCCCGCGCCAGGCCGACGCGCTGCTGCATGCCACCCGAGAGCTGGTCGGGGTACGACGTCTCGTAGCCGGACAGGCCCACCAGGTCGACGACCTCCGCGGCCTTCGCGCGCCGCTCCTTCCTCCCGACGCCGCGGACCTCGAGGCCGTAGGCGACGTTGTCGATCACCTGACGGTGCGGCAGCAGCCCGAAGTGCTGGAACACCATCGACGCGTGGGTACGCCGCAGGTCGCGCAGCTCGGACTCGCTCGCCTTCATGACGTCGTGACCGTCGATGACGACCTCGCCACCGGTCGGCTCGATCAGCCTGGTCAGGCAGCGCACGAGGGTCGACTTGCCCGACCCGGACAGGCCCATGACGACGAACACCTCTCCGGGCGCGACGTCGAACGAGACGTCGCGGACGCCCACGACGCAGCCCGTCTTCTCCTTCAGGTCGGCGCGCGAGAGGTCGGCGTCGGGGGTGCCGATGATCCGGTCGCCACCCCGGCCGAAGATCTTCCAGAGACTGCGCACGGACAGGGCTGCGTCGCTCATGACGGCTCCTCGGGGTAGAGCGGCATGCCGTCGCGGTAGCGGTAGTACGGCACGTCGGCGGGCGGGAGTGGCGTGTTGCCGGCGATGAGGTCCGCGGCCTTCTCGGCGACCATCATCACGGGGGCGTAGATGTTGCCGTTGGTGACGAACGGGAAGACCGAGGCGTCGACGACGCGCAGGCCCTCGACGCCGTGGACGCGCATCGACGCGGGGTCGACGACGGCGGACTCGTCGACGCCCATCTTCGCCGTGCACGACGGGTGCAGCGCGGTCTCGGCGTCGGCGCGCACCCAGTCGAGGATCTGCTCGTCGGTCTCGACGTCCTTGCCGGGCGAGAGCTCGCCGTCGTTGTACGGCGCGAACGCGGGCTGGTTGAGGATGCTGCGCGCGACCCGGACGGCCTCGACCCACTCGCGGCGGTCGTTGGGCGTCGAGAGGTAGTTGAAGAGGATCGAGGGGTGCTGCCGCGGGTCGCGGGACCGGATCCGCACGTGGCCGCGGGTGTCGGCGTACATCGGCCCGATGTGCACCTGGTAGCCGTGGCCCTCGGTCGGCGCGGACCCGTCGTACCGGATCGCGACCGGCAGGAAGTGGAACATCAGGTTCGGGTAGTCGACGTCGTCGTTGCTGCGGCAGAAGCCGCCGCCCTCGAAGTGGTTGGTGGCGCCGAGCCCGCGACGGTGGACCAGCCACTGGTAGCCGATGCCCGGGCGCTTGCGCCACCTCAGGCCGGGCGCGATCGAGACGGGCTGCTTCGAGGCGTACTGGATGTAGACCTCGAGGTGGTCCTGGGCGTTCTCGCCGACGCCGGGCAGGTGGTGGACGACCGGGATGCCGTGCCGGCGCAGCAGCGCCTCGTCGCCGACCCCGGAGAGCTGGAGCAGCTGCGGGGAGTTGATGGCACCGCCGCAGAGGATCACCTCGCCGGCCTCCGCCGTACGACGGAGGCGCCCGCCGCGCAGGTAGTCGACGCCGACCGCGCGCCTGCCGTCGAAGCGCACGCCGGTCACGAACGCCAAGGTCTCGACCCTGAGGTTCTTCCGTCGCATGACCGGGTGCAGGTAGGCGCGGGCGGCGGAGAGCCGGCGGCCGCGGTGGACGTTGCGGTCGAACTTCGCGAACCCCTCCTGGCGGTAGCCGTTGACGTCGTCGGTCAGCGGGTAGCCGGCCTGCTGGGCCGCCTCGAAGAACGCGCCGAACAGTGGGTTGTCGGCCGGCCCGCGCTCGAGGACGAGCGGGCCGTCGCCGCCGCGCCAGGCGTCGGCCCCCGCGAGGCAGGTCTCCATCCGCTTGAAGTAGGGCAGGCAGTGGAGGTAGTCCCACTCCTTCATCCCCGGCTCGGCCGCCCAGCGCTCGTAGTCGAGCGGGTTGCCGCGCTGGAAGATCATGCCGTTGATCGACGAGGACCCGCCGAGCACCTTGCCGCGCGCGTGGAAGACCTTGCGGCCGTTCAGGTGTGGCTCGGGGTCGGTCTCGTACTTCCAGTCGTAGAGCCGGTTGCCGATCGGGAAGGGCAGCGCGGCCGGCATGTGGATGAACGGGTCGATCCTGAAGTCGGAGCGTCCGGCCTCGAGCACGAGGACCGAGGTGCCGGGGTCGGCCGAGAGCCGGTTGGCGAGGGCGCACCCGGCCGAGCCACCACCCACGATGACGTAGTCGTAGCGGTCGGTGGTCATGAGCCGAACCACCGCTGCTCGGTCGGGCGGATGTTGTGCCAGACGTGCTTGGTCTCGCGGTACTCGTCGAGCCCCGCCTGCCCGAGCTCGCGGCCGATGCCCGACTGCTTGTAGCCGCCCCACTCGGCCTGCGGCACGTACGGGTGGTAGTCGTTGATCCAGACCGTGCCCATCCGCAGCCGGCCCGCGACGCGCTGCCCCTTGCCGGCGTCCTGCGTCCACACGGCACCGGCGAGTCCGTAGATCGAGTCGTTGGCGATGCGTACGGCGTCGTCCTCGTCGGCGAAAGTCTCCACGGTCAGCACCGGCCCGAAGGACTCGTCCTGCGTGACGGACATGTCGCTGCGGCAGCCGTCGAGGATCGTCGGCAGGTAGTAGAACCCGTCGGCCAGGGTGGGGTCGTCGGGGCGCCGGCCGCCGCACCGGAGCACCGCGCCGTCGGCGAGGCCGCGCGCGACGTACGCCTCGACCTTGTCACGGTGGCCGGCGCTGGTGAGCGGCCCGGTCTCGGCCTTGTCGTCGAAGGGTCCTCCGAGCCGGATCCGCTCCGCGCGCTCGACGAGCGCGTCGACGAACCGGTCGTGGATCGACTCCTCGACGACGAGGCGGGCCCCGGCGGAGCAGACCTGGCCCGAGTGCAGGAAGACGGCCGTGAGCGCGAAGTCGAGGGCGACGTCGAGGTCGGCGTCGGCGAACACGACGTTGGGGTTCTTGCCGCCGAGCTCGAGGGCGACCCTCTTCACCGACGCGGACGCCGCGGCCATCAGCCTCCGCCCGGTCTCGAGGCCGCCGGTGAAGGAGACCAGGTCGACCCGGGGGTCGGTGGCCAGCGGCGCCCCGGCCGTCGCACCCGCGCCGAGCACCAGGTTGCCGACGCCCGCGGGCAGGCCGGCCTCCTCGAGCAGCCGCATCAGGTGGATCGCGGAGTGCGGGGTGAGCTCGCTGGGCTTGAGCACGAACGTGTTGCCGGCCGCGAGGCAGGGCGCGACCTTCCAGGAGACCTGGAGGAGCGGGTAGTTCCACGGCGTGATGAGCGCGCAGACGCCGACCGGCTCGTGGACGATGCGGCTGACGACGTCGGGGTTGCCGGTGTCGACGACCCGGCCGGCCTCCTCCGCGGCCACGCGACCGTAGTGCCGGAACACCGAGACGACGTCGGCCACGTCGTACTGGCTCTCGACGAGTCGCTTGCCGGTGTCGAGCGACTCCAGCCGCGCGACCTCGTCGGCGTCGCGCTCGAGCAGGCCGGCGACGCGGAGCAGCAGGTCACCGCGCTCGCGGCTCGAGGTGTGCGGCCACGGGCCCTCGTGGAAGGCTCGGTACGCCGCGGCGATGGCGCGCTCGGTGTCCGCGGCGTCGGCCTCGTCCACCTCGGCGACCAGCGTGGCGTCGGCCGGGCACCGGATCTCGCGGCGCGCCCCACCCAGCGCGTTCGTCCACGCCCCGTCGACGTAGAGCTCGCCCACCCGGCACCCCGTCCTGCGAGGAGTCCGTGTTGCGTATGCCGCAACATGGTGCTCTCCGCGCAACTGGTCGTTACGGCTGAGAATGTCCACCCGGCACCCGGGCGTCAAGGGAATCGGTCAGATGTAACCCAGCCTTGACCGCTCAGGGCCCCTCGGGGAAGCGGTCGGCGTGCTCGACTGCCCGGCGCACGCGCGAGGGCAGCGTGGCGTCGAAGGACTCCCGCCGCAGCTCCCTCCACAGCGAGGCGCACATGCCGATCAGCACGAGCATGAACGGCCCCGCCACCACGATGCACAGACTCTGCAGCGCGGACAGGCCGTTGGCCCACAGCAGCACCGCCGCGACCGCGCCGGTCGCCACGCCCCAGAAGATGACGAGGCTGCGGTTCGGCTCCTCGGCGCCGTGCTGGCTGAGCTGGCCCATCACGATCGACGCCGCGTCGGCGCCGGTGACGAAGAAGATCGCCACCAGGATGACGGCCAACGCCACGGTGATCGCCGACAGCGGGAACTCGCGCAGCATGTCGAAGAGCGAGGCCTCCAGGGCGATGCCGCCCGTGTCGGTCAGCGGCGGCTGCCAGCCCTCGTTGAGCTGGAGGTTCAGGGCGCTGCCGCCCAGGATCGAGAACCACGCGAAGGAGACCAGGCTCGGCACCAGGACCACGCAGACCACGAACTGCCGGATGGTCCGGCCCTTCGAGATCCGCGCGATGAACATCCCCACGAAGGGCGTCCACGAGATCCACCAGGCCCAGTAGAAGATCGTCCAGCCGCTGAGCCACGAGTGGGCGTTCGCGTCGTAGACGCCGGTGTTGAACGCCATGTGCGGAAGCTGGGTCAGGTAGTCGCCCATGGACTGGGTGAAGGTGCCCATGATGAAGACGGTGGGCCCGACGACGAAGAGGAAGAAGACCAGCAGGGCCGCCGCGATCGCGTTGGTGTTGGACAGGATCTTGATGCCGCGCTCGACGCCGGACACCGCCGAGAGGACGAAGCACGCCGTCAGCACCGCGATCACCGCGACCGCGAGCGACTTGCTGCCCCCGCCCTCACCGAAGACGTCGTCGATGCCGCCGGTGATCTGGAGCGCGCCCAGGCCGAGCGAGGTGGCGGACCCGAAGAGCGTCGCGAAGATCGCGAGCACGTCGATCGCCTGCCCGGGTGCCTGCTTCGTGCGCTCACCGAGGAGCGGGCGGAACGCTGCCGAGACCGTGTTGCCGTAGCCCTTGCGGTAGGCGAAGTAGCCGATCGAGAGGCCGATGACGGCGTACATCGCCCACGGGTGGAAGCCCCAGTGGAAGAAGGTCCACTGCATCGACAGTGCGGCCGCCTCGGCCGAGCCCGGCTCCGCGTCACCCATCGGAGGGGAGTTGAAGTGGGTCAGCGGCTCGGCGACGCCCCAGAACATCAGGCCGATGCCCATGCCGGTGGCGAACATCATCGACACCCAGGAGAACGTCGAGAACTCGGGCCTGCTGTCGTCCGGGCCGAGCCGGACGTTGCCGTAGCGGCTGACGGCGAGGTACGCCGAGAACAGCACGAAGCCGGCGCTGGTCAGGACGAAGAGCCAGCCGAAGGTGTCGGTGACCCAGGTCAGGGCGTCGCCCGAGGTCTCCGACAGCTTCTCCGGCCAGAGCGCGCCGAGGAGGACGAAGGCGATCGCCAGCGCTGCGGCGACGCCGAAGGTCGTGGTGTCGATGCGGCTCCCGCCCTCGCGCGGTGCCGTTCCGTCCGGCCGGGCCGTGGGTTCCTTGAGGGCCATGCGCACTCCATTTCTCGCCGGGCCGACGTGGGTGCGGCCCGTCCAGGGAGAACCGAGGTGTTGCGTATTGCGCACTGCGTTCTACATCGTGCAACGGTCACTGCTTCGCAGCATGCGTGTGGTCCACGTCACACGTCAAGGGCAGGTCGCGAAGTCGCCGCGACCTGTCCGTGCCCGACGCGCGTACGCCGCGAGCGTCAGCGGTGGCCCCAGCCGAGGCGGTGGGAGACCTCCTCGGCCGCGGCGACCAGCTTCGGGACGACGTCGCCGACCCGGTCCGGGCCGAGCCGGAAGCTGGGGCCGGACACGCTCATCGAGGCGACCACGTCGCCGTGTGCGTTGCGCACCGGCGCGGCGGCCGCGGTGAGCCCCTCCTCGAGCTCGTCGACGGCCACGGCGTACCCCTGCTCGCGGACCCGGCCGAGCTCCTCGCGCAGCTTCGCCTTCGTGGTGATCGTCAACGGCGTGTAGCGCGAGAGCGACCCGAGCACCTCGGTGAGCCGGTCGTCGGCCAGGCCGCTGAGCAGCACCTTGCCGTTGCTGGTGGCGTGCAGCGGGATGTGCTGGCCGACCCAGTTGTGGGGCTGGAGCGCCGACGACCCGGCGACCTGGTCGAGGTAGAGCGCCGAGCGGTCCGAGAGCACGGCGATGTTGACGGTCTCGCCGGTGTCGGCGGCGAGCTGGCGACAGACCGGGCGGGCCTCCTGCACCAGGTCGAGCCGTGCGGTGGTGGCGCCGGCGAGGCGCAGCACCCCGACCCCCAGCCGGTAGCGGCCGCGGTCGCTGGTCTGCTCGACCAGCCGGTGCGACTCCAGGGTCGTGACGAGCCGGAACGCCGTGCTCTTGTGGACGCCGAGCTCCACGGCCACCTCGGTCACCCCGGCCTCACCGACGCGGGCCAGCACCTCGAGGATCGTGAGCGCGCGATCGACCGACTGGACTCCGGCCGGGCCCTCGCTCATGCTCGGAGAGTAGCGCACCTCTGTTGCGTATCGCAGAATGCGTTTCGGTCCGCGCAACGCGGCTTCCCTGTCAGAAGGCGGTACCCGTGTCCCTTGCCACCCCCACCATCGCGGCGGGCGACTACGTCCTCATCCTCTCCTGCCCGGACCGGCCCGGCATCGTGCATGCCGTCTCGGGGTTCCTGGTCTCGCGCGGCGGCAACATCCTCGAGAGCCAGCAGTACGGCGACCCGCTGACCAACAGGTTCTTCATGCGCATCGACTTCGAGGCTCCGGGACCCGTGGACGCCGACGCCATGCGGGAGGCCTTCGCGCCCGTGGCCGAGCAGTTCGAGATGACCTTCGAGCTCTGGGACGCGGCCGCGCCGTACCGGACCCTGATCATGGTCTCGAAGCACCTGCACTGCCTCAACGACCTGCTGTTCCGCGCGAGCACGGGCTCGCTGCAGATCAGCATCCCCGCGATCGTGTCCAACCACCCGGACGCCGAGGCGCTGGCGTCGTCGTACGGCATCCCCTTCCACCACGTGCCGGTCACCCCCGACACCAAGCCGGAGGCCGAGGCCGAGCTGATGCGGCTCGTGGAGAAGTACGACGCGCACCTGGTCGTGCTCGCCCGCTACATGCAGGTGCTGTCCGACGACCTGTGCCGCCGGCTGTCCGGGCACGCGATCAACATCCACCACTCGTTCCTGCCGAGCTTCAAGGGCGCGAAGCCGTACCACCAGGCCTTCGACCGGGGCGTGAAGCTGGTCGGCGCGACCGCGCACTACGTGACCGCCGACCTCGACGAGGGCCCGATCATCGAGCAGGACGTGATGCGGGTCGACCACACCTACACCCAGGAGCAGCTCGTCTCCGCCGGCCGCGACGTCGAGGCGCAGGTGCTCTCCCGCGCGGTCCGCTGGCACTCGCAGTCGCGGGTGGTGCCCAACGGCTCGAAGACGGTGGTCTTCCGGTGAGGTAGACCGCGTCAGCGGGCTACCTCGTTGGTGGTCGAGCAGCGACCGCGGCTGAGCTTGCGAAGCCGCGACGGAGCGTGTCGAGACCCGGTGAGATCGACGCGGCGGTGTCCCTCCGGTGTCAGGCCGACCAGAGGATCGACTCGACGGCGAGCTCGGCCTCCCGGTGCACGCCGTAGAGGTCGGGGCGTCGCTCCATCAGGTGGACGAGCTCCCGGGCCCGGTCGGCCGCGCGGCGGCGCTGCCGCTCCACCTCGGGCGGTACGACGTCGGTCGGTGTCTCCTGCACTGCGGTCATCGCTGCTCCCCCGGTGTCGGTGCGGTCGGCTCGAGGCCCAGGACCCACCACGCCGCGGCATAGGCAGCCACGGCGCCCGGCAGCGCGCCGAAGCTCTCCGTGAGGGCGAGCACGCCGACGACGACGGAGCCGACGACCGGGAGGGCCACGCCCTCCACGCCGTACGGGCCGGATCTCTGCATGCAGAAAGTCTAGCGACCTACTCCAGTATTAGTCACCCAGCTCCGCACGGCGCTTCACGACGTACTCCTCCAGCTCCTGGCGGATCGCGTCGTCGAGCGACGGGGGCTCGTACTCGGCGAGCTTCTGCTGGTAGATCTCGGCGGCGCGGGTGGCGGTGTCCTTGGCGCCGTTGCGCATCCAGCGCTCGTAGTTCTCCGACGAGGAGAGGAACGGGCGGTAGAAGCAGGTGCGGAAGCGTTCCATCGTGTGCATAGCCCCGAGGAAGTGTCCGCCGTGGCCGACCTCCTGGTGGGCGTCGAACGCGAGCGACGCCTCGTCGATCTCCAGCGGCGTGAACTCGTGCTGCAGCATCTCGACGAGCTGCGTGTCGATGACGAACTTCTCGTAGCCCGCCACGAGGCCGCCCTCGAGCCAGCCCGCGGAGTGCATCACGAAGTTGGCGCCGGCGAGGAACGTCGGCAGCAGCGTCATCAGCGCCTCGTAGCCGGCCTGCGCGTCGGGCACCTGCGACGAGGTGAGCCCGCCGCCGGTGCGGAACGGCAGGTTGAAGTGCCGCGCGATCTGCCCGGTGCACAGCAGGCCCATGCCGGACTCGGGCGTGCCGAACGTCGGCGACCCGGACTGCATGTCGATGTTGGAGAGGAACGAACCGAACACCACGGGACACCCCGGACGGATCAGCTGCGACAGCGCGATGCCCGAGAGCGCCTCGGCCATCTGCTGCACGAGGGCCGCCGGGATCGTGACCGGCGACATGGCGCCCATCAGGATGAACGGGGTGAGCACGACGGGCTGGTTGGCGGCGGAGTACTCGAACTGCGCCTCGAGCATCCGGTCGTCCCAGCGCAGCGGGGAGTTGCAGTTGATCAGGGAGATGAGCGCCGGCGTCTCCTCGATCGCCGCGCGCGAGCCGAAGAGGATCTCGGTCATCGCGATGGTGTCGCGGGCGTTGACGCCGGACACCACGTTGCCCATGTAGACCTTGTCGGTCAGCGTCTGCAGCGCGTACGTCATGTCGAGGTGCCGGCTGTCGAGCGGGGTGTCGTTGGGCTCGGTGACGACGCCGCCGGCCGAGTCGAGCGCGGCGAAGGACTGCGCGAGCCGGGCGAAGTTGCGGAAGTCGTCCATCGTGCCGTCGCGACGAACGTCGCCCTGGCGCACGAACGGAGGGCCGTAGACGGCGCCGAACGCCATCGCGTCGCCGCCGATGTGCACCGAGTGCTCGGGGTTGCGCGCCTGGAGGTCGAACTCGCGCGGCGCCTTCGCGACCTGCTCGAGCACGAAGTCGGGGTCGAGGAAGACGGTGTTGTCCTCGACCCGCTGGCCGGCCGCGGCGAAGAGGTCGCGCGCCCGCGCGTCCATGAACTCGACGCCGATCTCGCTCACCAGGCGCCGCCACCCGGCATCCAGCGTCGCCATCGCCTCCTCGGACAGCACTTCGTATCGCGGCATCTGGTTGCGGAACATCGGCCCTCCTGCCTAACCTCATGATGTGGGACCACAGTTCCACAACATGGAACAGGACGGAAGCACCATGGCAGCGACGACGCGTGAGCCGAGCACCGGCACGCAGGCGGTCGACCGCGCCGCCGCACTGGTCTCGACCGTCGTGCGCGCCGACGAGCCGCTGAGCTTCGCCGACCTCCAGGAGTCCAGTGGCCTGGCCAAGTCCACGACCTCGCGGATGCTCGCCGCCCTCGAGCGCGGCGGCCTCCTCGAGCGCGACGACGACGGGTCGTACGTCGCCGGCAGCCTCTTCTGGCTGTACGCCGCGCGCCACGACCCGTGGGACGAGCTGGTCCGGCTGGCCCGCCCGGCGATGGAGCTGATCGGCGAGGAGACCTCCGAGACCGTGCACCTGTCGGTGACCCGGGGCGAGAGGGTCGTGCAGGTCGCCCAGGTCGACAGCCGCTACCTGCTCGGCACCCGCGACTGGACGGAGATCGAGGTGCCGGCGCACTGCTCCGCGCTCGGCAAGGTCTTCTACGCGTGGGGCACGCTGCCGCTGCCGGACGGCCCGCTCGAGCCGCTGACCGAGGCCACGATCACCCGGCCGGAGGCCCTGCGCAGCGACGGCGCCCGCGCCCGCAAGCGCGGGTGGACCGTCACCCACAACGAGCTCGAGGTCGGGCTGACCGGCATCGCCGTACCCGTCCGCGGTGTGCGCGGGGACGTCGTGGCTGCGCTCGGCGTCTCGGGGCCCACCCCACGACTCGAGGACCGCCTCGACGAGCTCGGGAAACACCTGTCGTCCCATGCCGAGGAGCTCTCCCAGCTGCTCCGCGGCCGAGCACCCAAGGAGGGTGTTGCATGACTCCTGACGAGATCCTGCAGGGCCTGTACGACGAGACCCTGGTCGGGAACGCGCCCCGTGTCCTCGAGCTCACCGAGGAGGGCCTGTCGCTCCAGATGGAGCCGCAGACCCTGCTGTTCGACGCGCTCATCCCCTCGCTCGAGGAGGTCGGCGCGCGGTTCGAGCGCGGCGACTTCTTCGTGCCCGAGATGCTGATCGCGGGCCGCGCGATGGCCGGCGCGATGGAGCGGCTGCGGCCGCTGCTCGCCGAGACCGGTGTCGAGACCGTCGGCAAGTTCCTCATGGGCACGGTCAAGGGCGACGTCCACGACATCGGCAAGAACCTCGTCAACATCATGCTCGAGGGCGCCGGCTTCGAGGTGATCGACCTCGGCGTGCAGGTGGCCCCGGAGAAGTTCGTGGCCGCGATCGAGGAGCACCAGCCCGACATCGTGGGGTTCTCGGCGTTCCTCACCACGACCATGCCGATGTTCAAGGCCAACATGAACGCGCTGGAGAAGGCCGGGCTCCGCGACTCCGTCGTCGTCATGGTCGGCGGTGCACCGGTGACGCAGGAGTACGCCGACGCGGTCGGCGCCGACGGGTACGCCGCCGACGCCTCCGCGACCGTCAAGCGGGCGAAGGCGCTGCTCGACGCGCGGCGCGCGAAGGTCCCCGCATGAGCGCCCTCCACACGGTCCTCCGGTCGGCCTCGAAGGAGGTCGTGATCGGCCACGACCGGCGCTTCTGCCTGATCGGCGAGCGGATCAACCCGACCGGCCGGCGGATCTTCCAGGAGCAGCTGCGCGCCGGCGACCTGTCGGCGATCGAGCGCGACGTCAAGGCCCAGGTCGAGGGCGGCGCCGACGTGCTCGACGTCAACATGGGCGTCCCGCTGACCGACGAGCCCGAGCTGCTCTCCCAGGCGATCCGGGTCGTGCAGTCGCTGACCGACCTGCCGATCTGCATCGACTCCTCGGTCGTCGAGGCGCTCGAAGCGGGGCTCTCGGTCTACGAGGGCCGGGCCCTGGTCAACTCGGTCACCGCCGAGGACGACCGGCTCGCCGCGATCCTGCCGCTCGTCAAGAAGCACGACGCCGCGGTCATCGCCCTGCCCAACGACCACGACGAGATCCCGATGGAGGCCGACAAGCGCCTCGAGCTGACGGCGAAGATCATCCGGGTCGCGACCGAGGAGTACGGCATCGCGAAGGCCGACATCGTGATCGACCCGCTCGCGATGCCGATCGGCGCCGACACCTCCACCGCCCTCGTGACGATGGAGACGATGCGCCGCATCCGCGACGAGCACGGCGTGAACATGACCTGCGGCGCCTCCAACACGTCCTTCGGCATGCCCGACCGGCACACCCTGGGCGCGGCCTGGCTGCCGATGGCGATGACCGCCGGTCTGACCAGCGCGATCATGGACACCCGCACACCGCAGATCGTCGACGCGGTCAAGGCGGCCGACGTCTTCCTGAACCACGACGAGTGGGGCATGGCGTGGATCGCCGCCCACCGGGCGAAGGCCGCCGCGACGGCGTGACCCGGCAATGAGCGACAAGCTCCCCGACGTCGACCTCGACGCCTTCCGGCGCGAGGGGCTGCTGCCGACCCCCGGCACCGAGGCGGTGCAGCACGACGGCACCGGCCGCGTCGAGCTGTCCTTCACCGTCCGCGACGCCGACCCCGAGCGGACCACCCAGCGGCAGGTCCGCGTGCCGCCCGGGGTCACCGTGTTCGACTCGGCGTCCTGGAACGGCATCGCCATCGACTCCACGTGCGGCGGCCACGGCACCTGCCACAAGTGCAAGGTCCTGGTCACGGGCCAGGCGCCGATCACCCGGCACGACGTCAGGACGTTCACGCGGGACCAGCTCGATGCCGGTTGGCGACTGGCGTGCCTGGTCAGCGCGACCCGCGACCTGGCCGTCGACGTACCCCCGCTGACCACGCGTCCCAAGGCGGCGACCGTCGGCGTCGGCCGGCAGGTGATCCTGCGCCCGGCGATCCAGAAGAGGTACGTCGAGCTCGACGAGCCCACCCTCGCCGACCAGCGCACCGACCTGGCCCGGCTGCTCGAGGCGATCGACGACCTCGAGCCGGCGCCGGACCTGCACGTGCTCCGACGGCTCCCGACGGTGCTGCGGCAGGCGGACTTCAAGGTGACCGCGGTCGTCGTCGACGAGGCGCTGGTCGACGTGGAGCCCGGCGACACCACGCGCACGGCGTACGCGATCGCCTTCGACCTGGGCACGACGACCGTCGTGGCGACGCTGCTCGACGTGTCCACCGGTACGCCGGTCGCGGTGGCGTCGATGCTCAACCGGCAGCAGCCCTTCGGCGGCGACGTGATCACGCGGATCAGCGCGACGATGCTGGACCCGGCCGCCCTCGGCCGACTGCAGGCGGCGGCCTGCGAGACCCTCGCGACGCTGGCCGCGCAGGTGTGCACCGAGGGCGGCGTCGAGCCGGCGCAGGTCTACGAGGTCGCGCTGGCCGGCAACGCGACGATGACGGCGCTCGCGCTGGGGATCGACCCGGAGCCGCTGGGTGTCGCGCCGTTCGTCATGTCGGCGGCCCAGCCGCCCGACCTGCTGGCCTCCGACCTGGGGCTCTCCCTGCACCCGCGCGCCCGGGTCACGCTCTTCCCGGCGCTCGGCGCGTACGTCGGCGGCGACATCGTCGCGGGCATGCTCGCCACCGGCATGGACCGCGACAAGCGCACGCGGCTCTTCATCGACGTCGGCACCAACTGCGAGATCGTCGTCAGCGACGGCGATCGGATCCTCTCCACCGCGGCGCCGGCCGGGCCGGCGTTCGAGGGCGGCGCCATCCGCTGCGGCATGCGCGCCGCCGACGGCGCCATCGAGGTGGTGAAGCTCGGGGAGACGGTCGAGCTCGGCGTGATCGGCGACGCCGAGCCCCGCGGCCTGTGCGGCTCCGGCCTCGTCGACGCGGTCGCCGAGCTGGTGAAGGTCGGGCTGCTCGACGCGTCGGGGCGGTACGTCGCCGACGAGGTCGCCAAGGAGGTCGCGCCGGCGCTCGCCGAACGGCTCACCCTGATCGGTCAGGAGCGGGTGTTCGTCCTGCACCGGCCCACGCCCGACGCCGAGCCCGAGGACTGCGTCGTGCTGTCCCAGCGCGACGTGCGGGAGCTGCAGTTCGCGAAGGCCGCGATCTCCACCGGGTGGACGCTGCTGCTGGAGGAGCTCGGGCTGGAGCACCGCGACGTGCAGCAGGTGCTGCTCGCGGGGTCGTTCGGCAGCTACCTCTCCGCGGCCTCGGCCGTCCGCATCGGACTGGTGCCGAAGCTGCCCGTGCTGCGCATCGTCGCGGCCGGCAACGTCGCCGGCGAGGGCGCGAAGATGGCGCTGCTCTCGGTGCGCGAGCGCGCGGGCGCGCGGGCGCTGCTGGAGGAGGTGACCTATGTCGAGCTCTCCGACCGCCCCGACTTCAACGACCTCTTCGTCGACCAGCTCGGCTTCTGAACGCGTCGCCCTCGTCGCCTGTGGTGCGATCGCCCAGCCCTGCAAGGAGATCGTCGATCGCCGCGGCTGGCCGGTCGACGTGCACCCCCTGCCGCCGCTGCTGCACAACCAGCCCCACCTGATCGCCGACGAGGTGCGCCGCCTGGCGACCTCGCTGCAGGCGTCGTACTCCTCCGTCGTCGTCGGGTACGCCGACTGCGGCACCTACGGCGCCCTCGACTCGGTCTGCGCGGAGCTCGCGCTGTCCCGACTGCCGGGCCTGCACTGCTACGACGTGTACGCCGGGGCGTCGCGCATCGAGCGGTTCTTCGACGAGCAGCCGGGCACCTACCTGCTCACCGACTTCCTGGTGCGGTCGTTCGCGCGCACCGTCGAGCAGGAGCTCGGCCTCGACCGGTGGCCCGAGCTGCGCGACGCCTACTTCGGCCACTACACCCGCGTCGTCTGGCTCGCCCAGCAGCCCGACGACGAGCTGCGCCGGCTGGCGGAGGAGGCCGCCGCCCGCATCGGGCTGCCGCTGACCGTCGTCGAGACCGGCGACTCACGTCTGGAGAAGGCGCTGGCGGAGCTGGTGGCCTAGGCCCGCAGCCGCCCCAGCAGGTCCTGCCGCCAGGCCTCGGTCTCGGCGATCTGGTTGAACGTGAAGACGTGCAGGCCCTCGACCAGGGCGGTCGGCTCCGCGAGCGTGGGCGCGCACTTCTCGAGGAACGTCTCGCCGGTGAAGCCACCGGGTGCGGCCAGGCGGGCGAAGGTGCCCTTGTGCTTGGCGAGGAAGCGGGTCGACTCGCCGACGCCGATCTTGGTCGCCATGGCCAGCAGCTTGGTGCGCTCGACCGGGCCCGGGATGCCGAGCAGGAGCGGCATCGTGACCCCCCGCTTGCGCAGCCGGTGCACCCAGTCGCGGATCACGCCGGGGTCGAAGGTCAGGTTGCTGACGACGTGGGTGGCGTAGCGACGCTTGTCCCACATCGACTGGACGGTGAGGTCGTCGTCGATCGTCGGGTGCGACTCGGGGTAGCCGGTGATCCCGACGTGGCTGAACGGCCGGCCGAGCGCCGCCAGGTCCTCCAGCAGCGACAGGGCATCGGGGTACTCACCCGCCGGGTCCGCGTCGCCGCCGGGCACGAAGATCCGCGAGATCCCCTTCCCCGTCAGGCGATCGGCGACCTCCGCCAGCTCGGTGCGGCCCGAGATCATCCGGGCCGCCAGGTGGGGCACGACGACGTACCCGTGCCCCGTCAGCCGCTCGGCGAGGTCGAGCGTCGCCTCGAGGCCCTTGCTCGGCGACGCGGTGACCGTGATGCCGACGTCCCGCGGGACGTGGTCGAGCACCTTCTGCTCCGTGCTCGCGGTGGGCAGCACCTCGTAGCGCGACTGCTCGAGCAGCCGGACGAGGGTCTGACGGTTCGAGGCCTTGTTGCGCATTGTGCAACTCGTTTCGTGATGCGCACCGACCCGAGAAGTCTAGCCCTCCGGACGCCGGATCGTCACCCACGAGATCAGACCACCCAGCGCGAGCAGCACGGCGCAGATGATCGTGGCGGAGTCGTACGCCGCGTCGAGGGCGACCGGGTCGGCGTACTCCTCCCCGCCGAGGCCGACGGCGACGGGCAGCGCGGCGACCGCGAGCAGGGAGCCGGCGCGGGCGACCGCGTTGTTGACCCCGCTCGCGATGCCGGCGTGCTCGTCCGCGGCCGCCGCGAGGACGGTCGCGGTGAGCGGCGCGACCATCAGGGCGAGGCCGAGGCCGAAGACGGTGAGCCCGGGCAGCACGTCGCGCCAGTAGTTCACGTCGTCGCCGACGCCGAGCAGCAGCAGCGTGCCGGCCGCCATCACGAGCGGGCCGACCGTCATCGGGATCCGCGGCCCGATGCGGGTCGCCAGCTCGCCGCCCTTCTTCGCCAGGAACAGCATGCAGACGGTGATCGGCAGGGTGGCGACGCCCGCCTCGAGGGCGGTGTAGCCGCTGACGGTCTGGAGCTGGAGCACGAGGAAGAAGAGCACCGCGCCGAGCGCGGCGTACACCACCAGCGTCATCGCGTTGGCGGCGCTGAAGGTGCGGTCGGCGAAGATCCCGAGCGGCAGCATCGGGTGGTCGCTGCGGCGCTCGTCGACGACGTACGCCGCGCCGGCGAGCACGGCGAGCACCACGGCCCAGGGCACCAACGGGCTGCCCCACTCGATCAGCGCGTAGGTGATGCCGGCGAGGAAGAGCGCCGCCAGCGCCGCGCCGAGCAGGTCGAAGCGCCGGGGCGCGTTCGGGTCCAGGGTCTCGGGGACCGCGCGCTGCGCGATCAGCACGGTCACGACCGCGAGCGGCAGGTTGATCAGGAAGATCCAGCGCCAGCTGGCGTAGTCGACCAGGCCGCCGCCGACGAACGGGCCGATCGCCGCAGCGATGCCCCCGAGCCCGGACCAGGCGCCGATCGCGGGGGCGCGGTCCTGACGGACGAACGCGCCCTGGATCATCGCGAGGCTCCCCGGCGTCAGCAGGGCGGCGCCGCAGCCCTGCAGCACCCGCGCGGCGATCAGCACCTCCGCCGTCGGGGCGAGGCCGCACAGCAGCGACGCCGCCGCGAACCAGACGGTGCCGACCACGAACATCCGGCGGCGGCCGAACCGGTCCCCCAGCGACCCGCCGAGCAGGATGAAGCTCGAGAGCGAGAGCAGGTAGCCGTTCGAGATCCACTGCAGCTGGGCGAGAGAGGCGTCGAGGTCGTCGCCGATCGTGCGCAGCGCGACGTTGACGACGGTGCCGTCGAGCATGGTCATGCCCGAGCCGAGGACGGCGGCCGTGACGACGGCCCGCCCCGTCGCCGTACCGAGGCGGACCTCACCTGAACCCGGCGCCAATCCGGGAGGAACTGTCACAACGAAGAAGGTATATCGGGGAAAACCCCGATGAAGGTGTCGGTCGCTGTTCCTAGGATTCTTGCCATGTCGCGTGTTTCCCTCACCGAGGCCCGGCTCGCGGAGCACGTCGACCGGCTCGGTCACGAGCATCCGCCGATCGACCTCGCGACCGTGGACTACGCCGTACGCCGTCCGCAGCAGCTCAACGAGCGCTACGGCCACGTGCTCGACTACATGGCGCGGGTGGAGCTCGAGGTCGACCGCAACGTCCTCGAGCTCACGACGCTGCTCCCCGACCCGCCGGAGATCGACCGGCGCTTCTACGCCGAGGTGTGGCAGCCCCAGGAGACGCGGCACGGGCTGATCCTCGACCAGCTGCAGGTGCACCTCGGCCGCCCGCCCGCCGAGACCGACCTGACCTCGATCGGCGTCAAGATGCGGATCCTCGGGGCGCTCGCGCACCTCGACGCCTTCCAGGACGTGTGCCGGATGCTCTACTACCTGACCGGCATGGCGACCGAGCGCTCGGCCGTGCTCGCCTACAACCTGCTGCACGAGGGCGTGCGAGACCTGGGCGAGGACGCCGTCGCGCGCACGGTCATCGCGCCGATCAAGCGCCAGGAGCCGGGCCACTACGCGTTCTACCAGCTGTCGGCCCGCGGCCTCTGGGCCCAGCTCTCCGGGTGGCAGCGGTGGATGGTGCGCCGGATGCGCAGCCTGTCGTTCGCACCGGTCGGCGCCAACGACGCCACGCAGGCGGCCGACTTCGGCGACCTGATGCGCAGCCTCGGCATCGACGGGCGGTCCGACGACTTCGCCGGGCAGATCTCCCGCGTCGAGCAGGAGCTGCTGTGGGCGCACCGGAGCGGGCTGCCGGTGCCGCCGTACGTCGCGAAGGCGTTCCGCGAGGCCGTCGAGCTCGCCGAGACGCGACGCGCCGGCTAGGCCGACGCGCGGAGGAACGCCTGCAGCGCGATGATCGCCGCCCCGTGGGCCCAGGCCTCGAAGGACAGCGGCCGGATGATCAGCTCGCAGTGGATCGCCTGGCCGTAGGCCTGCTCGACGAACCCGGCCCGCATCGGCTCGCGGATCAGGTCGAGCGCCACCAGGCCCTCGCCGGTCAGCACGACGCACTGCGGGCCGAACAGGTTGACGACGGAGGCGATGCCGCGCCCGACTGCGTGACCGGCGACCCGGAACACCTCGGCCACGGCCGCCTCGCTCCGGCCGAGATCCACGGCCTCCTCGAGGGTCGTCACCTCCGCGCCGGTGACGGCCGAGACGTCGCGCAGGATCGACGCCGTCGCGGCGACCGCGTCGAGGCAGCCGGTCGCACCGCAGTGGCAGGGTTGGTCGCCGGCGATCGGCAGGTGGCCGAGCTCGCCGGAGACACCGTGGACCCCGCTGACGACCTGGTCCTGCAGGGCGAGCGCGCAGCCGATCCCGGCGCCCACGGTCACCACGGCGAACGACGCCCGCCGGGCGCCCGCCCCGAACCACCGCTCGCCGGCGGCCAGGGCCCGCACGTCGTTCTCGACGATCACGGGGAGGCAGAGCCGCGCCTGCAGCAGGGGCGCGAGCCGGACGCCGTGCCAGCCGAGGAAGTGGGAGTAGGACACCAGCCCGTCGCCGTCCACGCCCCCGGAGATCCCGACGGCGACCTGCTTGAGTCGCTCCCCGTGCTCCGGCTGCGTGCAGAGTGCCGCGGTGATGCCGGAGACGGTGTCGACGACGGTGTCGACGTCGCGCGCGGTCAGCTCCCTCGCCAGGCTGCCGCGGACCCGGCCGGCGAGGTCGACCAGCACGCCGAGCACCTCGGAGCCGGTGACCTTCAGCCCCACGACGTACGCCGCGTCGCCGCAGACCTCGACGCGACTCGCGGGCCGCCCGAGTCCGCCGTTGAGCGAGGGGCCGTTCTCACGCACGTACCCGGCGGCGACGAGCGGGTTGACGACCTTCGTGACGGCAGCGGAGGTGAGCCCGGTGCGCCGCGCCAGGTCGGCACGCGACATCGGGCCCTCGGTCACGAGTGCCGTCATGACGGCGACCGCCCCGGGACTCACCCCTTCGTCGATCCCAGCGTCAGGCCGGCGACGAACTGCTTCTGCAGCACGAAGAACACCAGCAGCACCGGCAGCGCGATCACGACGGAGCCCGCCGACAGCAGGTTGTAGTCGACGAAGAACTGGCCGCGCAGGTTGTTCAGCGCGCTGGTGATCGGGAACTTGTCGCCCTGCCCGCCCAGCAGCACGGTCGCCCAGAAGAACTCGTTGTAGATCCACGTCGTCTGCAGCGTCGCGAGCGCCGCGAGCGCCGGCTTCACCAGGGGCATCGTCAGCTGCCAGTACTGCCGCCACACGCTCGCGCCGTCGACCTGCGCCTGCTCGTAGATCTCGTAGGGCAGCGTCTTCATGTAGTTGCTGAGCACGAAGGTGCAGAACCCGATCTGGAAGGCCACGTTGATGAAGATCAGCCCCCAGTAGCTGCCGAGCAGCTGACCGGTGTCGCTCATCACCATCGGCAGGGGCACCTCGCGGTAGATCCGGAAGACCGGCACCAGCAGCGCCTGCGGCGGCAGCAGGTTGGCGGCCAGGAAGAACGCGAGCATGGCGAGGTTGAAGCGGTAGCTGAAGCGCGCGAGCACGAACGCGGCGAGGGAGGACAGCAGGAGCGTGAGGATCACCGCCGGCACGGTGATGATCAGCGAGTTGACGAAGTACTTGCCGAGCTCGGCGTCGCGCCAGACCGTCTCGTAGTTGTCGAGCGTCCACCCGCCCCACGACAGGTAGCCGTGCAGCTGGGTGTAGGCGTAGTCGCGGAAGGAGTTCAGCACCGCCCAGAACAGCGGGAAGATCCACAGCAGCGCCAGTACGGCGAGGGCGGCGGTGGCGATGGCGCCTCGCATGCGGTTCATCGGTCGCGCTCCTCGCGGAACATCACGCGGAGGTAGAGCGCGATGAACACCGACGAGATCACCATCATGATCACCGCGAGTGCGGAGCCGAACCCGTAGCGGCTCGCCTCACCGATCACGTTCTGCGCCACCAGCGCGCCGATCAGCTCGAGGCCGTTGGTGCCGTGGTTGATCACCCAGACCAGGTCGAAGGCGCGGATCGACTCGATGACCACGATGACGACGACGATCATGTTGATCGGTCGCATCACCGGGAGGACCACCTGGAAGAACGTCTTGATCTCGCTCGCCCCGTCGATCGCGGCGGCCTCGCGCAGGGTCGAGTCGACGCCCTTCAGCCCGGCCAGGTAGATCAGCATGATGTAGCCGGTGTGCCGCCATCCGGTGGCGACCAGCGCCGCCCACAGGTTGATCGACGGGTCGCCGTACCAGTCGACGTCGGTGCCCAGCACCTGGTTGATCAGGCCCTGGTCGCGGGAGTACATCAGCTGCCAGATGAAGCCGGTCAGCGCCAGCGACAGCACGACCGGCATGTAGAACGCCGTCTGGTAGAACCGCCCGAACCGCAGGTTGCGGTCGAGCACCACCGCCAGGAAGATCCCGAGCAGCGTCGGGCCCACGAAGAGGAAGCCCAGCCAGATCAGGTTGTGCCGGACCGCCGGCCAGAAGGGCGGGTAGATCTGCGCGATGTCGCGGTAGTTCTGGGTGCCGACCCACTCGATCGTGTCGATGTCGCCGATGCCGTTCCACACCCCGAAGGACAGGATCACCGACAGCACCGCGGGGAACCACACCAGCGCCAGCACGACGGCGGCGGGGATCGCCAGCATCGCGATGACGACCGCCCGGTCGCGCCCGCCGAGGCGCCGCGTCGTACGACGACGGCGAAGGGGGCCGCCGCGGCGGTCAGCCACCGAAGATCGACACCTTCTGCTCCTGGATGCTCTTGGTGACACCGTCGATGTCGTCGGGGTCCTTCAGGAACTGCTGCAGCGACGGGATCATGACCGTCGAGGCGAAGTCCGAGCGCGTGTCGCGGTCGAGGAACTGGGCGATGTTGGTCGCCTGGCCCACGACCTCGGCCGACTTCTGCTGGAGAGCGGAGTAGACGCTGGTGTCCGCGCCGCTGTTGGCGGCGATCAGCGGCGTGTTGCCGTCGTTCGCGGCGTCGGCGGCCTCGGCGGTGCCGAGCCACTTCATCATCTCGATCGCGCCGTCCTGGTTCTTGCCGCCGGCGGCGACGCAGAAGCCGTCGATGGGCGCGTCCAGGGCGGTCGCGCCGATCGAGGAGTCGAGCTCGGGGAACGTGAAGAAGTCGAGGTCGTCCTCCTGGTCCGGGATGCCGTCGACGACGAACGTGCCGAGCAGGTACATGCCGCACTCGCCCTTGCCGAGCGAGGTGGCCGCCTCCTGCCAGGTCCGGCCCAGCGGGTCCTCCTGGTGGTAGGGCAGCAGGCCGCGCCAGGTGTCGAAGACCTGCTTGACCTCGCCGGAGTCCCAGGCCTCCTCGCCGGCCATCAGGCTCATGTGGAAGTCGAAGCCGTTGATGCGCATGTTGAGGATGTCGAAGGTGCCCATGGCGGGCCAGCCGTCCTTGTCGGCGAAGGCGAACGGCGTGAGGCCGTCGCCCTGCATCTGCTTCATCAGCGAGGTGAAGTCGTCGAACGTCGTCGGCGGCTCGTACCCGTTCTTCTCGAACGTCGACTTCAGGTAGAAGACCGCCCACGGGTAGTACTCCCGCGGCACGAAGTACTGCTTGCCGTCGCTCGCGGTCGACGCCTCCTTGAAGCTGTCGCTGATCCCGTCGATCGGCCAGACCTCGCTGACGTCGGAGATCAGGCCCGACTCGGCGAGCTGGTTCATCCGGAAGCCGGCGAACCAGGTGAACACGTCGTCGGGGCTGCCCTGGAGGTAGGTGTTGAGCTGCTCCTGGAAGGTGTTGTGGTCGACCGCGTTCATGTCGACCGTGACCCCGGACTTCTTGGCGTAGGCGTCCGCCATCGACGCCATGCGGTCGTACGCCGGCCCCGATCCCTTGGCCTCGTTGACGCCGAGCTTCACCGTGCTGCCCTCGCCGGTGCCGCCGCCGTCGTCACCTCCGCAGGCGCTCAGGAGCGTCGGCGCCCCGAGCACCGTCGCGCCCATCAGCGCCCCCTGGAGGAACCGGCGGCGGGTCGCCGCGGCGGTCACCATCGCGGACGAGGGGAGCTGCTGACCGAAGGGTGAGCCGGTCCGAGACATGACGACCTCCTGTTTGACAACAGTTAGTAGCAAGTGGACGAATAGTCCGCGTGACGACGGTCACATGTCAACCGGCTCGGGAGGTGCAGACGTGACGGATCCGGGCGCCCGCTGGCGACCGACGGCGATCGCGTACGGCGGTGACTACAACCCCGAGCAGTGGCCGGAGGAGGTCCACGAGGAGGACGTCCGGCTGATGAGGCAGGCCGGCGTCGACCTGGTGACCGTCGGCGTCTTCTCGTGGGCGCTGCTCGAGCGCCGCCCCGGCGAGTACGACTTCGGCTGGCTCGACCGCGTGCTGGACCGGCTCGGCGAGCACGACATCGGCGTCGACCTCGCCACCGCGACCGCGTCGCCCCCGCCGTGGCTCCCGCACCTGCACCCCGAGGTCCTCCCGCAGACCGCGGACGGCACCACGCTGTGGCCCGGGGGCCGGCAGGCGTTCTGCCCGAGCTCGCCGGTCTACCTCGAGCACGCGCTCCGGCTGTGCGGCGCCCTCGCCGAGAGGTACGCCGGGCACCCGGCACTGCGGATGTGGCACGTCGGCAACGAGCTGGGCAACCACAACGCCCACTGCTACTGCGACGTCAGCGCCGCGGCGTTCCGCACCTGGCTCACCGAGCGGTACGGCGACGTCGAGGAGCTCAACCGCGCCTGGGGCACCGCCTTCTGGTCCCAGCACTACGGCTCGTTCGACGAGGTGCTGCCGCCGCGAGCGGTCACGGCGCAGCCGAACCCCACGCAGCAGCTGGACTTCCACCGGTTCTCCTCCGACCAGCTGCTCGCCAACTTCGTCGCCGAGCGCGACCTCCTGCACGAGCTCTCGCCCGGCGTACCGGTCACCACCAACTTCATGGTCACCGAGCACGTGCGCGACATCGACTACTGCCGGTGGGCGCGGGAGGTCGACGTGGTCTCCAACGACCACTACGTGATGGCGGCCGACCCGGAGGGCTACCGGGAGCTGGCGTTCTGCTCCGACCTCACCCGCGGCCTCGCCGGCGGCGGACCCTGGCTGCTCATGGAGCAGTCGACGAGCGCGGTGAACTGGCAGCCGCGCAACGTCGCCAAGCAGCCGGGCGAGCTGCTGCGCAACAGCCTCCAGCACGTCGCCCGCGGCGCCGACGGCGTGCTGTTCTTCCAGTGGCGCGCGTCGCGGGCCGGTGCCGAGAAGTTCCACGCCGCGCTCGTGCCGCACGCCGGCACCGACTCGCGGATCTGGCGCGAGGTCGTCGAGCTCGGCCAGGTCCTCGACCGGCTCGGGGAGGTCGTCGGCTCCCACACCGACAACGACGTCGCGATCCTCTTCGACTACCAGTCGTGGTGGGCCAGCGAGCTGC
This sequence comes from Nocardioides sp. GCM10030259, assembly GCF_042666375.1. Classification (NCBI taxonomy): domain Bacteria; kingdom Bacillati; phylum Actinomycetota; class Actinomycetes; order Propionibacteriales; family Nocardioidaceae; genus Nocardioides; species Nocardioides sp. GCM10030259. The sequence continues at coordinate 487,648 of NZ_JBHTDF010000018.1, read as the reverse complement.
CCTCGCACCCGAGCATCGACGTGACCTACCTCGACCGGGCCCACGCCCTGCACCGGGCGCTCACCGACCTGGGCGTCGGCGTCGACGTCGTCCATCCCGACACCGACCTGACCGGCTACCGGCTGGTCGTGGTGCCGACGCTCTACTCGGTCACCGACGCCGTCGCCGAGCGGCTCGACGCGGCGGTCCGCGCCGGCGCCACCGCGCTGGTCACCTACTTCAGCGCGGTCACCGACGAGCACGACCACGTCCGGCCGGGCGGCTACGGCAGCGCCTTCGCCGGGATGCTCGGCGTCCGCGTCGAGGAGTTCTACCCGCTGCGCGCCGGCGAGCGGGTGCGGCTGAGCGACGGCTCGGGCGCCGACGTGTGGACCGAGCGGCTGCACCTCGCCGGGGCGGCCGCGGTCACGACGTACGCCGACGGACCGGTCGCCGGCGTCCCGGCCGTCACCCGGCACGAGCACGGTGACGGCGTCGCGTGGTACGTCGCGACCCGGCTCGACCAGTCCGGCCTGGCGGCGCTCGCCGGCCGGGTCGTGGTCGAGGCCGGCGTCTCCCCGCTGGCCGCCGGCCATCCCGGGGTCGAGATCACGGAGCGCACTGACGGCGACCGGCGCTGGCTCTTCGTGGTCAACCACACCGACCAGGACGTCCCGGTCGCTGCCGAGGGCCACGACCTCGTGCGCGATGCGGAGTTCGACGGGCGGGTGCCGGCCCGCGGCGTCGCGGTGGTCCGCCGATGAGCGCCTGGCACCACCTCCGCGCGGGCGGCACCAGCGTCGTCCTGCGCCTCGACGACGATCGGCTGCCGGCCGTCGTGCACTGGGGCCCCGACCTCGGGGACCTGGACGCGTCGGACCTCGCCGGCGCGGTGGCCACGCCGTACATCGACTCCGTGGTGATGGCGCCCGCGTCGGTCTCGGTGCTGCCGCAGCACGCGGCGGGCTGGATCGGCCGACCCGGCCTGCTCGGCAGCCGCGGCGGCCGCGACTGGTCCCCGGCGTACGCGCACGTCGAGCACAGGGTGGACGGCAGCACGCTCACGAGCGTCGGCCACGACCCGGAGGGCGCGCTCGAGGTGATCGTCGTCCTCGAGGTGACGGAGCAGGGCCTGGTGCGGGTGCGCGCCGGCGTCCGCAACACCGGCGACGCGACGTACACGGTCGGCGGCGTGGAGCCCGCGCTCCCGGTGCCGGCGCAGGCCGCGGAGCTGCTCGACTTCACCGGCCGCCACAACGGCGAGCGGATCCCGCAGCGGCGACCGTTCGACGTCGGTCGCTGGACCCGCGAGGCCTGGGGCGGCCGCCCGGGCCACGACTCGGCGACGCTGTTGTGCGCCGGGGAGCCGGGCTTCCGCTTCCGGTCCGGCCGGGTCTGGGGCGTGCACCTCGCCGCCAGCGGCAACCAGGTGCTCAGCGCCGAGCGATCCTTCACCGGATGGCGCCTGCTGAGCGGTGGGGAGCTGCTGCTCCCGGGCGAGGTGCGACTGGCGGCCGGCGAGGAGTACCTCTCCCCGTGGCTCGCCGGATCCTGGGGCGAGGGCCTCGACGAGCTCTCCTCCCGGTTCCACCGCCACCTGCGGGCGCGACCGCAGCACCCGCGGACGCCCCGCAAGGCGCTGCTCAACACGTGGGAGGGCGTCTACTTCGACCACGACCTGCCGACGCTGCTCGAGCTCGCGGAGCGGGCCGCGCGGGTCGGCATCGAGCGGTTCGTGCTCGACGACGGCTGGTTCCGCGGCCGCACCGACGACCGCGCGGCCCTCGGGGACTGGTACGTCGACGACAAGCGCTGGCCCGACGGGCTGCACCCGCTCGTCGACCGGGTGCACGCGCTGGGGATGGACTTCGGGCTGTGGGTCGAGCCCGAGATGGTCAACCTCGACTCCGACCTGGCCCGCGACCACCCCGAGTGGCTGCTGCAGACCGCGCACGGCCCGGGGCCGGCGTCGCGGCACCAGCACGTGCTCGACCTCGGTCACGAGGACGCCTACGCCTACCTGCTCGAGCGGATCTCGGCGCTGGTGCGCGAGTACCGCATCGCCTACCTGAAGTGGGACCACAACCGCCCGCTGGTCGACGCCGGGCACGGCCCGGACTTCCGGCCCGGCGTGCACGTCCAGACCCGGCAGGTCCACCGGCTGATGGCGGCGCTCAGGGAGCGCCACCCCGGGCTGGAGATCGAGTCGTGCAGCTCCGGCGGCGGCCGGCTCGACCTCGGGATCCTCGAGCACACCGACCGGGTCTGGGTCTCCGACTGCATCGACGCCCACGAGCGGCACCGCCTGGTGCAGTGGACCGGGTTGCTGCTGCCGCCCGAGCTGATGGGGACCCACGTCGGCGGCAGCCCCGACCACACGACGGGACGCCGCCACTCGCTCGACTTCCGCGCGGCCACCGCGATCTGGGGGCACTTCGGCGTCGAGTGGGACCTCACGACGCTCGACGAGGACGAGCTCGAGCGGCTCGCGACCTGGGTGGCGTTCTACCGCGAGACGCGCGGACTGCTGCACGGCGGCGACGTCGTGCACGCCGACCTCGGTAACCCCGCGCTGCAGCTCGACGGCGTGGTGGCCCACGACGGGAGCGACGCGCTGTTCCGCCTCTCGGCGCTCGACCACAGTCCGACCTGGCCTCCCGGCCCCGTCACCCTGCCGGGGCTCGACCCGGACCGCTCGTACGCCGTCACCGCCCAGCCCCCGGCAGTCGCGGCGGTGACCCATGCCGGGGTCGGCCGGGTGGGGTGGGCCGACGGCGTTCGCCTCACCGGCCGTGCGCTCGGCACCATCGGGCTCCAGGCCCCGCTGGTGCGTGTCGACGAGAGTGTGCTGATCCGGGCGCGCGGCTTGTAGCCTCGCGGCCATGAGCCTCTGGGGGACGCGCCGCGTCGGCGCGGTCGCCGTCGCGGTGGCCTGCGTGCTGGGCACCCTCGGCCTCGCGGCCCCGGCGGACTCCGCGGTCCGGCTGGCCCGGAACGACACCTATCTCGGCGCCGAGGACACCGTCCTCCGGGTCAAGGCCGCGGGCGGCCTGCTCGCGAACGATCCCGTACGCCGGCACACGCGGCGGCTGAGCGTAGTCGAGCGGCCGGCCCACGGGCGGGTCGTCGTCACCCTTCGGGGCGGCTTCCGCTATCGCCCGGCCGCGAACTGGTCGGGCCGCGACGCCTTCCGCTACCGCGTGGTCGACCGGCGCGGCCGGAGCAGCGTCGCGGTGGCGCGCATCGACGTCCGCCCCGTCGACGACCCGACCGCCGTGCGCGACGACGCCACGACCGGCACCGAGGACACCGTCGTCACCGGCAACGTCCTCGCGAACGACGTCGACATCGACGGCGCCCCGCGGGTGCTGCAGCACAACGACGCCCGGGCCCCGGGGTCGTTCTCGATGCGGCCGGGCGGCGACTGGACCTACACGCCGGCGGTGGACTGGAGCGGTGTCGCGAGGGTCGGCTACGCCACCACCACCGGCGGGCTCGGCACGCTCACCATCACGGTTCGCCCCGTGGACGACCCGACGACGGTCGTCGACGACGTGGCGACGGTCATGCTGGGCGACACGGCCTCCGGCAACGTGCTCGACAACGACACCGACGTCGACAGCGTCCTGACCGTCATCGACGCAGTCATCGGCGACCCGAACCTGCGCATCGAGCCCGACGGGAGCTGGACCTACAACGCGGTCAGCGCGGCCGGAGCCAGCGCCGCCTACACCACCAACACCGGCGCCATCGGGCACCTGACCATCACGATCTCGATCCAGTAGCGCCGGACCCCTCATGATCCGGCCGCTGCGTGCCGATGAGCCTTCGTGCTGTCCACATCGTCCGGCCAGGGCTGGTGGCCCTCCTGGCTGCCGCGCGGCGGCTCCCTGCCCGACGCGGCCTGGGAGACCCGGCACCGCGCGGTGATGGTGCTGCTGTGGGGGCACGTCATCGCGCTCCCGCTCTACGCCCTCTACCAGGGCAACTCGCTCGGACACGCCTGGGTGGAGATGGCGCCGGTGCTGATCGCCGCCCTGCTGGCGGGACTCATGCCGATGAGGCGAGCGTTCCGGGCGTCCGTCGCGGCCGGTGGCCTCATGGTCTGCTCCGGCGTGATCGTGCACCTCTCGGGCGGGCTGGTCGAGGCACACTTCCACTTCTTCGTGATGATCCCGGTGATCGCGCTGTACGAGGCGTGGCCGCCGTTCACGCTGGGCGTGGTCTACGTGCTGGTCCACCACGGGCTGATGGGCACGGCCGATCCACGAGCGGTCTACAACCATCCGGCCGCCTGGGACCGGCCGTGGCTCTTCGCCGCCGTGCACGCGGCGTTCTTCGCCTGCGCGTCCGTCGCCTGCGTGGTCAACTGGTGGCTCCACGAGCGCGCCCGCGACGCGGCCCTGGCCCAGTCCCACCTGCTCGGTACGATCGTGGACTCGCTCCGTGAGGGCCTGCTGGTGCTCGACCCGCAGGAGCGGGTCCTGCTGCGCAACCCGGCCGGCACCGCCCTGTTGGGCGGCGCCGACAACGAGTCCCGGGGTGTCGTTCCGTCCGACGGGTTCGGGGTGTACGACCTCGACGGGGCGCCGGTCGACCGGCACGACCTGCCCCACTACCAGGCGCTGTCCGGCCAGCCCGCCCGCGACATCGACCTCGTGGTCCGCAACGCCCAGGTGCCGGAAGGCAGGGTGCTCAGCTTCTCGGCCATTCCACTGACGCCGGCGGAGGGCGACGGGCCCAGCGGCGTCGTGGTCGTCTTCCGCGACGTCACCCAGCAGCACCGGACCCGGGAGGCGTTGACAACGGCGCTCGCCACCGAGCAGGCGGCCGTCGAGCGGCTCCAGGAGCTCGAGCGGGTCAAGTCCGACTTCGTGGCGACCGTCAGCCATGAGCTGCGGACCCCGATCACCAGCATCATCGGCTACCTCGAGCTGCTGGCCGACGGCGCCGTCGGCGACCTCGACGACGCCCAGCTCACGCTCGTGGAGCGCGTCAGCCGCAACAGCAACCGCCTGCTGCTCCTGGTCGAGGACCTGCTGACCCTCTCGCAGATCGAGGCCTCGCGACTGGACATCAGGGCCGTGCCGACCGACCTGCGGGCCGTCGTGTCGGGCGCGCTCGACGCCGTCGCGTGGCAGCTCGACAACCGGTCGCTGGAGGTGGAGGTCGACCTGCCGGACCACCCGGTCCAGCAGGAGGTGGACCCGGCCGAGCTGGAGCGGATGCTCGCCAACCTGCTGACCAACGCCATCAAGTTCACCCCGGACGGCGGCCGCGTCGACGTCCGCCTGGCCGTCGACGCCCGCGAGGCCACCCTGGTGGTGTCGGACACCGGGCTGGGTATCCCAGAGTCCGAGCAGGGTCGGCTGTTCACCCGCTTCTTCCGCTCCTCGATCGCCACCGAGCAGGCCGTCCAGGGGACCGGCCTGGGACTGACGATCGTGCAGGCGATCGTGGCCCTGCACGGCGGCTTCATCGAGATCGAGTCGAGCACGGAGCGCGGCACGACCGTCACGGTCCACCTGCCGAACGGCAGTGCCACGGTCCCGGCGCCCACACACCTCGCCGCGGCGAGGAGCTAGGCCCCGTCAGGCTCGCAGCGCCCGCCCGGCCAGCCAGGCGATGCCGTCGGCCGTCTCGGCCGCCGACCCGGACGGCTGCATGACGTGGCTGAGCACGACCCGCACCACGACGTCGATGGCGACGTCGAGATCCCGGCCCCGGAGCGCCGGTTCGTACGGCGCGACGCGGTCGGTCACCACGGCCTTCGCCGCCGCCAGCAGCGACTCGGCGTGGGTGGTCAGCAGCGGCAGCAGCTCGGTGTCGGCGCCGTGGGTGGCCGACACGATCGCGTGCAGCAGCCGGTTGTCGCGGGCGAGCTCGAGCACGGCGTACGTCGCGGCGCGGATCGCGTCGACCAGGTCGTCGGGGTGCTCGTCGAAGGCCGCGCTGACGGCGGCCAGGAAGCGCTCTAGCTCGCGCAGGATCACCGCCTCGGCCAGGCCCTCCTTGGAGCCGAGCTCGTTGTAGACGGTCTGCCGGCTCACGCCGACCCGCTGCGCGAGCGCGCCCATCGTCACCGCGGACCAGCCGGACTCGGTGGTCATCGCGACGGCGGCCTCGACGATGCGCTCGCGCGTCGTCGGGGCCACAGTCATGACGGTCATCCTAGGAATCCTCCGCGTCGGTCAGGCCACGGCCTCGGTGAGCGGCACGAAGTCGACCTTCTCGCGCACGCCGCAGTCCGGGCAGCACCAGTCGTCGGGCACGTCGCGCCACGGCGTGCCGGCCGCGAAGCCCTCGAGCTCGTTGCCCTCCTCGACCCGGTAGGTGTAGCCGCAGCCGGGGCAGCGCGCGGCGAGCACCTCGTCCGCGACGGGGTTTCGAGACGGTTGCAGAGCAACCTCCTCAACCACCGCCGCGGCCGGGGGCGGGTACTCGGCCAGGATCTTCTCCCGCTTGCGCGGGCTGAGGTTGGCGCGGGACAGGTCGCCGTCGAAGTGGGCGAGCACGCGCGGGTCCATCACCCGGCGCCAGATGGCGGGGACGGCGGCGAGCACGATCATCCCGGCGTACCCCGTCGGCAGCACCGGCGACTCCTCGAAGTCGCGCAGCGACTGGTAGCGGCGCGTGGGGTTGGCGTGGTGGTCGCTGTGCCGCTGCAGGTGGTAGAGCAGCACGTTGGTCGCGATGTTGTTGGAGTTCCAGGAGTGCGAGGGGTCGACCCGCTCGTAGCGCTGCCGGTCGCCGGTGCCGACCTTCTGGCGCAGCATCCCGTAGTGCTCCATGTAGTTGACGACCTCGAGCAGCGAGAGGCCGACGACCGCCTGGATCAGCAGGAAGGGCAGGATCTCGACGCCGAGCCACGCGACCATCGCGCCCCAGAGCACGAGCGACATCAGCCATGCGTTGAGCACGTCGTTGCCGATCCGGAAGGGGTGCTGCTTGCGGCGGGCGTAGCGGCGCTTCTCCAGGCGCCAGGCGGACTGCAGCGACCCGAGGACCGTGCGCGGCCAGAACTGGTAGAAGCTCTCGCCCACCCGCGAGCTCGCCGGGTCCTCCGGGGTCGCGACGCGCACGTGGTGGCCGCGGTTGTGCTCGATGTAGAAGTGCCCGTAGAAGCTCTGCGCGAGCGCGATCTTGGAGAGCCAGCGCTCGTTCTCCTCCCGCTTGTGGCCGAGCTCGTGGGCGGTGTTGATGCCGATGCCGCCGATGCAGCCGATCGACACGGCGAGGCCGACCTTGTCGACGACCGACAGGGTCTCGCCGCCGAAGCCGCCGTTGGCGATCAGCCACATCGCGCCGACGAAGCCGGCGTACTGGATCGGCAGGAAGAGGTAGGTGATCCACCGGTAGTAGCGGTCCTGCTCCAGCGCCTCGATCACGTCGTCGGGCGGGTTGGAGCGGTCGAGGCCCGCGATCAGGTCGATCGCCGGCACGACCACGAGGATCACGATGGGGCCGATCCAGAACCAGACGCCCCACCCGGTGAGCGCCCACATGCCGTAGCCGACGAACGCCAGCGACGGCACCACGAGGCCGATCAGCCACAGGTAGCGCTTCTTGTCCTTCCAGCCGTCGGTCGAGCCGACGGGGACGGTGCTGTTCGCGATCAGGTCCGGTGTCTCGGACATCTGCCTCGTCTCCTGAGATGGGGGTCACAAGTCCGCTTTACAACACCGTAGGGAATGTCAACCCACTTGACAAGACCTTCGCTTCTGTCAAGCAGCCCGCCGAGCGAGGCGCACCGTCTCCAGCACGGTCGTGGCGCCGGGCACGCCACCCTCCTCGAGCGCGGCCGCCCGCTCCTCGAGGGCCGCCAGCGTGACCCCGCGCTCGGCGTACGGCGCCGCCTGCTTGAGCACGTGCGCGAGGTCGGCGACCACCGACTCGAGAGCCAGGGCGCCCGTCGGCGGGGTGCCGCCGGAGGCGACCAGGCCGACGCTCGCCTCGCGCTGCGGGCCGCCGTCGACCGGCGTCCAGCGCACGGCGGCGGTGCCCAGCGGAGTCCCCGGCGCGACGCCGTCGGCGAGCTGCACCTCGTAGAGGGCCGTCGCGTGGTGGCCGGCTCCCAGCTCGCCGGCGTCGGCCGAGGCGTCGGTGAAGGCGGCGTCCGCGAGGTCGCGGTTGTCGTAGCCGACCAGCCGGTACGACGTGACGACCGCGGGGTCGAACGCGACCTGCACCCGGGCGTCGTCCGCGACCGGGACGAGCGCGGTCGTGAGCTCGTCGCGGAAGAGCCGCTCGGCCTCGTCGAAGTCGTCGACGTACGCGTAGAACCCGTCACCGAGGTCGGCGAGCTGCTCCATGAGGTGGTCGTTGTAGTTGCCCATCCCGTAGCCGACCGTGACCAGGTGGATGCCGTCGGCACCCTCCTCGCGGATCCGGTCGACGATCGAGCCGGGGCCGGTGGCGCCGACGTTGGCGACGCCGTCCGAGGCCAGCACGACGATGTTCGTCGCGTCCTCGCGGAAGGACTCCCGGGCCTGCTCGTAGCCGAGCCGCAGCCCGGCCTCGAGGTTGGTGCTGCCGCCGGGAGTCAGCTCCTCGATCGCGGAGAGGATCGCGTCGGTGTCGCTCACCGGCGTCGGCTCCAGCAGGGGCCGGGCCCGGTCCTCGAACGAGACCACGGACACCGTGTCGTCGTCGCGCAGCCCGTCGGCCAGCAGGGCCAGCGACGACTGCACGAGCCCGAGCCGGTCCCGGATGTCCATGCTCCCCGAGCGGTCGACGACCAGCGTCACACTGACCGGCCGACGGTCGTCCGCCCGCACCGGCCTGGTCGCGACGCCCACCCGGACCAGCTCGGTGCGCTCGGGGAGCCCCGGCGCAGCGGCCGACTCCCCGGTCACGCCGACGGTGTCCTCAGGCCGGGGCAGCGCGGCCGGCAGCGCGTTGACCCACTCCTCGACGCGGATCGACTCCGGTGGCGGTAGCAGCCCGCCGGCGAGCAGGGTCTGCGCGACGTTCCACGACCCGGTGTCTACGTCGAGGGCGAACGTCGACCGCGCATCCACCCCGGTGTCCACGAAGCCGCTGGTGCCGGCGTCGACGAACGTGTCGTCCTCCAGCGGCCCCGGGATCTCCGGCTCGGCGTCCGCCGACCCGTCGGACTGGGCGCCGCCCGTGGCGTACGACCGCGTCGAGCCGTACGCGCGGTCGGCCTCGTCGCTCTCGTAGTCCTCGTAGTACGACGCCGCGTCGATGCCGCGGCCGTCCGGGGGCGTGGGATCGCCCCCGGAGCAGGCCGCGAGCATCGACGCGGTGAGTGATCCGGCCAGTGCGGCAGCGGCGAGGTGACGACGTCGGGCATCCATGCGCCTACGACGGCCGTCACCCGCAGCCGGTTCCGCCCCGGACCGTCAGGCGTTCTCCTTCCGGAACGTCGCGGTGCCCCACCAGGTGCCGAGGGCGGCGAGCGCGACCGCCCACGCGGTGCCCCAGAAGACCGACGAGGTGCCGAACTCGCCAGCGAAGGAGTCGCGGACCGCGTCGACGATGTAGCGGAACGGCATGAAGTCGCTGATGCGCTGCAGCCACTCCGGGCCGATCGTCATCGGCAGCAGGATCCCGCTGAGCAGCAGCACCGGCATCATCACGATGTTGATGACCGGCGCCATCACGTCCTCGCTCTTGGTGGTGAGCGCCAGCGCGTTGGACGCCGCGGCGCACGCACCGCCGACCACGAGGGTGATGAAGATGCCCAGCAGCACGCCGCCGAACGACCCGCGCATGCCCATCAGGTAGCCGAGGGCGACCAGGATCAGCGCCTGCACCAGCAGCTGGACGACGTCGCGCGTCAGCCGGCCGGTCAGCAGCGCGGTCCGGTTGGCCGGGGTGACCCGCTCGGCCTCGATGACGCCCTCGCGCCACTCGCCGATCAGGCCGAAGCCGGCGAAGAACGCCCCGAACATGCCGAGCTGAACGAGCAGGCCCGGCACCAGGAACGTGTAGGCGTTGTCGCTGCTGACTCCGAAGGAGCTGACCAGCGGCTCGAGCAGCGGCCCGAACAGCACCAGGTAGAGAACCGGCTGCATGATCCCGATCAGGACCCAGGCCGGGTTGCGCAGGTTCATCCGGATCTGGCGCCGGAAGACGATGTTGCTCTCGCGGACGAAGCTCATGCGGGGCCCCCGACACGTTGTGCGCGGAGCGAGCGCAGCGAGTGGAGCGTGCAACTTGGTGGGGTGTTCATGCGGGGACCTCTTCCTTGTCCTGGTCGACGCCGGCCTCCGCGTCGCGCAGCGACCGGCCCGTCAGCGTCAGGAACACGTCGTCGAGCGTTGGGCGGTGGACCCCGATCGAGTCGAGGGTGACGCCGGCGACCTCGAGCTCACGCAGCAGCCCGGGTACGGCGCGGCCGGCCCGGCCGACGCGCCCTCGCACGTGGTGGCCGTCCGTCGAGACCTCGTCGGCGATCGCGCCGAGCCGCTCGGCGGCGATGCTCACCTGGGCGTCGGACACGACCTCGAGGTCGACCAGGTCACCCGAGACCTGGGCCTTGAGGTTGTCGGCGGTGTCGCTCGCGACGATCCGGCCCTGGTCGATGATCACGATCCGGTCGGCGAGCGCGTCGGCCTCGTCGAGGTAGTGCGTCGTGAGGAAGACCGTCGCGCCGTGCGCCGCCCGGAGCCCCTGGATGTGCTCCCACAGGTTGGCCCGCGCCTGCGGGTCGAGGCCAGTGGTCGGCTCGTCGAGGAACACCAGCGTCGGGTCGTGGATCAGCCCCATGACCACATCGAGGCGGCGCTTCTGGCCGCCGGACATGTTCTTCGGCATCCGCCGCCACAGGCTGTCGAGCTGGAGCCGCTCGAACAGCTCCTGGCCGCGGCGGACGGCGTCGGCGCGCGACATCCCGTAGAGCATCCCGTGGTCGACGACCTCGTCCCCGGCGTACGCACCGGAGAAGGTGGCACCGACCTGCGAGACGTAGCCGATGCTGCGCCGGACCTGCACCGGCTCCGTCACGACGTCGAAGCCCGCGACGGTGGCGGTGCCGGCGGTCGGCCGCAGCAGCGTCGTCAGCATCCGCAGGGTGGTGGTCTTGCCGGCGCCGTTGGGTCCGAGGAAGCCGACGACCTCGCCCTCCGCGACGTCGAGGTCGACGCCGTCGACCGCGCGGACCTCCTTCGCCGCCTTGCCGCGCCCGGTGTGGAACGTCTGCACGAGCCCCCGTGCAGTGATCATGTCATCTCCTTTGTTCAAACTTGAACACCCAGTGTTCAACATTGAATAGCGGCCCGTCAAGCGGGCACCACGGGACGACCGGCGGGCCGCCCCGGAGTCATCGGTCGCTCAGCTCCAGGTGACGGCCACGCGTTCGCCCCAGGCGTCGCCGAGGTCCGGCCGGACCGAGCGGTTCCACAGCGCGAGGTAGAGCTCGACCGCGGTGCCGGTCAGCTCCCAGTCGGCGTCCGGCACCTCCGGGACCGGGCCGGTGCCGCGCTGGGTCACGGCCGGGCGCGGGCCCAGGCGCAGCAGCCACCACGCCGGCACGTCGTCGGGCGCGACGACCAGCACCGCGTCCTCGTCGCAGCGCAGCCGCGACATCGGCCGGGTCACGAAGCCGCAGAGCAGCTCGTCGATCCCGTCCGCCGCGAGCTCGGCGTCGATCCAGGTCTCGGCCGGGTCGGGGCGTCGGCCGAAGACCGCCGACAGCGCGTCGACCGCGTGGAGGGTCGTCTCGTGGCACTGCCGTCGCGCCCAGAACCGCCGCGGCGCCGGGGCGTCGTTGAGGAAGACCGGCGCACGCACGTCGTCGGGCACCCGGGCGATCGTCTCCACGAGGTCGATCGCGCCGTCGCGTAGCCACTCGAACGGGTCCTCGGCGGCGCGGCCCTCCGCCTCCATCGCACCGCCGTCACGGTCGAGCGGCCAGTCACCGCGCAGCAGACCGGCCGCCCAGCGGTGCACCATGCCCTGGTGGGCGACCAGGTCGCGCACCGTCCACTCGGGGCAGGTCGGCACCGGCGCGGCCAGGCCCGCGCGGTCGGCGTACCGCACGAACGCGACCATCGCGGATCGCAGGCCCTCGAGATGGCGGGCCGGGGGAAGCTGCGTGGGCACTCCCCGAGAGTGGCACGCCTACCGACCCAGAAGCGCGCGATATTTCTCGCGGTCGGCGTTCATCTGCCACCCGGGATCGTCGGCGGGCGGGGCCCACGAGCCGTCGTCGTACGACGCGGAGAGCGTGCCGCTCCTGAGGTCCTCGATCGTCTCGCGCAGCCAGGCCAGCTCGGCGACCGCGAGGTCGAGCCACAGCAGCATCGTGCGCGTGGCGTGCGGCGGGGCGACGCCGGTCTTCGCGTCCGCGAACTCCTTCACCGTCGCCTCGAGCTCGACGCGGCGGCGGGTGAGCGACCGCACGATCGTGGGCTTGTCGAGCAGCGGCAGCATCGAGAACGCGACGTTGAACGCCGTGCGCTCGTAGGGGTTCACGGTCTCCAGGGCCTCGACCATCAGCCGGTCGAGCTCGGCGCGACCCGCGTCGGTGAGCTCGTAGACGGCGACCTCGCGCCCGCCGTCGGTGAGGTCGTGACGGACGAGGTGTCCCTGCCCGGTGAGGGTGGTGAGCCCGTGGTAGATCGAGCCCGGGTTGGTGTGCGCCCAGCGGTCGACCTGCCACGACAGCAGCTCGCGCCGGATCTGGTAGCCGTTGACGGGCTCGAAGAGCGCGACTGCTCCCAGCAGCAGCATGCGGGTCTCCTGGCCGGCCATGGCGTGGATTCTAGAAGTCATAGGGTCGAGGCATGACCACCCCATCGACGACGGAGCAGCCCTTCGGGATCGACTTCGGCGGCACCGGCATCAAGGGTGCGCCGGTCGACCTCGGGACCGGTGAGTTCGCTGCCGAGCGCGAGCGCATCCGGACGCCGGAGAAGTCGACCCCGCAGGCCATCGCGGAGATCTTCGTCGATCTGCTCGAGAAGTTCCCCGCCAGCCGGGGTGCGGTGGGCGTGACCGTGCCGGGCGTCGTGCGCCACGGTGTCGTGCACTCCGCCGCCAACATCGACAAGGCCTGGATCGGCACCGACGCCGACCGGCTCTTCACCGACGCCACCGGCCGCGAGGTCCACGTCGTCAACGACGCGGACGCGGCCGGCCTGGCCGAGGTGCGGTACGGCGCGGCGCAGGGCCGCATGGGCCTGGTGATCGTCACGACCCTCGGCACGGGCATCGGATCGGCGCTCGTGCACGACGGCGTGCTGGTGCCCAACTCCGAGCTCGGCCACCTCGAGATCGACGGCCACGACGCCGAGTCGCGGGCGGCCAACAGCGCCCGCACCCGCGAGGACCTCTCCTGGCAGCACTGGGCCAAGCGGCTCACGAAGTACTACCGGACGCTCGAGCGGCTGTTCTCCCCCGAGCTCTTCGTCGTCGGCGGCGGGGTGTCGAAGGAGTCCGACTCGTTCCTGCCACTGCTCGACATCGACACCGAGATCATCCCTGCCCAGCTGCGCAACAAGGCCGGCGTCGTCGGCGCCGCGCTCTACGCCGCCGAGGGCGGCGGGTAACCCGCCGCAAAGGACGGACGGCGTTCACCCAAACAGGTATTGACGGCCTCCATGCCAAGCGAGAGGTTCGATTCACGCTTTTCGGTCCTGGGAGGATGCCGTGAACCGTTCACACCGCCGATCCGCCGTTCTCGTCGCCGTCGCCGCCCTGGTCGCACCTGCGGCCGTGACGGCCCTCGCCACCGGCCCGACCCAGGCAACGCCGTCCGGGCACGGGCGGGGGCATGACGACGACCGTCATCAGCAGAAGGCGGTCTTCTTCGCCTCCGACGGCCTGCGGCAGGACCTCGTCGAGAAGTACGCCGCGCAGGGCGTGACCCCGACGATGGGGTCGTTCCTGAAGCACGGCGTCAAGGCCCGCGGCAACGGGATGCTCACCCAAGCGCCACCGAACACCGGCGCCGGCTGGTACACCATGGCCACCGGCGCGTGGCCCGGCGTCGCCGGCTCGACCAACAACACCTTCCACAAGAACGGCGAGCCGTTCGCCAACCGCACCGCGGCGTTCGACAGGGGCGTGCTCCAGGCCGAGTCGATCGCGCAGGCGGCCGAGCGCGACGGCCTCAAGGTCGCCCAGGTCGAGTGGGCCGGTGGGCGCAACGCCTCCACCCAGGGCCCGACGATCGACTTCCGGACCTTCCACTCGGGCCGCGGCGTCGCCACCAACTTCATCGGCCAGGCGGGCGAGCCGCTCTTCGACGACGTGCCCTTCATCCAGTCCTTCGGCCTCCAGTTCGACCACCCCGCCGGGTACGCCGGCCAGGCCCCCTTCCCCGGCGCCGCCCCGACGCCCGCCACCGGCTGGACCCAGGTGCCGCAGTCCTTCAGCCCGGCCCGCGAGATGCGGCTGCGGGTGATCGACGCGGGCGTCGACAAGTACGGGCTGAACGCCTACCTCTACGACAGCCGCAACGACGGGCGCACGGCGTACGACCGCGTGCTCTTCTCCCCGACCAAGAGCGGCGCCGACGCGGTCGGCGACCTGCGCGAGGGCGAGTGGGCCGACGTGAAGGTCACTCTCCAGGGTGGCGCGCTCAACGGGAAGACCGCGGGCATGCTCGTGAAGGTCGAGACGCTCTCCCCCGACCTCTCCCGGGTGCGGCTCTTCCACACCTCCGTCTCGCGCGCGATCGCCAGCTGGCCGTCCTGGCCGGGCGACCGCGGCTACACCGAGTTCGACGAGTTCCTCGCCGCCGAGTTCCCGACCTCGACCGCCGCCGACTTCGCGATCCTCGAGGCGGGCATCACCAGCGAGGAGACCTACGTCGAGCAGGGGCTCGCCTGGTCCACGGCGCACTGGCCGATGCTGCGGTACGTCGCGAACACCTACCACCCCGACCTGTTCCTGGTCGGCATGCCCACCACGGACGAGTTCCAGCACCAGTTCCTCGGCCTGGTCAGCCGGCGGCTGCCGAACGGCCAGCCGAACCCGGCGTACGACGACGTCGACCTCAACGGCGAGCCGGACGACCGGGTGCGCGAGCGCTCGGCGTTCATCCGCGAGGCCTACGCGGAGTCCGACCAGACGCTGAAGCTCGCGCGGTCACTCGTCGGCAAGGACCCGACGACGTTCGTCGGCTCCGACCACGGCTTCGCCCCGCAGTTTCTCGCCGTCGACGCGAGCCTGCCGCTCGTCGAGCTGGGCCTGCTCTCCCGGCCGCAGACGTCGAACTGCCGCCCGGCCACCGGCGAGACGATCGGCAAGGCGAAGGCGTGCTGGGCCGGCGGCGCCCTGCAGATCTACCTCAACCTCGCGGGTCGCGACCCTGCGGGGGGCGGGTTCCAGCAGGTCGCGGCGGCCGACGAGGCGGCCACGGTCGCGGCCATCAAGGCGAAGTACCTCGGCCTCACCGACCCCAACGACTGGACCCACGACGGGCAGCCCGAGGGCTGGCAGGTCATCGACCGGGCGTTCACGAAGGCCGAGGCCCGCGCGATCCCGAACGGGCCGGGCAGCACCGCCGACATGGCGCACCCGACCCGCACCGGCGACCTGGTCGTCTTCTCGCTGCCGCCGTACCAGTTCGACGCCGAGACCCCGGGCACGCTCGTGGCGCCGTCGCACTTCTTCGGGCAGCACGGGTACGTCCCCGACCTCCAGGACCTCGACGCCAACGTCAACATGCGGGCGACGTTCCTCGCCGGCGGCGAGGGCATCGGGCGCGGCTCGGTGACAGCGCGGTCGATCGACCTGGCGCCGACGCTGGCGTTCCTGCTCGGCATCCCCGAGCCGCAGCACAGCCAGGGCGAGGTCCTGCTCGACGTCGCGAAGACCGGGCACCAGTACACGCCGGTCTCGATCGTCGGCCTCAACGACTTCCACGGCCAGCTCGACCCGACCACGATGGCCTTCGACGGCATCAACACCCGGGTCGGCGGCGCGGCGTTCCTCGCCACGATGTTCGACGAGGAGCTCGACGCGCTGCCGGGCCAGGGCCTGATCCTCGCCGGAGGTGACAACGTCGGTGCGTCGCCGCCGAACTCGGCGCTGCTCGAGGACATGCCCGCGATCGACGTCGAGAACGCGTGGGGCCTCGACGCGACGTCGTACGGCAACCATGAGTTCGACTACGGCGTGGAGCGGCTGTTGAGGCACCAGGAGCGGGCCGACTTCCCGTTCCTCGCGACCAACATCGTCGACGAGGACACCGGGCGGGCGCCGCCGTGGGTGCGGCCGTCCGTGGTGTTCCGGGTCAACGGCGTCAAGGTCGGCGTGATCGGCGCCGGTCTCGAGGACACGCCGGAGCTGGTGGCCGCCGGGGCCACCGAGGGCCTGGAGTTCCTGCCCGAGGGGCCGCGGATCGCGGCGGAGTCCGAGCGGCTGCGGCGGCAGGGCGTGAAGGTCCAGGTCGTCGTCATCCACGAGGGCACCGCGAGCGGCGCCAACCCGACGGGCACCACGCCGGGCACGCCGTGGGCGGGTCCGATCCTCGACATCGCCGACCAGCTCCAGTCCACGACGGTCGACGCCATGGTCGTCGGGCACACGCACCGGGTCTCCAACCTGATGCGCGGCGACATCCTGATCACCGAAGGCGTCAACGCGGGCGCGACGTACTCCGTGCTCCAGCTGATGGTCAAGGGCGGCGACGTCGCCTGGGCCGGCGGCGCGACCCGGGTCGCGAAGACGCTCGGCGTCACCGGCCGGTCCGACGTGCAGGCGATCATCGACCAGGCGAACGAAGACACCGCGGTTCTCCGCAACCAGGTGGTCGGCACGCAGGTCAACGACATCCTGCGCGACCCGACCCGCCTGCACGAGTCGGAGATGGGCAACATGGTCGCCGACGCGATGCGCCTGAAGTACCCCGGCGTCGACGCGGCGTACACGAACTCCGGCGGCCTCCGCGCCAACCTGGTGTTCGAGCCCCCGAGCGCCGGCGAGGCGCCCGGCGAGATCACCTGGGGCGAGATGTTCGCGGTGCTGCCCTTCGGCAACCGGACGACGATCCTCACCCTCACCGGGGCGCAACTGCGGACCGCCTTCGTGAACGGCTTCTCGCCCGTGTGCGACCCGGCGTTCGCGAGCCTGACCGGCAGGTTCCCCCAGGTCTCCGGCCTCCGGGCGACCTTCCACTGCAACGGCATCACCCCGGTCGTCGACGGCATGTGGAAGACGCCCGACGGCATCGGCGGCACCCAGACGCCCATTGCCGACGGTGACTCGGTGCGGCTCGTCACCAACGACTTCATGTACGGCGGCGGCGACGGCTACACGATCTTCGGCCAGGGCACCGACGTGCTGCAGCCGGGCGACGACCTGATGCAGGTCGCCACCGACTACGTCACCGCCAACTCGCCCGTGAACCCGCTGGTCGAGGGGAGGATCACCCAGAACTGAGCCGCCGGCCGCCCGCCGTCAGCCGTCCCCGCGGATGGCGGCGGCGACCGCCTTGGGGACGTCGGGGTGGAAGACGGTGGGGATGATGAAGTTCGGGTTGAGCTCGTCGTCCTTCACCACCAGCGCGATGGCCTCGGCGGCGCGCAGCAGCATGTCGATGGTGACCTCGGAGGCGCGGGCGTCCAGCAGGCCCCGGAAGACGCCGGGGAAGGCGAGCACGTTGTTGATCTGGTTCGGGTAGTCCGAGCGGCCGCTGGCGACGACCGCGGCGTACCTGTCCGCCTCGGCCGGGTCGACCTCCGGGTCCGGGTTCGCGAGCGCGAAGACGACGGCGTCGGGCGCCATGTCCTGGATCCACTCCGCCTTCAGGACGCCCGGGGCGCTGACGCCGATGAAGACGTCGGCGCCGGCGAGCACGGTGTGCAGGTCGCCGCGCGCCCGCCGCGGGTTGGTCGCCTCGGCGAGCTGCCGGTGCACGGGCGAGAGCGAGTCGTCGTCGGCCGACAGGGCGCCCGCCCGGTCGACCACCACCACGTCGGTCACGCCGGCGGCCAGCAGCAGCGTGACGATCGCCGTGCCGGCGGCGCCGCCGCCCGACACCACGACCCGCACCGACGAGAGCTGCTTGTGGACGACGCGGAGCGCGTTGGTCAGCGCCGCGAGCACCACGATCGCGGTGCCGTGCTGGTCGTCGTGGAAGACGGGGATGTCGAGCCGCTCGCGCAGCCGGCGCTCGATCTCGAAGCAGCGCGGCGCGGCGATGTCCTCGAGGTTGATGCCGCCGAAGCCGGGCGCGATCATCTCGACCGCGCGGACGATCTCGTCGGTGTCCTGCGAGGCCAGGCAGATCGGCCACGCGTCGATCCCGGCGAACCGCTTGAACAACGCGGCCTTGCCCTCCATCACCGGCAGGGCGGCACCGGGTCCGATGTTGCCGAGGCCGAGCACGGCCGAGCCGTCGGTGACGACCGCGACCGAGTTGCCCTTCACGGTCAGCCGCGGGACGTCCTCGGGGTTGTCGGCGAGCGCCTTGCTGACCCGGCCGACGCCGGGGGTGTAGGCCATCGACAGGTCGTCGCGGTTGCGCAGCGGGACCTTCGACGACACCTCGATCTTGCCGCCGATGTGCAGCAGAAACGTCCGGTCGCTGACCTTGTAAACCTCGACGCCGTGGATCTCGTCGACCGCAGCCTCCAGGCGCGAGGCGTGCTCGGCGTCGCTCGCCGAGCAGGTCACGTCGACGACGATCAGCTCGTGGCTCGACTCGGCCACGTCGATCGCGGTGACGATGCCGCCCGCCTGGGCGATGGTGGTCGCCACCGCGCCGACGATCCCGTGGTCGGGAGCCGTGTGCAGGCGCATGGTGATCGAGTACGACGAGGTGGTGGCGGCCATGCCTCGAACCCTCCCCCCGCCCGCCGGTTACCGGCAAGTCGGGTCGGTCGCGACGTCCACGATTGTGCACTTCTTGGATCCGAGTGCAAGAATGCACTCCATGGACGAGAGTGCAATGAGCCTGCGCGAGCAGAAGCGGTGGGGGACCAGTCACCGCATCACGGTCTGCGCCCAGGCGCTCACCGACGCACACGGCCTCGACGGCTTCACCATGGACGAGCTGGCCGAGGCCGCCGACGTCTCGCGACGCACCCTCTTCAACTACTTCCCGAGCAAGACCGACGCGGTCCTCGGGGCGGCGCCGGAGGTCCCCGACGCCGACGTCGACGCCTTCCGGTCCGGCGGGCCGAACGGCAACCTGCTCGACGACCTCGCCCGGCTGGCCCGGGTCGCCCTGGCCGTGAAGTCGCCCGACCGCGCCTCGGTGCAGCGCAGCCGGCGCATCCTCGCCGCCGAGCCGCGGCTGCTCGCCGCGGCGCACGAGCGCTTCGAGTCGATCACACAGGACTTCACCGAGCTCGTGCTCGAGCGTGAGGGTGCGGACTTCGACCCTGCCGGGGCACGGCTGCTGCTGAAGCTGATGCTCTGCCTCTTCGACACCGCACTCGTCGTGCTCGTGGAGGACGAGACCGAGCGCGCCCTCGTCGACATCTTCGACGAGCAGCTCGTCCTCGCCCGAACGCTCTTCGTCTGACCTTCCCCACCACTCACAGGAAGCCCCAACCCATGGCCACCCTGCTCTACCGACTCGGCAAGACCGCCTACCGGCGGTGGCCGGTCTTCATCGCCGCCTGGGTCGTCGCACTCATCGCGGTCGGCGCCGTCGCCGCCGGATTCGCCAAGCCGATGACCGACTCCTTCTCGATCCCGGGCATCCCGTCCGAGAAGGCCGCCGACATGCAGGAGGAGCTCTTCCCGCAGTCGGTCGACGCCTTCGACCAGGCGACGGTCAACGTCGTCGTGGCGGCGCCCGAGGGACACACGCTCCAGGACCCGGCGTACGCCGCGGCCGTCGACTCCCTCGTCTCCGACCTGCGCGGCCTCCCGCAGCTCGCTGCGGACGCACCGATCGCGAACCCGGTCAGCGCCGCCGACTCGCAGCGCCAGCAGATGCTGGAGTCCGCACGGCAGAGCGGCACCCCGCCCAGCCAGGCGAACGCGAACGCCGACGCGCTGAGCCCGCTCTCCGCTGACGGCCGGGTCGGCACCATCACGTTCGACTTCGACGTCGAGGCCCCGGCGGACATCGAGGCCGCCACCCTCGACCAGCTCCACGACGTCATGGCCGACGCGCGCGCCGACGGCCTCACCGTCGAGGCCAACGGCTCCGGCATGAGCGCGATGACGGAGCCGGGCGCCTCCTCGGAGCTCATCGGCATCGCCGTCGCCCTGGTCGTGCTCGTCCTCACCTTCGGCTCGCTGGTCGCCGCCGGGCTGCCGATCCTGATCGCCGTCGTGGGCGTCGCGCTCGGGATGACCGGCATCACCGCGCTGACCGCCGTGATGGACATCGGCTCCACCACGCCGATGCTGGCGACGATGATCGGCCTCGCCGTCGGCATCGACTACACGCTGTTCATCCTCGCCCGCTACCGCACGGAGCTCCACCACACCGAGGACCGGGAGCAGGCCGTCGGCGTCGCCGTGGGCACCGCCGGGTCGGCCGTGGTCTTCGCCGGCCTGACCGTGCTGATCGCACTGAGCGCGCTCGCAGTCGTCCGCATCCCGTTCCTCACGGCGATGGGCCTGGCGGCCGCCGCGACCGTGCTGATCGCCGTCCTCGTCGCGCTGACGCTCCTGCCCGCGGTGCTGGGCATGCTCAAGTCCCGCGCGTTCGGGGGTCGGGTACGCCGCTACGCGCCGCACCGGGAGCCCGACGGCCACGTCCTGAACAACGGCGTCCGCTGGGCACGGCTGGTCGGCAAGCGGCCCATCGCGTTCGCGCTGGCCACGATCATCGCCCTCGGCGCGCTCGCCATCCCGCTCAAGGACCTGCACCTGGCGTTCCCGACCGACAGCACCGCCGCGACCGAGACCACGCAGCGGAAGGCCTCCGACCTGATGGCCGAGGCGTTCGGTCCCGGCCGCGAAGGTCCGCTGATGGTCGTCGTCGACGCCACCGACGTACCCGAGGCCGACCGCTCGGCCGCGATCGGCGAGGTGACCGCCTGGGCCGCCGGGCAGCAGGACGTGGCCAACGCCCAGGTCGTCGCGATGAACGAGGACGGCACCGGCGCGCAGATCATGCTCACGCCGTCCTCGGCTCCCGACGATGTCGCCACCGAGGAGCTGCTCCAGAGCCTCCGCGACGGCCAGGCCGACATCGAGGCCGCGACGGGCACGGACACCGGCGTGACCGGCCTGACCGCGATCACCACCGACGTGTCCGAGCGCCTCTCCGACGCGCTCCCCATCTACCTCGTCGTCGTGATCGGGCTGGCGTTCCTGCTGCTGATGGTCGTGTTCCGATCGATCCTGGTGCCGCTGACGGCGACCCTGGGCTTCCTGCTCTCGGTGCTGGCGACCCTCGGCGCGACCGTCGCCGTCTTCCAGCAGGGCGCGCTGGACCTGATGGAGGGTCAGCCGATCGTCAGCTTCATGCCGATCTTCCTGATCGGCGTGGTCTTCGGGCTGGCGATGGACTACCAGGTCTTCCTGGTCACCCGGATCCGCGAGGCCCACGTCCACGGCTACCCGATGAGGGAGGCGGTCGTCGACGGCTTCCGCAACAGCGCGCGGGTCGTGACCGCCGCGGCCGCGATCATGACCGCCGTGTTCGCGGCGTTCATGCTCCAGGACGAGCCGATCATCAGGTCCATGGGCTTCGCGCTCGCGGCCGCGGTCGTTTTCGACGCGTTCCTCGTGCGGATGGTGCTGATCCCGGCGACGCTCTACCTCCTCGGCGACCGCGCCTGGTGGCTCCCCGCCTGGCTCGACCGGCTGCTCCCGAACGTCGACGTCGAGGGCGAGGGGCTCGACCGGCCCTACCTGCGCGACACGTCGTACGACGACGCGCTGGACGAGCTCGCGGCGGAGTCCGACAGGGTCACGTAGCAGGTCACGTAGCAGAGTCTCGGCATCCGGGCTGTTGTCCAGCGCACGTTTCGCCGCACCGGGCGCTGGACACCGTGACCATGGCTGCTCCAGCGGCCGATGGTCACTCGGGTCCAGGAGGTCGTCGTGTCGGTCGGATCGTTCGTGATGGTCGGCCTGATGGCGTTCGTGCTCCTCGCACCCACGCTCATGGTCGCCGTGCTCGTCTCCGGCCTCTCTCGTCGGGGCGAGCCGATCCTCAGACGAGCCGCGCCCGTACCTGCGCAGCCTGCTGGTGACCGACCGGGTTCCGGTGCCCGGCCAGCATGACGACCACTGACCGGTCGCCGACCTCGATGACGACCCGGTCGTCCGCCACCGCGGCCACCTCGCCGCGGATCAGGTAGGTCTCCTCGTCGAGCCGGTCGAGCGCGGCGCCCGGCGGGCACCGCTCGACGTCGCCGACCGCGACGGCCTGGAGCTGCGGCGGTCGGCGCGCGTCGTACCTCCAGAGCAGCAGCCCCGCCACGACGAGCGCGACGTCCGCGACCAGCGTGACCACCACGAGTGCGGAGAGGTCGGAGCCGGCCGGTCGTTCGTCGGCGACCAGCGTCGCGTGTACCAGTGGCAGGTTGACGAGTGCCGCGCCCAGCAGCAGCACGAGGAGGTGGCGGGCCCGACGCGTCACCGGCTGACTCCCATCGCGCCAGTATCCCGGCCCCTCACTGCAGCGTGGCGGTGAGTCTCATCAGGTTGTCGACGTACCGCTGGCCGCGGCTGCGTCCCACCCAGTCCTCGAGGGTGAGCTCGGCCGACAGGGACCGGTAGGTCTCCTGGACCTGCTCCAGCCGGGCGACGATCTCACGGCCGGTCATCATCATGACGACCTCGTAGTTGAGGGCGAACGAGCGCATGTCCATGTTGCTCGAGCCCACGACCGCGACCCGGTCGTCGACCGTGAAGTGCTTCGCGTGCAGCACCCATGGCTCGGGGTAGAGCCAGATCCGTACGCCGGCGCGCAGCAGCGACTCGTAGTACGAGCGCTGCGCGTGGGCGACCATGAACTGGTCCGCCGTCGCGCTCACGAAGAGCTCGACCTCGACGCCGCGTTGCGCCGCGGTCGTCACGGCGTACAGCAACGAGTCGTCGGGCACGAAGTACGGACTGGTCAGGGACAGCCGGCGCTCCGCGGAGTAGATCATGCTGGTGAAGAGGCGCAGGTTGTTCTCGCTGACGAACCCGGGCCCGCTCGGCACCACCTGGATCCCGACGCCCGTGACGGCGCCCGGGCGATCGCCGGCCGGCGGCGGCACCTCCGCGACGACCTGGCGCAGGTCCTCGCCGGTCTCCTTGAGCCAGTCGGTCGCGAACACGACGTTGAGCTCCTGCACCGCCGGACCCTCGACCCGCGCCATCAGCTCCACCCAGGCGCGGCCGAGCTTCTGGTTCTTCGGCTTGTCGTAGGTGGCCTCGATCAGGTTCTGCGAGCCGCTGAACGCGACCCGGCCGTCGACGACCAGGATCTTGCGGTGGTTGCGCAGGTCCGGCCGGCGGAGCTCCCCCTTCAGCGGCCGGATCGGCAGCATCGGCGCCCACTGGATCCCGGTGCGCTCGAGCCTGCGCAGCATCTCCTTGTAGACCGGGATGCCCCGCGAGCCGAGATGGTCGAAGAGGAAGCGCACCTCGACGCCGCGCTGCACCGCTCGCACCAGCTCCTCGAAGAAGGGAGCGGTCACGTCGTCCCACGCCGAGATGTAGAACTGCACGTGCACGTAGCGCTCCGCCGTCGCCACCTCGCGCGCCATCGCCTCGACGCAGCCGACATAGTCGTCGACCAGCTCGACGGTGTTGTCGAAGGTCATCGGGAGCACCCCGAGCTCCCGGTTGAGGTGCACGAACCCCTGGACGAGCGGGGCGAGCTCGGCCTGCCGCCCGGTGTCGGCGAGCTCCTCGAGCGGGGCGCGCGCCAGCAGCGCCGCGTTGACGTCCTCCTGCACCAGGCGGCGCTTGCGACCGACGCTCGTGCGCCCGAAGAGCAGGAAGAGGAGGATGCCGAGGAAAGGCACGAGGATGATCAGCAGCAGCCAGGCCATCGCCGTCTGTGGGCGGCGCCCGCCGGGCAGCACCACCAGCGCGCAGATGATGATCGCGATCTCGACCGCGACGAGGATCGCGCTGATCGCCGCGCCGGGCGAGGACAGCCAGGCCGTCAACCGAGGAGCTTCTGCCTGGCGGGCCGGTGGGGCTGGCCGACTCGTCGTCCGATCATGATGTCGCCTCTCAGTCCTGCGACGGCGGAACCACAGTAGACACGACGGGCACCTGCGAGGTCACCCAACTCGGGTGAGCCGACGAGCCTCCGCACTGACCACGATGAACGGACCAACGGCGGCGGGCGGGAGTACGACGTGTCGACGACGAGCGAAGCGGCGCGAGCGGCGCTGCCCCGGGGCGTGCTCGTGCTGATCGGGCTCGCTGCGACCGTCGTCGTCATCGCCGGCATGAGGGCGTCGGCCGACATCCTCGCCCCGACGTTCCTCGCCCTGGTGCTCACCATCCTCGCGCACCCGCTGCGCCGGTGGCTCGACGCCTGGATGCCCTCCTGGGCCGCGTCGCTCGTGTGCACGGTCGCGATCTACGCGCTCGTCCTCGGCCTGGCGCTGGCCGTCGTCGTCTCGGTGGCCCGCTTCGCAACGCTGCTCCCGGGTTACGCGGACGAGTTCCAGGCGCGCGTCGACGACCTCACGGACTGGCTCACCCAGGCCGGGGTCGGCGAGGCGGAGATCGAGAAGGTCGGCTCGTCGTTCGAGCTCGGACAGCTGAGCGGGTTCATCGGCGACCTGCTCTCGGAGCTGATGGGCCTCGTCTCGAACCTCTTCTTCATCCTCGCGCTGGTGCTCTTCATGACGATGGACGGCGGCTCGTTCCCGCGCCAGCTCGAGCGTGCCCGGAGCGCCCGCCCGGCCATCATCGACGCGCTCAGCGAGTTCGCCAAGGGCACCCGCCGCTACCTCGCGGTCTCGACCGTCTTCGGCCTGATCGTCGCCGTCTTCGACACGATCGCCCTGGCGCTGCTGGGCGTGCCCGCTCCCCTCCTCTGGGGCCTGCTCGCCTTCATCACGAACTACATCCCGAACATCGGGTTCGTCATCGGCCTGATCCCGCCGGCCATCCTGGCGCTGCTCGAGGGCGGGCCGGGCCTGATGCTCGCGGTCATCGCCGTCTACTGCGCGCTCAACGTGGTGATCCAGTCCGTGATCCAGCCCAAGGTCGTGGGTGACGCGGTCGGGCTGTCGACGACGCTGTCCTTCGTCTCCCTCGTGTTCTGGGCGTGGGTCGTCGGACCGCTCGGCGCCCTGCTCGCGATCCCGCTGACCCTCTTCGCCAAGGCGCTGCTGGTCGACGTGGACCCCTCGACGAGCTGGATGCGTCCGCTGATCTCCAACAAGGACGGGCCGGACGCCGTCAGTCCGGGATCGTGACGACCTCGACGACCGAGATCCCGAGGGAGCTGAGGAGGTTCAGCACTCCCTGCAGCTCCTCCTGATCGGTGACGTCCCCGGTGAGGGTCGTCGTCGCCGGCTGGGTGCGGGCGGTCAGGTGAGGGAATGCCCCGGTGAGCTCGTCGGTCAGCGCTGTGTCGACGCGGATCAGCATCCTGGTCATCGTCGCCCGCACCATCCCGCCTGTCCCCGGCCCCGTGGATCGACGGTAGGCGGGAGGTCCGGGAGAAGCATCACCGGAAATGGGCGAGGCGTCCCGAGGCCCCCGGAACCAGCGTTGTCCCATGGCGACGTTGACGGTGTGGCGGTTCGCCACCGTGCCCGACGCCGCGTGGGCGTCCGCGATCGTCGAGCGGGCGCTGCCGGCGGCGTCGGACCTGCCCCACGACGCCGCGATCGTCGAGTGGTCGCAGGGCGACCGGCGCCCGCACATCCGACAGGTGCCGCCGACCACCACCGACGGAACGCTCGGCGAGGGCTTCTGGGGGCTGCTCTTCGGCCTGATCTTCTTCGTGCCCCTCCTCGGCGCCGCGATCGGCGCGACCACCGGCTCGATCGGCGGGTCGCTGGCCGACGTCGGCATCGACGACCACTTCATCAACCTGGTCCGGGATCACGTGACCCCGGGTACGTCGGCGCTGTTCGTGCTCGGCTCCGGGGCCGTGGTCGAACAGCTCCACGAGGTCCTGGCCCTCGGGCCCACGGCCGAGCTCATCACGACGGCGATCGACGCCCGGCAGGAGGCTGCGCTCCGCGAGGTCTTCGGGAGCTGAGCGGGGCGCTGACACACAACGTTCACGCTGGCCTCACCTGACACAGGTGAGGCGGAGGGGTGATCGGGGCCATAATGTCCCGACCAACCGGTGGATGGCAGCCGGAACATCCACCCAGCCGCTCGGGGCAAGGCGGTCGATGTCCACACCGATGTCGAAGAGGGAGCAGCGCGGGTCCACCGCGCAGATCGGTCGCGTGCCGACACTGCCGCGGGCGTACGTCCAGCGCGAGCGGCTCTGGAGCCGCCTCGAGGTGGCGACCGAGGCAGCGGTCACGCTGCTCATCGGCCCGGGAGGAGCCGGCAAGACCCTCGGCGTCGCCGGCTGGCTGCGGCGCACCGGCCGGGCAGCCGACGCCACCTGGGTCGTCGCCGACGCCACCTGGGACCCGGAGCGGCTGCTCGTCCAGCTCAAGCGGCGTACCGACGACGGCCGGCCGGCTCTCGTCGTCGTCGACGACGCCCACCGGCTGCCACTCGCCACGATGCGGGCGCTGGACGGCCTGCTCGACACCGATCCCGGGTCGCTCCGGCTGCTGCTGACGTCGCGCTGGGACCTCCCGTTCAACCGGCTGGCACCCGAGCTGCTCGGCCACCTGACCTTCCTGCGCGGCGAGCTGCTCCGCCTCGACGACGCCGAGTCCGCGGCCCTGGTCGCGGCCCACGCCCGCACCGACTCGCCCGACGTCGCCCGGGCGATCGCGCGGCGGACCCAGGGTTGGTGCGCCGCCGTCGTGCTCACCGCGCGCGCGGTCGGAGCGGCCCCGGACCCGCTCGCGCTCGCGCAGCGGTACGCCGAGCCCGGCCCGTCGGTCGCCGACCGCGTCGCCAGCGAGGTGTTCGCGACCCTGCGGCCCCGCGAGCGGCACCTGCTGCTGTGCGTCGCGAGCGAGCCGGTCGTCACTCCGGCCCTCGCGGAGCACCTCTCCCACGACAGCGACGCGGGCACGGTCCTCGCCGACCTCGGCGCCACGGGCCTGCTGGTGACCCGCGCCGACTCTCACGAGCCCGACGACGGCGGTCGGACCGTGGAGCGGTACTCCATCCACCCACTGCTCGCCGAGGTCGTGCGCCGGCGGATCGCGTCCGGAGGGGTGGACGTCATGCGCGCGTCCGCGACCGTCCAGCGTGCCGTGCGCCTCGACGTCGCCCGCGGCGTCACCGAGGACGCGCTGCACCGGCTCGAGGCGATCGGCGAGCACGACGTCGCCGCCGCCCTGATCGCCGACGAGGGCCCGCAGCTCCTGCTGCGCGGGCACATGGCGCCGGTGCGTGACTTCGCGGTCGCCCATCCGTCGGCCATCGAGATCAACCCCGGGTCGTGGTTCGCGGTCGCCCTGGAGCGCTGGTTCGTCAACGACGTCGAGGCGACGGCGCGCTGGCTCGAGCGGATCCTGCACGAGCCCCAGCCCGACACCGCCGCGACGGTGCTGCGCGTCGCGTGTGCCCGGGTGATGCGCGCCCGTCTCGGGCTCGAGCCGATCGGGCCGGCGATGGAGCACGCCCAGCGCGTGGTCGCCGATCCCGAGCTCACCCGCGACGGCTCCGCGATCGTCCCGATCCTGCTGTGCGAGCTCGCGATCACGCAGAACTGGACCGGCGACCTCGCGTCCGCCGCAGACAACCTCGCGGCCACGATCCGGCTGAGCCACACGCACGACCTGCCGACCCTGACCGTGGTCGCGATGTCCCACCTGGCGTTCACCGAGTACATGCGGGGACACGAGAGTGCAGCCGTCGAGGTGGCCGAGACGGTGCTCGCCCTGGTCGAGGAGCGTGGCGTCGCGGCGCCGTACTCGGTCGCCCGGGCCCGGCTCGCCCGACAGCTCGGCGAGCTCAGCGGCCTGCCGCTGCGGCGCCGGGAGCGGACGCTGGAGGACGACGAGCTGCCCAGCCACGCCGCCGACCTCGCGACCCGCTTCTGGCTCCGCACCCGACGCGCCCGGCTGGAGCTCGCGCGCGGATCGGTCTCCGGTGCCGAGATGGCGCTCGAGGTGCCCCTGGAGACGCCTCCCCTGCCCGCGCACCTCGCCGTCGTCCTCCTGCTCGAGCGGGCGTTCCTCGCCAGCCTGTCCGGCGACGCCGCGCTCCTCGGCCGGCTCCACGAGCAGCTGACGGAGCTCGGCGCCGCCGCCGAGGCCTCGATGGCGAGCGGGCTGCGCGCCGACCTCGGGGGCGACCGGCGCGCCGCCGCCCGGCACTTCGCCGAGGCCGCGC
The DNA here is from genome assembly GCF_042666375.1 of Nocardioides sp. GCM10030259. Taxonomy (NCBI): domain Bacteria; kingdom Bacillati; phylum Actinomycetota; class Actinomycetes; order Propionibacteriales; family Nocardioidaceae; genus Nocardioides; species Nocardioides sp. GCM10030259. The sequence continues at coordinate 459,391 of NZ_JBHTDF010000018.1, read as the reverse complement.
GCGGTCCGGCGGTCGACCAGCCCGCGGTCCGCGCCCTCGCCCTGGTCACCCGGGCACAGCTCCTCGACGGGCTCGGCGACGGGAAGCAGGCGATCGACGAGCTCCGCGAGGCGGTGCGCGAGACCCAGCTGCGCAAGAACGCCGTGCCGTTCCTCGGCTGGAGCCGGCACGGCACCCCGGTGCCGGATCTGCTGCGTCGCCTGGCAGCGACCAGCGGCGACCCGTGGCTGGCCGACCTCGAGACCGACGTTGCAGGGCTGTCCGGCATCTCGAGCTACTTCGGACCGTCGACCGCCCGGCCGCGCGAGCGCGAGGCCCGGTCCGCCGTGGCGGTCCGGCCCACGCTCAGCCCGCGCGAGCTCGACGTGCTCTTCGAGCTCGCCCGCGGGTCGACGTACGCCGACATCGCGGCGAACCTCTTCGTGTCCGAGAACACCGTCAAGACCCACGTCTCGAGCCTCTACGCGAAGCTCTCCGTCAACCGGCGCAGCGACGCCCTCGCCGCCGCGCGGTCGATGCAGCTGCTCTGAGCGGTGCCGGCCAGTCCACCCGATTTGGGCGAAGGCACCGCGCCCGGGCGCGCGGGATCGTGAAGGGTCGATCCCGTGTCTCCGGGAGGTTCCATGGGTGAGCACACCGCCACGTCGTACGACGACCGGTCCCGCGAGGTGCCGCCCGTCCTCCGCGGTCTCGCCGAGCACTGGGGACTCGTCCTCGCGTACGGCGTCGTGACGCTCGGGCTCGGAGTGATCCTGATCGTCTGGCCGGACGCGACCATCACGGTCTTCACCGTCCTGCTCGCCATCCAGCTCATCGTCGCCGGCATCTTCCGGATCGTGGCGGCACTCCAGATGCACCGCAGCGAGGGGATGCGCGCCCTGGTCGGGCTGACCGGCGGCATCGCGTTGATCGTCGGCCTGCTGATCCTGCGCGACCCGCTGCAGAGCGTGCTCGTGCTCGGCATGATCCTCGGCGTCTTCTGGCTGATCGTCGGGATCGTCGACATCCTCGGGGCGATCGTCGCACCGCCGCCGGAGGGCCGGGGCTGGCCGCTCTTCAACGGCGTCCTCGGCGTCGCTCTCGGCGGCTTCCTGGTCGTCTACACCGACCTGTCCCTGCGGGTGCTGGTCGTCCTGGTCGCGATCTGGTTGATCGTCGCCGGCGCCCTGGCGCTGGTCGCGGCGTTCCAGCTGCGGTCGATGCGAGCCACGAGCTGACGGACGAGAGGGAGCACGATGACCGAGGAGCGGCCGTCCGAGGTCGAGGAGCTGCGCGCCGAGGTCGAACGCCTGCGGTCCGAGGTGGACGGCCGGCCGACCACCGAGCTCCCCGTCGAGCCGGCGGGACGAAGGGGGTGGTGGCGCCCGGTCGTCGCCACCGTGCTGATCATCCTGATGGCGGTGCTGGCGCCGCTGTCTGTCGTGGCCCGGTGGGCGGACGACATGGTCGCCGACACGGACCGCTACGTCGAGATCGTGGAGCCGCTGGCCAGCGATCCCGCCGTGCAGGCAGCAGTGATCGACCGGATCACGACCGAGATCGTGACCAGGCTGCAGGTCGAGTCCGTGACCGACCGGGCCATCGACGCCCTCGCGAACCGGGGCCTGCCGCCGCTGGCCGCCTCGAGCCTCCAGGCGCTCTCGACCCCGCTCTCGGACGCCATCGAGGGCTTCGTGGAGCGGCAGGTCACCAACCTCGTCGAGTCCGAGGAGTTCGAGACGGCGTGGGTCGAGGCCAACCGCCAGGCCCACACCCAGCTGGTCGCCGTGCTCACCGGCAAGGACACCGACACGGTGGACGTCAGCGACAACGCCGTCAGCATCAACCTCGCGACTCTCATCGAGACCGTGCAGCAGCGGCTCGTCGACCGCGGGTTCACCCTCGCCGAGCGGCTGCCGACGATCAACGCGCAGTTCACGATCTTCCAGTCCGACGACATCACCAAGGCACAGACGGCCTTCCGCCTGCTCGAGGCCGTCAGCACCTGGCTGCCGATCATCGCGTTGCTGTGCCTGATCGGCGCCGTCGCCGTAGGCCGGTCCCGCCGCCGCACCCTGATCGCGGGGGCCCTCGCGCTCGCGCTGTCGATGATCGTGCTCGGGGCAGCCCTGAACGCCTCCCGCGAGATCTACCTGAACGCCGTACCGACCGACCAGCTGCCCTCCGACGCCGCGGCCGCCATCTACGACATCCTCGTCCACTTCATCCGCCTCAACCTCCGGGCGGTGCTGGTGGTCGCCCTGGCGATCGCGTTCGTCGCCTGGGTCACCGGACCCGAGGGAGCGCCGGCCGCCCTGCGTCGCGGCACGAGCCGGGCCTTCGGCGCCGTGCGCCAGGGCGGGGACCGGGTGGGCATCGACACCGGTGCCTTCGGCGTGGCGCTGCACACCTACAAGACCCCGATCCGGGTCGCGGTGCTCGGCGGCGCGCTGCTCCTCTACGTGCTGCGCGACCACCCCACCGGCGGGTTCGCGATCTGGCTGATCGTCGCCGCGGCCGTCATCCTGATGCTGGTGGAGCTGCTGTCCCGTCCGCCGGCACTCGTCGCCACCGACGGGGGAGGTGCGCCTGCACCGCCTCCCACGTCGTCGTGACGACCCGGTTCACCGTGGGGTCCTCCGACACGACCCGCCCGACGAGCGCCGCCCCGACCATGATCGCGGCGAAGCCGATCAGCCAGGTCGACACGGCCAGGATGATGCCGAGCGTCCCGAACTGGTCGGCGTTCGCCTCGACGTACGGCGGCATCACCCTCGACGACCCGCGGTTGTAGACGACGCCGAGGTAGCCGGTCAGCAGCGCACCGAGGGCGAGGTCGCGCCACGGCACGCGGCCGAACAGCAGGACCCAGCTGGTGGCCCACCAGATCAGGGACAGCACCAGCCCCTGCAGCAGGAGCTCGAGGCCGTCGCCGACCAGCCCGTCGAGGCCGGCCGAGAGTCGGCGCAGCGCGGCGGCGATCTGCAGCGTCATCAGCCAGCCGAGCAGCCACAGCAGGCACCGCCGGGCACCGGACACGCCTCCGACGTGCACCCGCTCCCAGATCCGCTCGTACATCCGCTGCACGGCGCGGGCGAAGCTGGTCGCCGAGAAGATCGTGATCGCGAGGCCGATCAACCCGGTCTGGGTCCGGACGTCGTCGCGGCTCACCTGCCCCTCGATCAGGTCGGCACCGTCGCCGCCGACCCCGGCGGCGTTCGAGAAGGACGTGACGGCGTCGCTGGTGAGGTGGGGCAGGAAGGCCGACAGCACGACGAGCATCGGGATGAGCGCGAGCAGGCCCTGCGCGGCGATCAGCATGCACCGGTCGATGAACTCGATCCGGACGAACTCGCTCAGGAGGCGGCCGAAGATCGGGATCCGGTCGACGACGTCCTTCGCCTGGTCACGACGGGACCGGTACGCCGTCGCCGCACGGTCACGCAACGCGGCGAGATCCATCGGGTGCTCACCTCCCGTGTCGCCGCCGCTCGATCCGGCAGGATGGGCCCATCGTGGGCGGCGCGGGTCGCCCCGCGATCACCCGGAGCGGGTGAACCGAGGAGGGCCGACCGTGGCGGGTTGGAAGCGGCTGGTGCGCGGGGTCGTGTTCGCCGGCCTCGCGGTCGGCGCCTACTTCGTCGTGCCCGTCAACACCCACGGCGACGACCTCGTGATCCGGGCCGTGCTCACGGTGCTCCTGGTCGGCCTCCTCGCGGCCGGCGTCGTCTGGCAGGTCGTCCTGCAGGTCGAGGACCCGAACCGCCGCGTCGATGGCCTCGCGCTGGCGCTCGTGATCTCCGTGCTCGTGTTCGCGCTCACCTTCTACAAGCTCGCGACCTCCGAGCCCGGCCAGATCGCCGGGCTCGAGACCAGGCTCGACGGCCTCTACTTCACGATGTCGACGCTGCTCACGATCGGGTACGGCGACATCCATGCCGCAGGACAGACCGCACGCGGGCTGGTGCTCGTGCAGATGCTGTTCAACGTCGTCGTGCTGACGATGGGCGCGACGACGCTGACCAGCCGGATCCGGATGCGGGCCGAGCAGCGGGCCGAGGCCCGACGGGCGGCCGCGGAGTCAGGCGCGCCGGAGGGGCGCCGTCAGGGGCGGCGTACGCACCGGAACCCCACGTGAGACGTGGTGTCGTTGACGCCGTGCCCCTGCCGCGCGGCCGGGCGGTAGCGCTGGCAGTAGTGCGGCGAGCACAGGTGGGAGCCGCCCTTGGTCACGAACCGGTCGGTCTCGACCAGCCGGACGCTGCCCCCGCAGCAGGGGCTCGCGGTCGCCGCGGCGCCGACGGTCTCGCCGGTGCGGGCGTGGGTGTCGGTCCACCGCGACGACGTCCACTCCCAGACGTTGCCGATCAGGTCGTGCAGCCCGTGCCCGTTGGCGGGGTAGCTCCCGACGGGTGAGGTGCGGTGGTGGCCGTCGGGGTCGTCGCTGCGCCACGGGAACGGACCCTGCCAGGTGTTGGCCAGCGGTGTCCCCCCGGGCATCAGCTCGTCGCCCCAGGCGAACTCGTGGCCGACCAGGCCGCCGCGCGCGGCGTGCTCGAACTCCGCCTCGGTGGGCAGCTCCTTGCCCGCCCAGCGGGCGTACGCCGAGGCGTCCTCCCAGCCGACGTGGACCACGGGGTGATCGGGGATCTCCTCCCACGAGCTGCCCGGCCCCTGCGGCGCGCGCCAGGAGGCGTCCGGCTGCCAGCGCCACCACTGCGTCCAGTTGCCGAGGTCGACGGGGCCCGCCGTCTGGGTGAAGACCTGCGACCCGGGCACCAGCAGCGTCGGATCGGCGTCCGGGAAGTCGGCCGGGTCGGGGGCGACCTCGGCCACCGTGACGTGGCCGGTCTCCTCGACGAACCGCGCGAACTCGGCGTTCGTCACCGGGTGGACGTCGAGCCACACGTCGCCGACCGGCACCCGCACGAGCGGCCGCTCCTCGGGGTAGAACCGCGCGCTGCCGAGGGTGGCCGTCCCGCCGGGCACGAGCACCATCCCGGCCGTGTCGTGCGGGGTGTCGACCGCGCTGCCCTCCGTCACGTCCCCTGTGTAGCAGACGGCGCCAGCCGCAGGGCCAGCAGCGTCGTGTCGTCGTCACCGACGTCGTGCAGGCCGAGCAGCCGGTCGAGCCAGAGCTCCAGGTCGGCGGCGTCGTAGGTGTCCGCGGCCAGCGAGCGCAGCCGCTCGGTGCGCTCCTGCAGGTCGACGCCACGACGCTCGACGAGCCCGTCGGTGTAGAGCAGCAGCGCCGCGCCCGGCTCGAGGGGCAGGTCGACGGTGACGGCCTCGCCGGCACCGACCCCGAGCAGGGGCCGGAGCGGTACGTCGAGGTCGCCCGCGCCGGCAGCGCTGATCAGCATCGGACCGGGGTGGCCGGCGTTCGCCAGGCTGACCCGGGTGCGCTCGGGGTTGACGATGCCGACGACGGCGGTCGCGACCCGCTGGTCGAGGAGGTTGGCCATCAGGTGGTCGAGCCGGTCCAGCGCCGCCGCGGGCGAGTGGCCCTCGACGAGGTAGGCGCGGAGCGCGGTCCGCACCTGGATCATCGCCGACGCGGCGGAGACTCCGTGCCCGGCGACGTCACCCACGACGAAGGCGACGCTGCCGTCGTCGAGCTCGACGACGTCCCACCAGTCGCCGCCCAGCTGGAAGGTCGACGCGGGCCGGTAGTTGGCCGCCAGCTCGAGGCCCGCGACCTCCGGTGTCTGGTCGAGGACGACGCTGCGCTGCAGCGACTCGGCCATCGCGATCTGCTCCTTCGAGCGGCTCAGCAGGAGACTGATCATGTGCTTGCCGAGCGCATCGGCCACCTCGAGCTTCCAGGGCGCCCACGGCAGGCTGCGGCCGCGGACCACCTCGCTCCACTGCTCGAAGGACTTGCGCGGGCTCAGCCGGACCTCGGGACCCTCTGCCGCCGCGATCTGCTTGTTGGTGGGGTCGCCGCCCCAGTCGACGATGCGCGTCTGCTCGGGCCGCAGCCAGAGCAGCCAGCGGTCGTGCGCCGACCCGACACGCAGGACGCCGGCGGCCGACGTGCGGCCGGCGAGCTCGGGCAGGAGGGTGTCGAGCCGGTCGGTGCTGGTGGCGTACGCGACCGGGTCCTCGAGTGTCGACGCGATGTGCTGCAGGGACTCGTCGTCGAGGTCGACGTCGCCACGCCTGGTCACCACGCCGTCGTACGACAGCACCGCCCCGGTCGCGTGCACCAGGGTCAGCAGCTCGGGGTCCTCCATCATGCTCACGAGCGGCGAGCCCGGGTTGCTGGAGATGCGCGCGATGATGCGGGCGAGCACCGTCTGGGCGGCCAGCGTCCGCTCCCGCGCGTCGGCGCGCTCGCGGTCGGCGGCGATCTGGCTGGCGACCTGGCCGAGGAACTCGGCGGTCGACCGCGCCTCGTGGCTGGGCCGGTGCGGCCCCGAGTAGTGGTGGCACGCGACCAGGCCCCAGAGCACGCCGTCGACGACCAGGGAGATGGACATCGAGGCGCTGACGCCCATGTTGGTGAGGTACTCGACGTGGATCGGCGACACGCTGCGGAGGCTGGCGTGCGACAGGTCGAGCGGAGCCTCCGTCTTCGGGTCCAGCACCGGCTGGAGCGGCACGGGCTCGTAGCCGACGTCGGCGATCAGGCGGGTCCAGTTGATCGTGTAGAGGCGGCGCGCCTGGGCCGGGATGTCGCTCGCCGGGTAGTGCAGGCCCAGGAACGAGTTGAGGTCGTCGCGCCGCTGCTCCGCGATGACCTCGCCGTTCCAGTCCTCGTCGAAGCGGTAGACCATGACCCGGTCGAAGCCGAGCAGCTCGCGGATCTCCACGGCCAGCTTGTCGGCGAGATCGCGCACGGACGTCGACTCCGCGAGCCGGGCCATCGCACCGCGCGTCGAGCGGTACGTCGGCCGCTGGGTGCCCACGCCGCTGACGGGCTCGATCTCGACGATCCACCGGCTCCCGGAGCGGTGGTGCCGCACGTCGACCCTCTTGCCCACGAGCGCCGCCCGCGGCGCCAGGTCGTCGAGTCGGACCACCAGCGGGTCGGTCGTCACGTCCGCGGCGATGCGGTCGGCGAGCGCCGCCGCGAGGGTGGGCCCGACAAGGGCCGCGAGGGTCGCGCCGGCGGCCGCACCGGTCGGGATGCCGAGGAGCTGGTCGCAGTTCGCCGACGCCACGACGCACCGCAGGTCCACCGCGTCGAGGGCGAGGAGCACCCCATGGGGCTGGATGGCGCCCGGGAGGTGGATCGGCTCCCGATCACAGGTCGTCAGGTCGACCTCGCCGTACGCCGGCGTGTGCGGCGCGAGGGACTCTGACACAGGGGCTCCGACCTGGGGGTGGAAAGTGGGGTAACCGTCAGTCTCTCGTACGAGGGCCGGATCCGGCCCATCCGTGGGGATGTAGTCAGGCGAGGTCGAACGTGCGGGCGATAAAGCGGTTGCGGAGCTTCCCGGCGGGGTCCAGCCGCAGCACGAGCGCCCGGAAGTCCTCGAAGCGCGGGTAGAGCGGGCGCAGGTCGGCCGACCCCGCGACGAAGCACTTGCCCCAGTGTGGGCGGCCGCCGAGCGCCAGCAGCGCCGCCTCGATCTCCGGCAGCACGCCGTACACGCCGGCGACGTCGCGCACCCACGTGAAGTGGAAGCCGACCACGTCGTGGCCGTGGGCGCCGCTCAGCCACAGGTCGTCGGCGGCGATCGTGCGGATCTCGGAGGTCTGCAGCAGCGGGGCGAACGCCGGAGCCAGCTCCCGCAGCCGCTCGACGGCCCGCAGCGCCTCGGTGCGCGGCACGAGGTACTCGCTCTGCAGCTCCTCGCCGCGGCTCGGGGTGAAGTCCATCCGGAAGTGCGGCAGCCGGTGGTGCCAGGAGCCGGGCACCCCGCCCTGCCGCGTCACGGCCGCGACGTCGGCGCCCGCGAGCATGTGCAGCGTGCTCGCCGCGGGTCGCGCGCCCCAGAGCTCGGCGGGCGGCTGCTCGTCCGCGCGGCTCTTCAGCCACACCTGCTGCACGACGCCGCTGGCCCAGTCGGTGAACAGGCTGACGCTGTAGGCGCTCGCCGTCAGCGCGTCGAGCTGCTCCGCAGCGACGTCCCAGGAGAGGTCCGTCCAGAGGTCCTGGCGGACGTCGTACGTCGGCTCGACGTCGAGCCAGACGTGCGTCGTGACGCCCAGCGCGCCGAGCGCGACGACGTGGCCGGCGAAGTCGGCGTCACCGCGGCGCACCGTGCGCAGCTCGCCGGTCGCGTCGACGAGCTCGAGCCCGGCGACGGCCGCGGCGAGCGACCCCGTCCGGTCGCCGGAGCCGTGGGTGCCGGTCGCGACCGCGCCGGCGACGGAGATGTGCGGGAGGGACGCCATGGTGGCCAGCGCCCAGCCGCGGCTCGCCAGGTCCTCGGCGAGGTCGCCGTACCGCAGCCCGCCCGAGACCCGCACCTGCCCGCGGTCGGTGTCGACCTCGACCTCGCGCGGGAGCTCCGCGACCGAGACCAGGTCACCCTCGGAGTCGGCGAGGTCGGTGAACGAGTGCCGCGTCCCGAGCGCCCGCACCCGGTCGAGGCGGGCGACCAGCGCACGGAGCTCGTCGACGCTCGCCGGGGCGTGCACCTGCCCTGCGGCGTACGTGTGGTTGCCCGCCCAGTTCGTCAGCACGGGGCCATCCTCCCGCAGGGCGTAGTCACCCGGTCCGGGTGAGTCCACGGCGGCCCGGGCGGGAGCACACTCGGCAGATGACTCAGTCAACCACCGGGAGCGCCTGGGCCGAGGGCATCGGCATCTTCGCAGGCGCCGCGCTCGTGACCGTCGGCATCTTCCAGTTCCTGGAGGGCGTCGCCGCCGCGGCGAACGACGACGTCTTCGTCCGCACCTCCAACTACGTGTTCGAGTTCGACCTCACCACGTGGGGTTGGGTGCACATCATCGTCGGCCTCGCCGTCGCGGCCATCGGCGGCGCGATCCTCGCCGGCCAGGGCTGGGCCCTGGTGGCGGGCATCGTGGTCGCGATCCTGTCCGCGCTGATGAACTTCGCGTGGCTCCCCTACTACCCCTTCTGGGCCGTCATCGTGATCGCGTTCAACATCGCGGTGATCTGGGCCCTGAGCACGATCCTGGGCAGCCGGCGCCACTAGGACCCGGTCGGTCTGGTCCGGGCGGCCTGGCGGGCGAGGTGGTCGTGCTCGGCGGATGACGTCGCCAGCCGCGCGGCCCGGGTGTAGAGGTCGTGCGCGACCGCGACGTCGCCCGCCTTCTCGTGGAGGTAGGCGCGCACCGCCGTGTGCCGGGGTACGTCGTCGGGCACCTGCTCGACAGCGCGCAGCCCGGCCAGCGGCCCGTCGACCTCGCCGACCGCGACGGCGCGGTTGAGCGCGACGACGGGGCTGTCGGTGAGTCGCGCGAGCTCGTCGTACCACTCGAGCACCTGCGTCCAGTCCGTCTCCTCGGCGGCCGGGGCGTCGGCGTGCAGGGCGGCGATCGCGGCCTGGGCCTGGTACTCGCCGAGCCGGTCGCGGGCCAGCGCCCGCTGGAGGATCTCGACGCCCTCGGCGATGACGGCGGTGTCCCAGCGGGTCCGGTCCTGCTCGGCCAGCGGCACGAGTGAGCCGTCGGCGGTGAAGCGCGCCGCGCGCCGGGCGTGGTGGAGCAGCATCAGCGCCAGCAGCCCGGCGACCTCGGGCTCGTCGCTGACGGCGGCCAGCTGCCGGGTCAGCCGGATCGCCTCGGCGGCGAGGTCGACCTCGCCGGTGTAGCCCTCGTTGAAGACCAGGTAGAGGACCTTGAGGACCGTGCGCAGGTCACCCGGCTGACCGACGTCGACGGCCCCGATGGTCTTCTTGGCTCGGCTGATCCGCTGCGCCATCGTCGCCTCCGGCACCAGGTACGCCTCGGCGATCTGGCGCGTGGTGAGCCCGCCGACCGCGCGGAGCGTCAGCGCCACGGCCGAGGCCGGCGTCAGGCTCGGATGGCAGCAGAGGAAGAGCAGCCGGAGCGTGTCGTCGTGCTCCTCGGTCGGCCCCGGCGGCGGCTCCTCGAAGTCGGCGAGCTCGCGTCGCTGGCGGGCGACCTCGGAGCGCCGGGCGTCGAGGAACTTGCGCCACGCCACGGTGATCAGCCACCCCCGCGGCTCCGCAGGCGGGTCGTCCGGCCAGCGGCGTACCGCCTCGACCAGCGCCTCCTGGACGGCGTCCTCGGCCGCCGCGAAGTCGGCTCCGCGGCGGACGAGGACACCGAGCACCTGGGGCGTGAGGTCCCGGAGCAGCTCGTCCATGGTCCGTCGATCTCAGTCGGTGACGGTCGGCGGCTCCTCCATGAACGGCCGCACCTCGATCCACTCCTGCAGCGGCTTCCCGTCCTTGCCCGGCGCCGAGGAGAGGTACGCCGCGGCCTCGTGCGCGCGCTCGACCGAGTCGACGTCGATCACCATCCAGCCGGCGATCAGGTCCTTGGTCTCGGCGAACGGCCCGTCGGTCACCGGCGGGCTGCCCGCGGCGTCGTACCGGACGAAGGTGCCCTCCGGCGAGAGCGCCTGCGCGTCGACGAACTCGCCGCGCTGGCGGAGGTCGTCGGCCACGTGCCGCATGAACGCGATGTGGTCCGAGATCTCCTCGGGCGTCCACTGGTCCATCCCGATCGCGCCGGTCGGTGTCGGGGTCGGGCCGCCGCGGTAGTGCTTGAGCAGCAGGTACTTCATGGTGGTGCTCCTTCGGAGTACGTGCGGCCCATTCTGGCCGCCTTCGACCCGGGGACGGAGCCGTCCCGACGTCCTCGACATCGCCCGCCGGAACTTCTCACGCGCTGGTCGCGGTCGCCGGGGCCAGGGGCGCCGGCTCGACGTCGAGGGTCGGCATCCGGCGGTCCAGCCACGAGGGGAGCCACCACGCGCGGCGTCCGAGCAGCTTCATCGTCGCCGGCACCAGCACGAGCCGCACCACGGTCGCGTCCAGCAGCACCGCGGTCGCGAGGCCGAGGCCGAGCATCTTCAGGATCGGGTCGGCGCCGAGCACGAACCCGCTGAAGACCGCGACCATGATCGCCGCCGCGGAGGAGATGGTCCGGGCCGTGACGCCGACGCCGTGCACGATCGCGTGGTCGGCGTCGCCGGTGCGCAGGTACTCCTCGCGGATCCTCGAGAGCAGGAACACCTCGTAGTCCATCGAGAGCCCGAAGAGGATCGCGAACATGAAGAGCGGGATGAAGGAGATCACCGGGATCGTCGACTCCAGCCCGATCAGGTCCGCGCCCCAGCCCCACTGGAAGACCATCACGATGACGCCGTACGCCGCGCCGACGCTGAGCAGGTTCAGCACGGCCGCCTTGAGCGGCACCAGGACGGACCGGAACACCACGACCAGCAGCAGGAAGGACAGCAGCACCACCGCGACCACGAAGGCCGGCAGCCGGTCGGCCACCCGGGCCCCGAGGTCGTCGATCGTCGCGGGGTAGCCGCCGATGTGCGCGGTGGCGCCCTCGACGGCGCCCGGCAGCACGTCCTGGCGCAGCCGCGTCACGGTCGCGCGGGTCTCGGCGTCCTGGGGCGACGTCGTCGGCTGGGCGACCACGGCGGCGACGTCGGAGCCGGCGAAGACCTGCGGCTCGGCGACGCCGGCGATCCCGGGGTCGGACCGGAGGGCACCGGCCACCCGGGCCGCGGCGGCGTCGGTCGTCTCACCGGCGCCGGGAGCGACGGCGACGACCAGGGGCCCGGTGGCGCCCGGCCCGAACGCCTCGGCCACCAGGTCGTGGGCACGACGCTCGGTGCGCTCCTCGGGGTAGCTGCCCTGGTCGGGCAGGCCGAGCCGCATGCCGAGCAACGGGGCGGCCAGCGCGAGCAGCAGCACCGCGCCGCCCGCGGCGTACGCCGTGGCGTGCCGGGTGACGTGCCGGCCCCACCGCGCCCAGCGCGCGACCGACGCCGCCTGCCGGCGGGCGAGCCTGCCACGGCCGGCCAGGCGGGTGCCCGCGAGGCCGAGCAGGGCCGGCAGCAGCGTGGTGGCCGCGAGCACCATGACCAGCACGACGACGGCGATGCCGATGCCGCCCGCGGTCACGAACGGCAGGCCGGCCACGACCAGGCCGAGGATCGCGAGCACGACGATCCCGCCGGCGAGCACGATCGACTGCCCGGCCGTGGCGAGCGCGCGGCCGACCGCGTCCGGGACCGCCATGCCGGCGTCGAGCTGCTCGCGGAAGCGGGTGAGCAGGAAGAGGGCGTAGTCGATGCCGACCCCGAGTCCGACCATCGCGGCCATCGCCGTCGTCCAGACCGGGATGTCGACGAGGTAGGCGACCAGGGGGAGGGCGCTGGCGCCGACCAGCAGACCGAGCAGCGCGATCGCGACCGGGAGCCCGGCCGCCAGCAGCGACCCGAACGCGACCACGAGGATCACCAGGGCGACGCCGATGCCGAGCATCTCGCCGACGTTGGTCGGCGCGCCCCCGAAGTTGAAGTGCAGGTCCCCGCCGGCCTCGAGGTCCAGGGCGCCCGTGCCCCGCTGCTCGTCCAGCAGGTCCTCGAGCGCGTCGAGGTCGGCCTTCGCCAGCTGGTCGATGGCGGGGTACTGGAGCGTGACGACCGCCGTCCGGTCGTCCGCGGACAGCGCGTGGCTGACCCCGAGCACGTGCGGCAGGTCCGCGAGGCCCGACTCGAGCTCGGCGAGGTCGACGTCGCGCGCGTCGAAGGGACCACCGTCGGCCGGCTGCGCCACGACGTACGCCGTGATGCCGTCGGCGCCGGCCTCGGCGAGCAGGTCGGCGGCGGCCTGGGAGTCGGTGCCGGGGGCGGCGTTGCTCTCCTCCAGCACGCGGCCGAAGGAGGCGGAGGCCGCGACGACGATCACGGTCGCGGCGAGCCAGGCCGCGATGGCGACCCAGGGGCGGCGGGCCGACCAGCGGCCCCAGCGGTACAGAAGTCTGGACATGGCTCAACGCTGGCGCCGGCGGTCCCGCCACCACATCGGCGTCGAGGCCGGACCACGTCCTCCGCACGGATGGTCCGCGGGTCGTCCTTTCGGCCGGTCCGCAGAGGCCCCGCGATCCCTAGGCTGTCGCCGTGGCAGCAGATTCGGCTCGGCAGGCGTGGCGCGCGCTGTGGCGCGAGCCCCGCTCCGACGACGCGCCCGTCCGCGTCTGGCGAGACTGGGTGCTGGTCGGTGGGTTCGGGCTGGCGGCCGTGCTCGAGGGCATCCTCAACCCGGACGTGACCTGGCGCCCGGTCTCCATCGTGATGGCGCTCGGCCTGCTCCCGACGCTGCTGTGGCGGCGCACCCATCCGCTGCTCTGCCTGCTGGTCGCGTTCGGCACGACCGTGATCGTGCAGGTGGCGGCCGTCCTCGCCGACCGCCACGAGGTCGGCCTCGGCGCGATGATCTTCTTCCTGGTGCTCCTCTACGCCGACGTCCGCTGGGGATCGGGCCGCGAGGTCGTGCTCGGCGTGGCGGCCGTGCTCGGCGTCGCGACGTTCTCGATCGTCACCGAGCCGATGCCCGCCGGCGACGTCGCCGGGGCGTACGCCGTGCTCACGCTCGCGGTCGGCGCCGGTGCGACCGTGCGTGCCCGGGCCGACCTCGACCGGCGCCGCCGCGACCAGATCCGCAGCGAGGAGCGCGTCGGCCTGGCCCGGGACCTGCACGACGTGGTCGCTCACCACGTCTCCGCGATCGCCGTGCAGGCGCAGGCCGGCCGCACCGTGGGCGCCCGCGACGCCGGTGCCGCGCTCCGCGCGCTGGAGGCGATCGAGGACGAGGCATCGCGGACCCTCGCCCAGATGCGCACCATGGTGGGCGTGCTGCGCGCCGGCACGGCGGTCGACTACGCGCCGCTCGCCGGCATCGCCTCGCTCCGGTCGCTGGCCGACCCGGACGGCCGGCCCGCCGTCGTCGTACGCCTCAGCGGTGACGCATCGGTGCTGCCGCCCACCGTCGACAACGCCGTCTTCCGCCTGGCCCAGGAGGCGCTGACCAACGCCCGCCGGCACGCCCGCGACGCCACCCGCATCGACGTCGAGGTCGCCGTCGACGCCGACCGGGTGCGCGTGCACGTCCACGACGACGGCGCCGCCGACCCGGCGTGGCAGCCCGGCTACGGGATCATCGGCATGTCCGAGCGCGCGCAGCTGCTCGGCGGAACGTTCAGTGCCGGACCCTCCGGCCGCGGCTGGACCGTGGCCGCCGAGCTGCCCGTGGAGCCCGCGGCATGACAGTTCGTGTGGTCGTCGCCGACGACCAGGACCTGGTGCGCACCGGCCTCGCGATGATCCTCGACGCCCAGGACGGCATCGACGTCGTCGGGCAAGCCGCCGACGGGCCGGGCGCGGTGGAGGTGTCGGAGCGGCTGCGCCCCGACGTGCTCCTCGTCGACATCCGGATGCCGGGGTACGACGGGATCGAGGTCACCCGCCGGCTCGCCGGAGCAGGCGTCGCCGACCCGGTGGCGGTCGTCGTCATCACGACCTTCGACCTCGACGAGTACGTCTTCGGCGCGCTCCGCGCCGGTGCCCGTGGCTTCCTCCTCAAGGACGCCGGCCCCGAGCTGCTCGTCCAGGCCGTCCACGCGGCCGCCAACGGCGACGCCCTCATCGCCCCCGGCATCACCCGTCGCCTGCTCTCCACGTTCGCCGTCGGCGGCCCGGCCACGGCACCGCAGCCGCACGAGCCGCTCACCGAGCGCGAGGAGCAGGTCCTCGCCCTCGTCGCCCGCGGCCGGACGAACGCCGAGATCGGCACCGAGCTCTACATCGGCGTGACGACGGTGAAGACCCACGTCGCCGCCCTGCTCACCAAGCTCGGCGCCCGCAACCGTGTCGAGATCGCCATGTGGGCCTACCAGACCGGCCGCATCCAGAGCGAGGGCTGACGTCACCCACCGGGGGCGTCGCCGACGGCCCGGGCATAACGGTGCGAGAGCTCGCGCAGGTTGGCGACCAGCTCGGGTGGCTCGGTGACCGTGAAGTCGAGGCCGAGCATGCTGATCCAGACCGCGACGACCTCGATGCTGTCGCCGCCGGTGACGAGGTCGGACTCGGTGTCGCTGACCGCCTCGACGGTGCCGACGGCCGGGTTGATCCGGGCCAGGACCTCCGCGGCGGGCGCGTGGATACGGATCCGGGTGTGCACCGACCAGCCGGCGCGCGCGACCTCACGGACCACAAACTCGGTGAGGTCGCCCGGGAACGGCAGCGGGGTGAACCGGCGCCCGCCCGGCGTCCGCAGCCGCAGCCAGTCGACGCGGTACGGCGCCCACACAGCTGTCGCGGGGTCGCGGCCGACCAGGTACCACCGCCGCTGCCAGCTCACCAGGTGGTAGGGCTCGATCTCGCATCGCTCGTCGCGGTAGTCGCACCGCAGGCCCTGGTGGTCGCGGATCGCGGCGGCCAGCTCGCCGAGCAGCTCCGCGTCGACGGCCGGGTCCTCGACATTCGAGTCCGTGTTGACCGGCCCGGGGCTCACGGCGAGCCGGAATGCCTCGACGCGGCGGCGCAGCTGGTCGGGGAGCACCTGCTCGAGCTTGGCGAGCGCTCGCGTGCCCGTCTCCTCGAACCCGGCGATGCCGGTGGCGGCCCGCAGGCCCACGGCCACGGCGACGGCCTCGTCCTCGTCGAGCAGCAGCGGTGGCAGCTTGGCGCCGGCGCCGAGCCGATAGCGGCCGCCCGGGCCGCGCAGGGCGTCGACGGGATAGCCCAGCCCGCGCAGCCGCATGACGTCCTTGCGCACGGTCCGGTCGGTGACGTCCAGGCGGTGCGCCAGCTCGGCCCCGGTCCAGTCGGCGCGCGACTGCAGCAGGCCGAGCAGGGCGAGCAGTCGGGCGGAGGTCTCGTGCATGTTCTTCAGATTACCGGAACGAAGTGTTCCTGAACCCTTCCTAGAGTCGTCGCATCAACTCTTCCCGAACAAGGAGCACGACGATGACCACGACGGCAACCACCGAGCTCGACGTCCGACCCTTCCGCGTCGAGATCCCGCAGGCCGACCTCGACGACCTGCGCGACCGCCTCGCGCGCACCCGCTTCGCGCCGGCCGCCCCCGGCGACTCCTGGGAGTACGGCACCCCGGATGCCTACCTGCGCGACATGGTCGGGCGCTGGCAGACCTTCGACTGGCGCGCGGTCGAGGACCGGCTCAACGCGCACCCGAACTTCGTCACCGAGGTCGAGGGCCAGACCGTCCACTTCATCCACGTGAAGTCCGAGGTCCCGGGCGCCCGGGCGCTACTCCTCGCGCACACGTACCCGGGCTCCGTCCTGGACTACATCGACATGATCGAGCCGCTCGTCGACCCGGTCGCCCACGGCGGCAGACCCGAGGACGCCTTCGACGTCGTCGTACCGTCCATGCCCGGCTTCGGCTTCTCCATGCCGCTCGCCGACGGTGCCTGGATCATGGCGCGGGTCGCGCGCACCTACGACACGTTGATGCGGGGGCTCGGCTACGACTCGTACGGCATCCACGGCAGCGACGGCGGCGCCATGGTCTCGCGCGAGCTCGCGATCATCGACCCCGAGGGCTTCCTCGGCGCGCACGTGCTGCAGCTGTTCTCCTTCCCGTCCGGTGCCCCGGGCGAGATGGACAGCTTCGGGGAGAAGGAGTACGCCGCGCTCGAGCACCTCGGGTGGTTCCAGAGCGTCGGCGGCTACAACCAGATGAACGGCACCCGGCCGCAGACGATCGGCGCCGGGCTCGCGGACTCACCCGTGGCGGTGCTCGCCTACCACGAGCTGTTCGAGAGCTTCGGCAACGGCACCAGCCTGGTGCGGCCCGAGCAGGTGCTCGCCCAGGCGAGCCTCTACTGGTTCACCAACACCTACGCGACCGCGGCCCGCTACCACTACGAGGAGGCGCACGCCGGGATCGACCCGGTCGTCAGCCAGGGCCGGATCGGCGTCGTCGTGTTCCAGGACGACTTCAAGACGATCCGGGCGCTCGCCGAGCGCGACAACGCGAACATCGTGCACTGGACGGAGTACCCCCGCGGCGGCCACTACGCCGCGATGGAGGTGCCCGACGACGTCGTCGCCGACATCCGCGTCTTCTTCGCCGGCGCCTAGATCGACGCCGACGAGCCAGGAACGAGAAGAGGGGCCCGGTCACCCGGGCCCCTCTTCGTCACGTGCGCGAGGGGGGAGTTGAACCCCCACGCCCTTTCGGGCACACGGACCTGAACCGTGCGCGTCTGCCTATTCCGCCACTCGCGCGTGAAGCGGGCTCAGGCTATCCCAGTCCCACGGAAGCGCCCAAACCGGGACGACAGGCGCCGGGCACACCGTCCCCCGACCACCTGCACGACCCCGATACGATCGTCGAAACCCGGCCTCCCGGTCGGGTGGTTCCGGTTTCTGCTGCCCGGGCAGCGGGCACGACCCCCGGGACCGACCCCCGGCAACGCCCGGACGACTGGGATGGAAGGAGGGCACGTGGGCGGATTCCAACGACTCGAGAACAAGCTCGAGGAGATGATCTCCGGCGCGTTCGCCCGAGCCTTCCGGTCCGCCGTGCAGCCGGTCGAGATCGCGGCCGCCCTCCAGCGCGAGTGCGACAACAACGCGCAGATCCTCTCCCGCGATCGGCGCCTGGTGCCCAACGACTTCCACGTGGAGCTCTCCGCGACGGACCTCGACCGGCTCTCGCCGTACGACAACGCGCTCGCGGACGAGCTGGTCCGGCAGCTGCGCGACCACGCCGACGAGCAGAGCTACGTGTTCCCCGGGCCGGTCACCATCGCGTTCGATCCCGCCGACGACCTGACCACGGGCCGGTTCCGGATCCGGAGCCGCGCGCAGGCGAAGGTGACGAGCGACGCGACGCAGACCCAGGTCGGCCGGGCGCGGGCGTTCCTCGAGGTCAACGGCACCCGCCACCCGATCCAGCCGCCCGGCCTCGTCGTCGGGCGCGGCACCGACGCCGACCTGCGCATCAACGACCCCGGCGTGAGCCGGCGGCACATCGAGTTCTTCGTGACCGGCGGCGGCCAGCGCGGGATCGCGGTCGAGGTCCACGACCTCGGCTCGACCAACGGCATGCTCGTCGACGGCCACCGCATCACGGCGACCGGAGTGCGTGACGGCTCGGAGGTCCGGATCGGCAACACGACGCTCGTCGTACGAATCCTCGAGGACCGGTGAGGCAGGCAGGATGTCCGAGCTGACGCTTTTCCTGGTCCGCATCGCCTATCTGGCGATCCTGTGGATCTTCGTGCTCTCCGCGATCTCCGTGATCCGCTCCGACATGTTCGGCGCGCGCGTCCCGGAGGCGGTGCGCGGCGGGGGCGGCAAGGCGCCGAAGGCCCCGAAGCCCCCCAAGCCCGGCAAGCGCCGGAGCGCGCCGACCCACGCGATCGTCACCGAGGGCTCCAACGTCGGCGAGCGCGCGGAGCTCGCGCAGGCGCCGATCCTCATCGGCCGCGGCACCGACGCGGCGATCCGCCTCGACGACGACTACGTCTCGACGAGGCACGCCCGCATCGCGGCGTCCGGCGACCAGTGGTTCGTCGAGGACCTCGGCTCCACCAACGGCACGTACGTCGGGTCGGTGCGGATCAGCCAGCCCACGACCATCACCGTCGGCACCCGGGTGCGCGTCGGCAAGACCATCATCGAGCTCCGGAAGTAGCTGCGGATGACCGACCAGCCGACCGGGCAGCCGGGCCCTCGCTTCCGGCTCGACTACGGCGCCGTCTCCGACGTCGGGCGGGTGCGCCGCGACAACCAGGACTCCGGGTACGCCGGACCCTGGCTGCTCGCCGTGTGCGACGGCGTCGGCGGCGCGGTCCGCGGCGACCTCGCCTCGGCGACCGCGATCGCCCAGCTGCGCCGCCTCGACGAGCCACCGACCAGCGACTCCGCCGACGACCTGCTCGGCCGGATCGGCGGCGCCGTGCACCGCGCCCACGACCGCCTCGTCGAGCTCGTCGACGAGGACCCCGGGCTCAGCGGCACCAGCACCACCGCGTCCCTGCTCGCGTTCGACGGGACCCGCATCGGCGTCGGCCACGTCGGCGACAGCCGGGCCTACCTCTACCGCGACGGCACCATCCGCCGGCTCACCACCGACCACACGTTCGTGCAGACCCTCATCGACGAGGGCCGCATCACCGAGGCCGAGGCGAAGGTCCACCCGCACCGCAACCTGATCCTGCGCGCGATCGACGCGGTCAGCGACAGCGAGCCCGACCTCCACGTGCTCGAGATCGCCGCCGGCGACCGGCTGCTGGTGTGCAGCGACGGCGCGAGCGGCGCGCTCGACGACGGGCGGCTCGCCGACATCCTCTCGACGGGCAGTCCCGAGTACGCCGCGATCGAGCTGGTCCGCGCCAGCCTCGAGGCCGGCAGCACCGACAACGTCACGTGCGTGGTCGCCGACGTCCTCGACGCGACCGACGACGAGCCGGCGCCCGGCGAGCCGCTCGTGGTGGGTGCCGCCGCGGACCGCCGGGTCCAGCGCGGCCGCACCGGCGGGCTCTTCCGCGGGCACCGCTCCGGCGACACCGGCGAGCTCGACCCGATCCGGGCCGACCTGCCCGACGAGGTGCCGTACGCGATCACCGCGGACCCGATCGACCCCGAGGAGGCGCGCTACGCGCCCCGCGAGCCGCGCCGCTACGTGTGGGCCCGGCGCGTGTTCGCCACCGCGGCCGTCGTCGGCCTGGGCTGGATCGGCGTCGCCGTCCTCTGGTCGTGGTCGCAGCAGCAGTACTACGTCGGCGAGCAGGACGGCTCGGTCGTCATCTTCCGCGGCGTCAACGCGTCGGTCGGCGGCTTCGACCTGTCCGAGCCCTACGAGACCACCGACCTCACCACCGACGGTCTGTCCGACTTCGACGCCGGCAAGGTCGAGGAGGGCATCAACGTCGACGACCTCGACGACGCCCGGCAGACCGTGCAGAACCTGGCCGACAACCAGGAGACCACCGACGAGAGCCCGGCGGGGGGCTGAGCGTGGCCCAGTCGTCGTCGCTCCTCGGGTTCGTGCACCGCCGCCGGCGGGGCGCGGAGCTCTTCCTCCTCATCCTCGCGCTGCTCGTCGGCGTGGGCGCCTACGCCGCCGTCGGCATCGGCGTCGAGGAGGAGGTCCCCGCCGACCTGTTCGGGTACGGCGCCTGGCTCGCCGCCCTGGTCATCGGCGCGCACGTCGTGATCCGCATCGTCGCGCCGTACGCCGACCCGGTCCTGCTGCCGGTCGTCGCGGCCCTCAACGGCCTCGGCCTCGCCGTCATCCACCGGATCGACCTCGCGCGCGAGGAGGACGGGCGGTTCCACGAGTTCGCCCAGCAGCAGCTGACGTGGATGACGCTCGGCGTCGTCCTCTTCGTCGTGACGCTGCTGGCCGTCCGCGACCACCGCGTGCTCCAGCGCTTCACCTACACCAGCGGCCTCGCCGCGATCGTGCTGCTGCTGCTCCCGCTGCTGCCCGGCCTCGGCCGCACCGTCTACGGCGCGCGGATCTGGATCCGGCTCGGCCCGTTCAGCTTCCAGCCGGGCGAGGTCGCCAAGGTGCTGCTGGTCATCGCGATCGCCGGCTACCTCGTGCTCCACCGCGACGCGCTCGCGCTCGCCGGCCGCCGCGTGCTCTTCGTCGACCTGCCCCGCGGCCGCGACCTCGGGCCGATCCTCGTGATGTGGCTGGTCAGCCTGGGCATCCTGGTCTTCCAGCGCGACCTGGGCTCGAGCCTGCTGTTCTTCGGCCTCTTCCTGATCATGCTGTACGTCGCGACCGAGCGACCCGGCTGGCTCGTCGTCGGCGGCCTGCTCTTCGTCGGCGGCGCGGCGCTCGCGTACTTCCTCTTCGCCCACGTCCGCGAGCGCTTCGACATCTGGCTGAACCCGTTCGACTTCTACGACACCGGTGAGAGCTTCCAGCCGGTCGAGGCGAAGTTCGGCCTCGGCTGGGGCGGCCTCATCGGTCGCGGCTTCGGCAACGGCGACCCCGACCGGGTGCCGTTCGCCGAGTCCGACTTCATCCTGGCCTCGATCGGCGAGGAGCTCGGGCTGACCGCGCTGATCGCGGTGCTCATGATGTACGGCCTCATCGTCGAGCGGGCGCTGCGCACCGCGCTGATCTGTCGCGACGGCTTCGGCAAGCTCATCGCCACCGGCCTCGGCAGCGCGATCGCGCTCCAGGTGTTCGTGGTCGCCGGCGGCGTCACCGGGCTGATCCCGATCACCGGCCTGACCACGCCGTTCCTCGCGTACGGCGGCTCGTCGCTGATCGCCAACTGGGTCATCGTCGCGCTGCTGCTGCGCATCTCGGACCAGGCCCGCCGACCGCTGCCGACCGTCTCCGACGACACCGCCGCGTTCAGCGAGGACGCGACCCAGGTCGTGCGACTGGGAGGACTGCCGTGAACAAGCCCATCCGCACCGTCTCGATCTTCTGCCTGCTCCTCTTCCTGGCGCTGATGGTCAACGTGACCTACCTGCAGTACTGGAAGGCCGGCGCCCTCAACGACGACGCGCGCAACCGGCGGGTCCAGGTCGCGTCGTACTCCCAGGAGCGCGGCGCGATCCTGGTCGGCCGCACCCCGGTCGCGGAGAGCGTCGAGTCCGACGACGAGTACAAGTTCCAGCGCACCTACCCGAAGCCGTTCGTCTACGCGCCGGTCACGGGCTACTTCTCCTACTTCGGCGCCACCGGCATCGAGCAGAGCCGCAACGGCGTGCTCTCCGGCGACGACCCGCGGCTGTTCGTCACCAACCTGCTCGACCTGCTCAGCGGCAAGGCGGCCCAGGGCGGCAACGTCGGGCTGACGATCAACCCCGACGCACAGCAGGCGGCGTACGACGGGCTCAAGTCGCTCGGCGGCGACATCGAGGGTGCCGTGGTCGCGCTCGAGCCCGGCACCGGCAAGGTGCTCGCGATGGCGTCGCTGCCGACCTACGACCCCAACCAGCTCGCTTCCCACGACCTCGGCGCGGTGACGAAGAAGTCGCAGCAGCTCAACGAGGACCCCCGCGAGCCGCTGCTCAACCGCGGGATCCAGACCCGACTGCCTCCCGGCTCGACGTTCAAGATCCTGACCGCGGCCGCGGCGATCGACAAGGGGCTCTACACCGCCGACTCCGAGGTCCCCGGCGGCGTGACGTACCAGCTGCCGCTGACGCAGGGCCCGACCGGCGAGATCGACAACGAGGGCCGCTCCTGCGGCTCCAACGGCAGCAAGATCCCGTTCACCCAGGCGATGGAGCAGTCCTGCAACACCAGCTTCGCCCAGATCGCCGGTGAGGTCGGGGCCGAGGACATGGAGAAGACCGCCGAGGGCTTCGGGTTCAACCAGCACTACTTCGACGACCTGTCGCCGCAGGCGATCTCGCAGTTCCCGGAGGGCGTCGACGAGGCGCAGCTCGGCATGACCGGCTTCGGGCAGTTCGACGTGTCCGCGACGCCGCTGCAGATGGCGATGGTCGCGGCCGGCATCGCCAACGACGGCACGGTGATGAAGCCCTACCTCGTCGACGAGGAGCAGGCCGCCGACCTCAACGTGCTCGACAAGACCGAGCCGGAGGAGTTCTCGCAGGCCGTGTCGGCGACGGCCGCCAACGAGGTCACCAAGCTGATGGTCTCCACGGTCGACAACGGCACGGCGTCGCCGGCCGCGATCCCCGGCATCGACGTCGCCGGCAAGACCGGCACCGCCCAGACCGGCCAGTCCGAGCGCTCGCCGTACGCCTGGTTCGTGTCGTTCGCGCCCGCCGACAACCCCGAGGTCGCCGTGGCCGTGATGATCCAGAAGTCCGACATCCCGCGCGACGAGATCGCGGGCGGGCTGCTCGGCGGCCCGATCGCCAAGGCCGTGATGGAGGCGGTGATCCGGTGACCACAGGACCCGGCCCAGGACAGGGGTTCGCCGACGACTCCCGGCGCTACCGGCTCGACGGCCGGCTCGCGACCGGCGGCATGGGCGAGGTGTGGCGGGCGACCGACACCGTGCTCGACCGGCAGGTGGCGGTCAAGCTGCTCAAGGCGGAGTACGCCGACGACGCGACCTTCCGCATCCGCTTCGAGACCGAGGCCCAGCACGCCGCCTCGCTGCACCACCCCAACATCGCCACGGTCTACGACTTCGGCGAGGCCAACATGACCGACGGCTCGCGCACCCGGCGGCCGTACCTGGTCATGGAGCTCGTCGACGGGCAGCCGCTCTCGGCGCTGCTGCGGCCCGACGTACCCATGGACCCGCGCGCCACCCGCGAGCTGCTCGCCCAGGCGGCCGACGGGCTCGGCGCCGCCCACGCGGCCGGCATCGTGCACCGCGACGTGAAGCCCGCGAACCTCCTGGTCACGCCCGACCGGCAGGTCAAGATCACCGACTTCGGGATCGCGCGCGCGGCCGAGGGCGTCGGCCTGACCGGCACCGGAGAGGTGATGGGCACCCCGCAGTACCTCTCGCCCGAGCAGGCGCAGGGCCAGTCCGCCACGCCCGCCTCCGACGTCTACTCCCTCGGCGTCGTCGCCTTCGAGTGCCTCGTGGGTCGGCGGCCGTTCGTCGGGGAGACCGCGGTCGCGACGGCGCTCGCCCACCTGCGCGAGCCGGTCCCCGAGCTGCCGCCGTCGGTGCCGGCCGACCTGGCCGCCGTCGTACGCCGTGCGCTGGCCAAGGACCCGGCGCAGCGGTTCGCCGACGGACGCGCCCTGGCCCACGCGCTGCGCAACCCGGCCACCGAGGCCACGCGCGTGGTGCCGGCGGCCGCTCCCGTGGCCGACCCGACGTCGACCCAGGTCCTCGCGCCGACCCCCGCCGCGGCGCGCACCCCCGCCCCGCAGCCCGAGAAGCGCAGTCGCTCCTGGGTGTGGCCGGTCGTCGCGGTGATCGCGCTGGCGGCGATCGTCGCGGTCGTCGTGCTGCTCCTCACCCAGGGCGACAGCGACGACGACCCGACCGACGAGCCGACCAACCGGCCGTCCCCCACCGAGACGACGTCGTCCCCACCCGAGTCACCGACGCCGACCGAGGAGGACACCACCGTGCGCATCGAGGAGGGGGACTACGTCGGTCGCCCGGTCGGCGACGTGCAGCGCGAGCTCGCCGACCTCGGCCTCCGGGTCGTCACCGAGCGGGTCGACAACCCCGGCGACCAGATCGAGGGCGACGTCACGAGCGTCAACCCGACCGGCGCCCTCGAGGCCGGCGACACCGTCACGCTCGGCGTCTGGGGCCCACTCCCCGAGCCGGAGCCGGAGCCGACCGAGTCGCCCACCCCCACCGACACCACCACCCCGTCGCCGACCGACACCGCATCCCCGAGCAGCTAAGGCAAGGTCATCGTGAACAACCAACAGCCGGTCCTGATCGGCGGGCGCTACGAGCTCGGCGAGCTGCTCGGCCGCGGCGGGATGGCCGAGGTCCGCAAGGGCACCGACACCCGGCTCGGCCGCGTCGTCGCCGTGAAGCGGCTGCGCACGGACCTCGCCAGCGATGCCACCTTCCAGGCGCGGTTCCGCCGCGAGGCGCAGTCGGCCGCGTCGCTCAACCACCCGGCGATCGTCGCCGTCTACGACACGGGCGAGGAGCAGGCGTCCGACGGCTCCGGAATCTCGCAGCCCTACATCGTCATGGAGTACGTCGCGGGCCGCACGCTGCGCGACATCCTCCGCGAGGGGCGCAAGATCCTGCCCGAGCGTGCGCTCGAGATCACCAGCGGCGTGCTGTCCGCGCTCGACTACAGCCACCGCGCGGGGATCATCCACCGCGACATCAAGCCCGGCAACGTGATGCTGACGCCGAGCGGCGACGTGAAGGTGATGGACTTCGGCATCGCCCGCGCGGTCAGCGACGCGGCCTCGACGATGACCCAGACCGCGGCCGTCGTCGGCACAGCGCAGTACCTCTCCCCCGAGCAGGCCCGCGGCGAGACCGTCGACTCCCGCTCCGACGTCTACTCCGCCGGCTGCCTGCTCTACGAGCTGCTCACCGGCCGCCCGCCGTTCGTCGGCGACAGCCCGGTCGCGGTCGCCTACCAGCACGTCCGTGAGCCGGCCATGCCGCCGTCCGACCACGACACCGAGCTCCCGGCCGAGGTCGACGCGATCGTGCTCAAGGCCCTCGCCAAGCGGCTCGAGGAC
The DNA here is from genome assembly GCF_042666375.1 of Nocardioides sp. GCM10030259. Taxonomy (NCBI): domain Bacteria; kingdom Bacillati; phylum Actinomycetota; class Actinomycetes; order Propionibacteriales; family Nocardioidaceae; genus Nocardioides; species Nocardioides sp. GCM10030259. Next base: position 434,384 of record NZ_JBHTDF010000018.1, on the reverse strand, counting down.
CGCTACCAGTCCGCCGCGGCGATGCGCAGCGACATCGAGCGCTACCTCGCCGGCCGGCCGGTACAGGCCCAGGTCCCGCCGCCGGTGGCGCCCGACCCGGCGCCGACCGCCGCCACCGCGGTCGTCGCGCCGCAGCCGGCGTACGACGAGGAGGAGCCGCGCGGCCGCACCGGGTTGCTCATCGCCCTGGGGCTGCTGCTGATCGTGCTCATCGCCGGCGCGGCGTACCTGCTGCCCCGGCTCTTCGAGCAGGCGCCGGAGCAGGTCGCGGTGCCCAACCTCATCAACAAGACCGAGGACCAGGCGCGGGCACTGATCGGCGACGCCGGCCTCGCGGTCGGTTCGATCCAGCGGGAGACCAGCAGCGACGTGCGCACCGGCCGGGTGATCACGCAGTCCCCGGACCCGGCGGAGTACCTCGACCCGGACAGTCCCGTCGACCTCACGATCTCGCTCGGCAAGCCGCAGGTCGAGGTGCCGTTCGTCATCGGGCAGCCCAAGGACGAGGCGCAGGCCGCGCTCGTCGAGCAGGGCTTCGAGGTCCGGCTCGAGGAGGAGGAGTCCGACGAGGAGCGCAACACGGTCACGCGGACCGAGCCCTCGCAGGGCCAGAGCGTGGCCGAGGGCACCACGATCGTCGTCTTCTGGTCCGACGGCCGGGAGAAGGTGCCGGACGTCGTCGGCAGGCAGCAGGCGCAGGCCGAGACCGCGATCCGCAACGCCGGCTTCGAGCCGCGGGTGATCGAGTCCGACGACACCACCGAGCCCGCGGGCACGGTCCTCGACCAGAGCCCCCGCGCCGGCGAGACGCCGTCCGCCGGGTCGACGGTCACGATCGTGGTCTCGACGTACGTCGGCCTGCCGACCGAGACCCCGACACCGACGCCCCCGGCGACCGAGGCGCCGACCGAGACGCCGACGGTCACCCCGCCCGTGCTGCGCCGCCGGCCCTGACCGGCCCGCTCAGCCGGTGCCGGTGCGCAGCGGCGTCGCGTAGTTGATGTCGGTGAGGCCGTCGTACCCGGGCGCGGTCACGCTGTTCTCGAGGTCCAGCTGCCAGCCGACGGAGATCCCGGGGTCGGCGGCGTCCTCGCGGTAGGCCTGCAGGTAGGAGTCGTGCTCGATGGCGGAGACCAGCGACTCCTGGTCGCCCACCGCCTGGATGACGTAGGGCTGCGGGTAGGGCACGCCCTGGAGCTGCACGGAGTTGCCCTCGCAGCGGATGCCCGTGGTCGAGACCACGCGCTGGCCCTGGACCGTGACGGCGCTGGCACCGCCCTTCCAGAGCGCGTTGACGGCGGCCTGGATGTCCTGCTGGTGCACGAGCAGCGGGTTGACGTCGCCGGTCGTCGAGTTGATGACGTCCTCGGGCGCGTCCGAGAGCACCACGGTCACGCCCGGCCCCCGGCGCGGCTCGAGGCCCGCGGGATCGCGCAGCTTCTCGATCCGGCGCTGGAAGCGGTTGACCTTGTCGTCGCTGAGGTCAGCGCTGAGCTGGGTGACCTCCGCGTCGAGGTTCGCGACCCGGTCGCGCAGCGCGGCGTAGCTGTCGGCCTCGTCGTCCACCAGGGCGGCGAGGTCGGTGTAGCGGCCCGGCCGCAGGTCGGTGCCCTCGCTGTTGGCGGCGCTCACCACGAAGAGCGCGCCGCAGGCCAGCACGACCAGCGGCGTACCCAGGCGCCACCGGCGGGGTCGCCGGCTCGGCTCCTCCGGGGGTCGCTCGGAGCCCGGGTCGGCGGACCCGGAGGGCCTCGCGTGGGATCCGGCGCTCACGACGACTAAGGTATCCCGGAGTCCAACCGAACCAACCAGGAGCACCTGTGTCCAAGCCGAAGGTCCACGACCCCCTCGCCCCGCCCCGGGGCCCGGTGCTGTCGAAGCGCTTCATCGTCGCGCTGGTCCTGATGCTCCTCGGCATCGCGTGGATCGCCTACTACTACATCGTGTTCGACCCGACGGCGTTCCCCGCGAACGACGACGGCTCGCCCGCGTTCATGAGCGACCTCGGCGACTGGAACTACCTGATCGGCTTCGGGCTGTTCTTCCTCGGCCTGATCATCTCGGCCCACCCGTCCACGCCCCTCGGCCGTGGACGCGGCGTCGTCGTCGGCATGCTCGGCTGCTTCCTGCTCGGCCTGATCTGGATCTGCACGTACTACGTCTTCAGCGACGACCTCAGCAGCATCCCGGTCTTCGACGACCTCAACCAGAAGAACCTGATGGTCGGCATCGGCTTCATGGCCGTCGGCTTCACCTTCGCCACGCGGTGGGAGTGAGCGGAGACGCGCCAGCGGTGGTGATGACGCCGGTCGGTCCTCAGGGACCGGCCGGCGTCACTCATTTGTCCACATTGGGGATAACTGCTGTGGAGAACTACACGGGTGTAGTTCTCCACAGGTGATTCCACACCTGTGGACTCGCGGGCCTAGCGCCCCGCGGTCGTCGAGGCACACGTGATGGCCCCCATAACAGTGTTGTGGGGGCCATCCACGGTGCCTCGACGCGGAAGGGCCGCCCTCAGGACAGCTGAGAGACGCGGGCGACCGTGGCGACGGCGAGCACCGCGAGGAGGGCGACCAGGCCGGCGATCTGGTACGCCGTGCGGTGCCGTCGTGGCGCGTACACGAGGATGCCCGTGGCGAGGACGCCGCCGACGAAACCGCCCAAGTGGCCCTGCCAGGAGATGTTGGGGACCACGAACGTGATGAGCACGTTGACGAGGATCAGCCCCCACAGGGCACGCATGTCGCCGCCGACCCGGCGGGCGACGATGACCATCGCGCCGAAGAGGCCGTAGATGGCCCCCGACGCGCCGAGGGTGAGCTGGTACTCGCCGGCCGCCCAGAGGACCACGGTGGACCCGGCGAGCAGCGACAGCAGGTAGAGCGCGAGGAAGCGCACCCGGCCGAGCACCATCTCGAGCTGAGGACCGATCATCCAGAGCGCGAGCATGTTGAACGCGATGTGGGTGATGGTGACGTGCGTGAAGCCCGACGTCACGAGCTGCCACCAGGCGCCGTCGGCGACGCCGGGCAGCCACTGGGCGCCTCCGGAGGTGCACGTCGCCTCGCTGACGACCGTGTTGAGGAAGCCGTTCTCGAGGTCGCAGACCCCGTTGGGCCGCAGCGCCAGGAGGTCGACGAGCCAGCTGCCCGACCCGCCGGTGACCATGATCGCCAGCCAGATGACGGCGTTGATGCCGATCAGCACGCCGGAGGTCACCGACGCATTGGTCGGGCGGAGGCCGCCGTACGCCGTGCGCCCGCTGCGGGTCTCCTTGCGGCCGGTGTTCACGCACTCGGGGCACTGGAAGCCCACGGAGGCGTCACGCATGCAGTCGGGGCAGATCGGGCGGTCGCACCGCTGGCAGCGGATGTGCGACTCCCGGCCGGGGTGTCGGTAGCAGGTCGGCACCCCGGCGGGGGCCGGTTGATCGGTCATCGTGCGTGTGAGTGGGTCAGGCGCCGACGATCTCGACGGACTCGATGACGACCGGCTCGACCGGCCGGTCGCCCGGGCCCGTCTGGGTCGTCGCGATCGCGTCGACGACGTCACGCGAGGCCTGGTCGGCCGCCTCGCCGAAGATCGTGTGCTTGAAGTTCAGCCACGTCGTCGCGCCGACGGTGATGAAGAACTGCGACCCGTTGGTGCCCGGGCCGGCGTTGGCCATCGCGAGCAGGTAGGGCTTGTCGAAGGTGAGCTCGGGGTGGGGCTCGTCCTTGAAGGTGTAGCCCGGGCCGCCGGTGCCGGTGCCCAGCGGGCACCCGCCCTGGATCATGAAGCCCTCGATCACGCGGTGGAAGGTCAGGCCGTCGTAGAAGGGACCCTTCCGGTCGGTGCCGGCGTCGTACTCCTTGGTCCCCTGCGCGAGCCCGACGAAGTTCTCCACAGTCTGCGGCGCGTGGTCGGGGAACAGGTTGAGCGTGATGTCGCCCCGGTTGGTCTTGAGAATGGCCTGCTGGTCAGCCATGACTGCCTCTCGGTGTCGGTCCGTGCCTCGTTGGGTACACCACGGACGTAGCGCGGTGCTGGTCGTGCCGTCCGATCCTCGCATGGTCAGCAAGCCGTCCGCCCGCTGCCCGGCCCACTGGCTGGGCAGTCGGTGACATGATCGAATGAGCCAGGGACACGACGAGAGGAAGCCCCATGGGTCTGCGGAAGAAGAAGTCGCTCCTCGACCAGGCCAGCGACACGGTCAACGAGTACGTCGAGCAGGTCAAGCCACAGCTCGAGTCGGCCGTCGCGACGGCGCGGGAGAAGGCCGCACCCGTCCTCGCCGACGTTCGCGACAAGGCCGCGCCGGTCATCGCCGATGCCCGCGACAAGGCGGGTCCCAAGATCGCCGCCGGTGCCGCCGTCGCGGCCGAGCGCATCGCCAGCAGCGCGAGCATCGCCGCCGAGAAGGCGGCCGTGGCCGCCGAGGCCGCCGCCGAGAAGGTCGCCGACGTCGCCGAGCCCCAGAAGAAGAAGGGCGGCAAGGTCCGCAAGCTGCTGCTCCTCACCGGGCTCGCCGCGGCGGCCGCCTTCGTCCTCTCCAAGGTCCGGGGTGGCAAGGAGAGCGACAACTGGCAGTCGTCGTACACGCCGACGCCGGCGCCCGCTCCGCGCGCCGACGACGACCGAGGTGGTGCATCGCCCGACGAGGCGCTCGCCGACCAGGCCGAGAGTCCCCGCCCGGTGACCACGCCCGACGACCCGTCCGAGGTCGTCGACGTCGACGACAGCTCGAAGTAGGGCCCAGACTCAGGACCGGCCGGTGGGGAGATCCGCCGGCCGGTTCTCGTTGATCCAGTCGTCGATCCGCTCCCACCAGGCGAAGAGCCACTCGATCCGCTCCTCCCGGCCGGCCGGGATCTCGGCCCGCGGGACCTGCCACCAGCGCATGATGATGCGCTTGTCCATCGGCAGCTCCCGCCACACGTCGCCGACGGTCAGCATGTGGTCGAGCCCCGTGTGCGCGACGAGCACGACGTCCGCGTCCGGCGCCGCGTCGAGCGCGGCGATGAAGCCACCCGGCCGCGGTGCGAGCACGTGGATCATCTCCTCCGCCCGTCGCGCCATCCGCTCCATCCCGAGCCGGCGCAGCCGGTCGATCGCCCGCTGCCGGCGCGCCGGCGTGAAGTTGCCGCCCTCCGGGAAGATCACGAACGCGTCGTTCTCGTCGAGCCCCGTGGCGAGCTCGGCGAGCTGGGTCTCGAGGTTGGCGCCCTCGCCGGGGTTCGGCGTGATGAAGCGGGCCGGGATCCGGTTGAGGAGCACGGAGATCGCGGGGTCCCACGCGAGCGTGTCCTTGAGCACCACGCGCGGCTCGCGGCCGTACCACGCCATCAGCGTGTGGATGAGCACGAACGAGTCGCCGGGGCCCGCGTGCCGGCAGCAGACCAGGATCGGCCGCCCGGGGTGGGCCGTCGGCGTCGGGCCCTCGGACTCGATCCGCAGCCGCAGCACCCGCCGCGCCTCGTGGAAGAAGACCCACATCGTGCCCTGCACCAGGTCGTAGTGGATGCCCTCGAAGTACGGCGTGCGCACCCGCCAGCCGAAGCCGGACGAGATCCAGAGCCCGAACATGACCACCAGCAGCAGCGCCTCGCAGGTGATGTAGACGATCGCGACCCACATGATGCGCAGCGGCCGCAGTCGCCCGGGCACGATCGGCGAGACGGCGGCCGCGCCGATCAGCCAGAACGGCAGCGTGAACCAGATGAGCGCCGCCAGCGCGACCACGGCCGGGGCGATCACGCAGCGGCGCAGCACCCAGATCACGGGTCGCCGGCCAGGTGCTCGTCGAGGTACGCCGCGGTCGCCTCGTAGGTCAGGTCGATCCGCTCCTGCACGCCGGCGTGGTCGCGCGTGCCCAGCAGGGTGTCGTCCTTGGTCGACGTGCCGCGCGCCGGCAGGACGTGCGCCTCGACGCTCGCGGGCAGCTCCTCGAGCTCGCGGTTGAAGCGGTGCCGCCGCGCGATCTCGAACGACACCCGCGCCACCTCCCACGGCCGGCGCGGCACCGTCAGCGGCCGGTCGATCCGCCCGACCTGGAGCACGAAGACCCGGGTCGCACCGAGCTGGACGGCCCGGGCGAGCGGGATCGAGTTCACGATGCCGCCGTCGAGGAAGTGCTCGTCGCCGACCTTCGCCGGCGGCAACAGCCCGGGCACGGCGGCGCTGGCGACGACCGCGTCCACGACGCGCCCGGAGTCGAACCAGTGCTCGGCGGCCCGCTCGATGCTGGCGGCACAGACCTGGAACCGGACCGGCAGCTCCTCGAAGGTCACGTCGCCGAACTCGTCGTCGAGCGCCTGGCGAAGCGGCTTCGCCGACCACAGGTGCGTGCCGTACGCGACGGCCCGGCGGACCGTCCGCAGCTTGTTGGGGTCGCCGTACACGTCGCCGCCGGAGCCGCCGGCGCCGTGCCACAGCTCGGTCAGCTTCTCGATGACCGAGGCGTCCGGCTGTCGCGCCACCAGCGCGCCGTTGAGGGCGCCGACGCTGGTGCCGAGCACGAGGTCGGGGGTGATGTCGCGCTCGAAGAGCGCGCGCAGCATCCCCACCTCGACCGCGCCGAGGACGCCGCCGCCCCCGAGCACGAACGCAGTCGTCACACTGGGGAGGATCCCACGAGCTCGGGGTTCTCGGCGCGCACCTTCTGCGCGACCCGGCGCTCGACCCAGAAGATCAGGAGCGGCACGAGGCCGGCCACGAGCATCAGCAGCGTGAAGCCGACCGTCCAGCGCGCCCGTCGGGCCAGCAGGAACGCGACCACGACGTACACCATGAAGATCCAGCCGTGGAGCAGCCACATGATGCTGGCCTGCTCACCGAACTGCTGGAGGTCGCTGCCGTCCTCGGTGAGGTACTTCAGCGGCGCGGCGACCAGGGCGCAGAAGGCGAGGAGCACGCCGACGACGAGCGCCAGCACACGGTAGACGTTGAACAGCTTCACGACCCCAGCCTACGGATCGGTCGGGGCGGGCTCCGCGTCGTCCTCGACCACGGGTGTCCTGGCTGTCGTCTCCGTCACCCAGCGCCACCAGATGAACGCGGCGAAGAGGCCGAAGAACCACCACTCGATCGCGTAGAGCAAGTTGCGCACGCCCGTGAACGTGCCCACCTCCGGGAGCTGGTCGACGCTGGCCGCCTCGAGCCCGTCCCCGGGCGACTGGGCCACGCCGTACGCGCCGTAGAGGTCCTGGTCGACGTGCTGGATCAGGTCGGCGATGCGCAGCTGGGGGAGTACGTCGTCGGTGGGGTCGTCGTCGACGTCGCCGGTGCCCTCGGGGGGCTGGAGCCAGGCATCGAGCTCGGCAGTCCCGGTCGGGGGCGCCGGTGCGTCGGCCGGGTCGGCCACCCAGCCGCGGACGATCGGGAGGGCCGCACCGTCCGTGCCGTCGACCGTGAGCGGCGTGACGACCCAGTAGCCCTCCTCGCCCGCGCGCATCCGGCCGGAGACCTGGACGGTGCCCTCGGGCACCCACGTGCCGCTGACCGTCACCGGCTGGCCGATCTTCGTGCCGGGGAACGGGTCGTCCGGGCCCATCACCTCGGCGAGCGGCACCGGCTCGGCGCGGGTCAGGTCGACCGCCTCGGCGGCGCGGTGCGCCTGCCAGGCGTCGTACTGCCAGAAGCCCAGGGCGACGGCGATTCCCACGAGGACGAGCGCCAGCAGGTGCGCGCCCCAGTAGCGCGGGGCGAGCGGGCTGGGCACTGCCTCAGCGTACGCAGCCGGGGTATGTGACCCGCGTCCCGGTCAGCGTTCTTCAGCGCCCGTCAGTGGTCGTTGTGCCAGGTGGCGGGGCTGCAGTAGCCGTCGGGGTAATTGCAGACGAGGGACCCGACGTCGGCGTTCTCGGGCCGGTTGTACGCGCTGCCCCTGCCCGCGTTCACGTGGATGCAGCGGCCGTCGCCGCCGACGGAGAGGGTGTACTCCTCGACGTTGTACGGGTCGCCCAGGGCCACGTGCAGGATCGGCTTCTCGCCGTCGCCGTCGGCGTCGCTGTCGCAGAGGGTGACGGGAGTCACCGCGTTCGTTGAACCACATGCTCCCGTATGGGTCCTCGACCCCTTCGAAGTGACCCTTCGTCGTCATGCTGTGGTCGGCGGCGTAGGCGGCTGGTGCGACGGCGAGGACGAGGGCTCCTTGCAACGGCGCCAGCGTTCCGTTGGTCCTCGGGGCGGACTAGAGCAGGTCGGTGATCTGCCCGTAGTCGACGCCCGACATGCGGCGGTGAAGGAGGAGCGCCTGGGCCTCCGTCATCGAACTGACGTAGTCGGCAGCGCTCCTGATTGCATCGTCGTGCACCTCGAACTCCTCGCGTCGATCGGGCGGCAGCAGTCGCGTCGGCTCGTGCGCCACCCACGTCGTCAGATCGCTCACGATCCGCTGCTGGCCGCGCTGCTGGCCCGCCAGGCCGGGACGATCGATGACGTAGCACTTGATCAGGCTGGTGAGAACGCTGACCTTCTCTCTCCGATCGTCCGGCACGGCGAGGCGCGCGTTGTACCTAGTCAGAGGGCCATCTCCTACGGCCTCCAACGAGGCGCCCGAAACGAAGTGCGTTAGCAGCCTGCTCGTGGCGGCGGCGGTCGTCTGCTTCGCGATGAAGTCACCGGCATAAGGCCCAGCCGGTAGGAGCAGGTTGGCGATCTCACGAATGTGAACACGGACTGGGGCAGGATCGAACTCGACGCCGGGGTGCTTCTTGCTGTGCTTCGCCTCTAGGTAGCGCAGGAACTGCTCAGTTTCATACGGCCACTGCTCCTGTCGACGTGGGTTGTCGAGAGGCAGGGTGAAGATCTGGTCGAGCGGGATCAAGCCCGCCCGGTAAAAGTCCTCGACGTCGTGGCAGGCGTAGGTCACCTCATCCGCCCAGTCCATGATCTCTTCCTCGACAGGTCGAGGCTGCTTGTCCTGCTTCGTCGCCGGCGGCTCCTGTACGTCCCCCTGGAGGATCCACTCAACCGTGGTCGCCTCCGGCTCATAGCATCCCCAGTGCTCACCGGCGTAGGAGGCTTCCCTATCGCCAGAGCCTCGGCGCCACGGGTACTTGGTGGCGGCGTCCAGGGTTGCTCTCGTGAGGTGGAGGCCCCGCTGGTCTCGTCCTCCGGAGCGGGCGGCAAGGTAGCTAGCGATCCGTAGATTCTGCGCGTTGCCCTGGAACCCTCGGTCCGTGCCTGGTCGGACTCGGTCGAACGCAACTCATCCACAGTCGCGCACAGGCTGTGCTCGCCGATGTGACCGAATGGCGGGTGCCCGATGTCATGAATGAGGCAAGCTGCCTCAAGCAGGTCAGGGTCCGGACCAACCGCGTCAGCGCCGGCTCGATCCGTGAGCAGGACCGCGAGCCGCCTTCCAAGCTGCGCAACCTTGAGGCTGTGCGTCAGCCGATTGTGATAGCCACCCAGCTGATCGGCTGCAACTACCTGGGTCTTGCCAGCGAGAGCGCGGAACTCATTGCAGTACAGGATCCGATCAACATCGTGCTGAAAGGGACTGCGCACGTCGTCCAGCGACGGCGTGCTCTGACCACCGCGTGAGTGCTGCTCCAGGTCCGCGTCGGAGTAGCCCGCCGTCGGGTCGCTCAACGCCAGCTCAAGCGCCGGGGATCAGGTCCATCGGAGACCGCAAGAGGGTCTCCGCCGCCTCCAGGCGCCTACGGTATTCGCCGTTCCAGCCGCGGACCATGTCACATCCGCTGTCAGTGATGTGCAGGCCGGCAGGTCCGGTCTCTACGAGGCCAAGGGACAGCAAGTCGCTGACGGCGTCACGCACCACACTCGTGACACGGATTCCCGGTGCGACCCGAATCGACAGCAACTCGTGACCTAGCGGCGTGGCGCTGGCGGCAGCCAGCAGAGTCGCCCACGGCATCGAGGTACCCACGGCCTTGGTGTACGCCTCAATGAGGGCGAGCACGTTCGCGTGGACCTCGACTTCGAGGAGCGCGGCATCCGCACTAGTCATGACGGGCACGGGCGAGACGGCAGTGGTCACGGCATCCTTCGCAGCTTCTCCAGCCTGCGGCTGGGTGTTCTTTCCATCTTGCTTCATGGAATCCGGTTGCGGCTACAGACCGCGATAACTACATCGGTGTTAGTCACGCCACCCATGATCGAACATCTGTTCGAACAACGCAATCGGCTGTGCACATGGTAGTTTCGGGCCGTTTCTGTACAACATCAGGGTAGATCTGTCCAGAAACAGTTCGAGACCGACACGCGGCGAGGCTGAGCACGAATGACTGAGCCTGATTCTGGTTCAGAACCATCAGTATCGGTTCGACGCGCCGCGGACCTGCTCGGCTACGCATCGCGCTCGACCGTCTATGCGCGCATCGCCCGTGGAGACCTGGATGCCCGGCTCGACGGCTTCGGACACGCCACCGTGACGCTCGCAAGCATCGAGCGATACCGGGCAGCGCCGCCTGCCGGAAGTTGGCTGCGGCCCGTGCTCCACGAGGACGAACCGTCCGGCGAGCCGGCCTCCTCCTCCTTCTCGTCTGCGAGTCAGCTCGACTCCCTGCATGCCGAGAACATGCGCCTTCGTGAGGCTGTCAGCCGGCTTCAGATGGTGCGTGAGAAGGAGAGCGCAGCACGGGTAGCGGAGGCGAAGGCCAATCGACACCTGCGCCGGGCGCTCAAAGAGCGCGGCAAGGCGGCTGAACTATCGTCGTCAGCGCTCGCAGACATGGACGAACTCCTCACCCTGTTCCTTACGCCAGACAACGCCGCCGGCGCCGAGTAGGACGTCGGAAGGCCCGAGATTCGCTGCCGGAAACGAGCGGTCGCCATTGCGCGGGGGTCAACTCCCGACCATCCGCGCTGCGAAGGCGCCAGCGAAAGCGCCGAGGAGTGCGCCGAGGACTGCTGTTCCGACGCCGACCCAGACGGCCAGACGCTGGGCCGCGGCGGTCTCCAAGGCCAGGCGACCGACCTCGGCCTGGACCGTCTCGGTGGCGACGGTCGTCCTCTCAACCGCTCGCTCGACGTTCTTGTTGGTTGTGATGCCCAGGTCTTCGAGCGTGCCGCGGGTCCGGCCGGGTGCGGGTGGCAGGTCGAGCGCCCTCGCGGTCCAGCCGGCGAGTACGTCGGCGTAGAGCTGCTGCGTGCGGGGCGCGAGGTCGACGCGCATCGCCAGGTGCTCGGCGGCGTAGTCGGCCAGTGTGACGGCGCCGAGTGAGGGAGCGCGCCAGGTGCCGCGCACGACGTCGGCGCGGACGGTCGCTAGCCAGTCCTCGGCCTCTCGCTTGGTCGCGAAGGTCTGGGGCGCGGTGTGCCGGTTCATCTGCCGATCGGTGTAACGCGCTTGGTAGCGGCCGGAGGGAAGTCGGCGGGTGCTGCCGAAAGATGCTCGGGAGGTCTTGCGCGTTCGCGACTTGCGCGCGGATCGGGTGTCGGTAGGGGTACTGCTCGGGTCGGTCATCTTGCCGTCCTGACGGGTCAAGCACGCTCATTTCCGAGCGTGCTTGGGCACGTAAGGGCGCGAGGCCCATTGGGTGCCGCCGTTTGACCCGTCGCGGCGGGGAGTCACTCCCTACGTTGACCAGCGGTTATTGCTAAGTGGAGCCTAGGGGACTCGAACCCCTAACCCCCTGCTTGCAAAGCAGGTGCGCTACCAATTGCGCCAAGGCCCCTCGGGCGGGTGGGCCGCCCCGGGATCAGACCGGGATCAGGACCGGGAGACGCTGTCGGTCGCCTCGGCCCAGAGGGCCTGCTCGTGCTTGCCCTCGTCGAGCTTCTTCTTGACGACGACGGCGGTGCCGGCGGCGAGCAGGAGCAGCAGGATCTTCTTCATGGTGACTCCCATGGGCTCGAGTGTGTACCGCTGTCGCGCCGGGATGGTGGGCCTAACAGGACTTGAACCTGTGACCTCTTCCTTATCAGGGAAGCGCTCTAACCGTCTGAGCTATAGGCCCGCGAACCGGGGGAACATTACCCCACGCTCGGAGCGCCCGACAAAACGGCGGGCGCCACCGGGACGACCCCGGAAGAACGGTCAGCGCTGGTCCTCGGCGAGGGTCAGCTCGACGCCGCCGAGCAGGGCTGCGGCCATGTTGTAGAGGAACGCGCCGAGGGTCGCGATCGCGGTGATCAGGATGACGTCGACGACCGCGACGAGGATCGTGAAGCCCATCACGCGGGACATGCCGACGTACTTCTCGACGTCCCAGCCCGAGGCGTCGTCACCGCCGACGACGTCCTGGACGGTCTGGTTGATCGAGTCCCAGACGCCGGCGGCCGACAGCACCGACCAGATGATGAAGACCGACACGATCGTCACCACGCCGAAGGCGATCGCGAGCAGGAACGCCGTCTTCATGACCGACCACGGGTCGATGCGCGTCAGCCGCAGCCGGGCCCGCCGCGGCGGGCGCCGGGCGGGGGAGGCCTTCTTGGCGGCGGACGGCGAGTCCGGGTTGGCGTTGGCCCGGTGCTCGTCGGCGGCCTGCCCGACTGCTGCCGAGATCCGCTCGCCGAGGCCCGGACGACCCACGGGCTTCTTGCCTGCGGGTGCACTGGAGCCCGGTCGGGCAGCGGGGTTGCGCGTAGCGGTGCGCTCGGCGGATCGGTCGGTCATCAGGCCTCACTCTCTCCGTCGGTGTCGGCCTCGGGAGCGTCGACGGCGGTGGCCGTCTCCTCTGCAGTCCCCTCGATTGTTGCACCCACGCCTGCATCGGACGATTCGACGGAGTTGTCGTCCCCCTCGAGCTCGCCCTCCTCGTCCTCGCGGGACTCGACCGATCGGGCGACCACGGCGACCGAGTCCTTGGACTTCGGGCTCACGAACTTCACACCCATCGTCGACCGGCCGGTGGGCCGGAAGTCGGCGTTGATCGGGCTGCGCACGACCTGGCCGTTCTGGGTGATCGAGAGGATCTCGTCACCCTCCTCGACGATGAACGCGCCGACGAGCTGGCCACGGTCCTCGTTCTGCAGCGCCATCGCCTTGATGCCGATGCCGCCACGGTTGGTGGTGCGGTACTCAGAGATCCGGCTGCGCTTGGCAAAGCCGCCGTCGGTGATGGTGAAGACGTACTGCTCCTTCACGTCGGGCAGGTCGCCGGCCGCGGTGGACTCGCCGGCGGCCTCGGCCCGCGCCTCCGCGGCCTCCTCGGCCGCGACCTGCTCGGCGCGGATGACCGACATCGACAGCACGGAGTCGCCGTCCCGGAACTTCATGCCGGTGACGCCGGACGTCGCGCGCCCCATCGGCCGCAGCTGGCCGTCGTCGGCACCGAACCGGATCGCCTGGCCCTTGCGGGACACCAGCAGGATGTCGTCCTCGGCGTTGACGAGCTCGGCGCCGATCAGCTCGTCGTCGTCCTCGCGGAAGTTGATCGCGATGACGCCGGCCTGGCGCGGGCTGTTGTAGTCGGCGAGGCGCGTCTTCTTGACCAGGCCGTTGCGCGTGGCCAGCACGAGGTACGGCGCCTGGTCGTAGTCGCGGATCGCCAGCACCTGCGCGATGTTCTCGTCGGGCTGGAAGCTGAGCAGCCCGGCGACGTGCCCGCCCTTCGCGTCGCGCGACGCCTCGGGCAGGTTGTAGGCCTTGGTGCGGTAGACCCGGCCGGCCGTCGTGAAGAACAGCAGCCAGTGGTGGTTGGTCGTGGCGATGAAGTGCTCGACGACGTCGTCGCCGCGCAGCGTCGCGCCGCGCACGCCCTTCCCGCCCCGCTTCTGGATGCGGTACTGCTGGCGCTGGGTGCGCTTCGCGTAGCCGCCGCGCGTGATCGAGACGACCAGCTCCTCGTCGGGGATCAGGTCCTCCATCGACATGTCGCCCGCGGCCGCGATGATCTGGGTACGACGGTCGTCGCCGTACTTGCCGACGATCTCCATCAGCTCGTCGATGACGATCTGCCGCTGGCGGCTGACGTTGGCGAGGATGTCCTTGAGGTCGGCGATCTCGAGCTCGATCTCGGCGAGCTGGTCGATGATGCGCTGCCGCTCGAGGGCCGCGAGGCGGCGCAGCTGCATGTCGAGGATGGCGTTGGCCTGGAGCTCGTCGATCTCCAGCAGCTCGATCAGGCCGCGGCGAGCGTCGTCGACCTCGGGGGAGCGCCGGATGAGGGCGATGACCTCGTCCAGCATGTCGAGCGCCTTGACCAGCCCGCGCAGGATGTGGGCCCGCTCCTCGGCCTTCCTGAGGCGGAACTCGGTACGCCTGCGGATGACGCTGATCTGGTGCTCGACCCAGTTGCTGATGAACTGGTCGACGGTCAAGGTGCGCGGCACGCCGTCGACCAGGGCGAGCATGTTGGCCGAGAAGTTGGTCTGCAGCTCGGTGTGCTTGAGCAGGTTGTTGAGGACGACCCGTGCCACGGCGTCGCGCTTGAGCACGACGACGATGCGCTGGCCCACGCGCGACGAGGTCTCGTTGCGGACGTCGGCGATGCCCTGCACCTTGCCCGCGTCGGCGAGCTCGGCGATCTTCACGAGCAGGTTGTCGGGGTTGACCATGTAGGGCAGGTCGGTGATGACGAGCACCGTCCGGCCGGTCTTGTCCTCGTCGACCTCGATCACCGCTCGCTGGGTGATCGAGCCGCGGCCGGTGCGGTAGGCCTGCTCGATGCCGTCACGGCCGACGATGAGCGCGCCGTTGGGGAAGTCCGGGCCCTTGATCCGCTCGATGAGCGCGTCCTGCAGCTCCTCCCGGCTGGCGTCGGGGTGCTCGAGAGCCCACTTGGCGCCCTCGGCCACCTCACGCAGGTTGTGCGGCGGGATGCTCGTGGCCATGCCGACCGCGATGCCGGCCGAGCCGTTGACCAGCAGGTTCGGGAACCGCGCCGGCAGGATCGTGGGCTCTTCGGTCTTGCCGTCGTAGTTCGGGGTCATGTCGACGGTCTCTTCGTCGATCTCCCGGACCATCTCCATGGCCAGCGGCGCCATCCGGCACTCGGTGTACCGCATCGCCGCGGCGGGGTCGTTGCCCGGCGAGCCGAAGTTGCCCTGGCCGCTGACCAGCGGCGCGCGCATCACCCACGGCTGGGCGAGGCGGACCAGGGTGTCGTAGATCGCGGTGTCGCCGTGGGGGTGGTAGTTACCCATGACGTCGCCGACGACGCGCGCGCACTTGTTGAAGCCGCGGTCGGGCCGGTAACCGCCGTCGTACATCGCGTAGAGCACCCGGCGGTGCACCGGCTTCAGCCCGTCGCGCACGTCGGGCAGCGCGCGACCGACGATGACCGCCATCGCGTAGTCGATGTAGGAGCGCTTCATCGACTCCTGGAGGTCGACGGGCTGGATCCGCCCGCCGCCGGTCCCGTCGCCGAGGTTGCTCTGCGTCTCAGTCACGATTGCTCTCTCTGGTGTCGTCTATCGATATCTTGGATCTGATCTAGAGATCTAGATATCGAGGAATCGGACGTCCTTGGCGTTGCGCTGGATGAAGGAGCGGCGCTGGTCCACGTCCTCGCCCATGAGGATCGAGAAGATCTCGTCGGCCTGCGCGGCGTCCTCGAGCGTCACCTGGAGCAGGACCCGCTGGTCCGGGTCGAGGGTGGTCTCCCAGAGCTCGTCGGCATTCATCTCGCCGAGACCCTTGTAGCGCTGGATGGGCGCTTCCTTGGGCAGCTTCCTGCCCTGCTCGAGGCCGTCGCGCATGACCGCGTCGCGCTCGGCGTCGGAGTAGACGAACTCGTGCTCGTGCGGCTTGTTCCACTTGATCCGGTAGAGCGGCGGCTGCGCGAGATAGACATGGCCGGCCTCGATCAGCGGGCGCATGAAGCGGAAGAGCAGCGTCAGCAGCAGGGTGTTGATGTGGTGGCCGTCGACGTCGGCGTCCGCCATCAGCACGATCTTGTGGTACCGCAGCTTGTCGAGGTCGAACTCCTCGTGGACGCCGGTGCCGAGCGCCGAGATGATCGCCTGGACCTCCTGGTTGGCCAGGACCTTGTCGATGCGGGCCTTCTCGACGTTCAGGATCTTGCCGCGGATCGGGAGGATCGCCTGGATCCGGTTGTCCCGGCCCATGACCGCCGAGCCGCCGGCCGAGTCACCCTCGACGATGAAGACCTCGCACTCCTCGGGGTTGCGCGAGCTGCAGTCGCGCAGCTTGCCGGGCAGGCCGCCACCGCCGAGCAGGCCCTTGCGGTTGCGGGCCAGGTCGCGCGCCTTGCGGGCGGCGATCCGGGCGGTCGCGGCGGCCTGGGCGCGCCGGATGATGTCCTTGCCCTCGCCCGGGTTCTGCTCGAGCCAGGCGCCGAGCTGGTCGTTGACGATGCGCTGCACGAAGCCCTTGGCCTCGGTGTTGCCGAGCTTGGTCTTGGTCTGCCCCTCGAACTGGGGCTCGCCGAGCTTGATCGAGATGATCGCCGTCAAGCCCTCGCGGATGTCGTCGCCCGAGACCCGGTCCTCCTGCTTCTTCATCAGGCCCCACTCGAAGCCCCAGTTGTTGACCAGCGAGGTGAGCGCCGCGCGGAAGCCCTCTTCGTGCGTGCCGCCCTCGTGGGTGTTGATCGTGTTGGCGAAGGTGTGGACCGACTCGGTGTACGACGTGTTCCACTGCATCGCGATCTCGAGACTCATGTGGCTCTCGGCCGACTCGGGGGTCTCGGCCTCGAACGAGATGATCGTGGGGTTCGCGACCTGCTTCTTGCGGTTGATGTACTCGACGTAGTCGACGAGGCCGCGGTCGTAGCGGAAGACCTGCTCGATGCCGCCGGTCTCCGCGCGCTTGATGCTGTCGGCGCGCTGCTGGTCGACGTCGTCCGCCACGGTGTCGTCCTCGACCGCGTCGGCGAGGTCGTCGGCCTGCGGCCGCTCGTCGCGGACCACGATCTCGAGGCCCTTGTTGAGGAAGGCGTACTCGCGGATCCGCGACGTGATCGTCTCGAGGGAGTACGTCGTGGTCTCGAAGATGTCCGGCGACGCCCAGAACGTGATCGTGGTGCCGGTGCGCTCGCCGGGCTCCATCGGCCGGACCTGCTCGAGGTCCCCGTCGGGGACGCCGACCGTGAACGCCTGGCGCCACAGGTGGTCGCGATTCTTGACCTCCGCGACGACCTTCGTCGACAGCGCGTTGACGACCGAGACGCCGACGCCGTGCAGACCACCGGAGACCTTGTAGCCGCCACCGCCGAACTTGCCGCCGGCGTGCAGGACGGTCAGCGCCAGCGTCAGCGCGGGGAGCTCCTGGCCGGGGGCGGTGCCGGTCGGGATGCCGCGGCCGTTGTCCTCGACCCGGATGCCGCCGTCGGGGAGGAGGGTCAGCACGATGCGGTCGCAGTGGCCGGCGAGCGCCTCGTCGACCGCGTTGTCGACGATCTCCCAGATCAGGTGGTGGAGGCCGCGCTCACCGGTCGACCCGATGTACATGCCGGGCCGCTTGCGGACCGCCTCGAGGCCCTCGAGGACCTGGATGGCAGAGGCGTCGTACTCGGTGTCGACGCGACCGTTGGTCGGTGGGGCGGGGACGGGGATCTCGTCGGGCTCGACGGGGTTGACGTCGCTCACGCGCACCTCTTCTGACGGTGGTCTTCACATGGAGATGGCCGCGAACGCGGGCGCTCAGCGGCCAACGACCATGATAGCCCTCGGAAGGCCGCATTCCACGCCACGCCCTTCCGGGGGGCGTCGTCTGTGGACGAAAAGTGCTGCTGAGCGCGCCGTGAGTGCGGTTCCGAGCGCCGCACAGGGGTGCGGACAGGTCCCGGTACGTCGGAGAGCCCGTCAGATCGTCTCCGGCGACCGCCCGCGGCTCAGCCGTAGGTGTCGCGCGGGCCGCGCCCGTCGCGGACCGACCGGGGGCCCTTCTTCCAGGTCGGCAGGTGCGGTCCGAGGACCTCGATGAGCGTCACGGTCCCGTGCCCGAGCTCCTCGTTGAGCCGGCGCACGATCGTCGGCGCGAGCAGCCGCAGCTGGGTGGCCCAGGCGGTCGAGTCGGCGCGCACGACCAGGCGCCCGTCGGTGAACGTCTCGGGGGTGCAGTGCTGCGCGACCTCGGCGCCGACCAGCTCGGCCCAGCGGCCGAAGACCCCCTGCACCCGCAGGTCCAGCTCCCACCCGTGCTCGGCGACGAGGCGGCCGAGGGTGTTGTCGAGCAGCTGCGGGTCGCGGTCGTCGGGGTGCGCACCGGTCACCCGGCCGCGGGCCGGCCGGTCGCCCTTCCGGCGCGGCTTGCGCGCCGCGGGCGTCGACTTCGACGTCGCCCGGGTCAGGGACCGCGCCAGGTCGAGGCCGTCGGGGTCGTGCTCGGCCGGGGCCGCCTCCGGCTCGGGCCGCTGCTCGTCGCCCTCGGGCGACTCACTGCTCACGGACCACCTCGCCGCCGCCCACGACGTACCGCACCCCGGCGAGCGCCTCGGGCACATCGGCGCCGACGGCCGCGGTGACCAGCACCTGCTCGGCGCCGGCGACCAGCTCGGCGAGCTGGGCCCGCCGCTCGGTGTCGAGCTCGGCGAAGACGTCGTCGAGCACGAGGATCGGGTCGTCGCCGTCAGCGCGGAGCAGGTCGTACGACGCGAGCCGCAGCGCGAGCGCGAAGGACCACGACTCACCGTGGGAGGCGTAGCCCTTGACGGGGAGACGGTTGTCGCCGGGACCGTGGCCGAGGGTCAGCAGCAGCTCGTCGCGGTGCGGACCCACCAGGGAGATGCCCCGGTCGAGCTCGTCGCTGCGGCGGCGCTCGACCTCCGCGAGCAGCGCCTCGGTCAGGTCGTCGCGCTCGGTGCGGCCCTCCAGGTCGAACGACGGGCGGTACTCGATGTCCGCGTCGTCGCGGGTCGCGCCGCGGGCGACGGTCTCGTAGGCCTTGCCGACGTACGGCCGCAGGGCCTCGACGAGCGCCAGTCGCTCGGCCAACAGCTCGGCGCCGGTGCGGGCTAGGTGCGCGTCCCAGACGCCGAGCGTCGAGAGCGCGCCCTCCTGCGACGACGAGCCGCGGCGCGCGGCGCCCGCGGTCTTGAGCAGCGAGTTGCGCTGCCGCAGCACCCGGTCGTAGTCGGAGCGCACGCCGGCGAGCCGGGGTGCGCGCAGGATCAGCAGGTCGTCGAGGAGCTTGCGACGGTCGGACGGGTCGCCCTTGACGAGCGTGAGGTCCTCGGGGGAGAAGACGACCGTTCGCACCAGCCCGACGAGGTCGCGGGCGCGGGGGAGTGGGGACCGGTTGACCCGTGCCCGGTTGGACCTGCCGGGATTGATCTCCACCTCGAGCACCGCGGTCCGTCCGTCGCGGACGACGGCCGCGCGCACCACCGCCTGCTCGGCGCCGGCCCGCACCAGCGGCGCGTCGCCGGCGACCCGGTGCGACGCCAGCCGCGAGAGGTAGTCGATCGCCTCGACGAGGTTGGTCTTGCCCTGGCCGTTGCGGCCGATGAACGCCGTGACCCCGGGCCCCAGCTCGACGTCAGCGGTCGCGTAGGACCGGAAGTCGTGGAGGGTCAGGTGCGCGACGTACACGAGCGGTCACTCACGAGCTCACGTCCCCACCGGACGGCGCCTCGGTGCGTACGGCGTGGCCGCCGAACTGGTTGCGCATGGCGGCGACCGCCTTCATCGCCGGGCTGTCGTCCTGGCGCGAGGTGAAGCGGGCGAAGAGGGAGGCGGCGATGACGTGCATCGGCACTGCGTTGTCGATCGCGGCCTCGACGGTCCAGCGGCCCTCGCCGGAGTCCTCGGCGTAGCCGGCGATCTTGTCGAGGTGGGTGTCGTCCTCGAGCGCGGCGACCAGCAGGTCGAGCAGCCACGACCGGATCACCGTGCCGGACCGCCACGAGTCGAAGACCTCGGTCACGTTGTCGACGAGGTCGACCTTCTCGAGCAGCTCCCAGCCCTCGGCGTAGCTCTGCATCATGGCGTACTCGATGCCGTTGTGGACCATCTTGGCGAAGTGGCCGGCACCGGGCTTCTGGCCCGCGTGCACGAACCCGCCCTCCTCCGGCTTGAGGGCGTCGAACGCCGGCTGCACCTTCGCGACGTCCTCGTCGGAGCCGCCGCACATCAGCGCGTAGCCGTTCTGCAGGCCCCAGACCCCGCCGGAGACCCCGCAGTCGACGAATCCGATGCCGCGCTCGGCGAGCATCTCGGCGTTCACCTGGTCGTCGGTCCACCGCGAGTTGCCGCCGTCGACGACGAGGTCGCCCTCGCCGAGGAGTCCGCCGAGCTCGCGGATCGTCTCGCGAGTCGGGTCGCCGGCGGGCACCATCACCCAGACGACCTTGGGGGAGGGCAGCTTCTCCACCATCGCGGCGAGGCTGTCGACGTCAGCGACGTCCGGGTTGCGGTCGTAGCCGACCACCGTGTGCCCCGCGTTGCGCAGGCGGGTGCGCATGTTGCCACCCATCTTGCCGAGCCCGACGAGTCCGATGTCCATGTCACGACACTAGCCGGGCGCGACGGAGGAGCGCACGGCGTGTGGCGGGAGGTCGAGCAAGCCTGCGACCGAGCCTGCGAGGTCGCAACGGCGCGTCGAAACCCATGGGCTCGCCGGGCTGATTACGAGAGGAGGCGGCGCGGCATCAGCAGGTAGCGGAAGGCGGTCTCCGACTGGCCCTCGGTCGACCCGCTGATCACCACCGGCTTCGACGCCTGGGTGAACGCGAGCTCGACGACCTGCTGGTCGATGACCGTGAGCCCGTCCAGCAGGAACTGCGGGTTGAACCCCGTGGTCAGCTCGTCGCCCTGGATGCTCGCCTCGATCGACTCCGACGCCTGCGCCTCGTCACCGGAGCCCGCGTCGAGGGTGAGCACGCCGTCGTTGAACGCCAGCTGCACGGCGGTGTTGCGCTCGGCCACCAGCGAGACGCGGCGCACCGACTCGATCAGCGCGGTCTTGTCGACGAGCGCCGTGGTGAGGTGCTCGCTCGGGAAGAGGCTGCGGACCTTGGGGAACTCCCCGTCGAGGAGGCGGGTCGTCGTACGCCGCCGGCCGCCCGGCGCCTCGCCCTCGAAGCCGATGATGCCCTCGCCGGTGCCGGTCGCTGCGAGCGCGATCGTGACCTCGCCGCCGGCGGTGAGCGACTTGGCGGTGTCGCCGAGCACCCGGGCCGGGACGAGGGCCGCCGCGGAGACGTCGGGGGTGCCGGGGTTCCAGTCGAGCTCGCGGAGCGACAGGCGGAACCGGTCGGTGGCCAGGAGGGAGATCGTCGAGCCGTCGATCTCGACCCGCACACCGGTGAGCACCGGGAGCATGTCGTCGCGCCCCGCGGCCGTCACGGCCTGGGCCACGGCGTGGGCGAAGGCCTCGCTGTCGACGGTGCCGGTCGCGGCCGGCATGTCGGGCAGCGCCGGGTAGTCCTCGACGGGCATGGTCTGCAGGCTGAACCGGGCCGAGCCGCACGTGAGCGAGACCCGCGCGCCGTCGAGGACCACGTCGACCGGCTTGGCGGGCAGGCTGCGGCAGATGTCCGCGAGCAGGCGGCCACTGACGAGCGCCCGACCCTCGTCGCTCACCTGTGCGCTGAGCGTGGCGCGCGCCGAGGTCTCGTAGTCGAAGGTGGAGAGCACCAGGCCGGCGTCGTTCGCCTCGATCAGGAGACCGGCGAGGACCGGCACGCTGGGACGGACCGGGAGGCTGCGGGCAGCCCAGGCGACGGCATCGGCGAGCACGTCGCGCTCGACGCGGAACTTCACGATGGGTCCTTCGGATCGGTCGGGCACGGACGGATGGGATGCGAATCCTGCCATGCGGCGCCGACCGGCGGGAGGTTCGGTGTGGTTTGGGGTGCGGAGCGCAAGCACGACACGCGATGTCGGGAGGGCGTTGTCCCCAGGAAGGTGCGCGGATCGAAGTTCACGGGGAATCGATATGTCTGGAGGTACGTCGGAGTCGCAGCATCGGTGGAATCTGTGGACGACGCGCGTTGTCGCAGGTCAGCACGTCGATTCGGCGTGCACAGGGGGTGTGGAACGACCACTGAACGACTCGCGCAGGATGTGGACCTCGCGGACTCGTGCGCAGGGGTGTCATTCGTCGTCCACAGGTTCTCCCGGGCGTCGGGCCTCCAGCGCACACCTCCTCCACAGGGTGGGGAACGACAGGAAATGGCAGCGACCCGGCAGAAGCTCTCTGCCGGGTCGCGTGGTTCGGGATGGATCTCAGGTCTGCCGGGCGTGCATCTTGATGCGGTTGGTGAGCTCGGAGACCTGGTTGAAGACTGCGCGGCGCTCGGCGAGCAGCTGGTTGATCTTGCGGTCGGCGTACATGACCGTCGTGTGGTCGCGGTTGCCGAACTGGGCGCCGATCTTGGGCAGCGAGAGGTCGGTGAGCTCGCGACACAGGTACATCGCGATCTGGCGCGCCATCACCAGGTGGCGGCCGCGGCTCGGTCCGGTGAGCTCCTCGATCGAGAGCCCGAAGTACGCCGCGGTCTGCGCGATGATCAGTGCCGCGGTGATCTCGGGCTCCCCGCCCTCGGGGATCAGGTCCTTGAGCACGATCTCGGCCAGGGTCATGTCGACCTCCTGGCGGTTGAGGTTCGCGAACGCCGTGACCCGGATCAGCGCACCCTCGAGCTCACGGATGTTGGTCTGGATCTTCGAGGCGATGAACTCCAGGACGTCCGGCGGCGCCGTCAGCCGGTCCATCGCGGCCTTCTTGCGCAGGATCGCGATGCGGGTCTCGAGGTCGGGCGGCTGCACGTCGGTGATGAGACCCCACTCGAACCGGTTGCGCAGCCGGTCCTCGAGCGCCTCGAGCCGCTTCGGCGCGCGGTCGGAGGTGAGGACGATCTGCTTGTTCGCGTTGTGGAGCGTGTTGAACGTGTGGAAGAACTCCTCCTGGGTCTGGGTCTTGCCCTCCAGGAACTGGATGTCGTCGATGAGCAGCACGTCGACGTCGCGGTAGCGCCGCTTGAAGCGGTCCTGCCGGTCGTCGCGGATCGCGTTGATGAACTCGTTGGTGAACTCCTCGCTCGACACGTACCGAACGCGGGCGGCCGTGTAGAGCGAGCGCACGTAGTGGCCGATGGCGTGGAGCAGGTGCGTCTTGCCGAGGCCGGAGTCGCCGTAGACGAGGAGCGGGTTGTACGCCTTGCCGGGCGCCTCAGCCACCGCGACGGCGGCGGCGTGCGGGAACCGGTTGGACGAGCCGATGACGAACGTCTCGAAGGTGTACTTCGGGTTCAGCCTGGTCTCGAGTGCGGTCGGTCGAGGTCCGGCGTCGACCTGCTCGACCGGCGGGGTCGAGGCGGGAACGGCGGACGGTACGTCGATCTGTGGATTTGTCGACAAGTCGGCTTGTGGACGGGAGGGCTCGGACCGGGTGTCGACGGTCGGCGCGCCGCTGGCCTCGAGGGCGGGGTTCACGGTCACCGCGATCCGGATCTCGCGACCGAAGCGCTCGCTGAGCGCGTCCTCGAGCTGGGCGCGGAGTCGGCCCTCGAGCTGGTTGCGCGTGAAGTCGTTGGGGACGGCGACGATGGCGGTGCTCTCATGGAGCGTCACCGGCTCGCTCGCCTTGAGCCACGCGCGCTGGTTGGGCTGGAGGTCGTCGACCACGCCCCGCCAGGCGAGGTCGAGGTCCGAGGTCTGCTGCTCCACCATTCCCGCTTTCTGCGCTTGTCGCTGTCGACCGGGGACTGCTCCCGGCCGGCCACTGGCCGGTCCCCATCGTCGTGGACGCGGCTCCGGCTCGCAGCGGAACCGGCGACCTCGAAAGCGCTCCGGAAAGGCTTCGGCGGGCCGGCACTCGGTCTGGCGGTCGTCTTGCGTCCACAACTTTGTCCACAGGTTGTGAACCCGATCCACTCCTTGTGGAGAGAACCAGTCCGAGACGCGTCCCTGACCCACGGAGCTTCCTGTTTCCGCAGGTCAGATGGGATGTGTAGCCCGTTGTGGTACGGGTCACACGACCTGCGGAGAAGCGGTGGATCGTGGCCGGCGGGGAACCCCGGTGGCGACGAACGTAACAAGCCGGGAAGCGCACCGGCAAGACGTCATCCACAGGCGGTTCAGATCGGGCCCGGTGCCGGTTTGACCCTGTGGATTGCGGGCGCGTACCGTTGTGCGGTCACCCGGTGTCGACCGGTGCCGCATGCCCACGAAGAGCAGCCGCCCGAGGGGCGCTGTCGTGGGTGCGCGGTGCCAGCCGAAGAAGGCTACTGCACGCATCGCCGGCCCGGGATGGCCGCCTTCGGACTTCGCTCGATCACCTCGGGCCCGACCAGCATGGAGAGAACCTCGTGAGCAAGCGCACGTACCAGCCGAACAACCGCCGCCGGCACAAGGTGCACGGCTTCCGCCTGCGGATGCGCACCCGTGCCGGCCGCGCGATTCTCTCCTCGCGGCGCCGCAAGGGCCGCAAGAGCCTCGCCGTCTGAGGCACGCCGCCGCCCAGGTCGGCCGTGCTGCCCAGCGCGCATCGCCTCACCGACGGGCCCTCCTTCCAGCGGGCGGTCCGCACCGGACGCAAGGCGGGGTCACGAACGGTCGTCGTCCATCTCGCCGATGACCCCGAGGCAACGCACCCGCGGGTGGGCTTCGTGGTCAGCAAGGCCGTGGGCAACGCCGTGGTCCGCAACCGCGTGAAGCGCCGACTTCGACACCAGGCCCGGGAGCACATCGCGTCGCTCCCGGGCTCTGCTGTGCTCGTGGTCCGGGCGCTCCCGGCCGCTGCCACCGCGTCTGCCGCGGAACTCGGCGCCGATCTCGGGCGTTGCCTGAGCCGAGTGGAGGTGTCGAGGTGAGGTACGACCCGGTTCGCTGGGCGCTGATCGGGTTCCTGCGCGCGTACCGCCTGCTGATCAGCCCGCTCTACGGTCAGGTCTGCCGCTACCACCCGTCGTGCTCGGCCTACGCGCTCGAGGCCGTGACCACGCACGGGAGCGTGCGCGGCACCTGGCTCGCCGTCCGCCGGCTGGGCCGGTGCCACCCCTGGGCCGCCGGTGGCTACGACCCGGTGCCCGGCTCCCGCACGTCAACAGAGTCTTCCCGCGTCCCTGCGGGCACGTCCCCAACACCCCAGCAAGGAGCCTGATCCGTGGGATTCCTCGGTGACCTCGGCGGCCTGATCATGGCGCCGCTCTACTACGTGATCTCGGCTGTGCTGGTCGCGTGGCACTGGATGTTCGAGTCGATCGGGATGGACCCGGACAGCGGCCTGATCTGGGTGCTGTCGATCATCGGCCTGACCGCGACGGTCCGCGCGGCCCTGATCCCGCTCTTCGTGAAGCAGATCAAGTCCAGCCGGAACATGCAGCTGATCCAGCCGAAGGTCAAGGAGCTGCAGAAGAAGTACGGCCACGACCGGGAGCGTCTCGCCCAGGAGACGATGAAGCTCTACAAGGAGAGCGGGACCAACCCGTTCGCCTCGTGCCTGCCGATCCTGATCCAGATGCCGATCTTCCTGGCGCTGTTCCGGCTGCTCGACCACCACGCCGCGAAGGGTGACGGGAAGGCGTTCATCACGCCCGAGCTGGCGGAGAGCTTCCAGAACGCCGAGCTCTTCGGGATCCCCCTCAAGGCGACCTTCCTGAAGGCCGACGGCGACGTCGCAGTCATGGTCGTCGCGGCGCTCCTGGTCCTGGCCATGACGGCGACGACGTTCACGACCCAGCGCCAGCTGATGAGCAAGAACATGCCGCCGGACGCGCTCACCGGCCCGTACGCCCAGCAGCAGAAGCTGCTCCTCTACGTGCTCCCGGTCGTCTTCGCGGTCGGTGGCATCGCGTTCCCGATCGCCGTGCTCTTCTACTGGACCACCTCCAACCTGTGGACGATGGGCCAGCAGTTCTACGTGATCCGGAACAACCCGGCCCCCGGAACCTCTGCGGCCAAGGCCAAGGAGGAGCGGGACCGGCTGAAGGCCGCGAAGCACGGAAAGCCCGTCGAGGTCGAAGAGGCCCCCGAGCCCGAGCCCGAGCGCAAGCCGCAGCAGCGTCAGCAGCCCAAGAAGCAGTCGCGCGAGCAGCGCAAGAAGGGCGCCCCGCGACCCAACCCCAAGCCGAAGCCCGAGGGAGGCACCAGTGAGTGACGAGACCGTGACCGAGGAGACGCCGGTGGAGTCCGCCAGCGAGGAGACCGCCGCGGCCCCCTCCCGGACCGAGCAGCTCGAGCAGGAGGGCGAGATCGCCGCCGACTACCTCGAGGAGCTCCTGGACATCGCCGACCTGGACGGCGACCTGGACATCGACGTGGACGGCGACCGCGCTGCTGTCTCGATCGTCGGCGCCGAGCTCTCGCAGCTGGTCGGGGACAAGGGCGAGGTGCTCGAGGCGCTGCAGGAGCTGACCCGGCTGGCGGTCTACCGCGAGACCGGCGAGCGCACCCGGCTGATGCTCGACGTCTCCGGCTACCGCGCCGGCAAGCGCGAGGAGCTGGAGCGGCTCGCGGCCGACTCGGTGGCGCAGGTCAAGGAGACGGGCGAGCGGGTCTCGCTGACGCCGATGACGCCGTTCGAGCGCAAGGTCGTCCACGACGCCGTCGCCGCCGCCGGCCTCACCTCCGAGTCCGAGGGCGTCGAGCCGCGGCGCTTCGTCGTGGTGCTGCCTGGGTGACCATGGACCCCCACGTTTCACGTGAAACGCCCTCCACGCCCGAGGTGGCGCGGAGGGCGTTTCCGTCTGACCGCCTGCCCCTCGCCGAGCGGTACGCCGCGCTGCTGGCCACCGATGGCGTGGTCCGGGGACTGATCGGGCCACGCGAGGCGCCCCGGCTGTGGGACCGACACCTCGTCAACTGCGCCCTGCTGGGCGAGCTGCTCCCACCGGATGCCACGGTCTGCGACATCGGGTCGGGGGCGGGCCTGCCCGGGATGGTGCTGGCCATTGCCCGACCGGACCTCCGGCTCACCCTCGTCGAGCCGCTGCTCCGCCGGACGACCTTCCTCACGGAGGTGGCGGAACATCTCGAGCTCACGAACGTCGAGGTCGTGCGGGGGCGCGCGGAGGCGCTCCACGGCGAGCGCCGATTCGGCGTGGTGACCTCCCGCGCCGTGGCGCCGCTGGATCGGCTGCTGGCCTGGTCGATGCCGCTGGTCGAGCCGAGCGGGTCGCTGGTGGCGATGAAGGGGTCGTCGGTGACCGACGAGATCGAGGCCGCCCGCTCGACCCTCGACTCATGGGGCTGCTCGGAGCCGGAGGTGCACGTCCTCGGTGAGGGCTGGCCGGTGTCCCCAACCATCGCCCTCCGAGTGGCCTGGGCCGACCCGAGCCGGGTATCTTGGCCGCTTGCGACGGGCCCGGCCACGCGGCGGACTGCGGGTCGCGGACGGTCCACAGCGAAGCGGAGGCGCAGGTCGTGACGGAGAACCCCGGGCCCGGGAACGAGTTTTCCACCGGGTCGGAGACGCCTGCGGAGCGTCCTTATCCACAGAATCATCCACTTCATCCACAGGTTGAGACTCCTGCGGACCACGAGGCCGTTTCACGTGAAACCGACGCTCCGAGTGGATTCCGGGTCCGCACCGCGGAGGATCTCGCGGTCGCGGCACCGGCCTTCGAGGATGACCACGGCACCCCCTTGGCGCGCGCCGCGGAGCACACCGTCCTCGCCCGAACCGGTGCCCGGATGAGGCCGCCGATGGGCCGGCCGGACCGGACTCGGGTCTTCGTCGTCGCCAACCAGAAGGGTGGCGTCGGCAAGACCACCTCGACGGTCAACATCGCCGCCGCGCTCGCCCAGCTCGGGCAGCGGGTCCTCGTAGTCGACCTCGACCCGCAGGGGAACGCGTCGACGGCCTTGGGCGTCGAGCACCACCGGGGCGTCCCGTCGACGTACGACGCCCTGGTCGAGGGCGAACCGCTCGTCGACGTGGTGAGCGCGTGCCCCGAGGTGGAGAACCTCTGGGCGGTACCAGCGACCATCGACCTGGCCGGAGCCGAGATCGAGCTCGTCTCCGTCGTGGCTCGCGAGAGCCGGCTGCGCAAGGCCATCCACGGCCACCCGTGGGTGGGGTCGGCCGCCGAGGTGGGGGAGGAGCGCTTCGACTACGTGTTCGTCGACTGCCCGCCCTCGCTCGGCCTGCTCACCCTGAACGCGCTCGTCGCCGGCGACGAGATGCTGATCCCGATCCAGGCGGAGTACTACGCGCTCGAGGGACTCGGCCAGCTGATCGAGACCGTCGAGATGGTCAAGGCCCACCTCAACCAGCGGCTCGAGGTCTCCACGATCCTCGTGACGATGTACGACGCGCGCACCCGCCTCGCGTCGGGCGTCGCGGAGGAGGTCCGCGAGCACTTCAGTGAGCGCGTCCTGAAGACGTCGATCCCCCGCTCGGTGCGGGTCTCGGAGGCGCCGTCCTACGGGCAGACCGTGATGACCTACGATCCGGGATCGCCGGGAGCGCTGTCGTACCTCGAGGCCGCGCGCGAGATCGCCATCCAGGGAGCAGAGAAGTGAATGCCAACCGCCCGCCCCAGCGTCGTGGACTCGGCCGGGGCCTCGGCTCGCTGATCCCCACCGCGCCGACGCAGACGATCGATGCGCCGGATGCGGAGGCACTCGCAGCCGGGGATGATGCGGCTCCGACCGCTCCGGAGGCCGCCGAAGGCACCGCCGGGCTGCAGCCGGTCGCGGGGGCCTACTTCGCGGAGATCCCGGTCGCGCAGATCCGGCCCAACGAGGTCCAGCCGCGCCAGGTCTTCGACGAGGAGGCGATGGCGGAGCTGGTGCACTCCGTGCGCGAGATCGGTGTCCTCCAGCCGGTGGTGGTCCGCCGCCACGGGCCCGACGACTACGAGCTGGTCATGGGCGAGCGCCGCTGGCGCGCCACCCAGGCGGCCGGGCTCGACGTCATCCCGGCGATCGTGCGGGAGACCGACGACGTCGACATGCTCCGCGACGCGCTGCTCGAGAACCTGCACCGGTCGCAGCTGAACCCCCTAGAGGAGGCCGCGGCCTACCAGCAGATGCTCGACGACTTCGGCTGCACCCACGAGGACCTGGCCGGGCGGATCGGCCGGTCGCGTCCGCAGATCAGCAACACGCTGCGGCTGCTCAAGCTCTCCCCGGCGGTCCAGCGCCGGGTCGCCGCCGGCGTCCTCTCGGCCGGCCACGCTCGCGCGCTGCTGGCCGTCGACGACCCGGAGGTGCAGGACCGGCTCGCCGCCCGGGTGATCGCCGAGGGCATCAGCGTCCGGGGCCTCGAGGAGATCGTCGCCGTGCGCGACACCGAGGACCCGGCCGCGCCGCGGGTGGTCCGGAGGAAGCCGGTCGCGCCTGGCCTGGCGGACCTGGCCGATCGCCTGTCGGACCGCTTCGAGACCCGGGTGAAGGTCGACCTGGGCCGCGCCAAGGGCAAGATCACCGTGGAGTTCGCCTCCCTCGACGACCTGCAGCGGATCGTGGACATCATGGATCCGCGCAACCGGTCCGACCGGCCGATCTGAGCCCGCAACGCCATCGCCGTCAGATCAACAAGGCGGTAAGTCGTTAAGTCGACTTATTGCTACGTCGATCCGCGCGGCGCCGCAGCTCCTCGGCGTCCAGCCGTGCCGCTTCGTCCGGTGTCGGGGCGCTCCCGCCGTACGACGCGGGCAGCCACCACGATCCGGGCGGTTGCTCGTCGGCCGGGTAGGCGCGGATGGTGCGGTCGAGCAGGCCGGCCATGACCGTGTGCAGCTCGGCGGTCTCGGCGACCGGGTCGGCGCCCGTCGGGTGCAGCGGCTCGCCCACCGTGATCGCGATCGTCTTGCCGCGGGAGAAGTCGCGCGGGTGGTCCTTGGTGATCATCCGCTGGGTGCCCCACATCGTGACGGGCACCAGGGGAACGCTCGCCGCCGCCGCGATACGGACGGCACCCGTCTTGAACTCCTTGAGCTCCATCGACCGGGAGATCGTGGCCTCGGGGAAGATGCCGACCGCCTCGCCCCGGCCGAGGTAGTCGACGGCCGTGTCGAACGACGCCTCGCCGGCGCCCCGGTCGACCTCGATGTGGTGCATGGAGCGCATCACCCGGCCGCCGATGCCGTGGTCGAAGATCTCCCGCTTGGCCATGAACCGGACCAGCCGGCGCGACGGGTGGGCGGCGAACCCGCCGTACACGAAGTCGGCGTAGCCGATGTGGTTGAACGCCAGCAGGACACCCCCGGAGCGCGGCACGTGCTCGGTGCCGGACAGCTGGAACCGCTGCCCCAGGACCCGGAAGGCCGTCTTCGCCGTGAGGACGACGGTCGGGTAGGTGTAGTCGCGCATGGGGGTCCTAGCGTCGGGTCGCGAGGAAGTCGGCGATGCGGCCGATCGCCTCTTCGAGCACGTCGTGGTCGGGGAGCGTGACCAGCCGGAAGTGGTCGGGGCGCACCCAGTTGAAGCCGGTGCCGTGCGTGACGAGGATCTTCTTGGCACGCAGCAGCTCGATCACGAACGCCTCGTCGTCCTCGATCGGGTAGACCTCGGGGTCCAGGCGCGGGAAGCAGTAGAGCGCGCCGCGCGGCTCGACGTTGGTGACGCCCGGGATCTCGTTGAGCAGCCGGCTGGCGAGCTTGCTCTGCTCGTAGAAGCGGCCACCGGGGACGACCAGCTCCTGGATGGACTGGTAGCCGCCGAGCGCGGTCTGGATCGCGTGCTGTGCCGGCACGTTGGCGCACATGCGCATGTTGGCCATCAGCGTGAGGCCCTCGAGGAAGTCCTCGGCGAGCTCCTTGGGGCCGGAGATCATCACCCAGCCGGCGCGGTAGCCGCAGACCCGGTAGGCCTTGGACAGCCCGCTGAAGGTCAGGCACAGCACGTCGCTGCCGGCGTACGACGCGGCGTGGTGGTGGACCGCGTCGTCGAAGATGATCTTCTCGTAGATCTCGTCGGCGAACACGACGAGGTCGTGGCGGCGCGCGATGTCGACGAGGCCCTTGACAGTGTCCGCGGTGTAGACCGCACCCGTCGGGTTGTTGGGGTTGATGATCACCAGGCCGTGGGTGTTCTCGGTGATCTTGGACTCGATGTCGGCGAGGTCGGGGTTCCAGCCGTTGCTCTCGTCGCACTCGTAGTGGACGGCCGTGCCGCCCGAGAGCGTGACCGCGCCCGTCCAGAGCGGGTAGTCCGGTGCCGGGACCAGGACCTCGTTGCCGTCGTCGATGAAGGTCTGGAGCACCATCGTGATGAGCTCGGAGACGCCGTTGCCGATGAAGACGTCCTCGACCGACACGTCCTTGAGCCCGCGGGACTGGTAGAACTGCGCGACCGCGGTGCGCGCCGGGTAGATCCCCTGGCTGTCGCTGTAGCCCTGCGAGTCCGGCAGGTGGTGCACCATGTCGGCGACGATCGCCTCGGGTGCGTCGAACCCGAACGGTGCGGTGTTGCCGATGTTCAGCTTGAGGATGTGGTGGCCCTCTGCCTCGAGGCGCTGGGCTTCGACGAGGATCGGCCCGCGAACGTCGTACCGGACGTTCTGCAGCTTGCGGCTCTGTCGGATCTTGCGCACGCCGCCATCCTGACAGGCGCGCGCCTACGATGGCTGCGGCGGTCCACGGACGGAGGTGTGATGTCGCGCAAGGTGACCCGGCTGACCCTCGACCATCTGGAGGCCTTCTCGGCCCCGTGCCGGTCCTGCCTGTTCTGGGAGCTCGACCCGGTGCGCCGTGAGCGGGTCGACGATCCGGCCGCCGAGAAGGACGCCTGGGTGTCGGAGGTCCTGCGCGAGTGGGGGTCGTGCGGCCGGGTCGTGGTCGTCGACGACCAGCCCGTCGCCTACGCGATCTACGCGCCCGAGGCGTTCGTCCCCGGGGCAGCGGGCTTCGCGACCGCGCCGATCTCCCCCGACGCCGTGTTGCTGACGACCGTGCACGTGGAGCCGGCATACCGCGGTGGCGGGCTCGGCCGGATGCTGGTGCAGGCGACGGCAGCCGACCTGGTGCGCCGCGGCGGGTTCGGGGCGATCGAGGCGTTCGGGAGTCCGTCCGGGCGTGGTGGGCAGTGCCTGCTGCCGGTCGACTTCCTGGCCGGGGTGGGCTTCAAGACCCACCGACCGCATCCCGTGACGCCGCGGCTGCGGATGGAGCTGCGGTCGACCGTGACGTGGCGCGACGAGGTCGAGGCGGCCCTGGAGAAGCTGATGGGCGTCGTCCGACCGACCCCGAAATCGGCGCGAGGCCCGGCGCCGAAGGCGACCCGGGCCTCGCGAACGAGCGCTCGTTGATGGGGTCTCGAGACGCCCGTCGCGGCTTCGTTCCTCAGCCGCGGGGCTCCTCGACCTGGCTGCTGGATCCTGGCCTTCGCAGGCTCAGGCCAGGGCAGCTCAGATGTAGTCCGACAGCTCGTTGAGGAGCGTCGCCTTGGGGCGAGCACCGACGATGGTCTTCACGACCTCGCCGCCCTGGTAGACGTTGATGGTCGGGATGCCGGTCACCCGGTAGTTGGACGGCGTCACGGGGTTTTCGTCGACGTTCATCTTGAAGAACGTGATCTTGTCGCCGTGGGCGGTGGCGATCTCGTCGAGGATCGGCGCGACCTGGCGGCACGGGCCGCACCACTCTGCCCAGAAGTCCACGAGGACCGGCTTGTCAGACTTGAGGACCTGCGCCTCGAACTCGGCGTCGGTCACGGCGTTGATGTTGCCCACGGAGGGATCCCTTCTTCGGTGAACTCGGAGGTCTGATCACAGTCAACAGCAGGCCGCCGACTGTTGTTCCCCGCCGCGCGGGCGGGTCCGGAATCAGGCTCCGGCGGTCTGCGCGACCTCGTTGACGAGCTCGGCGTCGGCGCGGTCCTGGGCGTCCCGGGGGCCCGCGGCGTGGTCGAGCTCGGCGAGGTAGCGCTCGGCGTCGAGGGCGGCGGCGCAGCCGGTGCCGGCGGCGGTGATGGCCTGCCGGTAGTGGTGGTCGACCAGGTCGCCGGCGGCGAAGACGCCGGGCAGGTTGGTGCCGGTCGAGGGGTGGCTGGCGATCACGTAGCCGTTGTCGTCGAGGTCGACCTGGCCCGGCAGCAGCTCCGAGCGCGGGTCGTGGCCGATGGCGATGAACAGGCCCGTCGCGGGGAGGTTGCGGGTGTCGCCGGTGACGGTGTCCCGCAGGGTCAGCGACTCGAGCCGGTCGGCGCCGTTGATCTCGTCGACGACGGAGTTCCAGAGGATCTCCAGCTTGGGGTCGGCGAACGCGCGCTCCTGCATGATCTTCGAGGCGCGCAGCTCGTCGCGGCGCACGATCAGCGAGACCTTCGAGCCGAAGCGGGTGAGGAAGGTCGCCTCCTCGATCGCGGAGTCGCCACCGCCGACCACGGCGATGTGCTGGTCGCGGAAGAAGAAGCCGTCGCAGGTGGCGCACCAGGAGACGCCGCGGCCGGAGAGCTCCTCCTCGCGGGGCAGGCCGAGCTTGCGGTAGCCCGAGCCCATCGCGAGGATCACGGCGCGGGCGCGGTAGGTGTCGGTCGCGGTCTTCACGGTCTTGATGTCACCGGTGAGCTCGACCTCGACCACGTCGTCGGCGACCAGCTCTGCGCCGAACCGCTCCGCCTGCGCCCGCATCTCGTCCATCAGGGCGGGCCCCATGATGCCGTCCCGGAACCCCGGGAAGTTCTCGACCTCCGTGGTGTTCATGAGGGCGCCACCGGCGGTCACCGAGCCCTCGAAGACGAGCGGCTTGAGGCTCGCGCGCGCCGTGTAGAGCGCGGCGGTGTAGCCGGAGGGGCCGGAGCCGATGACGATGACGTCGCGAACGGTGTCGGACATGAAGCGTGCTTCTCCTCGGATGGGTGCGGTCTGCGACCAGTAGAACCGATCGTAGGTGAGGAAACTTCCCGGGCAGGCCCCGGCTCAGGGCGCGGGGACCGACGTGGAGCGGACCGGCTCCGTGGAGCCGCACAGGTACAGGTCGACCTGGCGGGTGCCGTCGGCCGCCGGGCGTACGACGAGCAGGGCGGGCTCGCCGTCGTACGTCGCGGCCACCGGCCGGCCGCGGCCGAGGCCGCCGCCGACGCACTCGGCGGCGTACGCGCCACCCCCGGTGGCCTTCTCCTCCGTGTCCGCCTGGGTGGAGCGCAGCTCGGAGAGCGTGGCGAGCCGGCCGGTGGCGGCGTAGCGCTCGACCTGGGCGTCGAAGGCGTCGGAGCGGAGACTGAGGGTGATGGGAGCGGCCTCGGCAGCGCCGGCGCTCGGCGCCTCGTTGCTGCCGCCGGCATCGTCCCCGGCGTCGCTCTGGACCGATGAGTCGGCGGAGCCGGACGAGGAGTCGGCGTCGGTCGTGCCGGAGAGGTCGACGCGGGAGATCCCGACCCCGACCACGACGACCGCGGCGGCGGCGAGGACGAGGTTGCGCAGCATCCGGCGACGCCGGGCTGCGGCGAGGTCGGGGACCGGGTCCGTGGCCGGCGCGGTCTCGGGCTCCGAGGAGCTCCGGAGGTCGGTGAGCACCCGGTCGAGCCGGTCCGCGACGTCGGCGGGCAGCGGCTCGTCGTGGCGGGCGTCGGCGAGCAGCCGGCGTACCTGCTCCTCCTCGGGCGTCAGGTCGGGCTCGGGCACGGGTTCACCTCCTCCGGGTCGGTCGTGGGCACGGGACAGGGGTCAGCCGGTCGCGGGCGGGCCGCGCGGGGCGTCGCTGGATTCGACGGGGCCGGGGGGCACCGGGTTCCGGGGCGGGATGTCGTGCGGGTCACGGTCGGCGTCGTCGAGCATCGGCGCTAGGACCTCGGCCAGGCGCGCCCGACCGCGTGAGCACCGTGACTTCACGGTCCCGACCGGGCAGTCGAGGATGGCGGCGGCCTCGGCGACCGGGTATCCCTCCATGTCGACGAGCACCAGCGCCGCCCGCTGCTCGTCGGGGAGGTCGCGGAGCGCGTCGAGCACCAGGGCCCGGCGCTCGCTCGCCGACGCGAGGTCGGCGGGGTCCTCGACGCTGGCCGACACCAGCGAACCGCGGTCTCCGCGGTCGTCGAGGTCGTCGGGCAGCGCCTCGGCGCGGCGTACCTTCGCGGCGCGCAGCCGGTCGAGGCATGCGTTGACCACCACGCGGTGCAGCCAGGTGGTGACGGCGGCATCGCCGCGGAACGTGCCGGCCCGGCGGTACGCCGCGACCAGTCCGTCCTGGAGCCCGTCGGCGGCGTCCTCGCGGTTGCCCATGGTGCGCAGCGCGACCGCCCAGAGCCGGTCGCGATGGCGGGCGAAGAGCTCACCGAAGGCGTCGGGATCGCCGGCGACGTGCGCAGCGAGGAGCTGCTGGTCGGTCCGCTGCGGGGCGGTCATCCGCGGACCGTCACCTCGGCGACCTGGCCGCGGAACTCCGAGCCGATCGCCGGGATCGACGTCAGCCAGACCACGACGTACCGCGCCATCGCCGGCTCCTCGAGCGCGATCTGCTGCTCGGAGTCGACGGTCGCGGTCGCGGCCGGGTCGCCCAGCCCCTCGACCCCGGTCGGCGGAGAGTCGGCCAGGTAGAGGGAGATCCCGGTCGAGCCGCCGACCACCGTGAGGTCGACCGCCGACACGTTGCGCACCGAGCCGAGGTCGAGCACGAGGCCGACGCCGCTCTTCAGGCCACCCGGGCCGAAGTTCTGCTGGTAGTCGAGGGTCCGCCACACGGTCGCCGGGTCGCCGTCGACGGCGAGCGGGGCCAGCTCGGGGTTCTCGTCCGGTGGGTCGCCCTCGGGGTCGAAGTCGGAGGCGACCACGTTCGGGATCGGATCGGCCGCCGGCGAGATCGGGGACTGTTGGGCCGTCGGCGTCGGGGCCGGGCTGTCGTCGTCGGGTACGGCGCCGAGCGGCGTGCGCCCGCGCCCGAGGTTGTAGGCGACGACGACCGCCAGCAGCAGCAGCACCGCGGCCGCGATGATGGCGGCGAGCCGCAGCCAGCTGCGCCCGGGCACCTCCTCCTGCGGCTCCTCGGGGAGCGAAAGCGGGCCGGTTCCGGTGTCCCACGGCCAGAACCCGCGGCCGCCGCTGCCGGCCGAGGCGGGCACGGGGGCCGGCTCGGGCCGTGGAGCCTGCGGGCGCGGCGTGCGCGCCGGGCTGCCGCCGGTCGGGGCCGGCGCGAAGAGCGGCCGCTCGGGCGGCTCCTCGAACGGCGGTGGGGGCGGGGCGGGCTCGCCGGGGGCGGACAGCCACGAGACGTCGTCGGCCTCGTCGTCGAAGATCGGGAGTCCGGCCTCGGTGGGCAGGTCGGTGGACGACTGATCGGGCCGTGGCTCCGGGTCGGGCTGGGGTTCGGGCTGGGGTTCGGGCTGGGGTTCGGGCTGGGGTTCGGGCTGGGGCTCGGCGTCGTACGGCCGCGGGTCCGGGACCGCCGGCAGGGCGGCGATCTCGGTGGTGTCGCGGTGCCCGGCCTGGGCCTCGGCCT
Organism: Nocardioides sp. GCM10030259; assembly: GCF_042666375.1. Taxonomy (NCBI): domain Bacteria; kingdom Bacillati; phylum Actinomycetota; class Actinomycetes; order Propionibacteriales; family Nocardioidaceae; genus Nocardioides; species Nocardioides sp. GCM10030259. The sequence goes on along the minus strand of NZ_JBHTDF010000018.1, from coordinate 398,259 downwards.
CGGCGAGGCCGGTCGCGTCGCCGACGAACTCGCACAGGTAGTCGGAGATGCCCTGGGCGGTCGCCAGGTCATAGGTGTCGCGCAGCCGCGCCGCGGCGGCGGAGTAGGGGTTGACGACCTCGTCGCACAGCGCGTCGAGCGGGCGCGGGATCCCGGCGCGGACCTGGCGCGGGCGCAGCACCCTGCCCTGCACGAGCGGCGCCGACGGCACCGCCGACGAGGAGACGCCGGGCCACTTGCCGGTCAGCGCGCAGTAGAGGAGGCCGCCGAGGTCGGCCACGTCGGTCGTGACCCGCCCGGGCGGCAGCCCGTGCATGGCCGCCTCGACGGCGTACCCGATGATCCGGACGGCGCCGGTGTGGTCGACGAGCACGTTCTCGGGGACCAGGCGGCCGTGGGCGACCCCGGCCTGGTGCCCGGCCGCGACGCAGCCGGCCACCTCGGAGACGATCCATGCTGCCCGGCGCGGACCGAGGGTGCCGGCGGCGAGCATGATGTCGAGGGAGTCGCCGGAGCCCCACTCGTTGACGACGAAGCTGTGCCCGTCGGCGCGGTCGGCGTCGAGCACCCGCAGCAACCGCCGGTCGTGGATCGCCGCGGAGCGCTTGGCGGCGTCGAGCAGCGCCGTCGCGCGCTCGTCGTCCTCGGCGATCACGTGCAGCGCGACGTACCTCTCGAGCACGCGGTCGTGGGCGCGCCAGAACCGGCCGCCCCCGCTCTCGGTGAGGAGGTCGACCAGGCGGTACCGGTCGGCGAGCACGTCGCCCGGCCGGATCGAGCTCGGCACTCAGCTCCCCTCGTGTCGGCTTGTGCCCTGCGGCAACATCGCTCCCTTGCCGCCCATCGTAGGGCGAGCTCAGCCCCGGCGTGGGAGGGGCAGCCGGCGGGTGACCGTGTCGACCATCGAGGTCAGCTCGTCGAGGTGCATCGCCCGCGCCATGCCGAGCAGGACGAGCCCGCCGACGGCACCGGTGGCGGCGAGACTGACGAGCGCCGCCCAGAGCCGGTCGACGCCGATGAGGTCGTGGAGGAGGTACGCCGTCCCCGCGGCCGCCGCGGCCGCGAGGAGGGCGGCCACGAGCAGCCGCCCGAGGAACCGCACCAGCCCCCGCGTGTCCAGGCCGCCGAGCCGGCGGGACAGCATCGCGTAGGAGATGACGGCGCCCACGACGTACGAGCACGTGTAGGCGAGCACGAGCGCGGGCGCCGTGGCCTCGGCGTCGGTGACGCCGACGAGGACGAGCGCGGCGACGATGTTGGTGGCCGCGACCGCGCACTGGATCCAGAAGACGGTGCGGGTGAGCTCGAGGGCGTAGAAGCCGCGGAGCACCAGGTAGTGGACGGTGAAGAAGAGGAGCCCGCCGCCGAAGAGCGCGAGGGACGGCGCGAAGTCGGCGTAGTCGCCCGCGGCCGCGCCGTACCCCCAGATCACGCGCGAGACGCCGAGGGCGAGGCAGGGGAGGAGCAGCGCGAACGGCAGGATCAGGGAGAGCGCGCTGCGCAGCGTCTCGGCGAGCGACGTGGCCAGGCCGGCGTCGTCGCCCTCGGCGGCGCGGGCGGCCAGCCGGGGCAGGATCGCCGTCGCGAGCGACACGGTGATCACCGCGTGCGGGACCATCGTGATCAGGAAGGTCTGCGAGTAGATGGAGTAGCCGGTGCCGTCGGTCGACGCGGCGGTGCCGCCGGACGCGAGGCGGACGACGACCGTGTAGGCGACTTGGTTGACGACGACGAAGAGCACCGTCCACACGCCGAGCCTGAAGGTGTGGCCGAGACCGGTGTGGAGGAAGTCGAAGCGCGGGCGGTAGCGGAAGCCGGTCAGGCGCAGGTAGGGCACCAGGATCGCGAACTGGGCCGCGATGCCGACGGTGGAGCCGATGCCGAGCAGCAGCTCCTGGTCCGACGAGTAGGGGCCGAAGAGGTCCGCGGCCGGGCCGAACGCGACGAGGTAGACGACGAGGACGGCGATCGAGATGACGTTGTTGGCGATCGGCGCCCACATCATCGGACCGAAGCGGCCTCGGGCGTTGAGCACCTGGCCGATCAGGACGTACATCCCGTAGAAGAAGACCTGCGGCAGGCAGTAGCGGGCGAAGTCGACGATCGACTCGCGCTGGGCGGCGTACTCGGCGTCGCCGAGCTGCGGGGTGAGGAAGAGCTGGATCAGCCAGGGCGCCGCGACGACGAGCGCGATCGTGACCACGCCGAGGAAGAGCCCCGCGAGCGTGATGATCCGGTTCGTGTACGCGTCGCCGCGGTCGGGATCGTCCTTCATCGCCCGGACCAGCTGCGGCACCAGCACCGCGTTGACGACCCCGCCCGCGAGCAGGATGTAGAGCATGTTCGGGATCGTGTTGGCGATGTTGAACAGGTCGGCGTGCAGCTTCGCGCCGAGCGCCGCCGCGAGCAGGGTCGACCGGACGAACCCGCTCAGCCGCGAGACGACCGTGCCGGCCGCCATGACGGCACTGTTCGCGAGGACGCGGGAGCGCTCCTCCTCGCGGGCCTCGCCGTCGAAGGCGCTCATCCGGGGTCCCCGCGGAAGTGTGGGCTGGAGGAGCGAAGCTTCGGGGTCCCCGCGGGCTTGTGGCGGAAGAGCGAAGCGGGGGAGCCGCAAGCTCGTGGGGTGAAGCGTTGCGGGGGAAGCCCGCAGTTTCGTGGGGTGGTCATGTCGTCCTCATGACCGGGCCGCCGCACGGATGCGTCGGAACAGCCGCACGATGATCGTGCCGAAGAGCAGGGCGATGCCGGTGCCGAGGATCAGCCAGATCACGTTGCTGACCCGGTTGGACCGGATCGGGAGCGTGTCCGACGAGCCGATCGGCGAGCCGTCGACGTCGGTGAGCAGCAGCGTCACGTTGCGGACGCCGACCGCGGACGACTCGGCGTTGAGCAGGATCGTCGAGCGGGCGCCCGGGCCGACCTCGACCGCCTCGTCGGGCACCGACACCTCGAGCGACGGGTCGGTGAGGGTGTCGAGCCGCACCGTGACCGGCTGGTCGAGCCCGTTGTTGACGGTCGCGGAGAAGCGCCCGCTGCCGCTGGAGAGGATGACCGCCTTCGGGGCCTCCACGGTGACCGACTCCAGCTGCTGCTCGATCGCGGCGCGGGAGCGGGACGCGGAGTCGCGGCTGAGCTGCGGGAACCGGCGGCTGGCGTACGACACGTTCGTGAGCGCCTCGTCCTGGACCTCGCCGCCGACGCGGTCGTTGAGCGTCAGCAGGTTCTGCAGCGCCTCGCCGGCCTCGACGAGCCCCTGCGCGGTGGAGAAGTCGAGAGCGTCGAGCTCGGCCTCACGCTGGGTGTCGGGATAGACGATCCGGTCGGCGTCGACATCCCGGCCGCTGCGCTGGGAGATCGAGTCGATGGTGGTCAGCCGCAGCCACTCGGTGTCGAGACCGCTGAAGAAGCCGGTGCTCGCCTCCGGCGCCCAGCCCTGCGGCAGCACGGTCACCAGCGGTCGCCGGCCCGGGGTGAGCACCCGCAGCGCGGCCTCGCTCAGGATCCGTTGGCGCACCGAGAGCGGCGAGAGCTGGTCACCCGGCCCGGGTCCGCCCGAGGCGGAGGCCGAGGAGGACACCACCATGCTGCGGCCGAGCGTGTGCGCCACGGTCGGCGCGTTGTCGGCGCGGTCGCCGAAGACGCGGTCCGAGACGAGCACCTGCGTGTCGGGCTCGGCCAGGCCCAGGGCCGTGGTCGGCAGGTAGCCGGCCGGTGGTGCGATGACGGGCGTGGTCGTCAGGCCCCACGGCGCGAGCTCGGTGCCGGAGCGCTTGCGGGCGTTCCGGTACGCCGCTGGGTCGTGGGCTGCGGCACCGGCGACGTCGACGTCGCCGTACGGGAGGCTCAGGATCTCGTTGGAGCCGAGCGCCGTCTGCAGCCGGCCGAGCCAGTCGGTGGCGGCGGCCGCTGCTGCGGTGACCTCGGGGTCCTCGGGCTCGGTCGGCTCCTCTTCCTGCACGTCCGCGTCGGTCGGCTCCTCCGTCGGTGACGGCGACTCCGACTCCTCCTCGTCCGGCTCGGGCTCGAGGGTCGGGGCGATCGAGCGCGGCGGGTTGCCCTCGGTGAGGTGTACGGCGGTGTCGACCACGGCCGGGTCCACGAGCCAGGTGATCGGCCGGTCGCCGGCCGCCGCGCCGAACTCGGTCATCCGCCGCAGCTGCCCCTCGAGCCCGAGCGTGCGGGTCCAGCGCGCCAGGTTGGCCACGCTGCCGTCGGAGAGGTGCTGCACCGAGCGCCGGATCGGCAGCACCAGCGCGGCGTCCACGGTGCGGGAGGTCGGCGGGACCAGGGGCAGGAACGTGCGGGCGCGGCCGTCGGCGACGTCGTCGCGGGGCTCGGCCGCCTGCCCGAGTGCATGCACGCCGAACCAGTAGACGCCGGCCGCATCGGCACCGACGCCGTTCGGCGACTCCGCGGCGATCCGCCGGCGCGGCACGGAGAAGGAGAACTGCGCGGTCTCGCCCGGGTCCAGCTGGTCGATGGTCTCGTAGGGGCCGGGGTCGGTGACGCGCTCGCCCACGGCCACCTCCGGGTCGAGGGTCGCGGCCTCGGCCAGCTCGGCCGAGGTCGTCATCGGCGCGTCGGAGATGAACGAGTAGAGGTTGATCGTCGTCCACGGCTGCTCGTCGACGTTGGTGACCGTGCCGCTGACCCGGATCTCACCGCGCTCCGGCACCGTCGACGGCGTCAGGTTGTCGATGATCACCTCGAGCGGGCCGGTGTCGGCGGCTCGACGCGGCGCGGACTCCGCCGCGGCGGGTGCAGCCAGAGGGACCAGCAGGAGCCCGGCGAGGACGGCCGCCACGAGGGCAGGCAGCAGCGACACCGGGCGAAGCACGCAGCGACTCTACTGGCCGACCCCGCGCGGATCGGGACCCCGTGCGGCCCGACTAAACTCGGCTCCCGTGCCCGACGCCCCGCCACCCCCGCTCGCCATGGCCGACGTCCAGCGCTCGGTCGAGAGCGAGCTCGACCGGATCGCCCCGGTGATCGACGAGCTCGGCCGGAGGTTCACGGACGCCGGTCACGAGCTCGCCCTCGTGGGTGGGCCGGTGCGCGACGCCATGCTCGGCCGGCACCACAACGACCTGGACTTCACCACCTCGGCGCGGCCCGACGAGACCGAGCGGCTGCTGAAGGGCTGGGCCGAGGCGATCTGGGACATGGGCCGCGCGTTCGGGACGATCGGCTGCCGCAAGGGGGCGTGGCAGGTCGAGGTCACGACGTACCGCTCCGAGTCCTACGACCCCGGCTCGCGCAAGCCCGAGGTCGACTTCGGCGACACGCTGGCCGGCGACCTCGGCCGCCGCGACTTCACGGTCAACGCGATGGCGGTGCGGGTGCCGGGCCGCGAGGTCGAGGACCCGTACGGCGGCATCGTCGACCTCGCCCACCGGGTGCTGCGGACGCCGGGCCGGCCGGAGGACTCCTTCTCCGACGACCCGCTGCGGATGATGCGGGCGGCGCGGTTCGCCGCCCAGCTCGGCTTCACCGTCGACCCGTCCGTCGTCGAGGCGATGCGCGCGATGGCCGACCGGATCGGGATCATCTCGGCCGAGCGGGTGCGCGACGAGCTGGTGAAGCTGGTCTGCGCGCCGTACCCCCGCCTGGGCCTGACGCTCCTCGTCGACACCGGGCTCGCCGAGCTCGTGCTGCCCGAGCTGCCGGCGCTGGAGCTGGAGCGCGACGAGCACCACCGCCACAAGGACGTCTACCAGCACACACTGACCGTGCTCGAGCAGGCGATGGACCTCGAGCACCGGCTGCCCGACGGCGGCCCCGACTTCGTCGCGCGCTTCTCCGCGCTCATGCACGACGTCGGCAAGCCGCGGACCCGGCGCTTCGTCGACGACGGCACCGTGACCTTCCACCACCACGACGTCGTGGGCGCGAAGCTGACCCGCAAGCGGATGAAGGCGCTGCGCTTCTCCAACGACGACATCGACGCGGTGAGCAAGCTGGTCGAGCTGCACCTGAGATTCCACGGCTACGGCAGCGGCGAGTGGACCGACTCCGCCGTCCGTCGCTACGTGCGCGACGCCGGCGACCAGCTCGAGCGGCTGCACATCCTCACCCGCGCCGACTCCACCACCCGCAACAAGCGCAAGGCCGAGCGGCTGCAGCGCACGTACGACGACCTCGAGGAGCGGATCGCCCGGCTGGCTGAGCAGGAGGAGCTCGACGCGATCCGGCCCGACCTGGACGGCAACCAGATCATGGAGATCCTCGGCATCGGACCCGGCCGCGAGGTCGGGCAGGCCTACCAGTTCCTGCTGGAGCTGCGGATGGACAACGGCCCGATGAGCGAGGAGGCCGCCGCCGCTGCGCTGCGCTCCTGGTGGGCCGACCGCACCTGATCCCTGGCCCGGTGACCGGGGTCACAGCGTTGTTGAACATCTGTCAGTAGCGTCGCGCCCCATGAGCCAGTCGACGACCGCCGAACGGATCGAGCCGCTGCTCGAGGACACCATCGACATCGCCGCGCCGCCGGACGCCGTCTGGGCGCTGGTGTCGGACGTCGTCCGGATGTCGTCGTGGAGTCCCCAGGTGGTGCGCACCGTCGTACGCGGCGGGCCGGTGCGGCAGGGGACCCGATTCCTCAACCTCAACCGTCGCGGTCCGCTGTTCTGGCCGACGCGAGCGAAGGTGGTCGCCTTCGAGCCGGAGCGACTCTTCGCGTTTCGGATCCGGGACAACTGGACCGTCTGGTCGTTCACCCTCGAGCCGACGTCCGACGGCGGCACCCGGCTGGTGGAGCGCAGGGAGGCCCCGCACGGGATCTCGGGCATCTCGCAACGACTCACCCGGCTGGCCCTGGGCGGGCAGCAGACCTTCACCGGGGAGCTCCGGGCGGGGATGCGCCAGACGTTGCAGCGCATCAAGGCCGACGCCGAGCGTTGACGAGGCTCCTACAGTCACTGCATGGCAGCCAGTGACACTGCGGACTCCGAGCTGACCGACGCCGTACGCACCGGCTACGCCTTCGAGGGCGCCGCCCTCGAGCTCGGCGGGTTGATGCTCGACGCCGAGCGACTGGCGGACGCGCCGGTCCGGATCCCGACCGCGATGCTCAACCGGCACGGCCTGGTCGCGGGTGCCACCGGCACCGGCAAGACCCGGACCCTCCAGCTGCTCGTGGAGCAGCTGAGCACCCAGGGCGTCCCGGTCTTCGCCGCCGACATCAAGGGCGACCTGTCCGGGCTGGCGCAGCCGGGGGAGCCGAGCGACAAGCTCACGAGCCGGGCGGCGACGCTCGGTCAGCACTGGACGGCGACCGGCTTCCCTGTCGAGTTCTACGCGATCGGCGGCGTCGGGTCCGGCCTGCCGCTGCGCGTCACGATGAGCGCCTTCGGCCCCACGCTGCTCAGCAAGGTGCTCGGCCTCAACGAGACGCAGGAGTCCAGCCTCGGGCTGGTCTTCCACTACGCCGATCGCGCCGGGCTGCCGCTCCTCGACCTGGCGGACCTGCGCGCCGTGGTCTCCCACCTGCTCAGCGACGACGGCAAGGCCGAGCTCAAGGCCCTGGGCGGCCTGTCGTCGGCGACCGCCGGTGTCATCCTCCGCGAGCTGATCGGCCTCGAGGACCAGGGCGGCGACGTGTTCTTCGGGGAGCCGGAGTTCGAGTCGGCGGACCTGCTGCAGCTCGCGCCCGACGGCCGGGGCCTGGTCTCGCTCGTCGAGCTGCCGCAGCTCCAGGATCGGCCGGCGATCTTCTCGACGTTCCTGATGTGGCTGCTCGCCGACCTCTTCCACGACCTGCCGGAGGTCGGCGATGTCGAGAAGCCGAAGCTCGTGTTCTTCTTCGACGAGGCGCACCTGCTCTTCGCCGACGCGTCGAAGGAGTTCCTCGACCAGGTCGCGCAGACCGTGCGGCTGATCCGGTCGAAGGGGGTCGGGGTCTTCTTCGTGACGCAGAGCCCCACCGACGTACCCGATGCGGTGCTCGCGCAGCTCGGGTCCCGGATCCAGCACCAGCTGCGCGCCCACACCCCGAACGACGCCAAGGCGCTCAAGGCCACCGTGGCCACCTACCCGACGAGCGGGTACGCCGACCTGGGCGAGGTGATCACGACGCTCGGCATCGGCGAGGCGATCGTGACCGTGATGAACGAGCGTGGCGCCCCGACCCCGGTCGCCTGGACCCGCCTGCGCGCGCCGGAGTCGCGGATGGACCCGTGCGATCCCGACCTGGTGACGGCCACGGTCGCCGCCAGCCCCCGGGCGTCGACGTACCAGGCCGCGGTCGACCGGGAGTCGGCCCGCGAGATCCTCGCCGACCGGCTCGAGCAGGGTGCCGCCAAGCAGGCCGAGGAGTCGGCCTCCGAGGCACCGAAGCCCCGGAAGAAGGCCGCCCCGAAGGCGCCGAAGCCGCCGAAGCCGCCCCGCCAGGAGGACGGGATGGTCGAGCAGGTGGTCAAGTCCGCGGCGTTCAAGGACTTCATGCGCACCGCTGCCCGCGAGATCGCCCGCGGGATGTTCAAGACCGGTCGCCGCTGATCCTGCCCGGGCCGGGCGGCTGAGCTGCCCGATACGACAGGACCCCCGCCACCTCACGGTGACGGGGGTCCAGGCGGTCCTCACGAGCGAGAGGTCACTCCTCGCCGGCGATGAAGGCCTCCACGCGGCGGCGGCCCTCGTCGTCGGGGAGCTGGACCGGCGGGGACTTCATCAGGTACGACGACGCCGAGATGATCGGGCCGCCGATGCCGCGGTCCTTGGCGATCTTCGCGGCGCGGATCGCGTCGATGATGATGCCGGCGGAGTTCGGGGAGTCCCAGACCTCGAGCTTGTACTCCAGGTTCAGCGGGACGTCGCCGAAGTTGCGACCCTCGAGGCGGACGTAGGCCCACTTGCGGTCGTCGAGCCACGCCACGTAGTCGGACGGGCCGATGTGCACGTTCTTGTCGTGGACCTTGCCGGCGAGCTCGCCGTTCAGGTTCGAGGTGACGGCCTGGGTCTTCGAGACCTTCTTGGACTCCAGGCGCTCGCGCTCGAGCATGTTCTTGAAGTCCATGTTGCCGCCGACGTTGAGCTGGTAGGTGCGGTCCAGCGTCACGCCGCGGTCCTCGAACAGCTTCGCCATCACGCGGTGCGTGATGGTCGCGCCGACCTGGGACTTGATGTCGTCACCGACGATCGGGACGCCGGCGTCCTCGAACTTCTTGGCCCACTCCGGGTCGGAGGCGATGAAGACCGGGAGGGCGTTCACGAACGCCACGCCGGCGTCGATCGCGCACTGGGCGTAGAACTTGTCGGCCTCCTCGGAGCCCACCGGCAGGTAGGAGACGAGCACGTCGGCCTGGGTGTCCTTGAGGACCTGGACGACGTCGACCGGCTCGGCGGCCGACTCCTCGATGGTCTCGCGGTAGTACTTGCCGAGGCCGTCGAGGGTGTGACCGCGCTGCACCTCGAGGCCGAGCGTGGGCACGTCGCAGATCTTGATGGTGTTGTTCTCGGAGGCGTTGATCGCCTCGGAGAGGTCCTTGCCGACCTTCTTGTCGTCGACGTCGAACGCCGCGACGAACTGCACGTCGGACACGTGGTAGTCACCGAACGTGACGTGCATGAGACCCGGGACGGTGCCCGCAGGGTCGGCGTCCTTGTAGTAGTGCACGCCCTGGATCAGGGAGGTGGCGCAGTTGCCCACTCCCACGATTGCCACTCGTACCGAACCCATCGGGATTCCCTTTCCTCTGTTACTTCTTCTAGGTCTACTTCTGTGTGGCCTGCTGGCCCGTGCTGCTGGTGTCGGACCCCGGCTCCTGGCTGGAGGCGTCGGTCTGCGATCGGTCGAGCTCGCCGTTGCGCTCGGCGTTGATGAGGTCGGACAGCCACCGGACCTCGCGCTCGACGGACTCGACGCCGTGGCGCTGGAGCTCGGCCGCGTAGCGGTCGACCTCCTTCTGGGTGATCGCGAGCTGGCTCTGCACGCGGTCCAGACGCTCCTGGAGGCGGGTACGCCGGCCCTCGAGCACGCGCAGCCGGATCTCCATGTCGGTCGAGGAGAAGAAGGCGAACCGGATGTCGAAGTTGTCGTCCTCCCACGCCGTGGGACCGACCTCCGACATCAGGCGCTGGAACTCCCGGGTGCCGGCCTCGGTGACCTGGTAGGTGATGCGCGGCCGCTTCGACACCGGGGTGCCCGGCGTCTTGGTCGTCATCGTCTCCTCGATCAGCGAGGCCCGGAGCATCTTCTTCAGGGTCGGGTAGAGCGACCCGTAGGAGAGCACGCGGCCCCAGCCGAGCATCAGGTTGAGGCGCTTGCGGAGCTCGTAGCCGTGCATCGGACCCTCGTGCAGCAGTCCGAGGACTGCCAGCTCGATGGTCTCCGCTCGACGTGCCATGCGACCTATCGTAGCGATATATCCGCGTGTTGCGAACCATGAATACGTCGACGTGTTGTGTCAGGCGTTCGGACGGCGGTCTCGGGCGGGGTTCTGCCGGGCTCGACCGCGGCGGCACGACGTACGTCACCCGAGCGTCGTCTTGGGTGGGTGCGGGCGGCCCCCGTACCCTGTCGAACGGCTCGGATCCCGGTCCAGCCGCCCAGTTCACCGATCCAGCGGAGCCAACCGACCGTGAGTGGCAAGCGCCGGGCCGCCGGCCCCGCCCAGACCAGCACCCCTGCCAGGGGGACCGCCCAGAAGGGCGCCACCAAGCAGGGTGCCGGTACGAAGCGACCCCGCACGCGCAAGCAGCAGGTGTGGCGCGTCGCCCGGTGGCTGCTCGTCGTCGGCCTGGTCGGCGTGCTCGTCGTGGTCGGCGGCTTCATCTTCGCCTACCAGACCACCGAGCTCCCGGACCCCAACGAGGACTTCGAGACCCAGACCTCGTTCGTCTACTACGCCGACGGCAAGACCGAGCTCGGCAGCTACGCCGAGCAGAACCGCCAGTCGATCCCGCTCGACGAGATGCCGCAGAACCTGCAGGACGCGGTGGTCGCCGCGGAGAACCGCGGGTTCTGGACCGACAAGGGCATCGACCCGAAGGGCATCATCCGCGCGGCGTTCAGCAACGCGCAGGGCAACTCGACCCAGGGTGCGTCGACGATCACCCAGCAGTACGTGAAGATCCTCTACCTCACCCAGGAGCGCTCCTACGAGCGCAAGCTGAAGGAGGCGATCCTCTCCCTCAAGCTCCAGCGGGAGATGTCGAAGTCGGAGATCCTCGAGGGCTACCTCAACACGATCTACTTCGGGCGGTCGGCGTACGGCGTGCAGGCCGCGGCCGGGGCGTTCTTCGGCAAGGACGCGAAGAAGCTCAGCCTGCGCGAGTCGGCCGTGCTCGCGAGCGTGCTCAACAACCCGTCCAGCTTCGATCCCGCCAACGGCAAGGACTCGAAGGAGGCGCTCAAGGAGCGCTACCGCTACGTGCTCGACGGCATGGCCGACGCAGGCAACATCAGCGCCGAGAAGGCCGAGAAGGCCTCGCGGAAGCTGCCGAAGTTCCCGGAGATCGCCGCCGAGAGCCGGTACGGCGGGCAGAAGGGCCACGTGCTCTCGATGGTCCGCAGCGAGCTCCGCGACCTGGGCTTCAACGAGCGGCAGATCGACGGCGGCGGCCTGCGGGTCACCACGACGTTCACCAAGAAGGCGATGGACGCCGCGGCGGCCGGCGTACGCGAGCAGCGTCCCGACGGCCCGCAGTTCTCCGACAAGAACCTGCACGTCGCCGTGGCCTCGGTCGAGCCGGGCACCGGCGCCGTCCGGGGCATCTACGGCGGCCAGGACTACCTCGAGTCGCAGATCAACTGGGCGGTCACCGGCGGCATGGTCGGCTCGACGTTCAAGCCCTTCGCCGTCGCCACCGCCCTGAAGGAGGGGTTCTCGCTCGAGGACACCTTCGAGGGGAACTCGCCCTTCTACTACAACGAGGAGGGCACCGGCGACCGGGTGCGCAACGAGGGCACCGGCTACGACGGCCTCGGCACCGACTACGGCTCCCAGATCAGCCTGCTGCGCGGCACCGAGGACTCGATCAACACGGTCTTCGCCGATCTCACCGTCTCGATGGAGGACGGTCCGGAGAAGATCCTCGAGACCGCCGAGGACCTCGGCATCCCGAACTGGAACAAGAACGCCGGCGGCGGCTACGACAACCTCGACAACAGCCCGGGTCTCGAGCCGGTCAACGGCATCGCGCTGGGCTCGGCGACCATCGCGCCGGTCAACATGGCCAACGCCTACGCGTCGATCGCGAACGGTGGCCGCGCGGCGAAGCCGCACGTCGTGCAGAAGGTCGTGAGCCGGGACGGCGAGACCCTCTACTCGTTCAAGCAGTCGACGACGCAGGCCATCGACGAGGACGTCGCGGCCGACACCTCGTACGCCATGCAGCAGGTCGTCCAGTCCGGCAGCGGCACGGCCGCGCTCAGCCTCGGGCGGCCGGCAGCCGGCAAGACCGGTACGGCGACCAACGCCGACGACGACGTCGCGTCGGCCTGGTTCGTCGGCTACACCCCGCAGCTCGCCACGTCGGTCATGTACGTCCGTGGCAAGGGACAGGAGCAGCTCGACGGCTGGCTGCCGGAGTACTTCGGCGGCTCCTACCCGGCGCGGACCTGGACCGACGTGATGGGCCGGGCGCTCGACGGCACCGAGGTCGAGGAGTTCCCGGAGCCGGCGCTCCTCGACGGCGAGGCGCCCGACGACGGGCACGAGCCGTACACCCCGCCGCCGAAGCCGACGAAGAAGCCGAAGCCGACGAAGTCGGACGAGCCGACGGAGTCGCCCAGCGAGCCGACGGAGACCCCGACCGAGACCCCGACGCCCACGGAGACCCCGACGCTCCCGTCGCCCACCTGCGACCCGATCGTCGGCTGCGCCCCGTCGTCGACCGCGCCCGCGACCCCCGACCCCGCCGCCTCGTCGTCCGCCGCGACGCCGCCGCCGGCGCGGGTCGGCGACCGGCGGACGTCGCGGCGTACCGGCCGCCGGGCCCGCCAGGGCTGAGGCGCGCGCCGTGGGGGACCGCACGTGGGTGCACCCCACCGTCGACGACCCGGTCGTCACGACGCTGAGCGAGAGCGTCGGCGGGCCGATCGGCACCCGCGCCGGACGGCACCCGTGGTGGACGCCCGTGCGCGTCCTGCTCGCGCTGACCGCCCTGTGCATGGCACTCGGGATGGTCCAGAAGGCCGGCTGCTACCAGGACTCGTGGCAGGACGGGCAGCAGCGCTACAGCCAGATGTGCTACTCCGACCTGCCCTACCTCTACACGGGCCGCGGGTTCGCGGAGCTGAACTGGCCGTTCAGCGACGACCCCCAGGTGCGGGACCGCTTCGAGGTCATGGAGTACCCGGTCGGCATCGCCTACTGGACGTTCGGGACCGCCCGGGTCACCCACTGGCTGACCGGGTCGCCGGACCTCGAGCCGAGGTACGCCGCCGACACGGCCACGGTCGCGGGCTGGCCCGACGTCCAGCGCGAGATGCGCGTGTTCGTGGTCGTGAACGCGATCGGGTTCGCCATCCTCGCGCTGCTGTGCACCTGGCTGCTCGCGGGCGTGAACCCGCGCCGACCGTGGGACGCGGCGGCGTTCGCGCTGTCCCCGGCGCTGCTCCTCACCGGCCTCGTCAACTGGGACCTGGTGGCCGTCGTCCTCGTCGCCGGTGCGCTCTGGGCCTGGGCGCGGGACCGGACCCTGCTGACCGGCGTGATGATCGGGCTCGGCACGGCGGCCAAGCTCTATCCGCTCTTCCTGCTCGGCGGCGTGCTGGTGATCTGCCTCCGCCAGCGCCGCTACCGGGACTTCGGCATCGCGACCGCCGGAGCCATCGGGGCCTGGTTCGTCGCCAACTTGCCGGCGCTGCTCTCCGGACCGGCTCAGTGGAAGGTGTTCTGGAGCTTCAACTCCGAGCGCGGCGCCGACCTCGGCTCGATCTGGCTCGTGGTGCAGCAGGCGATGGACACCGTGCCGGACCCGTTCTCGTTCGACCCGCACACGATCAACGTGGCGTCCTGGATCTTCTTCGGCGCCTGGTGCCTCGGCGTCGCCGCCCTCGGACTCACCTCGCCGTCGGCGCCGCGGCTGGCGCAGCTCGGCCTGCTGATCGTGATCGGGTTCCTGCTCGTCAACAAGGTCTACTCACCGCAGTACGTGCTGTGGCTGCTGCCGCTCGCCGTGCTCGCGCGCCCGCGGTGGCGGGACCTGCTGGTCTGGCAGGCGGGCGAGGTCCTCTACTTCGCCGCGGTCTGGTGGTACCTCGGCGGCTATCTCGCGCCGGCCGCCGGCGGCGACGCCGGCTTCTACTGGGCCGCGGTGCTGCTGCGGATCTCCGCGGAGCTCTACCTGGCCGGCATGGTGGTCCGCGACCTCTGGGACCCGCGGAACGACCCGGTGCGGCAGGCGTCGTACGCCGGGCTGCGGGTGCCGTCGCTCAGCTGACGACGATCCGGTCGAACGTCGTGGCCGTGAAGCGCACGCGGACGTCGACCTGGTCGCCGACGGCCGGGACCCGGGCCCCGTGGGGCACGAACAGCATCGACGCCTGCATGTGCGGCGGCTCGGCGAAGAGCCGCTGCTTGCCGTCGATCGAGAAGGGCGACCGCACGAAGCCGGCCGCGTCGAGGCCGCCGCGGGCGAGGGTCGCGGCGCGGCCACGCAGGCTCGCCTCGCCGAGCGGGGCCTCGAGCCCGATGCCGTGGGCGGTGCCGCCGCTCACGACCAGCACGTGCCCGGCCTTGGGCGCGGTGCGGTGCCGGTAGCCGAACCCGTCGCCGCGCTCGACCTCGTGGACGTCGAGCACCGTGGCGGTCACCCGGAGCGCCTCGCGGTCACCGAGCCACAGGCTGGTGCCGACGCGCGGCCGGAACGTGAAGTCGGGGTACGACGCGCGCAGCGCGGTCAGCTCCGCCGCGCTGAGGTGGCTGACCCAGATCGTGTCGAGCGGCAGCTCGGTCGCGACGACCTCGGTCATCAGCCGGTGCACCTCGGAGAGGTGCGCGCCGTTGGCGAGCGGGAGGTGCAGCGCGACGCCGGCGACCCGGCACTTCGGGTTGGCGCGCACGACGTCGGCGGTCGACCAGAGCTCGCGGGCGGTCATGCCGTGCCGGAGCATGCTGGTCGTGCGCTCGAGCACGACGCGGGCGTCGGGCTGGCGGCCCAGCAGGTCCGTCAGGTCCTCGACGCGGCTGACGGTGTGGACCACCCGGTGGGCGAGGGCAGCGTCGAGGTCGACGGCCGCGCCGAACGGGCGCCACGGGGTGAGGACGAGGAGGTCGCCGTCGTACCGGCTCGCGACCTCGGGGAGCTCCTCGTAGGTGCCGACCGCGAGGGTGTCGAGCCCCAGCCACTGCGTCTTGCGGGCCAGCCGCCCGAGCGTGAAGCCGTAGCCGTTGCCCTTGGCGACCGGCACCAGGCCGGGCTCGGCGGCCGCGACCTGGCGCAGGTGGGAGCGCCAGCGGTCGCCGTCGACGGTGAGGGTGAGGCTCATGTCAGCGCCTCTTCATGTAGATGTCGAAGGCCTTGTACAGCGCCTTGTTGAGGGGCAGGTCCCACTCGCCGACGTACTCGACCGCCTCGCCGCCGGTGCCGACCTTGAACTGGATCAGCCCCAGGTGGGGGTCGTCGGCCGCGAGCGTCTCGGTGATGCCGCGCAGGTCGTAGACGTCGGCGCCGGCGGCGATCGCGTCGCGCATCATCTGCCACTGCACGGCGTTCGAGCCGCGGACCTCGCGCTTCTCGGTGGAGGAGGCGCCGTACGAGTACCACGCGTGAGCGCCGACCCGGATCGCGATCGTGGCCGCGACGAGCGTGCCGTCGTGGCGGGCGGTGTAGAGCCGGATCCGGTCCGGCTCCTCGCCGCCGAGGGCGTCGACCATCACCTCGAAGTAGGACAGCGGCCGCGGCGTGAAGTGGTCGCGCTCGGCGGTGTGGACGTAGAGGTCGTGGAACGTCTTGAGCTCCGGCGCGATCGCCGGGCCGTCGTACGACGTGACCTCGACGCCCTCCTTGGTGGCCTTCTTGATGTTGCGCCGCCAGAGCTGGTTCATGCCGGCGAGCACCTGCTCCTCGGTGCGGTCGGCGAGGGGGACCTGGAAGACGTACTGCGGCTGGCCTGCGGCGAACCCGCCCTCGACGGCCTGCGGCCGCCAGCCCAGCTCGCGCAGCTGGGCCACCACCCGGGCACCGCCGTGGCTGCGCTCGGTGGGGGCGAGGTCGGTCAGGCGGCGTACGTCGTCGTCGGCGATGCCGGCCTTGACGGTCGCGGTGTCCCAGCGGCGGGTGACGACCGGCGGCCCCATTCGGACTCCGAACGCCCCGCGGGCGCGCAGGTGGCCGGCCAGTGGCCGCAGCCAGGCGCCCAGGTCGTCGTCGTCCCAGTCGATGACCGGGCCCTCCGGGAGGTAGGCGAGGTAGCGCCGCACCTTGGGGAGCTGCCGGTAGAGCACCAGGCCGGCGCCGACGAGCTCGGAGCCGCGGAACCAGCCGAGCGACTCGTGGCGCCACTCCGACTTCACGCGCCCCCACGCGGGAGTCTGCAGGAAGCTCGCCGAGCGGCGGGACCGGATCAGCTCGAGGTGGTCGGCGGCCGTGATCTCGCGGACGGTGAGGGCGGCGCTGGACACCGCTCGAGGCTATCGGACCACCCGTGAGCGCGGATCGGCCGGCAGGTCAGCCGGTCCGGTCTCCTGCGGACCAGACCATTCTCCGCATATCTTCAGCACGGAGGTATCAGGAGCGCGTGCCCCGCCTCCTCGGGGGCGTGAACCTGATGAAGACACATCGGGGAGCGAGACGTCCCATGAGCAGGACCGGGCACACCCGGGCGAACGACGGCCCGTCCGACGGCGCACGCTCGAACGCCGTGTGGGCGGAGGCGACCGACGGGTTCAACCGGTGGACCGCCGGCGACCCGGCCGGCCTGGACGACCTCGTGACCGTGATGACCCCCGTGCTCTGGCACGTCGTGCGCGCGTACCGGCTCAGCGACAGCGCCGCCGAGGACGTCATCCAGAACACCTGGCTCGCGCTGGTACGCCGCCGCTCCGCCATCCTCGACCCGGTGGCCGTCGGCGGCTGGCTGACGACGACCGCGCGCCGCGAGGCCTGGCGGACCGCGTCGGCGAAGACCGCTCCGCTGCCGGTCGAGGAGGACGACCTCGTCCACGCCCTGCCGCAGCAGCGGTCGGCCGAGGAGGCCGTCGTCGAGCACGACGAGGGTGACCGACTGTGGGCCGCCGTCGACGGGCTGCCCGAGCGGTGCCGGCGGCTGCTGCGGATCGTCGCGTTCGAGAACCGGCCCGACTACCGCGAGCTCGCCATCGAGCTCGGCATGCCGGTCGGCAGCATCGGCCCCACCCGCGGTCGCTGCCTCGCCAAGCTGCGGGTGGCCCTGATCGAAGCAGGAGAAGTGAGATGAGCGAGCTGAGCCGAGAGGCCCTCCTGGAGATCGTGCGCGGCGTCTGGGAGCGCCACGACCCGATGCCCGACCACCTCGTCGCGGCCATGCGCGCCGCGGCCGCCCTCGCCGACTCCGACCTCGACCTGGAGCTGATGGAGCTCGTCGAGCGGTCGACCGAGCTGGCCGGGGCCCGCGGCTCCACGTCGTACACGCTCCGCTTCGTGCACGGCGACACCGACCTCCTCCTGCGCATCGCCGTCGACAACGGGCGCTCCCGCGTCGACGGCTGGATCGTGCCGGCGGAGCCGATGACCATCCGCGCCGTACCGGGCACGGACCCGGCAGCCGCCGAGGCCGTGGTGAGCGACTCGGGACGCTTCGCGCTCACCGACCTCCCCATCGGGCTGATGCGCCTGCGGCTCGAGCCGCACGACGCGGAGCGCCCGGCCTTCGCCACCCCCACCTTCGAGATCTGAGGACCCGCCGTGGACCGTCCGGACGAGAACGACCAGAAGCAGCCGCCGCGGAAGGATCGCCCGGAGGACAAGCCGCGCAAGCAGCTCGACCGCGACCCCGTCCCGCCGCGTCCGGGCTCCGTCAACAGCGTGCAGGGCCGGATCCTCGACCCTTCCACCGCGTTGATCGTCGAGGACGTCGTGCCGCGTCCGACGGTGTACGTCGGACAACGGCTGCTGATCTCGAAGTCCGTCGACTTCGACGTCGCCTTCGAGGTGCTCCGGGTCGTCGCCGACCAGCTGGGCTGGGACGTGGTGCCGGAGGCCGAGGACCCGCGCACCGTCAACCTGAGGTTCGGGTTCCGGCCGGTCCGCGTGGAGGTGACCAACCGCGCCAGCATCGCCCCGGACGCCTGGACCCTCCTGCAGCAGACCCGCGCCCAGTACGGCGTCGACGCCGTCAAGGGAGTGAGCCTCGACCACGTGGTGGCGCCGGCGATCGACTCGAACACGATCGACAGCGACCCGTTGCACGATTCCAACCCGCTGCACGACTCCAACCCGTTGCATGACTCGAACCCGCTGCACGACTCCAACCCGTTGCATGACTCGAACCCGCTGCACGACTCCAACCCGGCCGCGGACGCCAGGGGCTCCCGTGCCATCGCGAGCTATCTCCAGATCGGGTTCGGTGGGCGCCAGCCGGTCGCGTACGTCGGACCCAAGCCGCACCGGTGCCCCGACGACGCCATCGCCGGACGCCGGCCGGTGGTCGCCGTCCTCGACACCGGCTGCGGCAAGCACCCGTGGCTCGACGGCATCGTGAAGAAGAAGGTCACGCTGGGAGAGGACGTGATCGGCTACTCCGACGCGACGTCGGTCTCGCCCGAGGACGACGGCGACCAGGACGGGCCGCTCGACGGGGTGATCGATCCCCTTGCCGGCCACGGCACGTTCATCGCGGGCCTGATCCGGCAGCGTTGCCCGGACGCGGACATCATCTCGTGGCGCGTCGTGGGGTCGGACGGACCGATCGTGGAGTCGGACCTCGTGGCGACGCTCGCCCAGATCGCCGAGCTGGCGCGCCGTCATCGCGCCGGGGAGAAGGGTGGCCACCCCATCGACGTGCTGAGCCTCTCGATGGGCTACTACCACGAGACGCCCGAGGACGCGCTCTTCGATCCGACGATGTACGCCATCCTCGAGGACATGGCCAGCAACGGCGTGGTCATCGTGTGCTCGGCGGGCAACGACGGCACGAGTCGGCCGTCGTTCCCGGCGGCGTTCGGCCGTTGGTCCGACGGGGCGGGCCCGATCCCGTTCGACCCGGACATCGCGCCGATCGTCTCCGTGGGCGCCCTGAACCCCAGCAGGCACTCCGACGCGATGTTCAGCAACGCGGGGCCCTGGGTGCACGTGTACGCGCCGGGTGCGTCGGTCATGAGCACCATGCCGGCCTTCCAGGGAGGCTTCGAGCCGCTGGCCCGCACGCGCGCCTTCGACCGGGTGCGGGAGGCCATCGACCCGGACGACTTCCGCGGCGGGTACGCCGTCTGGAGCGGCACGTCGTTCAGCGCGCCGGTGATCGCAGGGACGATCGCGGCAGCGCTCCTGAACACCCTGGAGTCCCCGACCGAGCCGGTCGACGCCGACAGCGCGGTGACGAATGCGTGGAATGCGGTCACCGCGTGCACCGGTTTGGCGCGATCATGAGGCGGTGAGCTCGGCCCAGGACCTGCACGCCCGGGGCGTGCGCGCGATGAATCGCGGACGTCACCGGGAGGCTCAACGGCTGCTCGAACGCGCCCGGAGCGATCTCGACCGGACCGACCCGCGCGACGCCGATCTGTCCGCACGCATCGCGGGCAGCCTGGCGTACGTCCTGTCGGAGACCGGCGATCACACCCGGGCGATCGATCTCTGTCGGGACTCGCTCGGCACCGGGGACCTGGCGAACCCGACGCGCGGCGTCCTCTACTCGCAGCTCGGGCTCCTCCACATGCTGCAGGGGGAGACGGCGGAGGCCATGGACCAGTTCGATGCCGCGCTGCTCCTGCTGGACGAGCCCGCTCGGATCGCTCGCGTCCATCTCAACCGCGGCAACGTGCACCTCCAGCGCAAGCTGCTCAACGCGGCCACCCAGGACTTCGCGGCGTCCTTCCTGTCCTACCGCGAGGCCGGCGACGAGTACGGCGCGGCGAAGGCGGTCCACAACCGCGGCTACACCCAGTTCCTGGCCGGTGACCTCGTGGCCGCGCTGCGTGACATGGGCTCGGCGTACCCGGTCTTCGAGGCCGAGGGGCCCGTCATGACCGCCATGGTGGACCAGGACCGGGCCGAGGTGCTGATGGCGGCGGGCCTCCACGAGCAGGGAGCGGTCGCCCTGGCGGCGGCGGCCCACGCCTATGGGCGCCGCCGGCTCTACCAGCGCCGCGGCGAGGCCGAGCTGGCGCTCGCGCGCAGCCTGGTGCTGCGCGACGCCGACCGCGCGCGGGTGGCGGCGCGGGACGCGCTGCGCCGCTTCCGGCGTACCGGCGCCCGGGCCTGGGAGGTGCGTGCCGACGCCACGCTGCTCGCCGCCGAGGTCGAGGTGGGAGGCTCCGGGCCGTCGCTGGCGCGGCGGGGCCTGGCGCTGGCCGAGGAGCTGGGCGAGCAGGGGCTGCGCTGGGAGGCGGCGCTCGCCCGCATCGACGCGGCCAGGGTCCGGATCCGCCGCGGCGAGCTCGACCTCGCGCGCGAGCACCTGCGTGGAGTGGGATCGGTGCGGAAGGCGCCCATCACCGTCCGGCTCCGCGAACGCGACATCCGGGCGAAGCTCGCCGCGGCCGACGGCCGGCGGGCGGAGGCGCTCAAGCACCTGCGCGCCGGGCTGAGCGACCTGCACTCCTGGCAGAGCTCCTTCGGGTCGCTCGACCTGCAGACCGGCGTGGCCGGGCACGGCACGAGGTTGGGGGTCCGCGGTCTCGCCCTGGCGGTCGACTCCCGCCGGCCCGACGTCCTCTTCGAGTGGTCGGAGCGCGCCCGGATGCTGGCCAGTCGCGTCCAGCCGGTGCGCCCGCCCGAGGACGAGCAGATCGCCGCTGACCTGTCCGAGCTCCGTGAGATGGCGGCCGAGACCGGCCGTCGCGACCCCGTCCGGGAGGCGGAGCTCCGCCAGCGAGTCCGCGAGCGGGCCTGGCAGCACCGCGGGTCCGGCGAGGTCGCCGACCCGGTGTGCCTCGACGAGGTGGTCGGTGCGCTGGACGCCGACACCGCGCTCGTCGCGTACGTCGTCACCGGCGACGCGGCCGTCGCGCTCGTCGTCACGTCGGCGGGCGCGACCTGGATCGACCTCGGCCACCGCGACGAGCTCGACGCGCTGCTCGGCGGCCTGGTGCCCGACCTCGACATGGCGGCCACCGACCTGCCCGACTCGATGGGTGCGTTCGTCCGCACCGAGCTGGCGCAACGGCTCGACACGCTCGCCGCCCTGCTGGTGGCGCCGGTGCTCGAGGCCGTGGGCGACCGGTGCGTCGTCCTGACGCCGTCGGGCGTGCTGGCCGGCGTGCCGTGGACGCTGCTGACCGGGTTCGTCGGCCGCCCCCTGACGGTCGCGCAGTCGGCGACGGCCTGGCTCGCTCGCCGTACGGCGCCGTTGCGCACCGCCCGCGCCGGGCTCGTCGCCGGCCCGCGCGTGGCGCGCGCCGAGGACGAGGTCACCGCTGCCGCGAAGGAGTGGCGCGACGCCACGGTGCTGGTCGGCCCCGACGCCACGGCCGCCGCGGTCTCGGGGCTCGCCGGTTCGGTCGACGTCCTGCACGTCGCGGCGCACGGTCGGCACAGCGCGGAGAACGCGATGTTCGCCGGTGTGCAGCTCGTCGACGGGCCGTGGTTCGGCTACGACATCGACCGGCTGCGGCACGTCCCCGACGTGGTGCTGCTGTCGTCCTGCGAGGTCGGTCGGTCGACGGTGCGCTCGGGCGAGGAGCTGATCGGCATGACGACGGCGTGGCTGCACGCCGGCGCGCGCTGCGTCATCGCGTCGCCCGCGGCGATCAACGACCAGGCGGCGTACGACGTGCTCGTCGCCGTCCATCAGCGCCTCGCTGCCGGGGTTGATCCCGCGGCTGCGCTGGCCGAAGCCGTGCCGGCCGTGTCAGCTGCCAGTTCACCAGTCCCCTTGGTCTGCTTCGGATGACCCGTTCGGGTATCTGAAGATCGGGGTGCTGCTCCTCAACCGGCAACAGGGAAGTCGACCTGCGAGGAGCCACCGATCATGACGCTCACGGCCACACCCAGCCGCACCACCGCGCGGGGCACCACCGTCCACGTCGTCCACGACCCGCAGCCGGGCGAGCAGCTGTCGGTCCCGGCGGGCTCCCGGCTGGCGGTGCGGTTCCGTCGTCGCGGGCTCGGCCTGAGCCGGTGGCAGGTCCTCGACCGGCCCGGCTACCTGCTGCCGCTGGAGGAGGGGC
This sequence comes from Nocardioides sp. GCM10030259, assembly GCF_042666375.1. Classification (NCBI taxonomy): domain Bacteria; kingdom Bacillati; phylum Actinomycetota; class Actinomycetes; order Propionibacteriales; family Nocardioidaceae; genus Nocardioides; species Nocardioides sp. GCM10030259. Next base: position 376,003 of record NZ_JBHTDF010000018.1, on the reverse strand, counting down.
CGCACGGCTTCCTCTTCCTCGTCTTCGACGCGGCCGTCGACGGCACGCCCGACGAGCAGCCGTTGCGGCTGGTGCGCCGGCGCGTCGACCGCTCGGGTCCCGGTGAGGTCCGGGACCTGGTGATCCGCGTCTGCTGATCTGCCGGGTCGGCCGGACACCGCGGGGGAGCGTCCGGTCGGCCCGGCGTCGTACGCGCGCCTACAGCCGCTCGGAGAGCCAGCCCGCGTCGGTGGTGTGCTCGGCGGCGCCACCGGGCGTCTCGAGGATGACCGGGGCGCCGGCGTCTCGGACCACGGCGGCCAGCAGGTCGGGGTCCACCTTGCCCGCCCCGAGGTTGGCGTGGCGGTCGGCACCGGAGTCGAACTCGTCGCGGCTGTCGTTGCAGTGCACGAGGTCGATGCGACCGGTGACCTTGCGGATGTCGTCGACGACGGTCTCGAGGCTGTTGCCGCCCGCGTGGGCGTGGCAGGTGTCGAGGCAGAAGCCGACCAGGTCGAACTGCTCGGTCGACGCGATCGCGTCCCACACCCGGCCGATCCGCTCGAGGTAGCGGGTCATCGCGTTGTCGCCGCCGGCGGTGTTCTCGATGAGCAGCGGCAGCTTGAGGTCGACGGCCTCGATGGCCTTGCGCCAGTTGTCGAACCCCTTCTCCGGGTCGTCGTCCTTGTTGACGTGGCCGCCGTGGACGATCAGCCCGCGCGCGCCGATCGACGCCGCCGCGTCGACGTGCTGCTGGAGGAGCTTGCGGCTCGGGATCCGGATCCGGTTGTTGGTGGTCGCGACGTTCACGATGTACGGCGCGTGCACGTAGAGGCCGACACCGGCCGCCTCGGCGTCCGCCTTGAGGCCCTCCGCGCCGCCGGCGTACCGGAACTCCGGGCCCTTGTAGCCCTGCGGGTCGCCGAGGAAGAACTGCACGTGCGGCATCCGGCGCGCCTGGGCCTCGGCGATCGGGTCGGCCTGGTCGACGTGGGCTCCGATGGCGATGTCGGTCATGCAGTCACCGTAGGCGCAGGCGTGGACATCGGGGGAAACTAGCCCGTGACGAGCAGGGCGATGGCCGCGCAGCAGAGGGCGATGGCGGCCAGGAAGCACGCGATCGCCAGGGTCGCTCCGCGGTTGGTCGCCTCGGGCGGCGCCGCGAGGCGGTCGGGCACGACGGGCCACGGCCCGTCCCGCGGGACCTCGATCCGCCGCAGCCGCTCGAGCGCCGCGGCTGCGGTCGGCCGGAGCGACGGGTCGGGTTCGAGCAGCGCGGACAGCAGCGGCCGCAGCGGACCCTCCGGCACGAGCAGCGGCCGGCCCGGGCGCGGAGGTCGCCCGGTGAGCAGTTGGGTGGCGACCACGCCGGCGGCGTACACGTCCTGGGCCGGGTCCGGGAACGAGCCGTGCTGCTGCTCCGGCGCGAGGTAGCCGTCGGTGCCGACGACCGCCGGCCCGCGGGTGAGCCGCACGTCGTCGACGGGGACGGCGACGCCGAAGTCGCCCAGCCGGAGGTACGGCACGCCGTCGCCCGGGTCGAGCAGCAGGTTCGCCGGCTTCACGTCGCGGTGCACGACGCCGGCGGCGTGCACGGCGGCCAGCGCCTGGAGGAGCTGGTCGAGCAGCACGACGGCGTACGACGCGGGCAGCGGGCCGGTCTCGGCGAGCAGCTCGTCGATCGAGCCGCCCCGGACCAGCTCCATGGTGAGCACGACGCGGTGGTCGTCGGCCGCCCAGCCGGTGGGGGTGAGCACGTGCGGGTGCCGGATCCGCAGGCCCTGCTCGCGGACGAAGCGCAGCAGCATCCCGCTGTCGTGGGCGCCGAGGAGCTTGGCCGCGACCGTCTCGCCGGTGCGGAGATCCAGTGCCCGCCAGACCGTGCCCATGGCGCCGGTGCCGATCCGGTCGAGCAGCTCGTACCGGCCGGCGAGCACGGTGCTCGTCGTACGCTGGGGCATCGGTCGGTTCCTACCCTCCGGGCGGGTGACGCACGCCGCCGTACGGATTCCCTGTGGATTGCTGGCGGAGGGACCTCCGCTGCTAGCCTTGGGCGTTCTCTGCGTCGCCCCACCGACGGGCGCGCCGCGGGAAGCAGTACCAACGCAAAGCCCTCCTGCCACGGAGAGTCCGTGGCCGCCTAGTCCAGAGGAGGTGGAGACCGCTGTGCGTGCCTATGAAGTGATGGTCATCCTCGACCCGAGCCTCGAAGAGCGGACCGTCGAGCCGTCGCTCGACAAGTACCTCAACGTCATCCGCAAGGATGGCGGCAACGTCGAGTCCGTCGACATCTGGGGCCGGCGTCGCCTGGCCTACGAGATCAAGAAGAACGCCGAGGGCATCTACGCCGTCATCACGCTCAACGCGGAGCCGGCGACGGTCAAGGAGTTCGACCGTCAGCTCACCCTCAACGAGTCCGTCCTCCGCACGAAGGTCATGCGTCCCGACGCTCACTGAGCCTCTTGTGGAAGACCACTTCCCACTGTCGGCGCCAGCGGCAACGATGTGCGGACGTGGTCGGACGACTCTGATCAGAACCAACGCTTAGGGAGCTTCCATGGCAGGCGACACCATCATCACGGTGGTCGGCAACCTCGTCGACGACCCGGAGCTGCGCTTCACCCCCTCGGGTGCGGCCGTGGCGAACTTCCGGATCGCGTCGACGCCGCGCATCTTCGACCGCCAGACCAACGAGTGGAAGGACGGCGACGCGCTGTTCCTCTCCTGCTCGGTGTGGCGTCAGGCCGCGGAGAACGTCGCCGAGTCCCTGCAGCGGGGCATGCGCGTCATCGTGCAGGGCCGCCTTAAGCAGCGCTCCTACGAGACCCGCGAAGGTGAGAAGCGCACCGTCGTGGAGCTCGAGGTCGACGAGGTCGGTCCGGCGCTGGCCTTCGCGACCGCCAAGGTCACCCGCGCATCGCGCGGTGGCGGCGGCGGTGGCTACTCCGGCGGCGGGCAGCAGTCACGCCCGCAGCAGTCCGGTGGCGCCAGCGACCCGTGGGCGACCCCGGCTCCGCAGGGCGGCGGTGGGGGCGGCCAGGCCGCTCCGGCCAACGACCCGTGGGGTGCGCCGTCCGGTGGCGGCTCCGACGAGCCTCCATTCTGATCCCCTGACGGTGGTTGAGGAGAGCGCTCTGGCGCTCGTCTCGAAACCACCAACCCATCCGAACACCCTCAACCATTCCGGCTGCGGCCGGGCTTCTAGAGAGGAAGCACCACAATGGCCAAGGCAGTGATTCGCAAGCCCAAGAAGAAGGTTTGCCAGTTCTGCAAGGAGAAGGCGACCGGCGTCGACTACAAGGACGCCACGCTGCTCCGCAAGTTCATCTCCGACCGCGGCAAGATCCGCGCGCGTCGTGTGACCGGCAACTGCGTCCAGCACCAGCGGGACGTCGCGATCGCGGTCAAGAACGCCCGCGAGCTCGCCCTGCTGCCCTACACCTCCACCGGTCGCTGAAGGGAGCCGAGGACATGAAGCTCATCCTGACCCAGGAAGTCACCGGCCTCGGTGCGCCCGGCGACGTCGTCGAGGTGAAGGACGGTTACGGCCGCAACTACCTCGTGCCGCGCGGCCTCGCGCTGCGGTGGACCCGCGGTGGCGAGAAGCAGATCGAGTCGATCAAGGCCGCGCGCTCCTCGCGCGCCGTCCGCGACCTCGGCCACGCCGAGCAGATCAAGACCAAGCTCGAGGCCCAGGCCGTGAGCGTGAAGGTCCGCTCCGGCGCGGGCGGCCGCCTCTTCGGCGCCGTCACCGTCGGCGAGATCGCCGACGCGCTGGCCGAGACGTCGGGCGAGAAGGTCGACAAGCGCACGATCGTGGTCACCAACCCGATCAAGGCGCTCGGCACGCACGAGGTCTCCGTCAAGCTGCACGACGACGTGTCCGCCACCGTGGCGCTCAACGTCATCCCGGCCTGACGTACCTCCGCAGCACCGCACAGGGGCCGTTCCTCCTCCGGGAGGGGCGGCCCCTGTCTCGTGGCTCAGGTGTCTCGACGAGAGCCGGCCGCCACCCCCGTCACCAGCCACGCGTCCCCGCGGGCCCGGTGGACGAGCACGACGAGCCGCGCACCCATGAAGACGGTGCAGAAGGCGACCCAGATCGCGACCAGCCCGGCCGACACCGCGGCGAGCACCAGCGCGACGGGCGCGTAGGCGACCAGGGTGACCAGACCGGCCCGGGCGAGGTAGCGGCCGTCGCCGGCCCCGATCAGCACCCCGTCGAGCACGAACACCACGCCCGCGACCGGCTGCCCGAGGGCGGCCACGACGAGCACCGGCACCAGCAGGTCGCTGACCGCCTCGTCAGCGGTGAAGAGCCGACCCAGCCACGGGCTCGCGACCCCGAGCAGCAGCCCGGTGACCACGCCGCTCCAGGCGCCCCACTTCACCATCCGGTCCGTGGTCTCCCGGGTCGCCGCGACGTCGCCCGCCCCCAGCAGCCGCCCGGTCAGGGCCTGCGCGGCGATGGCGATCGCGTCGAGCGCGAAGGCGAGGAACGTCCACAGCGTCATGGCGAGCTGGTGCGTGGCGAGGTCGACCTCCTGCTCGTCGCGCGTGGCGCCGACCGTCACGGCGTACGTCGTCACGAGCAGCGCGGCGCGCAGCGTGAGCGTCCGGACCACCAGCGGCATCCCGGCCCGGGTGGCCGCCCGGATGCCCGGGAGGTCGGGGCGCAGCGGCGCACCGTGACGCCGGGCGGCGCGCGCGACGACGGCCAGGAACGCCGCCGCACTGGCGACCTGGGCGAGCACCGAGCCGAGCGCGGAGCCGGCGAGCCCGAGCCCGACCGGGTAGACGAGGAGCAGGTTGAGCACGATGTTGAGCGCGTTGCCGGCCACGGCGACGACCAGGGGCGTGCGGGTGTCCTGGAGGCCGCGGAGCACGCCGGTCGCGGCGAGCATCAGCAGCAGCGGCGTGGTGCCGAGCAGGGCGATCCGCAGGTACGTCGTCGCCGGGTCGGCCACGGCCTCCGAGGCCCCGAAGAGCCGCACGATCGGGCCCGCCAGCGGGACCCCGACGGCGGTGACGACAGCGCCGATGATCACCGCCAGCCAGAGGCCGTCGACGCCCTGGGCGATCGCCCCGCGCAGGTCGCCGGCGCCGAGGTGGCGGGCGACCCCCGCCGTGGTGCCGTAGGCGAGGAAGACGCACAGCCCGACGACGGTCTGGAGCACCACCGCGGCGATGCCGAGCCCGGCCAGGGGCCGCGTGCCGAGGTGGCCGACGATCGCGGCGTCCGCGAGCAGGAACATCGGCTCGGCGACCAGCGCGAGGAAGGCCGGGACGGCCAGTCGGAGGATCTCCCGGTCGCGCGCGGCCGTCACAGCGACGGCCTAGTCCCGGTAACGGGCAGTCCGGTCATCTGATCCCTACCTGACTAGTCAACAACGGCTGTGGACAATTCTGCGGACTGGGGAACCCCCGCACTAAGTCGACAAACCGGCAGGTGGCGCCGAGATGGCCGGCAGTTGAACTCGACCGCGGGCAGAATTTTTCCGTATCCACACCTGTGTGAATCCGTTTCTGCAGGTCAGAGGCTAGTCGGTCGGCGGCCGAGCCCCCGTCTCCACAGCCTGCTCCCCACCCTGTGCACACCTCGCCGCGTGTCGTCCACGACCAGTCCGCACGTTATCCCCAGCTTCGGTGAACACCTGTGGATACGGGGGTGTCGCGGACCCTGCCGAACCACGTACGGTCCCGGAGGTTCGGCAGTGTCGGAGGCTCGGTCTACCGTGGCTCACGCATGGTCGGGCGGGGTCGGTCTGGCAATCATTCGAGGGGAGCAACAGGGCGGAATGAGCCTCACCGAACAGGACTCCCGGGGGTACCCGGACGCACCGCTGGACGACTGGGGCGACGGTCCGGCGTCGTACGCCCCGGGCGAGCGGCCGAGCTCCCCGCACGACCGCACGCCGCCGCAGGACATGGCGGCCGAGCAGTCGGTGCTCGGGTCGATGCTGATCTCGAAGGACGCGATCGCCGACGTCACCGAGTCGATCCGCGGCATCGACTTCTACCGGCCCTCCCACGAGACCATCTACGACGCGATCATCGACCTCTACGGCCGCGGCGAGCCGGTCGACATGGTCACGGTCGCCGCGGAGCTGCAGCGCCGGGGCGAGCTCCAGCGGATCGGCGGCGCGCCGTACCTCCACACGCTCTCGGCCAACGTGCCGATCGCGGCCAACGCCGGCTACTACGCCGAGATCGTGCGCGAGAAGGCGATCCTGCGCCGGCTCGTCGACGCCGGCACCAAGATCGTGCAGATCGGGTACGCCGGCGAGGGCCAGGTCGACGACATCGTCGACGAGGCGCAGGCCGAGGTCTACAAGGTCACCGACAAGCGGGCGGCCGAGGACTACGCGCCGCTGAGCGACATCATGGACGGCGTCCTCGACGAGATCGAGGCGATCTCCAACCGCGAGGCGGGCATCTACGGCGTCCCGACCGGGTTCGCCGACTTCGACGACCTCACCAACGGCTTCCACGGCGGCCAGATGATCATCGTCGCGGCGCGACCCGCCATGGGCAAGTCGACCCTCGCGCTCGACTTCTGCCGCGCGGCGTCGATCCACAACAACCTCACCAGCGTCTTCTTCAGCCTCGAGATGACGCGGTCCGAGATCACCATGCGCCTGCTCTCGGCCGAGGCGAAGGTGCCGCTCAACCACATCCGCAACGGCAACATGACCGACGACGACTGGGCCAAGCTGGCCCGCAAGATGGGCGAGGTGTCGTCGGCGCCGATGTTCATCGACGACTCGCCCAACATGACGATGATGGAGATCCGGGCGAAGGCCCGCCGGCTCCGGCAGAAGCACGACCTGCGCCTGGTCGTCATCGACTACCTCCAGCTGATGACGTCGGGCAAGAAGGTCGAGTCCCGACAGCTCGAGGTCTCGGAGTTCTCCCGGCAGATCAAGCTGCTCGCCAAGGAGCTCGAGGTCCCGGTCATCGCTCTCTCCCAGCTCAACCGTGGCCCCGAGCAGCGCTCCGACAAGCGCCCGATGGTCAGCGACCTCCGCGAGTCGGGCTCGATCGAGCAGGACGCCGACATGGTCGTCCTGCTGCACCGCGACGACGTCTACGAGAAGGAGTCGACCCGCCCCGGCGAGGCCGACCTGATCGTTGCCAAGCACCGCAACGGCCCCACCCGCGACATCACCGTCGCGTTCCAGGGCCACTACTCGCGGTTCGTCGACATGGCGCACTGACGGTCGGCGCGGCTGTCGAGATGCAGCGAAGTTGGAGATTGCCCACGTGTTGTTGAACAACTCGCGTTATGTCGGGCGCCATCCGCGATGGAGCGCGAGCTTGTGGGTCCGGGCCGATAGATTCGGGAAGAGACGTCGTCGGATGGCAGAACGTGGAGTGCTCGTGAGATCACAGCTGGATCGCGGGTGTGCTGCCGTGCTCGAAGCGTTGGCCGAGCACGGGAGACTCGCGTGACCATCACACAGCCGATCCTCGGGGAGCAGGCCGTGCGGTCGCGGCAACGGGTGAAGACCTACGGCGAGGTCTTCACCCCTCGTCACATGGTCGACCAGATGCTCGACCTGGTCGCGGAGGACCTGGAGACCGGCCGGGATTTCGTCGACAAGACGTTCCTCGAGCCGGCGGCGGGCCATGGCAATTTCCTCGTCGCGATCCTCCGCCGCAAGCTCCATGCGATCGAGAAGCGGTTTCCCGCTGAGGCGTGGGCGACCGAGTCGCTCTTCGCGCTCGCCTCTATCTATGGGATCGAGCTTCTCGAGGACAACCACCAGGACGCCCAGGCGGTGATGCTCGCCGAGTTCCAGGGTTTCCACGCGGCCCATGGAGAGCCCTGCGGGCCCGAGACCGATCTGCACAGGGCCGCGGTCTTCCTGATCGAGACGAACATCGTGCAAGGCAACACCCTGACTGGACGGAACCCCCACGGAGAGGACCTCCAGCTCTCGTGGTGGCATCGAATCGACGGAAAGCCCGGCGAGGTCCAGCGCGATCCGTTTACGCTCGCCTCCCTGCGTGACGACGCCGGCTTCGACTTCACCGTCTACGCCCGATACCGGGCGTGCCGGATCGACAAGGTCCACGAACCAGAGAAGCCCGATGCCTAGCCCGAAGATCAGCACCTATCGCGAGATCGTCCCCCTGATCTATTCGTGGCGGACACCGGACATCCCGAAGTACGACGGCTGGGAGAAGATCGGCTACACCGAGCAGGAGAGCGCTGACGCTCGCATCGCTCAGCAGGCCTCGCAGCTTTCGGTCGAGAAGCAGAAGGTGTGGTCGCGCCGGGCGCTGTTCACCTCCGAGGCCGGCGGGCGCTTCAAGGACACCGACTTCCACGACTACTTGAAGCAGCAGGGCGTCGAGCGCGAGACCCATCCGCGCACCGAGTGGCACCACTTCGCTCCAGCGCCGAAGTCGTCCCTGGACTACTTCAACGACTTCGCGGGCCAGGACTTCCCTGAGTTGCCTGTCACCGGTGGCGAGCAGGAGTACGAGCTGCGGCCCGAGCAGCAGGCGGCCGTTGACCAGGCGGTCGCGGCCTTCAAAGGCGGCGATGACGAGGTGCTGTGGAACGCCAAGCCTCGTTTTGGAAAGACCCTGACGACCTACGACTTGATTCGGACCCTCGACCTGCGCAAGGTCCTGATCGTCACGAACCGTCCGGCGATCGCGAACTCCTGGTTCGACGACTTCTCGCGCTTCATCGGCCACCAGACGACCTTCAAGTTCGTCTCGGACTCTGCGTCGCTTGCTGCACGCACACCGATGACACGGGATCAGTGGCGCGCCTACTCGCTCAACCATCAGGACGACGACCCGCGCATCGTGGAGTTCCTTTCACTTCAGGACCTCAAGGGGTCGCAGTACTTCGGCGGCACCTACGACAAGCTCAAGCACATCGCCCAGTTCGACTGGGACCTGCTGGTGATCGACGAGGCTCACGAGGGCATCGACACCACCAAGACCGACGTCGCCTTCGACCAGATCAAGCGGAAGTGGACGCTGCACCTGTCGGGCACACCGTTCAAGGCGCTCGCATCCGGAAAGTTCGGTCCGGATCAGATCTTCAACTGGACCTACGAGGACGAGCAGGTCGCTCGTCAGGGCTGGGTCGACGACGGGAAGGAGAACCCGTATGCGGCCTTGCCGACGCTCAATCTCCTGACCTATCAGGTCTCGCGCATGATCGCGGACCGCTTGGCCGAGGGCGTCGCCGTCGCCGAGGACGAGGCGAACATCGACTTCGCCTTCGATCTCGGCGAGTTCTTCGCCACCAAGGACAGCGGCTTCTTTGAGCACGAGGCCGAGGTCATCAAGTTCCTGGACTGCCTGGCGACCAACGAGAAGTACCCGTTCTCGACCCCCGAGCTGCGAGACGAGATCCGGCACTCATTCTGGCTGCTCAACCGCGTCGCCTCGGCCAAGGCCCTCGAGAAGCTCCTCAAGAAGCACGACGTCTTCAAGGACTACACGATCGTCCTCGCCGCAGGCGACGGGAAGTCGGGTGAGGACGACGCAGATGTGGTCGCGGTAGGCAAGTCACTCGACAAGGTGCGGGCCGCCATCGCTGAGGCCGAGAAGCACGACGGCAAGACCATCACTCTGTCGGTGGGCCAGCTCACGACGGGCGTCACCGTGCCGGAGTGGACCGCGGTCATCATGCTGTCGAACCTGTCGTCGCCGGCCCAGTACATGCAGGCAGCGTTCCGAGCTCAGAACCCCTGCACTTTCGAGCGCGCCGGACACGTCTATCAGAAGCAGAACTCCTACATCTTCGACTTCGCGCCCGAGCGCACACTCCGGATCTTCGACGCCTTCGCCAACAACCTGCATGCGAACCCGTCGGGGGACCCGCAGGTCCGCCACGAGAACATCCGGACCCTGTTGAACTTCTTCCCTGTGCTCGGCGAGGACGCCGAGGGCCGGATGATCGAGCTCGACGCCGCGCAGGTGCTGACCTTCCCGCAGGTCTTCAAGGCCCGCGAGGTCGTGCGCCGTGGCTTCCTGTCGAACCTGCTCTTCGCCAACGTCGCCGGCATCTTCCGCTACTCCGAGCACGTCAAGGAGATCCTCGAAAAGCTCCCTACCGCCAAGCAGGGCAAGGTCAGAAACGGTGACCCCATCGAGATCCCGGTGCCACCCCCTGTCACCGACTCGGACGGCAACGTCCAGGTCGACGTCGAGACCGTCATCAACCCCAAGGTCGAAGCGCTCGGCAAGCCTGTCTGGAGCATCAACGACATCCCGCCGGCCGAACCCGACGCTCCGGCAGCCACCACCGCCACAGCGATCGCCAAAGCAGTGACCGAGCAGACCAAGGCCAAGCGCGAGGAACTGAAGGAGGAGTACTCCCTCACCAACAAACAGGTCGAGCGCGACGAGAAGCGCACCGAACAGGCCGTCAAGGATCAGGTTGAGCGCGCCTACACCGAGCACAACATCGCGACCAAACACCTCGACGACGAGCTGAAGAACGCCGCCACCGAAGCTGAGGCCGAGGCAGCTCAGGCCAAGAAGGTCGAGCAGGACCAGGCCTTCCAGGCGAACATCCTCGCCATCGTCAACAAGACGATGGAAGAGATCGTGCCCGAGGTCGTCACCCGCGAGGAGACCAAGAAGGAGCAGAAGCGGGCGAACCAGACCATGGACGACGCCCGCTCCCACCTCCGAGGGTTCGCCCGCACGATCCCGATGTTCCTCATGGCCTACGGCGACCGAGACATCCGACTGTCGAACTTCGACGACTACACGCCCGACGACGTCTTCGAGGAGATCACCGGCATCACCGAGGCCGAGTTCCGTCTGCTCCGCGACGGCCAGCAGGTCACCGAGGAGAACGGCGCGGTGACGACGATCCCCGGCCTGTTCGACGAAGCGGTCTTCGACCAGTCGATCCAGGAGTTCCTGGACAAGAAGGAAACGCTGGCCGACTACTTTGACGACGCGCAGACCGAGAACATCTTCGCCTACATCCCGCAGCAGAAGACGTCACTGGTGTTCACGCCGCAGTCGGTCGTCAAGACGATGGTGGATATCCTCGAGGCCGAGAACCCGGGCATCTTCAGCGATCCGGACAAGACTTTCGCCGACCTGTTCTCGACGGCAGGGCTCTTCCTCATGGAGATCGTGCGGCGCCTCGACACCGGCCTGGCAGCCGCTATCCCCGACCAGGATGAGCGCCTGCGACACATCCTCACCACGCAGATCTTCGAGATGAGCCACGACAAGATCTTCCATGCGATCACCGTCGAGGCCGTCTCTGGTGGCGTCCCGGAACGCAGGGCGTGGATCAAGGACTCCGGCCACTTCAAGGTGGGCAACCTCGCCAAGATGAGCGCAGCGGAACGGCACACAGTCGTCGACGAGATGCTGGGAGAACGCTGACATGACGAAGAAGTTCGATGTGGTCATCGGCAACCCTCCCTACCAGGAGGAGGCACAGGGAGGGGGCACGCGAGACACGCCCATCTACCACCAGTTCATGGACGCCGCCTACGAGATCGGCGCCAAGGTTGTGCTGATCACGCCGGCGCGCTTCCTGTTCAACGCAGGCTTCACGCCCAAGGCGTGGAACGACAAGATGCTGGCCGACGAGCACCTCAGCGTGGCTCACTACGAGCCCGACTCGAACCAGTTGTTCCCCAGCCTCACCGACCCCATCAAGGGTGGCATCGCAGTCACCTACCGTGACTCGGAGCTCGAGCTCGGCCCCATCGGCTTCTTCGCCAAGCACCCCGAGCTCAACACGATTCTGCACAAGGTCATGGACTCGGGAACGGCCTTCATCGAGACTCTCGGCATCACGAGCTCGCGCTCCTATCGCTACACCGACAAGCTGTACGACGACCACCCTGAGGCACTCGCGCTGCGCCCCGAGGGCAACACAGCCCTGGTCAACACCAACGCTTTCGAGTTGTTCTCGTTCCTGTACTACGAGGAGAAGCCCAGTGATGGCGCCGACTACGTGCGACTCGTCGGAGTGATCAAGAACAGGCGCGCGTCGCGTTGGCTTCGCAGCGACTACCTCACCGGCCCTGAAAGCTTCGGCAAGTACAAGGTGTCGGTCCCTGCGGCGAACGGGTCGGGGTCGACCACCGACTTCTTCGGCGTCCCTCTGAACAATCCGACGATCCTGGAGCCAGGGGTCGCGGTAACACAGACGTTCATCACCATCGGGTCGTTCGACACCGAAGTCGAGGCAGAGGCGTGCCTGAGGTACCTCAAGTCCAAGTTCGCCAGGACGATGCTTGGCGTCCTGAAGATCACCCAGCACAACCCGCGGAGCACGTGGAAGTACGTTCCCGCGCAGGATTTCACCAGCGCATCCGACATCGACTGGAGCAAGACCATCTCCGAGATCGACGCGCGGCTCTACGCGAAGTACGGGCTCGACGCCGACGAGATCGCCTTCATCGAGGCCAAGGTCACGCCCATGGAGTGAGCTTCGCCGCGAGCCTCAGAGGACTCCTTTACCGAGGCCGCGGCGACGTCATGACGACGCCAACGGATCGCGAGGATCGACCAGCACGGCCTCGCCACGTCGGTACGCGGACACACTCTCGACGAACCTCGTGAGTCCCTGGAGGTCGCTGTCCGTGATGAGGTCGAGGTAGCTGAAGGCGGCCTCGAGCGGGGCTTGCTGCGGCGGCATCAGGCTGTGCGCGAGGAACTTGTCGAAGCCGCCGTACCCGTCCAGGAGCCACTCGACCTGAAGGATCAGGCGCTCGATCTCAGCGACCGGGAGGGCGGGCGCATCGAGTTCGGTGGAGAGCTTGAGTTGTGCCCACGTGCGATGGAATTGCGTGCGCTCCCTGCTGAACTTCGCGCGACAGGCTCCGCTGCAGAATCGCTGACGTCGACCGCGCACGCCGGGCCTGAAGTGGACCTTCTCGCTACATCCCGGCCGTGCGCAGGATGCAGTCTGGTCGAGCCGATCGCGCACGACCTCGATCTCCGCAGCAGTCAGAGGGCCAACCTGCTCCATGGAATTCGCCTCCTAACCATTACGCACGCGTGCGAATTAACGCACGCGCGGATCCGGATCCTTGGCCAAGCGTCATGGCTCATCATAAAGCGCACGACGCTTCAGGCTGGGCCGTGCGATTTTCTCGACGCACGTGCGAAACCGGCGTACGGTCTGCGTTAGGAGCATCCCGGGCGCGGCTGAGGACGCAGAAGGGGCGCCGTTGCGCTAACAACGACGCCCCACAACGGGAGCCCCGAGGCCAACAGCGATGCAAGCGAAGGGGTCCGTCGTGACCGAGTCTATTGACGACTGCAGATTGGTTCCACCGAACGGACGGGAGCCTGCCGGCGGCCAGCCGTGAGCGCCGCGGTCTGGTTCGTCTCTATGGAGCGTCCGGGGTCTAGGGCGGAGTGGGACTGCGCGACGCTTGGCCCCCCGGACGCGACTGATCTCCTGCCGACCCGCAGGCCCTCGTCCGGGGACTTCTCCCGTCACATTCCGCGGCGTGCCCACGCCGCAACCACCGGCACGACCATCGAGCTCGAATCCGGCCTCGAGCATGACCTGCTGCGATGGCTCGACCAACGTGCTGACGTCACCTGGCTCGTCGCTCAGCCAGTCCGGTTCCACTTCCCCGCCACGGGACTCCGCCGCGCTGTGGCTCACACGCCGGACCTGTTGAGTCAGCACGCCGATGGCTCGGTCGCGCTTTGGGACGCACGGCCCACCGAGCGCCGTACCGACGATTTCCTGTTCAAAGCCGCGCTGACCGCCGAGGCGTGCCGACGCGTCGGATGGAGCCACGAGGTGTTCTCCGGATTGCCCACCGCCACGCGGATGAACCTCCTCTGGCTCAACGGCTACCGCCGCCCGATGCCCTGGCACCCTGAGTGGTGCCGCGAGATCGAGAGCCTGCTTCGCCTGCGACCGTGGACGCTCGGGGAGCTCCGCGCTCGCGACGATGGGTCCGGCGAACTCGTCGCGACGCTGTGGCACCTCATTGCCTCGGGCAAGATCGAGTGCGACCTTGCGGCACCAATTCGTGAGCCGAGCGTGTTGGCGTGGCGCGAGGACTATCCGCCCATTAGTGAGGATGGGAGGCGCGCGTCCGCTGCCCCAGCAGTGCTGGACGCCATCCGGACCGGTGACGTCCTGCTCTCGACCCGACTGCGACGGGCACAGCTTTGAGCCGGCAGCGGATCGTCCTCAGGGTCGGCGAACGAGTGCTCATGCCGACCGGGATGGGCGTGGTGACCCGAATCCAAAGGGATGGCTACTCAATCGACGCCGCGAACGGCGCGATCCAGGATGTCGCCTGGACCGATCTCGTCCCGTTCGCCTCCCTCCACCCTGACGGCGAGCGGGCGATCCAACGCCAACTGAGCCCGTGGTGGGAAATGCTGCCCGAGGCAGCGCGACAGGAGGCGCTCGACCGGCTCGAGGTCGTCATGGAGATCATGACGGGCTTTCGCGATGGCCTGGTCGAGCTTGCGCGTGAGGGCGAACCCTTCGCTCCGTACGGTGAGTGGTACGGCGCGTCGCTCCACCAGAGGTGCCTGAGCATGGTCAACGAACTCAACCGCGAACGCGAGGCCGACCGGGCCCACCAGCGCCGCATCGTCAACGGCGAGCTGAAAGGTCGTCCAGCCAGCCTGAGCGGGGTCAAGAGGTGGATCGCATCCTACGAGCGCACCGGCCTGCTGGGACTCGTCGACGGCCGCAAGAGCCGCCGAGCCATGGGATTCGAGGTCCTGGATCCCGACTTCCGAGCCGCGATCCTCGAGATCGTTGAAACGTTCGATGGAGACCGCTCCGCCGTCAACAACAAGGAGATCCTGCGCCGAGCACGAGTGGCCATGAAGCAGGCTGGGAAGGTCGGCTACCCCCAGTCAGCTCGCGCTGCGGGCGAGTTCGTGTCTTGGCTGTTCAAGGAACGCGGACACACCACGCGCTCCCAGCGCAGCAACGCGATCCGCGGCACCTCGGGCAAGACCCATTTCCCGGCCATCCGCCCCGGGCAGGTCGTCGCCATCGACGCCACGCGGGCAGACGTACTGGTCTGGGACCCCCTGCACGAACGGGCCATGTCGGTCGAGATCCTCACTGCCCTCGATGTCGCATCCCGATGCGTCCTGGCGTGCCGGGTGGTCCCCAAGAGCGCCGATTCCGTCGACGCAGGTCTGCTGCTGTACGACGTCATGCGGCCCTTCCACCTGGTCGTCGTGGGCACTCAGGTCTCGGACTGGCGTTGGGCCGGCATACCCGAGGTCCTCGACCTGAGCGGGCTCGCTGCGGCTGAACGTGGACCGCTCGCACCCAGCGGGACGCTGCAGGGCTGTCACACCATCCCGGCTGTCTACCCGGAGGGCATCAGGTGCGATCACGGGTCCATCTTCGTCTCGGCCCACTTCCGTGCCTTGTGCGACGCCCTCGGCATCGACCTCCTGCTCAGCCGTGGTCGGCGTCCATCGGACAACGCTCACGGCGAAAGGATTCACCTGACCTACGACGCGTTCTGGCAACAACTCCCCGGCTACAAGTCCAACAACGTCGCTGGCCGCGGACGCAAGGTCGAGGAGGAGCCGCTCTACACCGCGGCCGAGCTCGAAGTGCTTCTTCGTCGGTGGATCGCCCTCGACTATCACCAGAGCTGGCACGAAGGCATCACGGTGCCGGAAGCACCAGGTGCGAGGCTGTCACCGATCGAGTGTTTCGACGCGCTCTTGGAGGCAACGGGCCGCATCGATGTTCCGGTCCACGGTCCGTATGCGTTCTTGCCGATCCGCTGGGGAACCGTCAGCCACTCCGGCATCGAGTTCGACAACCTCGTCTACGACTCCAAGAAACTCGACGACTTCCGCAACGTCCGCAAAGGCCAGTGCCGAACGAAGGACCGCGCGATGCCGTTCTTCTACGACCCTCACGACGTGTCCCGTGTTTGGTGGATGGATCCCGACACGGAGGTGATCCACGAGATCCCTTGGCGTGGCAAGGATCGGCTGGAGGCGCCGATGACCGATGCCGTCCTCGCCGCAGTCCGAAAGCGCGTCGCACGCCGCGGCGGCAACCTCGCCCTCAACAAGCGCAGCTCGGATGAGCTGATTCTCAGGGAGTTGACCCAGCTCGTGGCCCAGCCGCCAACTTCCGAGACCAGGGCCCTGCTCTCTGCAGCGGCACGCCGCGTCGAGGCGTCGAGGCGGGATCACGAAGAGGCGACCGCCGGGGCTGTCCCGGTCTACGACGGCGTGGTTACCCCGCTCCGCCCGCGTCGACCCGCCACTGACGACGGGTTCGACATCGACGCCGAGTGGCCGGACTACGACGAGGTTGGCGACTGATGGACGCCGAGATGTGGCACCACCAGGCAACCGCGGCCATGGTTGTTGCGGCGCAGCCTTCGACAGCAGCCGACCTGGACGCCATGACCCCTATCGGCAGAAGCACCTACGCCGACGCGGTGCGCGCTGCTCTGCGGGCGCAGCGTGTCTCCTCGCCCGTGCACAACGCCACCGCCACCGCGATCGACCGCGCGCTGGAGTCCGCGCTCCTCGAGCCGCCCGGCGCCCGCACGATCCTGGCCCTCTCGGCGCCGTATACCGCCGGCAAGTCGACGCTCATCAAGAGCTGGGCACAGGACCGGTACCGAACATGGGCGAAGGCGACGCGATCGACCAGGCCACGATGGACGCCGACGCCCGGCGTCACCGCCGACCTGGTCCCGGTTTGCTATCTCACCCTCCTCTCGGAGTCGCGCAGCAAGGACCTCTACACCCAGATCCTCTCCTTCGTCGGCTACCCGGCCAGCGGCGTGGAGAGGACGCTCGCGCTGCGCGCCGTCAAGGCACTCCAGACCCACGGTGTACGTCTCGTCATCCTCGACGACGCTCACATGCTCCGCGCCACATCGGTCACTGGTCGCGCCACCTTGAACGCGGTCAAGCACCTCAACACCGAGCTCGGCGAGGTCGGGGGCGTCCTGATGCTCGTCGGCGCCGAACTGACCGGCGGTGACGTGCTCAGCGACCCCCAGATCCGCGGGCGGCTCTCCGAGCACACCCTCGCCCCCTACGAAGTCGACACGGCAACGGGACGCGCGCGATGGCAACGATTCCTGAAGAACTGCGAGGACCTGCTCCTCCCGTACCTGCCCGACGAGAAGGCCGGCCTGTTCTCCTCCCGTCATGCGGGCTACCTGTGGCGCCGCACCCAGGGGTACGTCGGCGACACCACACGCCTGCTGATCGACGCAACTGCCGCCGCGATCGAGACCGGTGCACCGCTCGACCGCACCATCCTCGACCCGATCTGGGTGAGCCAGCGAGCGCAGGACGCACAGATCGACCACACCCGAGCCAAGACCGCCAGGCGAGCCGCGGCCGGCAGGGCGCCCCGATGACGCCGCGGCTCCCGGTCAGCATCGACCCGTACCCGGACGAGTCGATCGCCTCGATGCTGCGACGCCTCAGCACGACCACCGGCATCCCGGTCCACAACCTTCATCCGTACGGCGTCAGCGGCCGCCTCTCCGATCGTCAGATGGGTGTCCTCGCTCGCACCCTGGGGCTGCCGACGCGACGACTGCGCACCCACACCCTCTACCACCGACTCGCTGCGCGGCGCGGCCGAAAACCGGCGAACATCGAGCTCCGCCGAACCGACAGAACCATCTGCTGGTCGTGCGGGATCGGGAGCCTGTGGAGCGGCCTGGTCTGGGTCAGTCACTGCCCCAGCTGCCAAGCCCTTCTCAACGACGGCGTGACTGTCGACAGTGCGGTTCACGCACTGGAGATGCAGGACGCATTCCTGCGATCAATGCGGGCCCCAGCTGTCGGGTTCGCCGATCGCCGTCTGCGGTTGCTGCGTCTCCTGCGTCTCCACGTTCACCTCGCCACCGGCACCGGCCGCGCCACGACAGGTGCCCCACCGGCCGGGTCGTGGCAGGCCCCCGCCTGGATCGCCGGGTTCGCCGAACACGCTTGGCCGGCCAGCCGGACCGTCCAGGCAACCCGCGACCTGATCGGCGAACGCACGCTGACCCATCTCGGCGAAAGCCCAGCCCCAGAGGATGACTGCGCGAGAGCCCGCCAGGCGCTCCACGACCAGCTCCGCAGCTCGCGGATCACCGAGGCGGCGATCCCCGACTACCTCCACCCCCGGCACCGCGCCCTGGACGTCGACGCGGCCGGCGAAGACCTCGGCCACGCCATCGCGCGAGCCCTGCGCCGTGAAGCCATCCACGCAGCCACCGGAGCACGTCCCACGGTCGCCCAGTTGGACGAGCGGTACGGCGACCTGCGCAAGCAGCCCATGACCGCGACCTACGTCCAGCACCTTGGCAACACAACCGCTGGACTGCGGGTCCTGGCTCGCGAAACCGACCGACTCGCGCACGCTGGCATCCGCGACTACCGCTACCGCCGCACCGTCCTGACGGCTCCGCGCTCCGTCCCGACCTCAATGCTCGCGCCCACCGCCGTGCATCGCACGCCGCGCAACCAGCGGCTGGCCGCCGCCTGGATCTGGCTGGAGCTCACCCAGGGCACGCTCGGCCTGAGCCCGCACCACGCCGGGATGCGACGGGAACTGCGCTCCTTCGATCAATCGCTCCTCCCGGAGGATCGACTCATCCTGATCGAGTACGGCCACCAGCTCCTCGGCGCCGTCGCCGACGACGTCGCCCGCGACGCTCAACAGACGGTCGCACGGGCAGCGAGACATGCCGATGCTGGCTGACCTGACACCGCTACCGGTCACCATCGCCCCCGTCGCCGGAGAAGCACTCGACGGGTACCTCGAGCGGCTGGGAGCCGCGAACGCGCTCCCTCGCCCCGCCCTCGTCCAGCGCCTCTCCCAAGCCGGCGCACCCACAGCCTTCCTGACCATCGCACCAGCAGAGCCGTTGATCGCGAACCTTGCTGCGCTGACCAGACTCGACACAGTCGCGCTGCGGTGCTGCACCTTGGCCAGCATGGTCGGCATCGACACCTATGGACTCGACCCCGCGAACAAGAACACATGGCGTCGAGTCGCCGCCCGCGGCTGGCCGCCAGTCCACAGCACCGCCCTGTGCCCAGGCTGCCTCGACGACGACGGGATCTGGCAACTCAGCTGGCGCCACCCCTGGGTCACCACCTGCACCGAACACCGCCTGTGGCTCATCGATCACTGCCCCACCTGCGGAAGACGTTTCCGCTCACACCGCACACCCCTGCGCGCCGTCGACACATCCCCCGATCACTGTGGAAACCCCGGCGGAGCCCGCGGACGTGGATGCCAGCAGCCCCTCGGTGAACTCGACACCATCGCGGCACCTGCCGCGATGCTTGTCGCTCAACGCCGCATCGACTCCGCCCTCCAAGGTCGGCCCGTCGGTGTCCTCGGCGATCTCGTGGATCCGGGCGACTACCTGCGGGAACTCAAGTCCCTGGCGGTGCTCCTGCTGCACCTCGCGGTCCAGCCGGGCGGTGAGGAGCTTGCGTCGTGGGCCGAGACTGCCCGCGCCGACCGCGAGCGCAGCGGTGGTGCGGGAGCCGCCCGGTGGGGACTCGTGCCACCCGTGAACGTTCAGCTCCGTGGTCAGGCACTCGCCGCAGCGGACGAGATCCTGCGCACCGCGAGCCTCAACGACGCCGCTGACGAACTTCATCCCTGGACCGAGCTTACGCCGGTGACCAACGACGGCCAGCTCGGCTGGTTGGCCGATCACACCACCATGACGCCGCTCTTCACCCGCCTGGTCATGACCGCCACCTCCTCCCGGCGACGCCTGGCAACGCTGCTCGATAGCTCACACAGCGGCCTGCCGTTGACCGCGGTCCCCCAGGTCGTCCCGGCCAGCGTCTACGCGAGGCGCGTCTCTCACCTGCTCGACGTCACCGCCCGCACCGGTCGACTGTTCGTCAGCCTGTGCCTCGCCCGCCAACACCTCGGAAACCTCACCTGGGTCCAGGCCGCCGCGGCACTCGGACTCCCTCCACCGCTCGGGACGAAGACCGCCCGCGCCTGCAGCGCCGACCTCCTCGTTTCGGGCGCCGACTTCATAACAGCGCTTGCCGGAGTCGCGAACGAACTCGACTCCGCGGTCGACTACCGCGCCCGGGAGAACGCCGTACGACGCCTCGTGCGCCGCCGCGGCTGGTACCGCCCCTGGGCGCGGAAACACCTGCCGGGCAGCCACACGGCCAGCCAGCAGTACGCCATCACCTGGCTCTGGACCGAGTACGCGCACGGACACATCGACACCAGCCCCGGCTGGCAGCACCCGCCTGACCGCCACGACCGCGCCCACTACCGCGCTTTTGCCGGCCGCCTCAACGAAGCCGCGACCGACGCCCTGACCGAACTGGTCCCGAGCACCGCCGCAGCGAACAGGAGGATCGCATGAAGACCGCAACGGAGGTCTGGGGACTGTGGGACTGCGAGGAGCTCCTCAGCGTCCACCTCACCCACGACGACGCCCTCGACGCCAGGGAATTGCACCTCGAACGCTGCCGCTGCTTCGTCGACGATCAGGACGCCATCAGCACCGCCGTCCAGCTTCGCGTCATCCGGCTCTCGGCAGATCCGATGCCTGTGGAGAAGCCGGACCAGGGCATCGGAGCGGGCCACCATGTGCAGACGACGATCGGTCCGGGAAGAGCGCAGTCGAGGCACCCGCGGAGAGGAGGTCGACATGCCGACCGATGACGACCCCGGCAGCTCTGGCGAGCCTCGGCCGACGCAGCCCCTCTTCGTCGTCCCGCAGCCCGACGGCATCAGCGTCACCCTCGACTTCACCACGCCCGGCCCGTTCGGCGACTTCACGTTCGTCGCCCGAATCCCCGAACCCGATGGCACCGTACGAGAACGCGTCTACGGCGCCTACCACACAGACGAGGCCGCGATCTTCGTCGAGATCCTCCAGCACTGGTCCCGCGTCGCCGAACCAGACGACATCCTCGCCGGCCTCGACCGAGCCGACGCCGTCCTCCGCTTCCTCACCGACGACCTCGAGCCGACCACCCGGTCCGAGAACGACTTCAGCGACCTCCTGCGCCGCGGCATCGAACCACTCGCAGCCATGAACTTCCTGCCGGCCGACGACGAACACAGCGACGAGCCAGGAGACACCATCGCCCTCTCGCCGCACGGGACCGATCTGGTGTGGATCAGCCAACGCAGCCCGCGCACCACGTTCAGCCTCCCGCCCAGCCACCTCTGGGTCTTCGTGACCGGGATGATGTGGCGCACCTACGACCACAACGGCCTGCCGCTCTCCCGGCTCAACATCGCCGCCTACGAGACCGCCATCACCACCTTCCGCCGCGCGATCAGCGATCGCAACCAAACGCCGTCCCGGCCCGAGCCAGCCTGGCCGGCATGCGGCGAGGACCTGGACGAAAGCCGACTGAGCACGGCCGACCTCGTCCAGCGTCTCTGCGAAATGCTCGGCGCCAAGTTGATCGCCTACTTGGGAGCTGTCGATGACACGCGGACCGTGCGTGCGTGGGCGGACTCTGCTGACGACAGGGCACCTCCGGACGAGGTCATCGAACGTCTATGTATCGCCTACCAGGCAGCCACGCTGCTCAGCGAGAAAGACACCGCGTCCGTCATCCAGGCGTGGTTCCAGGGCCGCAATCCGCTGCTCGACGACATCGCGCCAGCACGCGTGCTCCGCGACGGCGCAGTCGATGTTGGCGGAGCCAACGTTATGGCCGCAGCTCGCGCCTTCGCAGGCAGGTCATCACAGATGTGAGCGAACGACCGGAGCGACAGCATCGAAGAGCTCGATCAGCTGAGCCGCAAATTCGCCATCGTGCTTGCGGAGGAACGGCGCAGCACCGTCCACCTTGCTGACGGCCTCACGCGCGATCCGAATCTGCTCGGCAGTGAGTTTCGTTGCGTCGGCAGGTCCGCTCGACTCGCCCATGCCGGGCGCCTTCTCGTAGGGGGCGTAGCGCTCGCTGAGGATCGCGACCTGTTCCTTGTAATGCTCCAGGCGTGACTCGAGCCGCCGCTTCACCTCCGCTGTGGCTCGACGACACTCGTCGTCGTGGTAATCCCGCGGGCGCCCCCGTCCGCCACGGCGCTGGATGACCTCATCACACCGTGGGTTGGCGCATTCCGCAGTCTGGACGTCTCTGTCCGATGCCTCATTTAGCCGGGTGACCGTCGCCTTTGACATCCAAGACCTCCAATAAATCGCGCGAAAACAACGTACCGCTTCGCGCAGGTCAGAATGGTGATAGGTGGTAGTCGACACGCCGGTTGGATGGTCTGACGCGCCACGAGAAGCCAGGTCAAATCGCGTGAAAATATTCGAGCGCAAACTGGCGTGCAACGCAGTGCGGGCGCCTGGTCTAGCCACCAGACGCCCGCGGCACGCGAGGTGATCGCATGCGACTTGCAGCCTGCATCTCATCACCGGACGAGCCAGACCCACAAGATGAGATCCAGCAGGAGAAGACCATGAGCAACAACAACCGCAGGCACGTCGTGCCGAACGAGAACGGCGGCTGGGACGTCCGTGCTCCCGGCGCCCAGCGCTCCAGCGCCCACACCGACACTCAGGCCGACGCCGTACGCAGGGCCGGCGAAATCGTTGGCAACGCAGGGGGCGGCGAGGTTGTCATCCACGGCCGCGACGGCCGCATCCGCGACTCCGACACCATCGCGCCCGGCAACGACCCCAACCCTCCGCGCGACAAGAAGTGAGCGCCGGATCATGCAGCACCTCCACTTCGACCTGAAGCAGCAGAAGAAGGGCGCAGTCGCCGTCGTCACCCTCGACAAGCAGGCGAACGTGCGCCTGATGACCGCGAGCAACTACCGCGCCCTCAAGTCTGGTCGCCGGTTCTCCTTTCACGGTGGGCGTGCCACGAAGTCCCCGTTCCGTCTCCAGATCCCCAACAGCGGTCACTGGTTCGTCGTCGTCGACCTCGGCGGTCTCGGTGGTCGTGTCCGAGCAAATGTCGCCGTGCAGCCTCCCCCTCCCGGCATGCTGGCCCCGATCCGCGAGCGCAGCCCGATCAGCGACATCCAGGTTCGCGAGCCGGTCGAGCCTGACGGCGATCTCCTGGGCGGGCAGACCTGGGACGTCTTCATCTCCCACGCCAGCGAGGACAAGGAAGCGGTCGCCGTTCCGCTGCGCAACGCCCTCGTCGAACTCGGCATCAGCGTCTGGCTCGACAAGACCGAGCTGACCATCGGCGACAGCCTCCGTCGAAAGATCGACCAAGGCATCCGTTCCAGCCGCTTCGGGATCGTCATCCTCTCCGAGCGGTTCTTCGCCAAGGGATGGACCAACCACGAGCTCGACGGCCTCGTCACCCGGACCGTCGCCGGCGAGCAGACCCTCCTGCCCATCTGGCACAACCTCACCGGCGACCAGGTGCGCGCCTACAGTCCGTCGCTGGCCGACAAGGTCGCGTTGAGCACGGACGCCGTCTCGATCCAAGACATGGCCGAGCAGATCGCCGCTGTCGTCGGGGGCAGAGAAGAGGACGTAGCGTGACCACCACGCTCGATGGCCAACCACCAGTGGTGGGTCCAGCCTCGGCACTCGCAGGCACCACGGTGATGCCTGACAGGCGTCGTTCGTGCGCAGCTCGGGGTCTGCTGATGGAGCGCGCCGTTGACCTTCGAGACGAGATGCCTCGCGGGCGTCGAAGGGCTGATACGCCCCGATGGCGGTCGTGGGCACAGGTCACGGTCGGGATATCACTCCTGACCGTTGGGATGGCGACCCTATATGCCACCGGGCCCGCCTGGAGCTGGCTTGGCGCTGTCGCCGCGGTAGTCGGCCCCACCGTCATGATGCTGGGGGTGGTCGACCTCGCGAGGCGAGGCGCCCAGGGGCAGCGCCGCCTGGGCCGCCTCCTTCGCATGATCAGGGTCATCGGACTCGCACTGTCCACGATGCTGATCGCGGTCGAGGTGCTCGCGGCTCTGGCCGCAGTGGTGCTTCTCGGTGCGGCCGTGTTTCGTGGTGAGTGGTCGCCCGACGTTGCTCACTACCTGGCCAACGCCCTGGTCCTCGCGGTCATGGCCGGCTGTCTGACGACCATGGTCCGGGTCGCAGATCTGCCGCCGGTCGCTCTCACGCAGGCTGCTTGGTGGCGGGAGCTCTCAACCGCAAGACAGCTCACCACCATTACGATCCCAGTCGCACTGGTCGGCGCCGTCGCTGCACTCGGCGTGAGAGACACCAGGGCGGTCGCAGTCGCCATGGTCGGACTCACCACCGTCCTCGCCGGCTGGGCACGCGCCGACCGAGCTGCCACCGACGAAGCCGTACGTCGCCTCGCTGAGGCAGCTGACGCCCTTGCGGCGGCCAGTCGTTCGATGGTCGCGGCCATCGAACCAGGAGCGTCCTCAAGTAAGGCAGCGGCCCGCACGGACGCCGTCCTCGAAGCCCTCGAACGGCTCGACCTCGCCTGTCACAAGAACATGCGACGCGGCATACCTGCGGGGACGCGCTACCTGGTCGACATCGAACTTCTCATCGTGACTCGTGCGTGCACAGCTGCACTCGTCGACCTGCCGGTCGAACACGTCAGCTCCCCGCTCACGGCCACCGTTGCCCGGGAGTTCTCCGCCATAGAGCGCCGACAGTTGGCGCGGGAGCTTCTGATCTTCGCCGGTGATGTTCGACGTCTGGCCACGCTGGCCCACGATCGGATGGTGGCCTCATGACATGGCGGCCCGGCGGAACTGTCGGACGTCACGAGTAGCGTGCCGCCGTGATCGAGGACGCATGGCGGGTGCTCAACTCCGTGAACGAGTGGGTGCGCTTTGCCGATGCTAAAGCCGGCGGCGCGTTGGCCGGTGCCGGTGTGCTGGCTGGTGCTCTGGCCTCCGCTGGGCTGAGCGAGAAATTCGCCAACGCTCCTAGTGCGGCAGTCGGCTTCGGGGTCGCGGCGGGCGTTTGTGCTGTCATCGCGGCGGCGATTGCCCTTTATGCCCTCATCCCCACGCTGCGTGTGGGGGAGCCAGTCTCCCTTATCTACTTCGAACACGTCGCTCGCAAGTACAAGGACGACACGGCTGGCCACGCTGCCGCAGTGAAGGCGCTCATCACCGACCAGGACCAGTACTTCGAGCAGGTGGCTGCGCAGGTGTGGGCCAACTCCAAGGTGGCGCGGTCGAAGTTCTTGGCCAGCGCGTGGGCGCTCACGGCGCTCGGCATTGGCGTGCTCCTGGGCGGAGTGGCCGCGATCATCACCCTCTTCTGAGGGCAGGGAAGGAAGGAGAGGGCGTGACACTCAAGGATGAGTTGGAGACGTACGTCCAGAACGTACTGGACGAGCAGTGGCAGCGCCGACAGGGTCAGAAGGTCCCGGACCCTGAGGACCTGCCGCTCAAGAACGTCGCGGTCGAACTCGATGCCACGGTGCTGTACGCAGACCTGGCTGGCTCTACCAAGATGGTGAAGGGCTACAAGGACTGGTTTGCCGCTGAGGTCTACAAGTCCTATCTGTACTGCGCGGCGAAGATCATTAGGGCGAGAGGTGGCTCTATCACTGCCTATGACGGTGATCGGGTCATGGGGGTCTTCATCGGAGATTCTAAGAACACAGACGCGGCTAAGTGCGGCCTGCAGATCAGTTGGGCGACGAAGAACATTGTCACGGCGAAGCTCAACAAGAAGTACCCGAAGACCGCGTTCACGGTGAAACAGCGAGTCGGAATCGACACCTCCAAGCTCTTCATCGCTCGCACCGGCATCCGTGGCAGCAACGACCTCGTGTGGGTCGGCAACGCCGCCAACAACGCGGCGAAGATGGCTGCCCTCGACCCGAAGTACCCCACCTACATCAGCGCGGATGTCTACGGCATGCTGAACGACTCGTCCAAGTATGGCGGTGACCCGAAGAGGAACATGTGGACTGACCTGGGCAGCGCTGACCTGGGCTACAAGATCTACGGCTCGACGTTCTGGTGGTCCCTGTAGCGATGGCTACAGTTGCCGACTTACTCGCGCAGATTCCAGTCGCCTGACGTCTCCGCCACGCGGCTCAACACCGGACACCCCGATCCGTTGGCACTTGGGCCCTAGTGTCGTCTGACGGTCGGCCACGATCACCGGCGAAGACCTTTCACGTCGAAGCCGGAGACATTGTCTTCGCACTTTCCGTGCCGGAGCGGTTCATACTGCCGCGCAGCGCCCCGTTGGTGTCGTAGCCTCGACTGGTGTCTGGGCATGGGGTGCTGCGGTTCGTCAACGGGCTCAGCGAGAAGTTGGCGTCGCGGTCGCGACATGTCTGTCTTTTCGTCGGCGCTGGAGCGTCACGAGCGTGCGGACTTCCGGATGTTGCCAAACTGGAAGAGCACCTGCGGACGAGCCTTTCCGGCGAGTCACTGTCGAACTTCGAACGCCTCATGGACGGACGCAACCTGGAGCAGGTCTTGAGCCGCCTAAGACGCATCTCAGCCCTGCTCAGCGGCACCACGGACCAGGTGGATGGCCTCACCGCGAAAGAGGCCGGCGACCTCGATGTTGAGATCTGCCGGCGTATCGTCGAGAAACTCGTGATCGACCCGAGCGCGATGGATCCCATGTTGCGGCTGGCGTCGTGGGCGGCCCGCGCCGACTACCACCAGCCGCTCGAACTGTTCACGGTCAACTACGACCTGCTGATCGAGACCGGGCTAGAGGCTCTTGGGGTGCCCTACTTCGACGGCTTCGCCGGCACGATGCACGCACAGTTCCGCAGCGACTTGGTCGAAGCGTCGGTCGGCGAGGAACGCCACTGGCTTCCCGCGTTCCTGGTCCGAGTGTGGAAGCTGCACGGCTCGGTGAACTGGGCCTGGCAGACCGATCCACGTCCGTCGGTCGTTCGGCTGGGCACGGCCGTACCGGATGACCAGCCGGCGGCGATCTACCCATCGGATGCGAAGTACGACGAATCCCGTCGCGTGCCGTTCGTGGTCCTGCAGGACCGGCTGCGCCGGGCGATTGAGCAGCCCGAAACCCTGACCATGATCGCGGGGTACGCCTTTGGTGACCAGCACCTGAACGAGATGATCTTCGAGGCCGCCCGCCGGCGACCACGTTCGGAGTTCATTGCATTCTGCTATTCAACGATGCCCGAAGATCTGGTCGCGCTGGCTACTACCGCGCCCAACGTGCAGGTGGTGAGCCCCAAAGAGGCCATTCTGGGCGGCATCCAGTGCACCTGGGAAACACCGGACGACCCACCAGCCGACGTTTGGGCCGACGATGCATTCCTGCTTGGCGACTTCCGCTACCTGGCCCAATTCCTGGCGCGCAGCTCGCCTCCACAAGCTGAGCTTGAGGCCCGACTGAGCGAGCTGTTGGCGAAGGCGGTGAAGCCGGGTGCCTGAACGCGAACCTACGTGCATCGGTCGCGTTAGGCACGTGCTCGGGGCGCAGGTCACGGTGGCGCTCGACCCGGACCTCGCGGGTGTTGCACCCATCTTCCGTGGCCAGCTGCAGCGTGTCGGTCAGATCGGTTCGATCATCCGGATCCCCCAGGGCCTCGTCGACCTCGTTGGCCAGGTGAGCCTCCTCGGGATCGCCGAGCTGAGCGGTACCGCAACCCCAGTGGAAGCGATTCAAGTCGGCGAGCGCTGGTTGCAGGTCGAGTTGCTCGGCGAGATCGACCGGGGAACCGGCCGGTTTCATCGCGGCGTGGGCACCTACCCTGGCCTCGACGACCCGGTCCACTTCTCGACACCTGACGACCTGCGAGCGGTGTTCCCGCCACCGGACGAGGGCTCGATCCGCCTCGGGCGGCTGGCCGCCGCTGAGGAGGTACCGGTCTGCGTAGCAGCCAGCCCGTTTGTCACCCGCCACGCTGCCGTGGTCGGATCGACGGGGGCGGGGAAGACCAGCTGCGTGGCCTCCATGCTGCAGGGATTCGCCCGAGGTGGCTGGAACGCAGCAAACGTCGTCGTCATCGACCCCCATGGCGAGTACTCCGCAGCGCTCGGCAACCACGCTTCCGTCAGATCAGTCCTTGGAAGCGGAGACCACGGCATCCGGGTCCCCTACTGGGCACTCGCCGCATCCGACATCCTCGCTGCCATCGCCGGGTCCTCAGGCGGAGGCACGACACAGAGCCGCTTCACCGAACTCGTCACCGAACAACGCCGCGCTTTCGCCTCCGCCGCAAGTTGGCTCAGCCTGGATCCAGCCGCGGTCACCGCAGACACACCCATTCCCTTTGACCTTAAGACGGTCTGGCACCAACTCGACGCCGAGAACAACGAGACTCTTCGAGTCGCGAGGGATCAGAGCACCGCAGAAATCGAGGAGCAGGGCGATCCCGCCACCCTCACTCCGACTCGGTTCGCACACTACGGGCCGGGGGGCGCAGCGCCGTTCAAAGGCCCGTACCACGGAACCCATGGCACGATCCCGGAACTACTTCGCCTCGGCCTGCTGGATCCTCGCCTGGCTTTCCTCCAGCAACCAGAGGGCGACCCGGACGGAGCCGACCCGCTGGTGGACGAGTTGGCCAACTGGCTCGGCCGCGATCAGCCAGTCTCCATCCTCGACTTCAGTGGCGTGCCGCAACAAGCGAGCGATGTAGCGATCGGCGTGATCCTCAACCTGATTTTCGAAGCAGCCGTACGCACCCCAGCTGACGGTGTGGGAATTGGACGCCCACGACCAGTCCTGATCGTGTTGGAGGAAGCCCACCGCTACCTCGGCACATCCGCTGCCGTGATGGCGCGCACAGCAACCAATCGCATCGCACGCGAGGGCCGAAAGTACGGGGTCGGCCTCATGCTGGTCACCCAGCGCCCCTCAGAACTCCCAGACACGGCTCTCGCGCAGTCTGGCACCATGATCGCGCTGCGGCTGAGCAACGCAGCCGACCAGGCCAAGATCCGGGCCGCCCTACCAGACAGCGTCGCAGGCTTGGCCGCCGTGTTGCCGTCACTACGCACAGGTGAAGCCGTCGTCACCGGCGAGGCTCTCGCGCTGCCTGCCCGCACACTCATTGATCCACCGAACCCGTTCCCGAACGCCCACGATCCATCACTGGACTCGTGGAGGCAGCAGAGCAGCGTTCCCGATGTCACCGCCGCGGTCAAGGCATGGCGCGGCACCTACCACGCCGAGGAGCATGAATGATCGACTGGCAACCCGTCACCGGCTCAAGCCGTGTCGTCGCCGAGGCCTATTTGCCGGACGCCGAGACCATCCTGGTTCGCTTTCCCGACGGTGTGGAGTGGGCCTATTCGGCCTGCCCACCGTCGGTATGGGAGGAGTTCACCCGTAGCTCCCGCGGGCAGTACATCGCCACCGTGCTGAACGGCAAGCCGAATAGCAGGTGGGCTGGTTGAGATGAAGGCGCCGACCGGTGGTACTGGTGGGCGGCGGCCCCCTGTTGCATGCATCTCGGCACGACGGCACCGCAGTCGGCCCTCACCTAACTCCCGTCCACCATGGATTGAAAGCCACAATCAGACCCGGGGCGATTCAGTTTTGTAGAGCCCGATTTCGCATCCCATGAGCGCGTTGTCGCACGCGTCGGCCACGGGTCTGATCGACGATCGTGCGCCTTCCTCGGCGAGGTGCTCGGTGAGGTGATCGACGTGTATTGCGACTCGGCGCCGGCGTGGCCGACCAGCTCGCCGGGCACGATCGGGTGGCCATCTCGGTCGCGTTGCCACAGCGCCATCGGACCGAACTCTCCGTTCGTAATACATCTGTCGGACCTGCCATCTAGTCTCCGAAGCCAAGGCCAGCCGACGGCGGCAACGGGACGTGCGGGCAGCGCGGGGAGGTGCGATGGGCGACATCGAGGGCGAGGTCGCTCGCATCGAGGCGGCGTTGAACACGCCCACCTTGAAGTTGCTGGACCGCAAGTCGGCCGGTGTTGCCATGCCCATCTTCGCGGCCTCGTTCCCCGAGGACGGCCAACCCATCGCGGTCGAACGGTTCCACACCGTGGTGGACGCCAGGCTCGACGAGTTGCGGGCAGCCGGGTACACAGTGCCCACAGGGAACGGCAAGTCGCTCGGGATGCAGTGGGTGCGCGAACGGTGGCTGTACCGCGACCCTGGCGATGGCCAAGAGACCTACCAGTTGACCGGCGACGCCAAGCAGGCGCTCGACTACGTCACCCGCGCGACCCGCACCCAATTAAACGTCTCGCTGTCCCGCATCGCCACGATGCGACACGTCGTCTCCCAAGCTGCCTTGGCAGCGAACCCGGACCGAGAGGAACGGATCAGGCGGCTCACGGAGGAGATCGCGGCGCTGACCGCTGAGCGTGACCGGCTCGCCGAGGGCGGGGAGATGCCCGAGGCGTCGGAAGCGGAACTGACCGAGCAGTTCGCCAACGTGCTCCGCGAACTCGATGGCCTCCCTTCGGACTTCCGCCGCGTCGAGGAAGCCGTAAGGGGCATGCACAAGGTCATCACCAAACGGTTCCGCGAAGAGGAACGGCCCGTCGGCGAGGTGGTGGATGACTACCTGAACCAGTCGGCCAACCTGCTGACAGCCACCCCCGAGGGCCGAGCGTTCGCCGGAGCACTCGAACTTCTCCGAAACCGCGACTGGCTGACCCGACTCCGCACCGACCTCGACACGATCCTCGCCCACCCGTGGGCAGGAACCCTCCTGCCTGATGAGCACCGGCAGTTGAAGACGACAGTCGATGTGATCCGCCGGGGCATCTCGGACGTGTTGAGCCAACGCCAGCGGTTGTCCGCGACGCTGCGCGAACACATCGAGAACTACGACCACATCAAGAACCGCGAGCTCGACATGGTGTTGCGCGGCATCGACCGCGAGATGCGGATGTGGATGCAGTCCGCCCGAGTCCGCAGCCACGTCGAGGTCGAGTTGATTCCACCCGGCCTCGACATGGCCGCGCTGCGATTCAGAACCTTCGACCCCGACAGCGAAAGCGCTCCCGAACCGCTGGAGGACGTGTCAGCGGAAGCCCCGGCAGCGATGTCACTCGACGACATCCGCAAGCAGGGCGGCCCGTCGCTCGCCGAACTACGCCGTGAACTCGAAGCCAGGCTTGCCACTGGCGACCTTGAGTCCGCAGCAGCCCTGTTCAACACACTGCCCGACGATCTACGTCGCCCCGTGGAGATTCTCGGGCTCATGCACCTGCTGGCAGGGATGGACGCAAGCGTGGACGCCGCCGCTCGGGAACTGGTGTCAGCGGTGCGACCAGACGGAAGCACACGCCGGTTCCTGATGCCCACGGTCACGATGGCACAACCCGCGAACTCGGACGGAGAAGAGTCATGAGCGACGCTTGGGCAGGCGACGACAACACCGTCGCCGACGACGAGGGCCTGACCTACGTCACTGACCCGTTCGCGGACGACGACCCGCTGGCGAACAGTGAGGACGACGAGGACACCACCTCCCTCGCCATGTTCGAGGAAGACACCAGCACCCTGTTCCCCGAGCAGCGTCGCTGCCTCCACGCCCTCCTCAAGCACCGCTACATCTCCGCCGAGCGCTACCCCGAACACTGGGCCGTGCTGATGGCGAACCATGACCTCATCAAGAGCCGCCTCAACGACCTGTTCTTCGAACTCTATGTAGACCGCGACTACCAGGTCGCGTTCAAGCGGCAGGCCACCGCAGAGACCGGCGACCCGCTCCCTTCGCTGCTGCGCGACATGTCGCACTCGAAAGAAGAGACCATCGTGATGATGTTCCTGCGGCAGCGGTTCTTCGCCCAACGCCAAGAGGGCGACAACGTCGTATTCGTCGACAAGCAGACGATGCTCGACGAGGTAGCCGACCAGCGACCCGAGCACGCCACCCACCGCGCCATGGACCACAAACGCGCCACCAAGGCCATCGAGGGCCTGTGCAGCGCCGGAGTGCTCCTCAAGACCGCAGACCCGGACCGGTTCCGCATCTCGCCCATCATCGAAGTGCTCCTGCCTGTCGAGAAACTGCGGGTGCTGTGGACGTGGCTGATGGCCCAGAACGGCACCGACGCGCTCACCCCCGAGGCCCGCCATGCCGCCCACGCCGACCTGGAGGGTGAACTCGACTTCGACGCTGACGGTGAGGAAAACGCATGACCATCGCCGACCAGCCCCTCATCCCCAACCCGGCGGCCAACTCCGAGCACTCCCAGTGGCGTGCCGAAGCGCTCCAGATGGTCAACTGGGGCGGTTTCCACGGACACCACGTGGTCCGGTACTCACCCGGTTCGACCTTGCTGTCCGGCGCATCCGGTACCGGAAAGTCGACCATGCTGGACGCCTACATCGCGCTGACGATGCCGTCCGACACCGCGTTCAACGGTGCCTCCAACGACGCGGGAGGCCGAGCCCGTTCCGCTGAACAGCGCAACCTGCTCACCTACCTGCGCGGAAAGACCGACACCAGCCGTGTCGACGGATCCGACGAACTGCGCGACCAGGTGCTGCGCGGCATCGACGGAGCCCCCACCTGGGGTGCGCTCGCAATGACGTTCGTCAACGACAACGGCCGCAAGTACACCGTCCTCCGCATCTACTTCGTGAAGTCCGGTGCCACCGTCAACGGTGACGTCAACACAACGTTCGCTGCCACCGAGGGCTACCTCGACCTCTCCCGCCTCGAACCGCTCGCGGCCACACGGTTCGACAAGCGCACCCTCAAAGCCAACTTCGCCGACATGGTCGTCTTCGACACGTTCTGGCAGTTTGAAGACAACCTCCACACCCGCCTCGGCATCGGCGGCGGCAACGGAGGCCGCAAGGCCATGCGTCTCCTGGCCCGCGTCCAGGCCGGAATGCAGGTCAAGCGGGTCGACGGGCTCTACAAGTCCATGGTTCTGGAAGAACCGCCCACCTACCAGGCGGCTGACAACGCCCTCGAACACTTCGCTGACATCGAAGCCTCCTACCTCAAGATGGTTGACGAGGCAGACAAGGTGAAGGCGCTGCGCCGCCTGCCCGACCTGCAGAACGACCTCGCCAATGCCGAAGCCGAAGCGCTCCTCATCCGCCAGTTCGGCGCCGACCTCGACGGACCCTCTCCGTTCCAGTTGTGGCGCTTCCGCACTGAACGCGCCCTCCTGGATGCAGCTGTCGTAGAGAACCGCCGCGACCACGCAGAGACGGCCACACGGTTCACCGAAGCGAAGGCCGACGAGGGCAGGTACGAGGAACGCCTGCGGCAGATCGCTGACGAGAAGCGCACCAATGGCGGACGGGCAATCGACGAGAGGCTCCAGCAGATCAAGGCCTTCGAAGGCAGCCGCAACGGCGTCTACGAAGCGAACCTCAAGTTCCAGTACCGCACCGAACCTATCAACCTGGTCGTCCCCGAGACCGTCGAGCAGTTCGCCGAAGCACAGGTCGCCGCCGCTGAGTTCATCGCCGGGTACGAAGCTCGCGCAGCCGCGTTGAAGGCCGAAGAAGAGACAATCCGCGACAACGAGTTGTCACCGCTCACCAGCCGCCAAACCGACCTCCTGAACGAGAAGAAGTCCCTCGACGGTCGGAACGGCATGGTGCCGGACCGCCTCCACCGTGCCCGCGTCCGCATGGCTGAGGCCGCCGGGCTCGATCCGATGAGCGACCTTCCGTTCGTGGCCGAACTCATCGACGTCCTCCCCGACGAAGAGCACTGGCGCAAAGCCATCGAAACCACCCTCGGTGGGCTCGTCAGGGTCATCCTGGTCGACCGGCGGACACGCGACCACCTCTCCGCCTCCATCGACGGTGTCCCCATCCGGCCCCGCGTCCAGTTCCGAGCCGTCACCCTCGCCGACCACGAAGACTGGGCAGGCAACCCCGACTACGTGTCCGGGAAACTCGCGTTCAAGGAGTCCCCGTTCTCCCGGTGGGTCCAAGGTCGCGTCAGCGACGATGGCATCGACCACCTCTGCGTCCCGAACGCTGCTGCCCTCGCTGGTCGGGAACCCCGCGTCACCCCTGCTGGGCAGACCCGCGATGGCGACAAAGGCGCCCACGGCGAATCCAACGACGGCAACATCATCGGCTTTTCCAACGAACGCCGTCTCGCCGACATCGAGGAACTGCTCACCGAACTCGACCCGCAGATCAAGAAGGTCCGTGAGCGCATCACCGGCATGGGGGAACGGCTCAACAGTCTCCGCGAGCAGTACTCCGCACACGTGTACGTCCAGGACACCACCTGGACGGACATCGACTACCTCGGCCTCGACCAGCGGGTCCTCGAACTCGAAGGCGAGATCCAGCGGCTCCGGGACGCCAACGAGATCCTCGACGCACTCCAAGGCGAAGAAGACCGCATCAAGCCGCTCCTCGCCGAAGCCACACGCGTGCGGGTTCTCGCAAGCGACCACCTGGAGAAGTTGGAGAAGCAGCACGGAGAGCTGGTGACCGACCAGGACACCGTTCAGAACGCCATCGACAACGTCGACGACAACCAGACAGCCACCGTCACCGACCACCAGCAGGAGTACCTGGACACCCTGTTCAAGAACAACTGGGATGCCACCAGCCTCACGGGGTTCGACTCCAACATGCGCTCCATGCGGAAGCGCCTGCGGGAGGAAGCGGACAAGGCGCAACGGAATATCCGCAGCGCCACCAGCGCCATGGAGGCAATGTTCGAGGCGTACAAGGCCCGCTGGGTGGAACACAACCTCGGCATCACCGTGGAGTCCGCTGATGGCTACCGCGAGATCCTCGACCGTATCCAGTCCGAAGGCCTCCACGAGCGGCGCAACAAGTGGCGGCGAGAACTCGCCGCGTGGTCCAGCGACGACCTCCTGAAACTCAACGACGCGTTCGACACCGCCATCGAAGACATCGAACAGCGCCTCAACCCCGTCAACGCCATCCTCCGCGGCCTCCCGTTCGGCGGCAAAGGTATCCTCCAGATCAACCTCCGCCGCCTCCAAAGCGACGACCTCAGCAAGTTCCGTCGCAAACTCCGCGAGCTGTCCTCCGGGCTCGCCGTCGAACTCACTGACAGCCAAGTCGAGACCCGGTTCAAGAATCTCCGCGACTTCATGGCCCTCATCCGCATCCCTGAAGGCCACACCAAGACCTCAACGTCACAACGCGACCGCTACCTCGACGTACGGCAACACGTCGTCATCACCGCTGCGTGCCTCGACAGCAACGGCCGTGAGATCGCCACCTACGACTCCCTCGGCGGGAAGTCCGGCGGTGAAACCCAAGAACTCGTCGCCTTCATCGTCGGGTCCGCGCTGCGCTACCAGCTGGGCGATGAATCGCGTTCCCGCCCCAGGTTTGCGCCCGTGTTCCTGGACGAAGGGTTCGTGAAGTCCGACAGTGAGTTCGCGGGCCGTGCCGTCAAGGCTTGGCAGGACCTCGGGTTCCAACTCATCATCGGCGCACCCCTCGACAAGGTCACCGCCCTCGAACCCCACATGGACCTCATCCTCACTGTCACCAAGAACGAACGCGGCTATTCCTACGTCACTGACCTCCCCGACGGCGACAGCCACCTGGCATGAAGACCCCAGCCCAGGTCACCGCCGACATCACCCGGCGGCTCACCAACAACTGGCACACCCACATCGTCGGCACCCAGAAAGCGTTCCCGCACGCCCTCCCTCTCGGACGGCCCACAGCCACCGACCTCAAAGGTGACTACGCAGCGTTCTACGCCCGCACCGTCGAATGGCAAGACTGGGCCAAGACGCACGGCGTGACACTTACCTACGAAACCCGCATCGCCAAGGGCGGCACCCGCCAGACAGTCCCCACGCACGTCACCGTCAGCACCATCGACCAGGCCGCCGCCATTGTCGCGGGGGAGTGGCCCGAGCGACTTGCGCGCGCTCGGCACCGGCTCAGCGTGCTCAGGGAGCAATACCCCCACGCCACCGACTCCGCACGCACACTGCGGCTCATCGACAAGTACAAGGCCATCGACTTCGACCTGCTCAGGGCCGTCGCTGACTGGTACCTCGAAGACCCCGCTCGCGCCGTCCTCGGAGTCACACCCCGCCAAGTGCCACTACCCGGCGTCCACGCCAAGTGGCTCCAAGGGCACAAAGCAGGGGTTCAAGCCCTCACCGGCCTCGACGACCTCGGTCTCCTGCCAGGGCACCCGCCCCGCATCCACTTCACCTACCTCGACCCCGGCTACCGGGCCAGCGGCGCACGACTCCACGACTCCGCCACCGTCGGCGACGCCTTCATCCCGGCCTACGAGCCGCAGGTCGTCGTCATCTCTGAGAACAAGGACACTGCCATCCACTTCCCGCCCATCCCCGGCGGCATCGCCGTCGAGGGCGACGGCTTCGGCGGCAAGACAGCCGCCAACTTCACCTGGCTCACCGGCACACCCTGGCTCTACTACTGGGGCGACATCGACACCCACGGCTACGAAATCCTCAACGGCTACCGAGCGGACGGGCTCCCCGTCACATCCATCCTCATGGACTTCGTCACCTACGAGACCTACGAGTCCTACGGCACCAACACCGATAAGAACAACGCGGCCCTTAGGCCCGGCGACCCCAAGCCGCTGTCGCACCTCACCGACGCTGAACGCGAGGTCTACCTCAGGCTGCTCGACTCCGACCACCCCGGCCACCGCCGTATAGAACAAGAGCGCATCCCACTCGGCGTCGCCCTCGAAGCCGTCTCGCGCACCAACCGAACAGCCGCGTCCTGA
The DNA here is from genome assembly GCF_042666375.1 of Nocardioides sp. GCM10030259. NCBI lineage: Bacteria > Bacillati > Actinomycetota > Actinomycetes > Propionibacteriales > Nocardioidaceae > Nocardioides > Nocardioides sp. GCM10030259. The sequence continues at coordinate 339,488 of NZ_JBHTDF010000018.1, read as the reverse complement.
CAGCACCGGCGCTCAGGCGAGAAATCAGGCTGTGGCGGCGTACCTGGCATCAGACGGGAGGGAGGCACCGCAGCAACGCGCGAAGGCAGGAGTGCTGCACTTTGACGACGACGCCTAGTCACGGGCCCTTCGCCCAAGTTTCTCGCGGCGCGTTCGTCCATCTTCCCTGCATCTCGACAGCGGCCGACCGTCAGTCCGCCGGCAGGCGCTCCGGCAGCTCGAGCCGGGGGAACTGCTCGTCGTCGAACGTGAAGATCTCGGTGATCGCCCCGCCGGTGACGCGGAGGACGTCGATCGTGAGCGGAAGGTAGGCGCCCTCGGGCTCCCGCCACTCGTAGAAGGCGACGGCTGGCTGCCGGTTCACGGAGGTGGGTACGGCGCGCAGGCCCTGCATGCCCTCGAAGCCGGAGTCCCTCCAGTCGCGCACCACGGCGTCGCGCCCGACGTGCAGGCCGGGGGTGGGCGGCATCGAGGAGCGGACGTCGTCGCGCAGCATGGCGGCGAGCCGGTCGATGTCGGTGGCCACGCTGGCGTCGGCGTACCGCCGCACCAGGTCGCGGGTCCCGGGGTCCTCGCCGTCGGTCCAGTCCTGTCGCTCGGCGGGCAGGTGCTCGCGCATGCCGGCGCGGGCGCGCTGCAGCGCGCTGTTGACGGAGTTGACGGAGTCCCCGAGGAGGTCAGCGACGTCCTTCGCGGGCCAGCCGAGCACGTCCCGCAGGATCAGCACCGCCCGCTGGCGTGGCGCGAGGTGCTGGACGGCGACGACGTACGCCAGCTCGATCGTCTCGCGCGCGACGGCGACGGTCTCCGGCTGGTTCGCGTCGTCGGCGGGCAGCTCGTCGAGCAGTCGGTCGGGGTAGGGCTGCAGCCACAGCACCTCCCCGCCGGTCGCAGGCCCGGGACGCCGCTTGGCGAGCAGGTCCAGGCAGGCGTTGGTGGCGATCCGGTACAGCCACGCCCGCACGGTCGACCGCCCCTCGAAGGTCTCCCGCCGTCGCCAGGCGCGGAGGAACGTCTCCTGGACGGTGTCCTCGGCGTCCTGGAACGACCCGAGCATCCGGTAGCAGTGCACGTGCAGCTCCCGCCGGTGCCGCTCCGCCAGTCCGGAGAACTCCGGCTCGTCGAGGTCCGTCGGCCGCATGCTCGTGCTCATCGCGTGATCCTTCCGTCGGCACGTGTCCCGTCGAAGGTGTGACGGTCGCGGGCGCGACAACTCATCACCGCGGCCGCGTGCCCGAGGGCGCTGAGCCCTCGAGGGTCAGGCCTCCGCGCGTGACGCTCGGTCATCGTCGAAGACGACCAGCTGCTGGTCGACCCAGTCCGAGACCTTCGCCGACTCGAAGGTCAGCTCGTAGACCAGCTCCTGCCGTTGGTCGTCGTCGGTCATGCCCTCGAGGTAGTGGGGAGCCTGGGCGCGGTACAGGTCGGCGATCTCGGGGAACGTCACGTCGGCCCTGCGGACCCGGACGTTGTTGGAGCTGATCGTGGCACCGCTGTCGGTCGGTGAGGTGACCAGCGCCAGCCGCCCCTGGTCGAGCTCGGAGACCTTCGGCGTCTCCGGGGCCGTGGTGAAGTACCAGACTCCGCGACGTTCGGACTTCACGAAGCGCATCAGCCGGCTCGAGGGCTGGCCGGCGGCGTCGATGGTGGAGACGACGATCAGGGTGGTGCCGGCGGCGACGGAGTCGAACTGCTCCAGTGCCCGCTGCCGGAACGGGGTGGGCTCGCGGCTGTTCGCCCTGGCGAACGCCAGCGCCTCGTCGATCGAGTCGAAGCGCCCCTCGCTCTCGATGAGGTAGAGGATCTGGCCGACGTACGCCGAGATCTCCTCACCCCGGTAGAAGAACTGCTGCCACCGCCGACCGGCGTGCAGGTCGCCGCTGTACTTCTCGTGGAGCCGGGTCTCCTGCCAGTCGACGATCCGCTGGCCGCGCGGGGTGAGCAACCAGCCCGCCGCGAGCAGCCACCCGAAGAGCGTGCTGAACACGAAGGTGACGATCGCGTGGTTCTCGATGTCGCTCCGGTCGAACGTGGTGCTCGTGGAGACGATGAAGCAGGTCAGCAGCGCCCCGGCGACGAGCGCGGTGGAGACCCGGAAGACGCGGCGGAAGCGACTGAGCTCGTGGGAGATGGCGTGGGCGGCGCGCACCCTCTTCTTGAGGGAGAACTCCCGTTGCTTCATCAGCTCGAGGAGCTCCAGGTCGGTAGCCGACAGCGTCATCGGTCCACTCCGTAGAGGCGATAGGTGTCCCGCAGCTCGAAGGTCTCGAAGTCGCTGTAGGGCTCGATCCGGATGCTGCGCTTCTCGAGCCGCAGCTGCTCCGCGCCGTACTTGCTCGCGTAGAGGTCGGCCGCGAGTCCCAGGCGGAGCGCGAGGCGCTCCTCGTCGTACGACTTCTCCCGCTCGCGCCGCCGCGAGACACGCCGGTTGACCAGGAACAGCACCAGGAACCCGACGACGAACCCCACCAGCAGGATCCCGAGGAAGATCATGGTCCGGTCGAACATGACGAAGCCCTCCTCGTAGTTCCACCATCCGTCGGGGTCGTCGCGGTGGAGGAGGGCGGAGGTCAGGATGACGAGGGGCAGGATCGCGAAGAACCAGCCGACCAGGACCAGCAGGGCCTGGACCACCGTGGTGGCGACGTGACCCCGGCCGAAGAACCAGTCGACGGTGACGTCCTTCTCGTCGACGTGGTGGACGGCGTACGCCGGCTTGTCGGTCATGACGGCCCCTGTCCCTGGGTCTCGTTGACGCCCTGCAGGCTGCTCGATCGCTCGGGCGACTTCCAGGTGCCGCCGTCGCGCTGCGACCAGACCTTGCGCACCGTCGGGATGAACTCCACGACGACCGTGTAGGTGTTCACCATCCAGTAGACGAGCATGTACCAGGGCGCGAAGAGGACGTACTTCAGCGTCCTGCCGCGGTCGTTGTAGTACGACGCGACGGTGAGCTGGACCACCCCGATCACCATCTCGATGCCCACGAAGATGCCGACCATGTACCAGTTGTGCTGGAACCTCTCCCAGTTCTGCGCCACGGCGAACCAGAGCTGGCTCAGGAGGAACAGCGCCATGCTGATCCAGTAGAGGACGCTCCAGATGATGCTCAGGCTGTAGTCGGCGATCACCGGCATCATCTGGAAGTTGCGGAGCGGGTGGCGTGCCAGCTTCGGGCCCTTGGTCAGCAGGACGTAGATCCCGCCCGACGACCAGCGCTTGCGCTGCTTGACCAGCGACCTGGTCTGCTCCGGGACGTCGAGGAAGAAGCGGATGCGCGGCGCGAAGAGCGCGCGCCAGCCGTTGGTCTGCATGTCCCAGGCGTTGGCGATGTCCTCGGTCGGCTGCTCCGCGTGCCAGCCGCCGACGTCGAGGACGGCCTGCTTCCGGTACATGGTGTTGGCGCCGGAGAACGCGAAGAGCGCGCCGTACGACATCTGCGAGCGCTTGATGAGGCCGATGATCGAGTTGAGCTCGTTCTGCTGGGCCAGCGCGGTGATCGTGGTGCGGTTGGCGGCCAGCATGTTGCCGGTCACCGCGCCGACGTTCTGGCCGCCCGCGCGCTCGAAGTAGTGCAGGTACTGCCAGAGGGCATCGGGGTTCGGCTTGGTGTCGGCGTCGTTGGAGAGCACGAAGTCGCCCCGGGCGAACCCGAGCGCGACGTTGAAGGCGTGGGCCTTGCCGCGGTTCTTGACGATCGTGATGACCCGCAGGTCGGCGTACTGCTGCTGGAGCTCCTCGAGGATCTGCGGCGTCGCGTCGGTGGAGGCGTCGTCGATGACGATGATCTCGAACCGGTCCGCGGGGTAGTTCAGCATCGTCTCGAGGTAGTGGACCGTGCTCGCGATCGACGCTTCCTCGTTGTGCGCGGGGATGAAGATCGAGACGAACGGCTCCCCGTGCTCGAGGTAGCGCGGCCGGTCCCGCTGCTCCAGGAACACGTGGTAGTAGAAGCTCGAGACCAGGAAGGCGAGGCCGCCGACGATCGGGTAGGCCACGATGATGAAGATCAGGATCTGGATGAACCACTCGCTGGCGGTCGTCGGCACCTGCCTCCCCTCCTCCCGAGAGGACATCGACACTAGTGCGGCCGGGGCGGTGCGTCATCCCCGCCGGACGGCCGCGATGACTTCGGCGGCGTACGGCGGTCGTACTGGTCGAACCCCGGATGCCGAGGAGGCACGCTCATGCGCAAGGTGACCTACTCGATGAGCCTCTCGCTCGACGGATTCATCGTCGGGCCGGACGGCGGCTTCGCGTGGTCGGCGCCCGACGCGGAGGTCTTCCGCGCCCACATCGAGGAGGTCCGGGAGGTCGGCGTGCACCTGCTCGGCCGGCGGCTCTACGAGACGATGCTGTACTGGGAGACCGCCGAGCAGGACCCCACCCTCGGCGAGGCGGAGCGTGAGTGGACCGCCCTCTGGAAGCCGCTCCCCAAGGTGGTGTTCTCCCGCACCTTGACGGCCGTGGAGGGCAACGCCCGCCTGGCCTCCGGGGGCGTGGCGGAGGAGATCGAGCGGCTGCGGGCCGAGCCGGGGGCGGGCGACATCGCGGTCGGCGGCGCGACCCTCGCGGCCGCGGCGGCGGCGGAGGACCTGATCGACGAGTACCGCACCTGGGTCTACCCGGTGTTGGTCGGCGGCGGTACGCCGTACTTCGCCCGCCTCGAGCGGCCGGTGGACCTCGAGCTCGTGGAGAGCCGCACCTTCACCTCGGGCGTCGTCGCACTTCGCCACCGGGTCGCGCGGCAGGCCCTGTAGAACTGCGGGATGGACGACTTCCTGGAGCGCCTCGGATCGGTCCGGCCCGCGGCGATCGTCGAACCGGCCGCGATGGAGGCCTACCGACGCGACCAGTGCCTGCTGGCGGAAGCGGGCACGCCGGTGGCCGTGGTGAAGGCCCGCGGCGTAGACGACGTGTCCGCGGTCGTCGACCTGTGCCGTGAGTTCGCGGTCCCGCTGGTCGTCCGCGGCGCCGGCACCGGGCTGGCCGGCGCCGCCAACGCGATCGACGAGTGCGTGGTCCTCACCCTCGACGGCATGGACCGGATCCTCGAGATCGACGAGGAGTCGCGGCTCGCACGCGTGGAGCCGGGCGTGATCAACGCCGACCTCGACCGGGCGGCCGCCGAGCGCGGGCTCTGGTACGTACCCGACCCCGGCAGCCGCGCGATCTCCACCATCGGCGGCAACCTCGCCACGAACGCCGGCGGCATGTGCTGCGCGAAGTACGGCGTCACCAGGGACCACGTCCTCGCGCTGACCGCCGTCCTGGGCACCGGTGAGGTGATCCGCACCGGGTCGGCGACCCGCAAGAACGTCACGGGCCTGGACCTCACCCACCTGCTCGTCGGCTCGGAGGGCACGCTCGGCGTCATCGTCGAGGCCACGGTCCGGCTGCGGCCGCGGCCGACGGGCCTGGCGACCGTGGCCGCGACGTTCCCGACCGTGCGGGCGGCCGTCGACATGGTGCTGGCGCTGAGCAAGGAGGGCGATGCGGCCGCGACCGAGCTGATGGACCGCACCACGGTCAAGGCGGTCAACGCGATGACGCGCATGGGCCTGGACGAGGACGCCGGCGCGCTCATCCTCGCCCAGTTCGACGGCGCCGACGCCCGGCTCCAGGCGACGCGGTGCGCGCAGGTGGCGACGGAGCTCGGCGCGGAGGCCTTCCACACCGACGACCCCGAGGAGGGGTTCGCGCTGATGGAGGCGCGGCGCGCGGCGCTGCCGGCGCTGGAACGTCTCGGTGCGACGCTGCTCGACGACGTCGGCGTACGCGTCCACCAGCTGCCGGACCTGCTCGCCCGCATCGAGGAGATCGCCGGGCGTCGTGGGGTCACGATCGGCACCTTCGGCCACGCGGCCGACGGCAACCTCCACCCGACGGTCATCTTCGACGCCGCCGACCGTTCCGAGCGCGCCGCGGCGCAGGCGGCCTTCGAGGAGATCCTCGCCGCCGCCCTGGCCATGGGCGGCACCATCACCGGTGAGCACGGCGTCGGCAGCCTGAAGATCGACTACGTGGAACGCCAGGTCGGTCGGGTGGAGCGCGACGTGATGCACCGGATCAAGGGCGTGCTCGATCCCACGGGGATCCTCAATCCCGGGCGCGGCTACTAGCTCCGGCCCTCTACGCTGCCGAGCGTGTACTTCGAGAACATCGTCTTCGACGCCACGGATCCGCAGGGGCTCGGCCGCTACTGGGAGAACGCTCTCGGCACCGAGCAGCTGACCGACGAGCCCGCGGGGTACGAGACCCGGCTGGCCGTGCCGGACGGACCGGTGCTCGACCTCTGCTTCCAGAAGGTGGAGGAGGAGCCGACCGGTCCGCAGCGCCTGAGTCTCGAGCTCCGGGAGGGCGCCGGGCAGGCGTACGACGGCACCGGCCCGCTCGCGGAGATCTCGCTCGAGGTGGCCGACCCCGACCGCGAGCTCGACTTCTGGTCGTGGCTCAGCGGCTGGGAGCCGGTCGCGGGATCGGCCTCGCTCCGCCACCGGTCGCAGCGCGGCCCCGTCCTCCGGCTGCGGGCCGAGGCGGAGCCGAAGGGATCGGGCAAGAACCGGATCCACCTCGACATCCGGCTCGAGCCGGGTGACGACCCGGACGAGATCGCGAGCGAGGTCGCCCGGCGCGGCGGGCGCGAGGTCGACTTCGGCTGGGGTGACCTGCCCTGGCGGCACTTCAGGGACCCGTCGGGCAACGAGTTCTGCCTGCTGCCGGCACGTCGCTCCTAATTCGTTCGCCACCGGGCCCCGGCGGTGCCACGCTGACCGGGTCAGGTGACGCCATCCACGACGAGAGGACACGACCGATGCGAGCAGCTTCCACGCTCCGGACCCCTGTTCGTCTCGTTCGTGGAGAAGCCTCTTGTCATCGACCCCTCTCAACCTGGGCATCGTCGCGCACGTCGATGCCGGCAAGACCAGCCTGACCGAGCGCCTGCTCTTCGAGGCCGGCGCCATCGCCGAGCTTGGCAGCGTCGACTCCGGCACCACCAGCACCGACTCGCTCGCCCTGGAGCGTCGGCGCGGGATCACGATCCGCGCGGCGGTCACCTCCTTCGCCCTGCCCGGCAGTGACGGGGCGGGCGCGATCGGCGTCAACGTCGTCGACACCCCCGGCCACCCCGACTTCATCGCCGAGGTCGAGCGCTCGCTGGGCGTCCTCGACGCCGCCGTGCTCGTGCTCTCCGCGGTCGAGGGCGTCCAGCCGCAGAGCGTGCTGATCTGGCGGGCGCTGCGCCGCATCGGCGTACCGACGCTGATCTTCGTCAACAAGGTCGACCGCTCCGGCGCCGACGTCGCCCGCGTCGTCGACCAGGTACGCCGCCGGCTCGCGCCGCACGTCGTCGTGCTGACCGCCGTCGAGGGTGCCGGCACCGCCGAGGCGGTGGTACGCCGCCTGCCGCTGTGCTCGCCCGCGGTGGTGGAGGCGGTGGCCGAGGTCGACGACGACGTCCTGGACCGCTGGGCCGGCGGCGGGCTCGAGGAGGGGCAGGTGCTCACGGCGCTGCGCGCGGGTGTCGGCGACGGGTCGCTGGCGCCCGTCCTTGCCGGGTCGGCGATCACCGGCGCCGGGCTCGAGCCGCTCCGCCGGGCCCTCGCGCAGCTCCTTCCGCACCCCGGTCCCACGGGTGCGGGTGAGCTCGGCGCGACGGTGTTCGCCGTCGACCGCGACGACCGGGGACGGCGTACCTGGCTGCGGCTGTGGTCGGGAGAGCTGCGCCTGCGGGACCGGATCGGCGTCGCCGGAGGCCGGCCCGAGCGGGTGACCGGGATCGAGGTCAGCACGCCCGACGGACAGGTGGCCGGCGTGGCCGGGGCCGGGGACATCTCGGTGGTTCGCGGACTGGGCCGGGCCCGGATAGGCGACGTCATCGGTGTCCCACCGGCGCGGACGACCCCGCGGTTCCCGCCGGCCACGCTGCAGGCACTGGTCGAGCCGGTCGACCCGACCCAGCGCGGCGCGCTCTTCGCCGGTCTGGCCGAGCTGGCCGACGAGGACCCGCTGATCGGGCTCCGCATCGACGAGACCGACCGCGAGGCGGCCGTCAGCCTGCACGGCGACGTGCAGAAGGAGGTGATCGCGGCCCTGCTGGAGGACCGGTTCGGGGTACGCGCCCGGTTCCTGGCGACCTCCACGGTCTGCATCGAACGAGTCCTCGGCACCGGCGAGGCGGTGGAGCGGGTGGGCGTGGCCGACAACCCGTACCTCGCCTCCATCGGGCTGCGGGTCGAGCCCGCCCCCGACGGGCACGGCATCGGGTGGACCGCCGGCATCGAGCCGGGTCGGCTGCCGCCGGCGTTCATCGCCGCCACCGAGGAGGGAGTACGCCGCACCCTGCGCCAGGGCCTGCACGGCTGGCAGGTCACCGACTGCCGGGTGACGATGACGGCCTCGTGGTACGCGCCCCGTCAGAGCCGCCCCCACCAGGGTTTCAACAAGGCGATCTCCAGTGTGGGCGCGGACTTCCGTCATCTGGCCGCCGTCGTCGTGATGGCCGCCCTGGCCCGCGCGGGCACCGTCGTGTGCCGGCCGATCGAGGAGATCACCCTCGACCTGCCCACGGACTCGCTCGGCGTGCTGACCGACGTCGTCGGCCGTCTCGGCGCGACGATCCTGGACACCGTCCCCGACGGCGGCTACACCCGGCTGGTCGCGCACCTGCCGAGCGCGCAGGTGCCGGAGCTCGCCCGCCGGCTCCCCGACCTCACCGGCGGCGAGGGCGTGCTCGTCGGCGAGCTCTCGCACCATGCTCCCGTGCCGCCCGGGGACGTCGTACCGGAGCACGCCAGGTCGCATCCCGACGCGATGGACCGGGTCGAGTGGTTCCGCGACGTCCCGCGCTGAGATGGGGACGCCTACCCGACTCTCGGGAAGGCGACGGCGGTTCTCGCCCGGGCGGGGGGTACGACGTGCTTCGATCGGACATGCGCTCGTGGGGGGCCAGGATCGTTGCCGCGTCGGCACTCGCCGCGGCGGGTGCGCTGACGTTCGCGGCCGCGTGGGAGCGCTGGTGGCCGGCCTGCCCCCGCGGCGGCTTCGACTCCGCCGCGTGCCTGCGCGTGCAGAGCCACGAGCTCGACTACCTCGTGCCGAGCGCACCCTGGCAGCCCACCGGTCAGTCCGCGACGTACGCCGGCTTCGCGCTGCTCGCCCTCGCGCTGGCCGCACTCACGCTCCCGCTCGTGCTGCGCCCCACCCGGCCGGTCGGCAGGTGGCGGATCACGCGGCTGCTGCTCGGCGTGGTCCCGGCCGGGGCGCTGGGCGTGCTGGGCGCGACGACGCTGCGCAGCGGGCAGACCGGCGAGCCGGCGACTGGGTCGGCCCTGCTCGCCACGGCGTTCGTCGTCTGGGCCGTGGCCTGGCCCGGCGCCCTCATGGTCTTCGCTGCCCTGGCGCCCGGCCGCCCGCACGGGATCGTCCTCGCTGCGCTCGTCGGCCTGTCGACGCCGGTGCCGGTGGTGCTGGCCGCCGGCCCGATCGCCGCCGGCTACGTCTCCCACGACACCGCCCCGTGGACCGAGGCCACGGCGGCCCCGCTCCTGCTCGTGGCGGCGATCGTCGCCTGCCGGGCGCCGCACGCCCGGCGGGCACCAGCGACCGGCGTGCGCCGGGTCGCGGTCGGTCATCGTCACGTGCTCGGGTCCCGGTAGACGCTCCATCCGAGATCGGTGCTTGACCTTGACGCAGGGTCAGGGTTGCAAGGTCTTCCCATGACCACCACACCAGCCTCGAGACCGGCCATCCAGATCGCCGGGCTGACCAAGTCGTACGGCGACCATGCGGTGCTCCGCGGCGTCGACATCGACGTGGCGCGGGGGAGCATCTTCGCCCTGCTCGGCTCGAACGGCGCCGGCAAGACCACCCTCGTGAAGATCCTCTCCACCCTGCTGAAGCAGGACGGCGGCACCGCCGTCGTCCACGGGTACGACGTCGCCGCGCAGCCCGCGAAGGTCCGGGAGTCGATCAGCCTCACCGGGCAGTTCGCCGCCGTCGACGAGATCCTCACCGGCCGGGAGAACCTGGCCCTGATCGCGCGACTGCGGCAGCTCCCGGACCCGGGTGCCGTCGCCGACGACCTGCTCGACCGGTTCTCGCTGATCGAGGCGGGCGGGCGACGGGTCGCGACGTACTCCGGCGGCATGCGCCGGCGCCTCGACATCGCGATGAGCCTGATCGGCAGCCCGGCGGTGGTGTTCCTCGACGAGCCCACCACGGGCCTCGACCCGCAGGCGCGCCTCGAGGTCTGGGACGCCGTCCGCGAGCTCGCCCAGGGCGGCACGACCGTCCTGCTCACCACGCAGTACCTCGAGGAGGCCGAGCACCTCGCCGACCGGATCGCGATCCTCCACGACGGCGTGACCATCGCCGACGGCACGCTCGCCGAGCTCAAGGCGCTGCTCCCGCCCGCCGAGGTCACCTACGTCGAGAAGCAGCCCACCCTCGAGGAGATCTTCCTCAGCATCACCGGATCCCAGGAGTCCCGATGAGCACCATCGTCAGCAACACCGCCGCCCTGACCGGCCGGTCCCTGCGCCACATCCTGCGCAGCCCGGACACCATCATCACCACGGCGCTCACGCCGATCGCGATGATGCTGCTCTTCGTCTACGTCTTCGGCTCCGCGATCGAGGCGCCCGGCGACGACTACGTGAACTACCTGCTGCCCGGCATCCTCCTGATGACGGTCGCCTCCGGCATCGCCTACACCGCCTACCGCCTCTTCATGGACGTCTCGGGCGGCATCTTCGAGCGGTTCCAGTCCATGCCCATCGCGCGCTCGTCGGTGCTCTGGGGACACGTGCTCACCTCGGTGGTCGCGAACCTGATCGCCGTCGCGATCGTCGTGCTCGTCGCCCTCGCCATGGGCTTCCGGTCCGGCGCCGGAGTGCTCGCGTGGCTCGGCGTCGCCGGCCTGCTGACCCTGTTCACGCTGACCCTGACCTGGCTCGCGGTGATCCCCGGGCTGGTCGCGAAGTCGGCGGACGCCGTCAGCGGCTTCGCGTTCCCGCTGATCTTCCTGCCGTTCGTCAGCTCGGCCTTCGTGCCCACGGACGGGATGCCCGCGCCGGTGCGCTGGTTCGCCGAGCACCAGCCGGTCACCCCGATCGTGAACTCGATCCGGGCGCTGTACGCCGAGCAGCCCGTCGGGAACGACATCTGGCTCGCCCTGGCCTGGTGCGTCGGCCTGTTGGTCCTCGCCTACGGGCTCGCGATGCGCGTCTACCACCGCCGGATCGCCTGAGAGGCTGAGCCCATGCTCACGATCAGCCAGCTCGCGGCGTACGCCGGCGTGACGGTCCGCGCGGTGCGGCACTACCACGCGAAGGGCCTGCTGCCGGAGCCCGAGCGGGACCACTCGGGCTACCGGCGGTACGACGCCGCCGCCGTCGTCGACCTGATCCGGATCCGGACGCTCGCCGACGCCGGCGTACCGCTCTCCCGGGTGCAGGACCTGCTGGGGGCCGACGACGAGGAGTTCGGGGCGGCGGTCGAGGAGATCGACCGCCGCCTGCGGGCCGAGATCCGCGAGCGTCAGCGCCACCGCGAGCGGATCGCGCAGCTCGCGGCGGGCGACAGCCTGGCGCTGCCGCCGGAGGCCGTGGAGTACCTCGACCGCCTGCGGGAGGTCGGGGTCCCCGAGAACATGGTCGAGGCGGAGCGCGACGCCTGGATCCTGGTGGCGGCACAGCTGCCCGACCAGATGCCCTCCTACATGGAGCTGAAGCAGGGGCAGCTCGACGACCCCGGCGTCGTCGCGATGTACGCCGACCTCGCCGATCTGGTCGAGTGGGCACCCGAGGACCCGCGGGTGGAGGAGGTCGTCGACCGGCTGGTCGTCCAGTTCGAGGCCGTGCCGGTCGACGCGTGGGAGGCGGACGACGCGATGAGCGACGACCTCGCCGCCCTGCTCGACTCGGTCTTCGTCGACTCGGTCCCGGCCGCGCGCCGGATCCTGCGCCTGATGGAGGAGCGCGGCTGGACCGGGTGGACCAAGCTGAAGCGCCTGGAGCCCCGTCAGCCGAGACCGGTGCGGAAGCCGTCGCGCCAGCTCGCGTAGCCGGGCGTCCAGTCCAGCTCCCGCTTGGCCTTCGCGTTGGACGACCCGCGCACGGTCGTCATCATCGCGATGCCGAGCTGGCCGAGCAGCGGCCGGCCCAGCCACGCGGGGAGCCGCATCGGCTTCCGGCCGCCGAGCTGCTCGGCCAGGTAGGGCAGCCACTCGGCCACCGGAGCCGGCTCGTCGTCGACGATGTTGTAGATGCCGGGAGCGCCCCGCTCCACCGCCGCGGCGGTCGCGGTCGCGGCGTCGTCGACGTGGATGAACGACCAGACGCCGGTGCCGCCGCCGACCACGGGGAACTTGCCCGCGCGGATCATCTCGCCCAGCGTGCCGGTGCGGGACGCGGCGTTGCCCGGGCCGTAGAAGTTGCCGTACCGCAGCACGACGCCCTCGATCCCCTTCGCCGTGGTGACCGCGTGCTCGAGGTGGCGGATCGCCTTCAGCGACTCGCGCGCCTCCTTGCCCGGCTCCTCGACCAGCGGGTCGTCCTCGGTCTTGACCCAGCCTCCCGTGCGCTCGTTCGGCCACGTCGTGTAGCTCTGCGCGATGAAGCGGCGTACGCCGTGCTCGCGCGACGCGGCCAGCAGGTGGTCGGTGGCCTCGGTCCGCAACCGGTTGGTCATCGCGAACTCCTGGTCGAACTTCTTCGGGTTGCCCGTCATCGCCCCGAGGGCGGTGAGCTGGTGGACGACCACGTCCGGCTTCGACTCGGCCACGGCGGCGCGCACGCTGTCGAGGTCGAGCGGGTCCATGACGACCCCGGTCACGCCCTGGGTGTCGAGGTCGGCGAGCGCCGACGGGTGCCGACTGGTCCCGAACACCTGGTGACCCGCGGTCAGCAGGTGCGGGGCCAGCCGGCTGCCCAGCGCTCCGGTCGCACCGGCGATGAGGATGCGCATCATCCTTCTCCCTTCGTCGCCCGTACGACGACGCGACGCGGGAATCTGTGACAGCTACTGAGGCATCTCGGTCTGGAACGGCCGGACCTCGACCTTGCCGCGGCAGGCCTTCGAGGCCTCGGCGGCCAGCCGGAGGGCGACGTCGAGGTCGGGCGCCTCGATGACCCAGAAGCCGCCGAGGTGCTCCTTGCTCTCGAGGTAGGGGCCGTCGGTGATGATCGGCTTCTCACCCTGGCCGTCGACGACCGTGGCGTTCGTCGCCTGCTCGAGGCCGTCGGCGAAGACCCAGTAGCCCTCCGCCTGGAGCTTGTCGTTGAAGGCGCCGGTCTCGGCCATCGACTCCATCATCTCCTCGCGGGAGCCGTAGCCGCCGAACTCGGTGTACTCGGCCGGGCCGTGGACGGACATCATGTACCTGGGCATGTCATTGCTCCTTGTTCTCGGTGTGCGACGGCCCCCGTGGCCGCCTCTCACCTCCGCTACGAACGGCGACGTCCCCATCCGACACCTTCCGCGGAGATTGCGACAGCCTCCGCGGTGGCGGCGACCCCTCAAGCCCGGTGGCGCACGGCCGATCTGGGTGACCGAGTCCCCTTCGGTCCCAGGAGAGCCATGTCCGTCGTACGTCGTCGAGTCGTCCCGGTGCTGGGCGCGCTCGCCTCGGCCGCGCTCCTCTGCGGCCTGACGACGGCGCCGGCACCGACGGTCCGGGCGACCGTCCCGGGCCCGGCGGTCGAGCGCGTGGAGCACGCGCACGGCGTCCAGGTGCGACGCGCGCGCGTCGTGACCGGCACGGTCGCCGACCGCACGGCGTACACGGGGGGCCGGATCCGGATCTCCGGGACCGCCGTGACGGAGAAGCGGCACGGGCGGGCCCGGTCCCGCACGGTCCGGGTCGTCGAGCGCCTGTACGGCCGGTGGAAGCGGGTCGAGTCCACGCGCACCGACCGGGACGGCGCGTGGTCCGTCGTGCTCGCCGCCGGCACGGAGCCCAGGACCCGTACGTTCCGCGCCGAGGTCAACCGGAGCCGCGGCCTGCGCGCCGGCACCTCTCCCTCCATCGACGTCGACGTGGTCGCGCCGCCGGCGACGGATCCGGCGCCGACCACCCCGGCGCCGACCACCCCGCCGGTCGAGCCGGCCACGGCCGGCCAGTCCGGCGACTGGACCTACCTGTTCGACGGGGGCTCCCGCTGGAACCCCTGCACCGAGATCCGCTGGGCCTACAACCCGAACGGCCAGGGCTACGACGCGCTCCCCGACATCCAGCAGGCCTTCGCCAGGATCGCCGCTGCCTCCGGGCTGCGGTTCCGCTACGTCGGCGCGACCCAGTGGCGCTACCGCGGCGCGATCGACGACGCGAGCGGCTTCCCCGCCAGCACTGCCGACATCGCCGTCGGCTGGGCCAACCAGTCCGAGCTGCCCGCGCTCGCCGGCAACACGGTCGGGTACGGCGGCGCCAGCGGCTGGACGGTCCGCAACGCCGACGTGCGCTACCGCCTGTACCGCGGCTACCTCGTGCTCGACAACGGCCACGCGCTGCCGACCGGGTTCGACAAGTCCGGGTGGGGCCAGATCGAGCTCCACGAGATCCTGCACTCGCTCGGCCTCGGCCACGCCGCGTCGTCGAACCAGCTGATGTACGGCACCGCGTCCTCGCGCAACCTGACGTTCGGTGCGGGCGACCTGGCCGGCATGGCCAGGATCGGCTCCCCGGCGGGCTGCCTGTCCTGACGAGCTAGCGGCCCACCTCGACCTCGGCCAGCCGCCGCTCGACGGCCTGCCGCGCCTGGTCGTAGACCGCGTTGCTGCCGAGCAGCAGCGAGCGCAGGTTGGCCGCGTCGAGGTAGGCGACGAGGTCGAAGGCGAGCAGGTCGGCATCGACGTCGGCGCGGACCTCGCCCGCGGCCTGGGCCTCCCGGATGGTCTCCGCGATCAGGCCGACCCACTCCGCGTCGGCCGCGGCGATCGCGTCGCGCACCGCGCCGGGCCGGGCGGCGTACTCGTGCGCGGCGCGGGCGAAGAAGCAGCCGCCGGGGAACCGGCGGTCGCTGGAGTACTCCAGCCACGTGTCGAGCAGCAGCCGCAGTCGCGCGATGCCCTGGGTCGACCCGTGCGCCGGCTCGATCACCGTCTGCACGAAGATCGCCCGGGCCGCGCGGATCGTCGCGAGCTGGAGCTGCTCCTTGGTGCCGAAGTGGCCGATCAGGCCGCTCTTGCTGATCGACAGCTCGCTGGCCAGCCGGCCGATCGAGAGGCCCTCGAGGCCCTCGACCGACGCGAGGTCGACCGCCTTCCGGAGCACGACCCGGCGGGTCCGGTCGCCGCGGCGCACCCGCCCGTCGGTGCTGGCGTCGGTGCTGCCGTCGGCGCTCTCGTCGACCAGTTGCTCGCTCATCGGCTCCAGCCTAGTTCTCGGAAAGGAGTTGACTCCACGAACAAAGAGTACGATCGTTCGTATTGTTTAGTCATCTTTCCGAGAGAGGCCCCCGATGACCACCACCGACCTCCCCGTCCGGATCGCCCCCGCCGCGCCACGCCGCACGGGCGTCGGCGTCGCGGCCGTCGCGGCCGTCCTCAACACCACGGCCCGTCTCTCGCCGCGGGTCGCGGGCCGACTCGCCCTCGAGCTCTGGCGCCGGCCGGGCCGACCGGTGGGCGTGCGTGCCGGGGAGCGGGCCGTCCACGACGCGGCCCGGGTGGAGGTCGTCGAGCACGCCGGCTCCGAGGTGACGACGTACGCCTGGGGTGACGGCGCCCGCCCGGTGCTGGTGGTCCACGGCTGGGGAGCGCGGGCCTCCCGGTTCGCCGACGTCGTGGCCGCGCTGCTGGCGACCGGCCACAGCCCCGTCGCCTACGACGCCTGGGGGCACGGCGCGACGCGCGGGCCGGTGCGCACGATCCTCGAGCACCGGGCCGTGGTCGGTGAGCTCGAGCGCCGGCACGGCCCGTTCGTCGGCGTGGTCGCGCACTCGTTCGGTGTGCCGGTCGCGTTGTACGCCGTGCGCACCGGGCTCTCGGCCGACCGGGTCGTGGCCGTCAGTGGGATGGGCGACTTCGGCTACCTCGTGGACACGTTCTGCGACCGGCTCGGGCTCGACGCCCGCGTCGGCGTGGCGCTGCGCCGGGCGATCGAGCGGAACTGGTTCGCGGGCGACACCGGCATCTGGGCGGACTTCTCGCCGCAGGCCGTGCCCGGCACCGAGGTGCTCGTCGTCCACGACGCCGGCGACCGGGTCGTCGACCGGGGCCAGGCCGACGTGCTGGTCGCGGCCCTCGGAGACGGCACGCGACTGGTCGAGACGACCGGCCTCGGCCACGGCCGCATCCTCCACGACCCGGCGGTGGTCGCCGAGGCCGTGGCCTTCCTGGACGGAGCGCCCACATGAGCGCCGTACGCATCCGGGCGGCGCGACCCGGCGACCGCGCCGCCGTCGCCGAGCTGCTCCGCGGGCTGAGCGCCGAGTCGTCGTACCGCCGCTTCCAGACCGGCCTCGGACCCGAGGCGAGTGGGGCGGTCCTCGACGCGCTGCTGCCCGACGGCCTGCGCGGCGGCGCCGTGCTGGCGTACGTCGGCGACGCCCCGGTCGGCCACGGCGTCTGGGTACGCGCCGGTGCGTCTCGCGTCGCCGAGATCGGGCTCGTCGTCGCGGACGGCCACCAGGGCCGGGGGATCGGCTCCGCGCTCGCCCGGGCCGTGATCGACGACCTCGCCGCCCGGGGCATCGAGCGCGTCGAGGTCTTCGCGACCGCGACCAACCAGGCCGTGATCCGGATGGTCACCCGGCACGCGCCGGACGCCGTGCGCGAGCGGGACGGCGCGACCGTGACCTACTCCTTCCCGACCCCTGCGCGCGAGGACTGGCGCGCCCACCGCACCGGCAGCCCCGCCACCGTCTCGAGGGGACCGCGCCGGCCGGCGAGCACGAACGCCGCGCCGACGGTGAGCAGGACGAGGACGTGGTCGGGGTACGTCGAGGGGACCTCGGGCGGCCAGACGTCCGGCGTGCGCATGACCACGTGAAGTGAGTAGAGCGTGAGCGTCATGGTGCCAGCGCCGAAGACGATCGCGAGGGCGGCGGCGCCGGGGCGGGGGAGGACGCGCTCGACCAGCAGGCAGGTCGCGATCACGAACACGGCGCTGCCGATGGTCTGGGCGAGGTCGAACGGCGTGGCCGAGTGCGGGGCGACCACCAGCAGCCAGGACCAGTCGCCGCCGGTGGGCGTCGTACCGAACATGCCGGCGGCGTTCTCGGCGGCCACGACCGGGTCGACGAGCGAGCGGGAGACCTGGGTGGCGACCAACGCGAGGCCGAGGCCGCCCGCTGCGAGCCCCGCGAGCAGGCCGGTGTCGCGCAGGTCGGCGCGGCCGAGGGCGAGGCCGACGAGCAGGTAGGCCAGCCACGGCACCACCGGGTAGTAGCCGGTGAACAGCAGCTCGCTCGCGAGCTGGCCCAGGTCGGAGAGCTGGCCGAACGTCGGGCTGTCGAAGCCGCGCGGGGGCAGGTGCGGCCGCACCAGGTGGGAGACCATGGGTGCGAGAACCACCCACCCGACGGCGAGGACCACGAGGGCGCGCAGGCGCAGCAGCGTGAACGGCAGCCCGAGCAGGAACAGCAGGCCGTAGTAGGTCAGGATGATCGCGATGCCGGTCTCGAGGCCGCCGAGCACGAGGCCGAGCGCGGCGATCAGCAGCGCCCGCGTCGCGATGCCCGCCGAGCGCAGTGCCAGCGGCCGCCCGCGCAGCGGCTCGCGGGTCATCAGCGCCAGGCTGACGCCGGCCAGCACCGCGAAGAGAGCCGACGCCCGGCCACCCGCCAGCCACTGCGCGAAGGTCAGCTCGCCCGCCGGCGTCCGCTCGTCCAGCACGTGCGTGGCGACCATCCCGAGCAGCGCCAGGCACCGCGCGACGTCCAGCCCGACGAGCCGACCCTCAGGGGTCGCCCGACGGACCAGGTTCATCGACGCGCCGCCCGCCACTCGTCCGCGAGCAGCGCGTAGCCGAGCCCGTCGAGCCAGCCCCGGTCGCGGTGCAGCGACTCGCGGACGTTGTAGGCCTCGCGGCGCATGCCGATCCGCTCCATGATCCGCCAGGACGCGACGTTGTCGGCGAAGCAGAGGGCGGTGACCCGGTAGAGCCCGAGGTCGTCGAAGCAGATGCCCAGCAGCGCGGCCGCCGCCTCGGTCGCGTACCCCTGGCCGGCGTGCTCCGGTGCGATCACCCAGCCGAGCTCGGCCTGCCGGTCCCGGGCCTGGTCGGCGACCTCGTGCTGGGCCCACGGCGACTCGATGCGCAGCATCAGGTCGCCGACGGCGACGCCGTCGCGCTCGATGACGAGCGTGCTGGCGAGCCGGTCGTCCGCGAGGAACATCTCGGCGTACTCGTCGCGGTCGGTGATGGCGCCCGTCAGCCACTCGCTGACCTCGGGCACCCGGCGGTAGGCCCAGGTCGCGTCGACGTCGTCGGCGGTCGCCGGCCGGATCGTGAGCCGCTCGGTGCGCACCGGCCAGGTGACGGCGCTGAGGTCCTGGGGCATGCGCCGATCTTCCCTGATGGACACCAGTGTTCGGCAGCGACTTCGCGTGGGTAGGGCACCCCTCATGTCCTCGACGACCGCAGACGCCCGCGAGCGCGGCCTGGCCCGCTTCGCGCAACGCACCGCCGCAGCCACCGAGAAGTGGTTCCCCGACGCGTACGTCTTCGCCCTCCTCGGCGTGGTCGTCGTCTGCGTCGCGGCGCTCATCAACGGGGCGTCGCCCCGCACGGTCGTCGAGACGTTCGGCGACGGGTTCTGGGACCTCGCCGAGTTCACGCTGCAGATGGCGATGGTCGTGCTGACCGGGTACGTCGTCGCGACCTCCGCCCCGGTCGCGCGCATCATCGAGCGGATCGCCCGCTACCCCTCCAGCGCGGCGGGCGCGGTGGCGTTCGTGGCGCTGATGTCGTGCCTGGTCTCGTTGCTGAACTGGGGCCTGAGCCTGGTGTTCAGCGGCCTGCTCGCCCGGGCGATCGCACGCCGTACCGACCTGCGCGCCGACTACCGGGCGCTGGGCGCCGCGGCGTACATGGGCCTGGGGGCGGTCTGGGCGCTCGGTCTCTCCTCGTCGGCGGCGCAGCTGATGGCGACCCCGGAGTCCCTGCCGCCGGAGCTGCTGGAGATCACGGGCGTGCTCGACTTCGGCGCGACCATCCTGACGTGGCAGTCGCTGACGATGGCGGCCGTGCTGATCGCGCTGACGGTCGCGATCGCCTGGGCGTCGGCCCCGAAGGGCGACGCGGTCCGCACGGCGGCGGACATGGGCGTCGACATCACCGACGACGTCGAGGCGGCTCCGCCGCGGTCGCGGCCGGGCGAGTGGCTGGAGTACTCGCCGATCCTCCCGGCGATCATCGGGATCCTCACGGCGGGCTGGCTCGTCGTGCAGCTCTCGACGCTGCCCGTGCTCACGGTCCTGAGCAACCTCTACGGCTACCTGATGGTCTTCCTCGTCCTCGGCATGGTGCTGCACAAGACCCCGCGGGCGTTCCTGCTCGCGACCGCGAAGGCGGTGCCGGCGACCGCCGGCGTGCTGGTGCAGTTCCCGTTGTACGCCGCGATGGCGGCCGTGCTCACCCGCGCGACCGGGAACGGCGGCTCGAGCGTCTCCGAGCACCTGGCCGATCTCTTCACCGACCTCGGTGGCTCGGGCGGCTTCGCGGTGGTGGTCGCGGTCTACACGATCATCCTGGGCCTGCTGGTCCCGTCGGGCGGCGGCAAGTGGCTCGTCGAGGCGCCGTACGTCATGCAGTCGGCCACCGACGTGCAGATGAACCTCGGCTGGACCGTGCAGATCTACAACGCGGCGGAGGCCCTTCCCAACCTGATCAACCCGTTCTTCATGCTGCCGCTGCTGGCGGTGCTCGGGCTGCGCGCCCGCGACCTCGTCGGGTTCACGTTCCTGCAGTTCATCTTCCACCTGCCGGTGGTGCTGTTCCTGCTGTGGCTGCTCGGCCTCACCTTCGACTTCGAGGCGCCGGTGCCGCCGTAGCCGCTAGCCGAGCGCGGCCTCGCGCAGCGGGTGCGGCACCACGGCGAGGGACATCTGCCCCAGCCAGGCCGGCACCGCACGGCGTACGTCGGAGGGTGCGTCGATCTGCACGTCGCCCGCGCGCAGCGCGTCGGCCCAGGTGCGGTCGACCCGCCACAGCCGGACCATCGTCGCCAGCGTGGTGGCGACCGTGGCCGCGACCTCGAAGCCGGGGTCGTAGTCGCACACGTCGGCGTCGTCGCCGTTGACGACCAGCCACCACGAGCCCGTGCTCGCCGGCTGGTCGGTGAACACGAACTGCACGACGGTCCGGCGCCGCGGCCACTCGTCCAGGGGCACCGTGCGGCGGATGTCCCAGAGCAGCAGGTGGGGGTCGAGGTCGTCCTCGCCGAGCTCGCCGATCCAGCGGATGCCCCACGCGCCGAGTCCCTCCACGACCGGCCGGAGCTCCATCCCGCACTCGGTGAGGTGATAGCTCGTGCGCCCGTCGACGATGTCGCGGCGGATGACTCCCGCGCGCTCGAGGCTGCGCAGCCGCTTGGAGAGCAGGGCCGGCGACATCTTCGGGTTGCCGCGCCGCAGCTCGTTGAAGTGGGTGCTGCCGGCCATCAGCTCCCGGACGACGAGCAGCGTCCACCGCTCGTCGAGCACCTCCATGGCCTTGGCCACCGGACAGAACTGGCCGTACGTCGCCATCGCGAACCTCCCCGCTCCCGCACACCAGTAGACGCCCGGCTGTGGGTCCAGCACCAGTACAGATCGTGAACCGGTGGTGGTTCAGACCTGGCACTGGAGGCGGAGCGGTGAGCTGGCGGACGCTTCTTGCCATGACCACCACAGCGACCACCATCACTCAGAACCCCACTCCCCTCTGGGCTCTCGGCGACTACCACGCCGTGTCCACCGACGTGATCGCCCCGCTCGGCCGCCGCGTCGTCGAGGCAGCCGGCATCGGTGCGGGGCAGCACGTCCTCGACGTCGCCGCCGGCACCGGCAACTCCGCGCTGCCGGCGGCCCGCACCGGCGCCGACGTCGTGGCCTCCGACATCACGCAGGAGCTCCTCGACATCGGCACCTGGATCGCCGTCACCGAGGGCCTCGAGCTCGACTGGCGTGTCGACGACGCGCAGGCGCTGCCGTACGACGACGGCGAGTTCGACGCGGCGATCTCGTGCGTCGGCGTGATGTTCGCACCACGCCACCAGGACGCCGCCGACGAGCTGCTGCGCGTCGTACGCCCCGGGGGCCGGATCGGCCTGATCAGCTGGACTCCCGAGGGGTTCATCGGGCGGATGTTCGCGATCATGAAGCCCTACGCCCCGCCCCCGCCGCCCGGCGCACAGCCGCCGCCGCTGTGGGGCGACGAGGGCCACGTGCGCGGACTGCTCGGCGACCGGGTGACCGAGGTCAAGGCGGTCCGCGAGCGGCTGCCGGTCGACCGCTTCGCGTCGGGTGCGGAGTTCCGCGACTTCTTCAAGGCCGTCTACGGCCCGACGATCGCGGTCTACCGCTCCATCGCCGACGACCCCGGCCGGGTCGCCGCGCTCGACGCCGCGCTGGCCGCGCTCGGGGACGACGCGCTGGACGCCGGCGGGATGGAGTGGGAGTACCTGCTCGTCACGGCGGTCCGGGCGTGACACCGGTCAGGAGTCGAAGCCGAGGCCGACGGCGTCGAGGGCGCGCAGCCACAGGTTCCGCCGCCCCTCGCGGTGGTCGGCGCGGTCGAGCGACCAGCGCGTCGCGTTGATGCCGACGGTCGCCAGCGGCTCCGGCGGGAACGGCAGCGGCTTGCGGCGCACCATCTCCAGTCGGGTGCCCGGCGTCGACAGCCCGGAGAGCCGGTCGAGCATCACCTCGGCGGCGAACCGGGTGGCTCCGACGCCCAGACCGGTGAAGCCCGCGGCGTACGCCACGCGGCCGCGCGCGGCCAGCCCATGGAACGCCGTGAACTGCGTCGAGGTGTCGATCGCCCCGGCCCACCGGTGCGTGAAGCGGATGCCCTCGAGCTGCGGGAAGGTCGCCAGGAAGTGGGAGGCCAGCCGGCGGTAGGTCTTCGGGCGGTCCTCGTACGACGCGCGCACCCGCCGCCCCGGGTGGTAGATCGCGTCGTACCCGCCCCACAGGATCCGGTCGTCGGCGGTCAGCCGCGCGTAGTGGAACTGGTTGGCGACGTCGCCGAGCCCCTGCCGGTTGGCCCACCCGACCGACGCCAGCTGCGCGGACGACAGCGGCTCGGTCATCAGCACGTAGTCGTAGACCGGCACGGTCATCAGTCGGGCTCGGCGCAGCAGCGACGGGAAGACGTTGGTGGCCAGCGCGACGCGGTCGGCGGTGACGGTGCCGCCGGTGGTGCGGACCGCCGCCGGTCCGCGGGTCGGGGCGTCGAGCCCGGTCACCCGGGTGTGCTCGTGGATCTCGACGCCGAGGTCGCTCGCCACGCGGGCGAGCTCGCGCGCCAGCCGGGCAGGGTGCACCAGCGCGCAGCCATCGCGGTCCCAGTCGCCGGCGAGGAAGAGCGGGCTGTCGATCTCGGCGCGGACGGCGTCGCGCTCGAGCGCGCGCGGCCCGAGCCACGCGACCTGGTGCGGCTCGACGGCGACGCTCAGCGTGCCCGTGCGCTCGAGCTGGCAGTCGAGGCCGAGCTCGCGGACGTCGGCCTCGAGGGCGTCGAGGTTCTCGTGGCCGAGCCGCTCGAGCTCGTCGTACTCGTCGGGCCAGCGTGCGTGGCCGTTCTCCTCGCCGTGGGTGAGGCTGGCCTCGCAGAAGCCGCCGTTGCGGCCGGACGCCGCCCAGCCGACCGTGCCCGCCTCGAGCACGACGACGCGGGCGCCGGGGTTGCGCCGCTTCGCGAGCAGCGCGGTCCACAGCCCGCAGTAGCCGCCGCCGACGACGGCCAGGTCCGCGGTGGTCGACGCGGTCAGCGGGTCGTACGTCGTCGCCGGGGCGTCCTCCAGCCAGAACACCGCGTGCCGCGCACCCGCGAGTGCGGACTCGACCTCCGCGCTCGCGGGTGCGTGACGTTCGTAGGCGGTCGGGCTACCGCGCATGCAGGTCGCCGGCCTTGAGCGCGTCGTCGAGGATCGCGAGCCCCTCGCGTGCCTCGTCGTCGCTCATCGTGCACGGCGGCACCACGTGGATCCGGTTGGTGCTGGCGAAGGGCAGCAAGCCGGCCGACGTGCAGGCCGCGACCACGTCGCCGAGCTGTGCCGGGGACAGCATCTCCTTGCTGGCGCGATCGGTGACGAGGTCGAGCGCCCAGAAGGCGCCGACCCCGCGCACGTCGCCGACGCACGCGTGCCGCTCGGCGAGCTCGGCGAGGCCGGGCCCGAGGACCTCGCGGCCGAGCCGGTCGGCGCGCTCGACGATGCCCTCGTCGCGCATCGTCCGGATGGTCGCGACGGCGGCCGCGCAGGCCAGCGGGTGGCCTGAGTAGGTGAGGCCGCCGGGGTAGGGCACGTGGTCGAACGTCGCCGCGATCCGGTCGCTGATGATCACGCCGCCGAGCGGCACGTAGCCGGAGTTCACGCCCTTCGCGAACGTGATGAGGTCCGGCACCACGTCGTACCGGTCCAGCGCCAGCCACGAGCCGGCGCGACCGAACCCGGCCATCACCTCGTCGAGCACCATGACGATGCCGTGCCGGTCGCACAGCTCGCGGACGCCGGCGAGGTAGCCGGGCGGCGGCGGGAAGACGCCGGCCGTGCCGGGGATCGTCTCGAGGATGATCGCGGCGATCGTCTGCGGTCCCTCGGCCTCGATCGTGCGGCGCAGGTGGGCGAGCGCGCGCTCGCACTCCTCCTCCTCGGTCGTCGCGTGGAACTCCGAGCGGTAGAGGAACGGGCCGAAGAAGTGCACGGTGCCGGCCGTCGCGGTGTCGTTGGCCCAGCGCCGCGGGTCGCCGGTGACGTTGATCGCCGTCTGGGTGCCGCCGTGATAGCTGCGGTACGCCGAGAGCACCTTGAACCGCCCGGTGTGCAGGCGGGCCATGCGGAGGGCGTGCTCGTTGGCGTCGGCGCCGCCGTTGGTGAAGAAGACCTTCTCGAACCCGTCGGGAGCGAGCCCCGCGATCAGCTCGGCCGCGTGCGCCCGCTGCTCGTTGGCGTGCGCCGGGGCGACCGTGCACAGCCGGTCGGCCTGCTCCTTGATCGCCGCGACGACGCGCGGGTGCTGGTGGCCGACGTTGGTGAAGACCAGCTGGCTGGAGAAGTCCAGGTAGCGCCGGTCCTCGTCGTCCCACACGTAGGAGCCGCGCGCCGCGGTGATCACCATCGGGGTGATCTCGGCCTGCGCGGACCAGGAGTGGAAGACGTGCCTGCGGTCGAGCTCGTACGCCGTGCTCATGGTTCCTCTTCTCAGTGATTCCGGGGGAAGGCGAGCTCGAGGCCGCCGGCGGTCGCGGGGTCGGGCCAGCGGGTCGTGACGACCTTGCCCCGGGTGAAGAAGTGCACGCCCTCGGTGCCGTGGGCGTGGGCGTCGCCGAAGAGCGACGCCTTCCAGCCGCCGAAGGAGTAGTAGGCCATCGGCACCGGGATCGGCACGTTGACGCCGATCATGCCGACCTGCACGTCGGTCTCGAACGCGCGGGCCGCGCCGCCGTTGCCGGTGAAGATCGCGGTGCCGTTTCCGTACTTGTTGGCGTTCACCAGGTCGAGCGCCTCCTGGTAGGTGTCCGCGCGCACGACGCTGAGCACCGGGCCGAAGATCTCGTCGGTGTAGATGCTCATCGACGGGGCGACGTGGTCGAAGAGCGTGGGGCCGAGCCAGAAGCCGTCGTTCGCGCCGTCGGCGTCGACCTTGCGCCCGTCGACGACCAGGGTCGCGCCCTCGGACTCGCCGGCGTCGACGTACGACGCGACCTTGTCACGGTGCACCTCGGTGACCAGGGGCCCCATGTCCGTGTCCCTGGCCCCGTCGCCGATCTTCAGCGTGCGGGTGCGCTCGGCGATCTTCTCGACCAGCGCGTCGCCGGTGTCGCCGACCGCGACGACGACGCTGATCGCCATGCACCGCTCGCCGGCCGAGCCGAAGCCGGCGCTGACCGCGGCGTCCGCGGCCAGGTCGAGGTCGGCGTCGGGCAGCACGACCATGTGGTTCTTGGCGCCGCCGAGGGCCTGCACCCGCTTGCCGGCGCGGCCGGCGCGCTCGTAGACGTACTCGGCGATCGGGGTCGAGCCGACGAAGCTGATCGACGCGACGTCCGGGTGGTCGAGCAGCCCGTCGACCGCGACCTTGTCGCCCTGGAGCACGGTGAAGACGCCGTCGGGGAGGCCCGCCTCGCGCCAGAGCTCGGCCATCCAGATCGAGGCGGACGGGTCCTTCTCGCTGGGCTTCAGCACCACCGCGTTGCCGGCGGCGATCGCGATGGGGAAGAACCACATCGGGACCATCGCGGGGAAGTTGAACGGGCTGATGATGCCCACCACGCCGAGCGGCTGCCGGATCGAGTGGACGTCGACGCCGCTGGAGACCTGCGGTGAGCTGCCGCCCTTGAGCAGGTGCGGGATGCCGCACGCGAACTCGACGACCTCCTGGCCGCGGGACACCTCGCCCAGCGCGTCGGAGCGCACCTTGCCGTGCTCGGCCGTGATGATCGCGGCGAGCTCCTCCTTGCGGGAGTTCAGCAGCTCGCGGAACCGGAAGACCACCTGCGTCCGCGCGCTGACCGAGGTGCGCGCCCAGTCGACCGACGCCTTCCTCGCCGAGGCGACCGCGGCCTCGATCTCCTCGGGGCCGGCGAACGCGACCCGGCCGGTCACCTGCCCGGTCGCGGGGTTGGTGACGTCGCCGGCCCTCGCGCCGGAGCCGGGGTGGGCCCGGCCGTCGATCCAGTGCGGGATGGTCTGCATTGCCGTGTCCATGCCGCTCATCGTGCCGCGGCATCCGCCGGTGCGCGAGGGACGACCTGTCGCTTCATAACAGTGTTGTGGGACAGTACGTCGCATGCCGGTCACCGTCCGCGAGGCGCTCGCGCTGCCCGTGCTCGCCGCGGGCGACCCGGTCGTGCTCGGCGGCGAGTCCGGTCTCGACGCGGTGCTCCGCTGGGTGCACGTCTCCGAGGTGCGCGACATCGGCGCGATGCTCGCCGGGGACGAGCTGGTGCTGACGACCGGCCTCGGCATGGCCGCGTCGGCGGACGCGTCCGACGACTTCGTGCGGCAGCTCGTCGAGGTCGGAGCCGCCGGGCTGGTGATCGAGCTCAGCGCGGCGTATCCCTCCGTGCCGGAGCCGGCGCTGCGCCGGGCGCGGGCGGCCGGGTTCCCGGTGGTGGCGCTCAACCGGGGCGTGCGCTTCGTCGAGGTGACCGAGCAGGTGCACCGGGCGATCGTGGCGGAGCAGTTCGAGGAGGTGCGGTTCGCGGGCGACGTGCACCAGACCTTCACGGAGCTGGGACTGGCCCGCGCGCCGATGGGCCGGCTGGTCGAGGCGGCGGCCGACCTGGCCGGCGGGTCGGTCGTGCTCGAGGACCTGTCGCGGCGGGTGCTGGTCGCGGCCGCGCGTGGCGAGCCGGTCGACCGGCTGCTCACCGACTGGGAGCGCCGCTCCCGGCTGACGCCGTTCGCGCGGGCGACGGCCCGCAGCGGGCCGGAGTCGTGGCTGTCGACACCGGTCGGCATCCAGGGCGGCGCGTGGGGGCGGGTCGTGGTCACTGCCGTGCGCGACGAGGCGCGGGCGCGGCTGGTCGTCGAGCGCCTGGCGCAGGCGCTCGAGCTCGGCCGGATGATCGACCGCGACGACACGGCGATCCAGCTGCGCGTGCACGGAGGCTTCCTCCTCGACCTGCTCGACGACCGTCTCGGCGCGGAACCGGTCGCCGCCGCGCGGCTGCGCGCGCTCGGGGTGCCGGGCTCGACGGCGTACGTCGGGTCAGTGGCGCGCCTGCGCTCCGACGTGCCCGCCGAGGTGGACGCCGCGCACCGACGGCTGGCGGCGCTGAGCGAGCAGGTCGTGGCCGCGGTGGGGGAGGCGCCGGCCCTGGTCGGAGCGCTCGACGCCGGGCACGTCGGGCTGCTGGTCGCCGACGACTCGGTGCTCGACCGCATCGCCCGCGAACTGGTCGCCCGCGAGCCCGACGCCGTCCTCGCCGCCGGTCAGCCGGTCCCGCGCGTGCTTGCCGCCGCCGCGTCGCTGCGGTCGGCCCGGGCGGTCGCCGACGTCGCGGCGACGATGCCGGGCGTCGACGGGTGCGTGCGCCAGGCGGACATCCGGCTGCCCGGCCTGCTGATGTCGCTGCGCCAGGATGCCCGGCTGCAGGAGTTCGCCGAGGCCGAGCTCGGCCGGCTGCTCGAGCACGAGGCGCGGCACGGCGGGGGGCTGGTCGACCTGCTGCGGCAGTTCCTCGCCGTCGGCGGCAACAAGACCGAGCTGGCCCGGGTCGCCGGCCGCAACCGCACCTCGCTCTACCCCGCGCTGCGCCGGCTCGAGGAGCTGGTCGGTCACCCGCTCGACGACCCCGGCTCGCGGCTGTCCCTCGGCGTGGCGCTGCTGGCCTACGACCAGGGGCGCAGCCTGTAGCCGTCGAGATTCACCGGGTACCCGGTGAATCTCGATCTTCTCGGCTGCAGTTGCACGACGGGAGCACGAGTTCCTCGACAGAAGTGCGGCTCCGGCACGTGGATGACGTGCCGGCTACTCCGTGGCGGCCATCGTCGCGCCGAGGCCGATCATCATGACGCCGCCGGCGACGCCGAGCGTGTCGAGACGCTGCGGCCGGCGGGCGAACCAGTCCCGCGCCCGGCCCGCCGCGATCGCCCACAGGCTGTCGGAGCAGAGCGCCATCGCGCCGAAGACGACACCGAGCAGCGCGAGCTGGAGGCCGGTGTGACCGGCCGACTCGTTGACGAACTGCGGCAGGAACGCCACGAAGAACACGATGGTCTTCGGGTTCGTGACCCCGACGGTGAAGCCGATCCGCAGGGAGCGGCGCGCCGACGCCCGCGCGACCGTGACGTCGACCGCACCGAGGCTGGCCCGCGCGTCGGCGCGGTGCCGGATCGCCTGGATGCCGAGCCACACGACGTACGCCGCGCCCACGATCTTCAGCGCGGTGTAGGCCTGGGCGCTCGCAGCGACGACCGCACCGAGGCCGACGGCGACGAGGAGCACCTGCACGGTCACGCCCAGCGCGTTGCCGACGACCGAGAGCAGGGCGTCGCGGCGACCGACCGTCAGGGCGCGGCCGATCGTGAAGAGCAGGCTTGGTCCAGGGAGCTCGACGAAGAGCACGCTCGCCACCAGGAAGGCGAGCCACTGGCTGGTCGTGGGCATGTCGACCATTGTGGTCCGGCCCTCCCGCCGGAGCATCCGGTTTGTCCATCCGTAAAGATGAACCCATGGGGGCCGGTCACTCGCACGGGTCGCACCGGGCCGGTGGCGACGCAGGCCTCCAGGTCGCGCGCGGGCCCCGGCTGGCGCTGCTGACGTCGCTCGCGGTCGCCCTGGTCGCCGCGGTCGTCGGGCTGGTCGTGCTCTGGCCCGACGGCGGCGAGATCGACCGGATCAAGGAGGGCGCTCCGTTCGCCGTGGAAGGGGTCACCTTCCCGACCGCGACCATCGACGAGGTCGGCCGGCCGTGCGCCGCCGACGAGGTCGGCACGGACAGCGACTGCGGCACCCTCCGGGTGACGGTGGACGCCGGAGCCGGCGAGGGGGAGACGGTCACCGTCAACGTCCCCCCGCACGTCATGGACTCCGGCCTGGCCCCCGGCGACCGGATCAAGGTCCAGCGCACGCCGGGCCAGGACGGCGGCGACGCGGCGTACTCCTACTTCGGCACGGAGCGCTCCACGCCCCTGATGGTGCTCGCGCTCGCGTTCGTCGGACTGGTGCTCCTCGTGGCCCGGTGGCGCGGCTTCTTCGCGCTGCTCGGCCTGGTGTTCAGCGGGTTGGTGATCTGGAAGTTCGTGCTGCCGGCCCTGCTCACCGGCGGCTCCGGCGTCGCCGTCGGCCTGACGGGCGCCACGGTGATCCTGTTCGTCGTCCTCTACTCGACGCACGGCGTCTCCCTGCGCACCAGCTCCGCCCTGGCCGGCACCATCGTCGGGGTGCTCGTCACCGCGGGCATCGGGGTGGTGGCCACCTCGGCCGCCCGGCTGACCGGCGTCGCCGACGAGCAGGCCGGGATCCTGCAGGCGCTGGCGGGCGGCCTCGACTTCCAGAGCCTCTTCGCGTGCGCCGTGCTGATCGCGGGGCTCGGCGTCCTCAACGACGTCACGATCACCCAGTCGTCGGCCGTCTGGGAGATCCGGGCGGCGTCACCGTCCATGGGGCGACCCGAGCTGTTCGCGAGCGGCATGCGGATCGGACGCGACCACATCGCGTCGACGATCTACACGATCGTCTTCGCGTACGCCGGCACGGCCCTCACGGTGCTGCTGGTGCTCCAGATCTACGGCCTCCCGGTGGGCGACCTGCTCACCACCGAGGACATCACCCAGGAGCTCGTCCGCACCCTCGCCAGCAGCATCGGCCTCGTGCTGGCGGTGCCCCTCACCACGGCCATCGCGACCCTGGTCGTGGCCGGCGCGTGGATCCCGGTGGACTTGTCCGAATGAGGCTGGCTTATGCTGACAAGCATGAGCCTGACCGAGCTGGAGCGCGCCGTCGTCGCGCTGCTGCGCCGGGACCCCATGATCGGGTCGGCCGGCATCGCCCGTGAGCTCGGCACCACGCGCGCCGCCGTCAACGTCCACCTGTCGAACCTCGGCAAGAAGGGCGTGATCCTCGGTCGCGGCTACGTGCTCAGCGAGCAGCGGTCGGTCGTGGTCGTCGGCGGCGCCAACATGGACGTCAAGGCGCGCAGCCGCAGCGCCGTCGTGGCGGCGACGAGCAACCCGGGCACCGCGACGATGTCGGCCGGGGGCGTGGGCCGCAACGTCGCCGAGAACCTCGCCCGGCTCGGCACCAGGACCCACCTGGTCGCCGCCGTGGGAGCCGACGCGCTCGGCGACCAGGTCCTCTCGGCGACGTCCGGAGCCGGGGTCCACGTCGAGCACGTACGCCGGAGCGCCCGGTCGACCGGCACCTACACCGCCGTGCTGGACGCCGACGGCGAGCTCGTCGTCGCCGTGGCCGACATGGCCGCGACCGACGGGCTCACCTCCGAGCACGTCGACGGCGCTCGGGACCTGCTCGCCGCCGCCGCGCTGGTCGTCCTGGACGGCAACCTCGCCACCCCGACGCTCGCTCTCGCCCTCGACCTGGCCGCCGCGGCCGGAGCGCGGGTCGTGCTGGAGCCGGTGAGCGTGCCGAAGGCGGCGGCGCTCGCGCCGTTGGTGACGAAGGACCACCCCATCCACGTGGTCACGCCCAACCGTGACGAGCTCGGCGCGCTCACCGGCCTGCCCACGCGCACCGCCCGGCAGGTCGAGAGGGCCGCCCGGGTCCTGCACGACCGCGGCGTCGAGCACGTCTGGGTGCGGCTGGGTGCCGACGGCTCGCTGCTCAGCGGTCCCGACGGGACGACCAGCCTCGCCGCCCTACCAGCCGAGGTCGTCGACGTCACCGGCGCCGGCGACGCGATGCTCGCCGCCTTCTGCCACGCCCTGCTCGACGGGACCGAACCGGCCGAGGCCGCGGCGTACGGCCACGCGGCCGCCGCCCTCACCGTCGCCAGCGCGCACACCGTCCGGCCCGACCTCACCGACCGACTCGTCAGGAGCACCACCGCATGACCACCCCGCACCCCGCCCTCCAGCTCGCGCCCGAGGTCGCGGACGCGCTCGCCGAGGGCCGCCCGGTCGTCGCCCTGGAGAGCACGATCATCAGCCACGGCATGCCGTACCCGCAGAACGTCGCCATGGCCACCGAGGTCGAGGGCATCGTCCGCGAGCACGGCGCGACGCCGGCGACGATCGCGATCCTCGGCGGCCGGGTGTGCGTCGGCCTGTCGCCCGAGCAGCTCGAGCTGCTCGCCAGCGACGACGACGTCACGAAGGTCAGCGTCCGCGACCTCCCGTACGTCGTGGCGCGCGGCGCCCACGGCGCCACGACCGTCGCCGCGACGATGCGGGTGGCCGCGATGGCGGGCATCCGGGTGTTCGTGACCGGCGGCCTCGGCGGCGTGCACCGCGGCGCGCAGCAGACCTTCGACGTCAGCGCCGACCTCACCGAGCTCGGCCAGACCTCGGTCGCCGTGGTCTCCGCCGGCGTGAAGTCGATCCTCGACATCGGCCTCACCCTCGAGACCCTCGAGACGCTCGGCGTGCCGGTGCTGGTCAACGGCAGCGACGAGTTCCCGTCGTTCTACTCGCGCTCCAGCGGCTTCGGCGCCCCGATGCGCGTCGACGGCGGCGCGGAGGTGGCGGCCGTGATGCGCGCGAAGTGGGACCTCGGCATCGACGGCGGCATCGTCATCGCCAACCCGATCCCGGCCGAGGACGAGATCCCCGCCGACGAGATCGGCGTGATCATCGACCAGGCGCTGGCCGACATGGACCGGCTCGGCATCCACGGCAAGGACGCCACGCCGTACCTCCTCGGCCGCATCGTCGAGATCACCGGCGGCGCCTCCCTGACCGCCAACATCGCGCTGGTGCGCCACAACGCCCGCCTCGGTGCGGCCGTCGCCGCGGCGTACGCCGGCCTCGGTGGTTGAGGGTGGTTTCGAGACAGGCGCTGGCGCGCCTTCCTCAACCACCGCGGGCCGGTGGTTGAGGAGGTTGCGCTAGCAACCGTCTCGAAACCACCGCCCGGTCTTCGCACGACCCTCCCGGTGCCGTCACCACCCGTTCACCCGCGCCGAACAGCGTGGAGGCATGCGCGTCGCGATCGTGACCGAGTCCTTCCTGCCTCAGGTCAACGGCGTCTCCAACACCGTCCGGCACGTCGTCGACGAGCTGGGTGCTGCGGGGCACGAGGTGCTCGTCGTCGCGCCCGGGGCCGGCCCGGCCCACCACGAGGGGGTCCCGGTGGTCCGGGTCCGCTCGGTGGGCATGCCGGGCTACCGGTCCTTCCCGATCGGCCTCCCCGACGCGGCCGTCGGTCGCAGCCTCGACCGGTTCGGTCCCGACCTGGTGCACCTCGCCTCCCCGATCGCGCTCGGCGTGGTCGGGCTGCGCGCCGCGCGCCGGCTCGGCGTCCCGACCGTCGCGGTCTACCAGACCGACATCGCCGGGTTCGCCAGGCAGTACGCCCGTGCTGACATGGTGATCGACTCGGTGGTCGATCGCTGGATGGGCCGGCTGCACCGACGGGTGGACCGCACCCTGGTCCCGTCCACGGCGTCCCGCGACCAGCTGGCCGCCCTGGGGGTGACCGACCTGCACCTGTGGCGCCGCGGCATCGCGCTGGACCTCTTCGACCCGGCGCGACGCAGCCGCGAGCTGCACGGGCGCTGGACCGACGGCTGCCGGGTGGCGGTCGGGTACGTCGGTCGCCTCGCCCACGAGAAGCAGGTGCACCGGCTGGCCGTCGTGGCCGGCCTGCCCGGCGTCCAGCTCGTCGTGATCGGCGACGGCCCGGCCCGGGCGGAGCTCGAGCGCCAATTGCCCGGCGCCGTGTTCACCGGGATGCTGCGTGGGGCCGAGCTGGCGGAGGCGTTCGCGTCGCTCGACGTGTTCGTGCACACCGGCGACAGCGAGACGTTCTGCCAGACGATCCAGGAGGCGCAGGCCAGCGGCGTGCCGGTGGTGGCGCCCGCCGCCGGAGGCCCGGTCGACCTCGTCGACCACGGCCGCACCGGCCTGCTCTTCGACCACACCGACCTGGGCTCCCTGCGCGCCTGCGTCGCCGAGCTGCTGGCCGCGGCCGGCCGGCGTCGCGACCTCGCCGACCGGGCCCGCGCCGGGGTGCGCGGCCGCACCTGGGCCGCGGTGGTGCACGAGCTCGCCGACGTCCACTACCGCGGCGTGCTCGAGCGCCCGGCGGTGGCCGCCTGATGCGGATCGCCCAGCTCGCGAACTTCGTCGGGCCCACCTCCGGGGGCATGAAGAACGCGGTGGCCGCGCTCGGGCAGGGGTACGTCGAGGCCGGCGTCGAGCGGCTGCTCGTCGTACCCGGCTCCCGCGACGCGCGCCTGACCACCGAGCACGGCGACGTGCTGCAGCTGCGGGCCCCGCGGGTCGGTGGCGGCTACCGGCTGATCGTCGAGCCGTGGCGCGTGACCGAGGCGCTCGACGAGTTCGCGCCCACCTCGGTCGAGGTCTCGGACAAGTCGACCCTCCTGCCGGTGACCGGCTGGGCGCGCCGCAACGACGTCCGGTCGGTGCTCTTCTCCCACGAGCGCCTCGACGCGATGCTCGCCCTGCGGACGGGACGGGCGACGACGTCGGTCGCGTCGGTCGCGGTGCTGAACCGCGTCCTCGTGCGCCGCTTCGACGCGATCGTCGTCACCTCCGACTACGCCCTCGGTGAGTTCGCGACGCCGGCCGCCCGGGCCGGCACGCCGATCCACCGCGTGTCGCTCGGCGTGGACCTCGAGAACTTCCGTCCGGCCTCACACGACCGCCGGATCGGCCCGCTCCGGCTCGTGCACGTCGGCCGGCTCTCGCGGGAGAAGAGCCCGCACCTCGCGGTCGCGACCGCCGTCGAGCTGCACCGCCGCGGCGTACCCCTCCGCCTCGACGTGTACGGCGCGGGGCCGCACCGCGACGAGCTCGAGCGGATCGCCGGCTCGGCGCCCGTGGTGTTCCACGGACACGTCGCCAGCCGAGCCCACCTGGCCGCGCGCATCGCCCGCGCCGACGTGGCGCTGTCGGTCTGCCCCGCCGAGACGTTCGGGCTCGCGGTGCTCGAAGCGCTGGCCTGCGGGACCCCCGTCGTCACCGCCGACGTCGGCGGCGCGCGGGAGCTCGTCGACGACAGGTGCGGCGACTGGGGCCGCCCGGACGCCGCCTCGCTCGCCGATGCCGTGCTGCGGCTGGCGTCCCGGCCGGTCCGGGTCACGCGTGACGCCGCGCGGCAGCGGGCCGAGACCTTCCCGTGGCGCAGCACCGTCGAGCAGATGCTCGACGTTCACGCCGCCGCCCGTGAGTCCTCCGCGCGGGTGGTCCTGCCCGCCTAGGGACGCGTCGAGGGAGGCCGTGGCCTGCTGCGCGCCGCCCCAGCACGCGTCTGGACTTCGTTGTCGTCGGTCGCCGGGACTCCGTCCCGCCTCCCTCCTCCGCCTCGCCAGCCACGCACTGGATGCGACGCTCGCGACGGCCGAGCCTCCCTCGACACGTCCTGAGTCCGCAGCCGGACCACCGTCAGCACCACCAGCGCGACGACGACCACGATCTCGGCGGGCGCGCCGCGCAACGAGGAGTCCAGCGGTGCGGCGATCCCGAGCACCAGCGCGAGGTCGCGCACGAGCTGCTCGATCGGCCGCCGCCACGCGACCGCGGCGAGGAACGGCAGCGGCCAGAGCAGGTACCACTCGCGCACGGCCGGGCTCAGCACGACGA
Source organism: Nocardioides sp. GCM10030259 (assembly GCF_042666375.1). Taxonomy (NCBI): domain Bacteria; kingdom Bacillati; phylum Actinomycetota; class Actinomycetes; order Propionibacteriales; family Nocardioidaceae; genus Nocardioides; species Nocardioides sp. GCM10030259. The sequence continues at coordinate 305,109 of NZ_JBHTDF010000018.1, read as the reverse complement.
GGGCGGTCGAGAGGATCGCCATGTCCCGGACGGAGCTGGCGGCGTCACCCGTGCGGCCGCGGAGCGCGACCCACACGATGCCGCCGGCGACCAGCGCGAGCCCGAGCCCGCGGACGACGGAGGTCTGCCCGGTGAGCAGGCCGAGCTGGGTAGTGAGCGACAGGGGCGTGGGCACGGCCGCCGGGGTGCCGAGCGCGTCCACCCAGCCGTGGCCGACGCCGACCACGACGCCGAGGCCGAACAGCACGCCCACCGCGACGACGGCCACGGTCGCGAGCCGTCGCATCCGCGGCAGCAGGGACGCGGCGACCGGCAGCGACACCAGCGCGACGCCGATGCCGACGAGGCCGCCCGGGAGCTTCACGGCCGCTGCGGTCCCGGCCAGCACCGCGCCGAGCAGCCACCAGCGGTCCAGCGCCAGTGCGAGGGCGGCGGCCATCAGCGCGGCCATCGCCAGGTCGTTGTGCAGCCCGCCGACGCCGTGCGCGATGGTGAGCGGGGAGGCGAGCGCGATGGCGGCCGCCCGCGCGGGATCGGCGCCACCGGCGCGGGCCAGCCGGGGCACGGCCCACGCGAGGACGATGAGCCCGAGCAGCGCGAGCAGGCGGTGGCCGACCACCATCATCCAGGGGTTGTCGGTGATGGCCGCGATCCCGGAGCCCCACGCGAGCGGCAGCGGGCCGTACGGCGCCGGCGTGTGCCACCAGATCGGGTCGACGGCCTCCCGGATCTGCCCGTCGAGGATGCTCGGGGTCCAGACGTACGGCGACAGCCCGAGGTGGGTCAGCGCTCCCTGCGCGGCGTAGCTCCACCCGTCCCGGCTGAAGAGCGGGGGCGCCACCAGCAGCGGCAGGCTCCAAGCCGCGGCGGCCGCGTGCACCTGCCGCTGGCGCACGGCCACCGGCAGTCCCGTGTCCGGGTGGGTCCGCGTCAGCAGCCGCAGCCAGGCGGAGCCGAGCAGCGCGAGTCCGGCGACCACGACGACGAGGCCGGCCATCCGGCCCGCCTGCGCCTCCCGGAGCGGTTCGAGCAGCGGTGCCTCGGCAACCGGGCTCGTCCCCGGCAGCGCCTGGGTGACGAGGCCACCGACGAGGACCAGCACCGACCCCAGCGCGCCACGGGACAACACGCGGTCAACCTAGGGAGAGCGCCCGCCCGGGAGCCGACGACGCCGTGAACGTCGCGCCACGTGCCGGTGACGACCCGGGCGGCGCCTTCACCCCCGCGTCACCCGCCGTCCGCCCGCCCGTGCGCGTCCCGTACGCCGCCCGTGGTGCGCTGCCGCCATGTCCGGACGGGTGTGGCGACGGATGGGGATGGGTGCGGCCGTCATGGCGAGCGGGACGACCGCGGCGGTCGCCGCCTCGGCGTACGCGCTGCGGCGCCAGGCCAGCGCCGCGCGCGCCGTGATCGGGAAGCCGCTCGGCGAGGTCGCGTTCCGCGACGACCGCGTCTACAAGAAGAAGTACGGCGACCCGATCGAGCTGCTCCTGGTCGGCGACTCGATCGCGGCCGGGCTCGGCGCCGACCGGGTCAAGGACACGCTCGGCCACCAGGTCGCCCGGCGGCTCGCTAAGGCCACCCAGCGCGCGGTGCGGCTGCACACGGCGGCCGTCGTGGGCGCCGAGACCTCGGACCTCGCCGCCCAGCTGGCGACGCTGCCCCCGTCGTACGCCCCCGATGTCGCGGTGATCGTGGTCGGCGGCAACGACATCACCCACCGGGTGCGCGTCGCCGAGTCCCGCAGGCACCTCGGCGACGCGGTGCGGGCGCTGCGGGACCTCGGCGCCGGCGTCGTCGTCGGCACCTGCCCGGACCTCGGTGCGCTACGCCCGCTGCCGCAGCCGCTGCGCAGCCTGGGCTCCCGCGCGTCGCGGCAGCTGGCCGCCGTCCAGCGCGACGTGACCACCGAGCTCGGCGGGCACGCGGTCTCGCTGGCCGAGGTCGTGGGGCCGTTCTTCATCACCCAGCCCGACGAGATGTTCGCCCTCGACCGCTTCCACCCGTCCGGCGCCGGCTACCGTCGCACGGCCAAGGCGATGCTGCCGAGCGTGCTCGCAGCGCTGGGGTACGCCGACGAGGTGCCGTTCGGGCACCACGCGCCGGTGCCCCCGGAGCGACCGGATCCGCAGCAGTAGGCCCTGAGGAACCTCAGAAGTCGTCGCCGACGACGTATCTGACCGCGGGATACGGCCTCCTCCCGATGTCTGGGCAGCGCCTCATCGGGGAGCGTGGACTGCCACGAGATCGACCACGCACCCTCCCGAGAAGGCAGTCATGAACCCGCTCAGCATCAACCCCGCGATCGCCATCGACCACGCGCTGCACGCCGCGTCGCACGACCGGGCCGCGCGGAGCCGCCGCGCCCGTCGCGCCCAGAACGCCGCCCGCAACGCCCGCGCGGCGCTGGTGCGCGCCGGGCACTGACCAGCGGCGGCGTTGGACAAATCGGAGAATTTGTCTCATCGTTGGTCGCGTGTACCGCCCGGCCACCCCTGACACCTGGGCCCGCCCGTGGCCGATGTACGCCGACCTGCGCGACCACGACCCGGTGCACCACGTCGACCGTCCGGGCGGTCGCGACTACTACGTGCTCTCCCGGCACGCCGACGTCCTCGCGGCCGCGGTCGACACCGCGACGTACTCCTCGGCGCAGGGCCTCACCGTCGAGTACGACGAGCTCGCCCGGATCGGCCTCGCCGACAACCGGCCGCTGGTGATGCTCGACCCGCCCGACCACACGGCGTTCCGCAAGCTGGTCGCGCGGGGGTTCACCCCACGGCAGGTGCGCACGATCGAGCCGCAGGTGCGGTCCTTCGTCGTCGACCGCGTCGAGCGGCTGCGCTCCGCCGGCGGTGGCGACATCGTCGCGGAGCTCTTCAAGCCGCTGCCGACGATGGTCGTCGCGCACTATCTCGGCGTCCCGGAGGGCGACCGCGAGCGCTTCGACGACTGGACGCACGCGATCGTCGCCGCGAGCTCGGCGGGCGCGATCACCGACGCCACGACCGCGGTGAGCGAGATGATGGGCTACTTCGCTGAGCTCGTCGACCGCCGCCGCCGTGAGCCCGGCGACGACACCGTCTCCCACCTGGTCGCGGCCGGCGTGGGCGACGACGACGCCGGCGTGCTGTCGATCCTCGCCTACGTGTTCGCGGTCGTCACCGGCGGCAACGACACGACCACCGGGATGCTCGGCGGCTCCGTGCAGCTGCTCGAGGAGCACCGTGGCCAGCGCAAGCTGCTGCTCGACGACCCCGGGCTGATCGGGCCGGCGGTCGAGGAGCTGCTCCGCCTGACCAGCCCGGTGCAGGGGCTCGCCCGCACCACCACGACCGACGTCGAGCTGCACGGGGTCACCATCCCGGAGGGCCGCCGCGTGCTGCTGCTGTACGGCGCCGCCAACCGCGACCCGCGCCGCTACGGGCCCGACGCCGACGAGCTCGACGTACGCCGCAACCCCGGGCAGCTGCTCACGTTCAGCCAGGGCAGCCACCATTGCCTCGGCGCCGCGGCCGCGCGGATGCAGGCTCGGGTCGCGCTCGAGGAGCTGCTCGCCCGCTGCCCCGACTTCGCCGTCGACCTCGACGGCGTCGCGTGGGCGCCCGGGCCGTACGTCCGGAGGCCCTCGACGGTGCCGTTCCGGACCACGGCATGATCGTGCCCGTGGAGATCGACCAGGCGGAGCGGATGCTCGACGCGGCAGCAGGACTCTTCGCCGAGCAGGGGGTCGAGGCCGTCGGGATGGGCGAGATCGCCCGCGCGGCCGGGTGCTCCCGCGCCACGCTCTACCGCTACTTCGAGGACCGGCACGCGCTGCACCGCGCGTTCATCCGGCGGGCCGCCCGCGACATCGGCGTCCGGGTCGCCGTCGAGACCGCGCCGGTCCGGGAGCCGGCCGAGCGGCTGACCGCGGCGATCCTCACCGCCGTTCGCCTGGTCCGGGAGTCACCCGAGCTGGTGGCGTGGTTCGGCCGGGCCGACGCCGGGACCACGGCCGAGCTCGCCCTCTCCGACGAGGTCATCGAGGGCCTCGGCCTCCGCGCCGCGGGCGACGCCGACACCGCCCAGTGGCTGGTCCGGGTGATCGTCTCCCTGCTGATCGTGCCCGGCCGCGATGAGGCCGACGAGCGCGCGCTGCTCGAGAGGTACGTCGTGCCCGGCGTCCTCGACGGCCGCAGATAGGGCACCCTCTACGCATGTTCTACGTGGGCATCGACCTCGCCTGGGGTCAACGGCAGCGCACCGGCCTGGCCGTCCTCGACGTCGACGGCCACCTCGTGCACCTCTCCAGCGTCCACACCGACGAGGAGATCCGCGACGTGCTCGCGGCGTACGTCGAGGGCGCCTGCCTCGTCGGCATCGACGCGCCCCTGGTCGTCACCAACCCCACCGGCTCCCGGGTCGCGGAGCAGGAGCTCAACAGGGACTTCCACCAGTTCGAGGCCGGCGCGCACCCGACCAACCTCGGGAAGCCCGAGATGGCCGACGGGCCGCGCGGCGCGAAGGTCTGCAAGCTGCTCGGCCTCGACATGGACCCGCGCTCGGGACGCCAGCGTCGGGCGATCGAGGTCTACCCGCACCCCGCGACCATCGTGCTGTTCAACCTCTCGAAGACCCTGAAGTACAAGGACAAGCGCGGCCGCACCATCGACTCGCTGCGCGCGGAGCTGCTGCTGCTGATGGACCACGTCGAGCGGCTGGTCCCGCCCGACCCGACCTGGCGCGCGCTGCGCACCCAGGTCGAGGAGGCGACGCGCAAGAGCGAGCTCGGCCGTGCGGAGGACCAGGTCGACGCCGTCGTGTGCGCGTACGTCGCGCTGATGGCGCACCGCTGGCCGGCGCGGATGACGACGTACGGCTCCTTCGAGCAGGGCTACATCGTCACCCCGAGGCTGCTCGACACCCACGGCGACATCCGCCGTGCGGTCGACGAGTACGCGCTGCGGCACCCCGACCTGGTCAGGGTCGCCGACGAGTACGTCGCGCAGGTGACGTCGATCCTCGACGAGGCCGGCATCAACTACCTGTCGGTGACCGGGCGCGCGAAGCGCGTCGAGTCGTTCGCCGCGAAGGCCGCGCGGCTCGTCGACGGCGTGCCCGCCTACACCGACCCGCTGACGGAGATCGGCGACCAGGTCGGGGTCCGGGTGATCACGTACGTGCGCGCCGACGTCGCCGCGGTGGCCGACGTCCTGGGCACCCAGCTCGAGATCCTCGACGACCGCGACCTCGGGCGGGAGACCGCGCGCCAGGGCCGCTTCGGCTACGCCAGCCGCCACCTGCAGGTCGCCCGCGACGACGGGCGGGTCGCCCAGGTGCAGGTGCGAACCGTGCTGCAGCACGCCTGGGCGGAGTTCGAGCACGACATCCGCTACAAGGGCTCGGTGCCCGCGGAGCACGTCGTCGACTTCGACCGGCGATTCACGCTCGCGGCCGGGCTGCTGGAGCTCGCCGACGAGGAGTTCACGACGATCCGTGAGCGCCTGCGCGGCACCGCGGTCGAGGGACCCGACACCGCCGCCGTCGGCATCAGCGCGCGCGAGCTCGCGGCGTACCTCGCCGGCCAGTACCCCGACGCCGAGTGGTCCCGCACCGATCACTACGCCTGGATCGTCGACCTCCTCGGTGAGCTCGGCATCACCACGCTCGGCGAGCTCGGCAACGAGCTCGCCTCCGCCACCCTCGGGCCCGCCGAGATCGACGAGGCGATGGCCTACAAGTACCCGCCCGGCGCGGTCCGGCGCCTCGACGACGCCCTGCTCGCGGCGTACGGCGAGAGGTACGTCGAGCTGCCCGGAAACGCCCACCGGGTGCCGCTGCTGCAGGCTCGGCTGGAGCGGATGCGCTCCTGACAGCCCTATGTCAAGCAGCCTCCTGAAGGAGGGTGCTGAGCCGGCCGTGTAGGTCGGGGTTGTAGGGCACTTGGTCGTGCCAGCAGCGCCATAGGATCCTGGTCCAGCTTTGGGCCAGGATCCTCGCTGCGTGTGGGTGGCGGCAGCCGCGGGCGCGGGCGCGGCCATAGGTGTCGCGTGCCCAGGCGTTGGCGCGTGGTGTGTCTTGTGCCCAGTCGACCAAGGCGGCTCGTAATGGCTTGTTGCATCCGCGCCGGTAGGCCACGTTGAGGTGTTTGCCGGACTGTCGGGTCGATGGGGCCACGCCGGCTGCGGCCGCGAGTGCTTGGGCATCGGGGAATCGGGCACGGCAGTCGCCGATCTCGGCGAGCAGGGTCGCGGCGCGGACGGTCCCGGCGCGCGGAAGGGACTGGAAGATCGGGCCGTCGGGGTGTGTCAGGAGCGCTTCCTTGATCCGCGTCTCGAGGGCCGTCTGGTGGGCGCGGATCGTGGTGAGCAGGTCAACCAAGGTGAGCACAACCAGTTCGCTGGCTTCGGCGGCTGGCCCGGTGACCCGTCCGGTGGCGGCCTCGCCCAGGTGGTCGACTAGTTCGCCAGCGGTCTGGCGGCCGCAGTAGCCGTTGGCCTTGAGCCAGTGAGCCATGCGCAGCTGGGACAACCACGCGGCCTTGGCTTCGGTCGGGAAGCGGTGCAGGAACGCCAGACTGATCGGGATGTCGAGTTGGCTGAACAGCCCGATCGCGCCAGGGAAGTTGTGCTGCAACACGGCGAGCAGCTGGTTGTGCACCGCGATCCGGTGGTCAATCAGGTCGTGGCGGGCGCGCACCATCATTCGCAGCGCGATCGTCTGATCGCTATCGGGCTGCACGACCGCCCAGCGGCCGGCGTCGGTGCGCAGTGCGTCGGCCAGGACGAAGGCGTCGAACCGGTCGTCCTTGTTGCCAGCGGACCCGTATCGGGCGCGCAGCGACTTCACCTGTCGGGCTGAGATCACCACGACCTCGAACCCGCAGCGAATCAGGTGCTCGACCACGGGTCCGTCACCGCGTTCGATGCCGACACGGTGGACACCGTGGCGGGTCAGAAGCGTGGCGATCTTCGCCAGTCCCGGCTTGGAGTGCGGGACGGTGGCCTCCTCGACGCGCTCACCGCCGTCATCGACGATGCACAGCGCGTGATGCTGCCAGGACCAGTCGATCCCGGCGAAAGTGGGCGTAGCCTCCATGAGTAGTGCTCCTTCCGTATAGCTCACGGAATCAGCACTCCGGCCCCGGGACGTGACGGCCGGTTGGTCACTGCGGCACTCGCGGTGCAAAGCCCTATGGCCGGTCTGCACGTCCCGGGCCACCACGCCCTGCAACTGTCAGGCAGGTCCTCACCGAGACGGGACTCGCTCAGTTCGGCAGTGACCTGGCGGCACCGGGGTGCAGACAAGGCATACGCCTGTCTAGGACCTACGGTCCACCAGTGACACTCAGTCCGGCTGGTACGGCGGCGCGACGCCCCAGCCCCACCGCGGCACCGGGGCGTGCCGGACGACGTCGGCGTCCTCCTGCGAGTTGGCCATCGCGATGCGGGTGCCCCACTCGACGTACCCGAGCAGCGCGGCGCGGAACTCCGGATCGGCCGGCAGGTCGGCGTCGTCGGCGGCGAGGCTCATCGTGGCCGCGAACCGGTGTCGCTGCTCGGGCGTGATGCCGAGACCGAGGTGGTGGCTGAGCATCCGCTCGTACCCGCCCAGCAGCCGGGTGTAGTCGTCCGGGCCGCCGAGCACCTCCGACCACCAGGTCGTGACGTGGTCGCGGTGCTCCTCGGAGACGCCGCCGGGGAAGAACGCGGCGAGCAGCTCGTCGCCCTCGACCCGGTCGTAGAAGCGGTCGATGAAGCGGCGGACCGCGTCGCGGCCACCCGCCCACGCGAAGAGTGTCGGCACCTCGTCGGCCATGGCGACGATGCTGCCACCGCTCCCGGACGTCGGCGACAGGGTTTAGCGTCGCGGCATGACACCGACAGACGTGTTCATCGACTTCTTCGAGCGCGCCCTCGAGAACGGGCTGGCCGCGGTCGACGGCCTCACCGAGGACCAGCTCGCCGAGCGCCCGACGCCCCACGCCAACTCCATCGCCTGGCTGGTCTGGCACGCCGCGCGCGAGCAGGACTCGCAGATCGCGCCGCTCGCCGGCACCGACGAGGTGTGGGCGAGTCAGGGCTGGGTCGAGAGGTTCGGCCTCGACCTCGACCCGCGCGACCACGGCTACGGCCACTCCAGCGACCAGGTCGCCCGGGTGCGCGCGAGCGCCGGGCTGCTCGCCGGCTACCTCCGGGCAGCCCACGAGGCGACGGTCGCCTACCTGCAGACGCTGGGCGACGGCGACCTCGACGAGGTCGTCGACCGCAACTGGGACCCGCCCGTCACCCGCGGCGTCCGGCTCGTCAGCGTGGCCGACGACGCCGCCCAGCACGTCGGCCAGGCGGCGTACCTACGCGGTCTGCTCGGCGCCTGAGCCCGGGTTTCGAGACGCGTCACTCGGTCCGTCGCTGCGCTCCGGTCCGAGCCGACGCTCCTCAACCTTCGCCGCTACTCGCTGCCCTCGCGAGCTCGGACAGCGGCGGCTCCGACCTTGTAGCGCACGAACGACGGCACGGCGATCGCCGCCACGACCGTGCCGACCACCACCAGGACGCCACCACCCGCAGCAGCGGCGGCGGTGCCGACCATCGCAGCGCCCGCGCCGTGCACGACGTCGGCGATCCGCGGGCCACCGGCGACGACCACGATGAAGACACCCTGCAGCCGGCCGCGCACCGCGTCGGTGGCCGCGCTCTGCAGCATCGAGGTGCGGAACGCCGCGGAGGCCATGTCGGCCGCCCCGCCGATCACGAGCATCAGCAGGGCGATGGCCAGCATCGCCGTCGCCCAGTGCTCCGCGAGCCCGACGGCGACGCCGAACCCGGTCATCGCGACACCCCAGACGAGGATGCAGACGATCACGGCGTACCCCTGCCGCTCGATGCGGGACACCCAGCCGGAGAAGACGCCGCCGATCACCGCGCCGGCCGGGATCGCGGCGAAGAGCAGCGCGAAGACGAGGCCGCCCTCGTCGGGCCCGCCGAAGGAGACGTGCGCGATCTCGGGGAAGAGTGCCCTCGGCATCCCGAAGATCATCGCGATGAGGTCCACGACGAAGGACATCAGCAGCACCGGGTGACCGGCGAGGTAGCGGAAGCCCTCGAGCACCGACCGCAGCCCCGGGCTGGTCGTCGGCCCCTCGACCGGCAGCCGCGGCAGCCGCACGACCGCGCCGAGCGTCGCGAACAGCGTGACCGTGTCGATCAGGTAGAGCCATTCGTAGCCGAACACCGGGATCAGCACACCCGCGACGAGCGGTCCGCCGATCGCGCCCGCCTGGAAGATCGTCATGTTCAGCGAGTTGGCCGCGGGCAGCAGGCTCAGCGGCAGGAGCTTGGGCAGGATCGCGCTCCGCGTCGGCTGGTTGACCGCGAAGAACGCCTGTTGCACCGAGAACAGCCCGAGCAGCAGCCACACGTTGCCGTTGCCGAGCGCGGCCTGGAGCCAGAAGAGCGCGCTGGTGCCGATCAGGCCGACTGTGGTGACGATCAGCATCGTGCGCCGGTCGAAGACGTCGGCGAGCGCCCCGCCCCACAGCCCGAAGACCACGAGCGGCACCAGGCCGAAGATGCCGGTGAGCCCGACGTACGCCGACGAGCCGGTCACGTCGTAGATCTGCGCCGGTACGGCGACCACGGTCAGCTGGGCGCCGACGACCGTGACGATGTTGGCCACCCACAGCCGTCGGAAGTGCTCGTTGCGCAGGGGCCGGGTGTCGGCGACCAGGCTCCCCATCCGACCCCCGAGTCCGCGCACGATCCCCCAACCTAGTCACCGATGAGTCCTGTTCCCCGCGAAGGTCGGAAGGACATGACCGACATCGACGTGACCTTCGAGGCAGTGCTCCGGCAGAGCGACGCGAAGGGCGGCTGGACGTACGTGGTCTGGCCCGAGTCCGCGGCGTACTTCGGCACGCGCGGCCTGGTGAAGGTGCGCGGCACCGTCGACGGCGTACCTTTCGAGAGCTCGTTCATGGCGCTCGGCGACGGCAACCACAAGCTGCCGGTCAAGGGCGCCCTCCGCGTGGAGTCCGGGAAGCAGGCGGGCGACACGGTGACGGTGCACCTCGAGGAGCGGATCAAGTGATCGGTGGTTTCGAGACAGGCGCCAGGGCGCCTTCCTCAACCACCGAGGACCGCGCGACGCGGCCCGAGACAGGCGCCAGGGCGCCTTCCTCAACCACTGAGCACGGTGGTTGAGGAGGGACGGAGTCCCGTCTCGAAACCACCGCCCGACGCAGCCCGAGACAGGCGCCAGGGTGCCTTCCTCAACCACCGAGGACGGTGGTTGAGGAGGGACGAAGTCCCGTCTCGAAACCACCGCCCGGCGCAGACTCAGGTGATCCCGGCGGCCTCGTCGAGGCGCTGGAGCAGGTCGTACGCCGCGCGCTCGACCGCCTTGTGGCGCCACTCGGCGGCGCGGTAGATGCAGGCGATCAGGCCGGTGCGGTGGACGCGTCGGAGGTCGCCGTAGACAAATGCGTACCGCGCCTTCGTCTCGTCGTTCGCGCCCTCGGTGAGGCCGAGGTGCCAGGCGGCGTACTCCTCCCACGAGTGCCGCTCGAGGTAGGAGTTCTGGGCGTCGGCGGCGGGCTGCACCGCGCCCCAGTCGCTGTCGAGGACGTACTGCTTCTTGTCGATCAGCGCGCGGGCGTGCGCGACCGCATCGGGGTTGACCTCGTACGTCGCCATCGCGCGCTCCTCAGCAGCTGCCGCTCTCGGGAAGGCCGAGCAGCCGGTCGGCCAGGAAGTCGCACCAGGCGCCGGATGACGGGCCGCCGTTCTCGTAGCCGTCGGACTCGCCGGGGTGCTTGACCCACAGGGTGCCGTCGAACCCGCCGCGGAAGACCAGCCTCGGCCGCTTGCCGACCCGCGCCCACGTCGGGTTGATGACGTCGTGGCCGTCGGCGCTCGGCTTCGCGCCGTTGCGCGAGATGTCGATGACGTAGTGCTTGCCCTTCACGCCGAGGCGGCGCAGGCCGCGGAGCAGGCCGGCGGCGTACTTCTTCTCGGCGGCGGTGGGCCGGAAGTTCGAGACGTTCATGCTGATGCCGCGCGCGAACTTCACGCCCGCGGCCTTGAGCTGGGCGGGCCGGGTGTCGTGGGGCGTCCAGTTCGAGTGGCCCGCGTCGAGGTAGACCCAGGCGCCGGTGCGGCTCAGCGTGCGACTCGCGAACCGCAACATGGCCCGCCAGCCGGCGGGCTTCGTCGGGCACACCGTGACGGGGCTGCTGAAGAACGGCAGCGCGTCGGGCTCGAGGACGACGAGGGCCTTCTGTCCCCGCAGCCCGGCGGCCACCTGGCGGATCCAGCCGCGGTACTCCGCAGCGGTCTTGAGCGGGTTGCCGGAGGAGTACTGGCCGCAGTCGCGGCCGGGGATGCCGTAGATCGTGAGCACGGGTGTCTTCCGCGCCGCGGCGGCGTCGCCGGTGTACTCGAGGACCTTCTCCCGCACGCCATCGGTGGAGTACGCCTCCGGGATCACCCAGAACGCCTGGGAGACCTCGCCGATCCGGTCCCGGTAGACGCCGCCCTGCTGGTACGCCGGCATCTTGGGGTCGACGAAGAGCCCGAGGGTCCGGCGCGGGTCCTTCGCCTGCGCGCCGACCGCCGCACCGGAGGGCGCCGGCGCACCGAGGACCAGTGCGAGGGTGGCGATCGCAGTGCACGCACGCGTCGCCAGGGACCGAGGGAGCATCGGGTCAGGGTACGGGCTGGTCGTCCTCGCGGGGGCCGAACATGCACAGGTCGTCGAGCTGGTCGGCCGACAGCGGGAGGCCCCACGCCTGCATCTGCGCGCGGGAGCGCCGCGAGAAGAGGGCGCGGAACAGCTCGTAGGGGTCGAGGTCCTCCGGCACACCGGCCGTGCCGAACTTCATCGCCGCCACGGCGGCACCGACGGGCGCCCACAGCTCCTCGGGGAGCACGCCGCGGCCGAGCGCCTCCGACAGGTCCGCGTGGTGCACGGCGATGTCCCACGCGAGCGCCGGACGCGGGTTGTCGATCGTCGACGCCACGATCGCGTCCTGGTGCGACTCCAGCTCCGCGGTCAGGTCGGCCACCGGCGTGCCCATGCGCTCGGAGACGTGGCGCGCCGTCCACTCCGGTCGCGGCGCGCCGTCCATCCGTCCGGTGACGAGGTCGGCCGGGCTGCCGGCGAGGTGGGCGAGCACGTCGTGGATCGTCCAGGCCGGGGTCGCCGGAACGAACTCGGCGAGCTGCTCGTCGGCCAGGTCGGCCGCCAGGCGACCTATCGCCGCGACGTTCGCGCGGTAGAGGTCTCCCCAGATCGCCGTACCGTCAGCCGCCGAGACCGTCATGGTCAGACGGTAGGCGGCGAAAGAATTTTGCGGAAGGGTGTCGTATCCCCGGGGAGTCGTTCGTGGCGAGGGTGAGGGGCCGCCGGGGCTCCCATCCCAGGAGGAGAAGCACATGACGCAGTACCTGCTCGCAGTCAACGGGTCCGCGGCCGACGAGGACGCCCAGTCCCGGATGACGATGGAGGAGATCCAGCCGCTCTACGACGCGGTGAACACGTTCAACGAGAAGCTCAGGGCCGAGGGCGCGTGGGTCTTCGCCGGCGGCCTGCTGCCGATCGGGAGCACGACCACCGTCGACAACACGGGTGCCGAGACGGTCATCACCGACGGTCCGTACGTCGAGTCGAAGGAGTGGCTCGGCGGCTTCTGGGTGATTGAGGCGCCGGACCTCGACGCCGCCCTGAAGTGGGCGGCCGAGGGGTCGAAGGCGTGTGCCGGCCGCGTCGAGGTGCGGCCGTTCCAGGACGAGCCCGAGGCGTGACGGCTTGAGCGACCGCGACGCCCACGAGGCGATCGAGCGGATCTACCGCGAGGAGTACGGCCGGGTCGTCGCCTCGCTGGTACGCCGCTTCGGCGACATCGACATCGCCGAGGAGGCCGCCGGGGAGGCACTGCTCACCGCCCTCGAGCGGTGGCCCGTCGACGGCGTGCCGCCCAACCCGGGCGGCTGGCTGACGACGACCGCGGGCAACCGTGCCATCGACCGGATCCGCCGCGAGTCGCACCGGGACGCCAAGCACCAGGCGGCAGTGATGATCCACGACGACACACCCCACGAGCCGACCGGCGTGGTCGAGGACGACCGGCTGCGGCTGATCTTCACCTGCTGCCACCCGGCGCTCGCTCCGGAGGCGCGGGTGGCGCTCACCCTGCGGCTGCTCGGCGGACTCACCGTCCCCGAGATCGCGCAGGCGTTCCTCGTGCCCGAGACGACGATGGCGCAGCGGATCACCCGCGCCAAGAAGAAGATCAAGGACGCCCACATCCCCTACCGGGTCCCGGAGCCGGCGGACCTGACCTCCCGGCTCGGCGCGGTGCTGGCCGTGGTCTACCTGGTCTTCAACGAGGGCTACCTCGCGAGCTCGGGCGAGCACTCGCTGCGTGAGGACCTCACCGGCGAGGCGATCCGGCTCGGGCGCATCCTGCGCTCGCTGCTGCCCGACGAGCCCGAGGTCGCCGGACTGCTCGCGCTGATGCTGCTCACCGAGGCCCGTCGGCCGGCGCGGGTGGCGGACGGCGAGCTGGTGCCGCTGCGCGACCAGGACCGTGGCGGGTGGGACCGCGCGCTCGTCGCCGAGGGTCACGACCTGGTCCGCGAGTGCCTCGCGCGGCGCCTGGCGGGCGGGCCGCGCCCCGGGCAGTACCAGCTGCTCGCCGCGATCAACGCCGTCCACACCGACGCGCCCGATGCCTCCGCGACGGACTGGTCCCAGATCGCGACGCTCTACGACCAGCTGTACGCCGTGACGCCGAACCCGATCGTGGCCCTCAACCGGGCCGTGGCCGTCGCCGAGCTCGACGGCCCGGCGGTGGCGCTCGCGGAGGTGGACCGACTCGACCTCGCGACGTACCACGCGTGGCACGCGACCCGCGCCGACCTGCTCCGCCGGCTCGGCCGGAGCGCGGAGGCGCGCGCTGCGTACGACGCCGCGATCGCAGTCACCGACAACCCGGCCGAGGTGGCCTACCTCACCCGCAGGCGGGGGAATCTGGTGGGATGAACTGACGGTGAACGTGCGGTGACCGCACAATGGCTCGATGACCGATCGTGCGTGGCGCCTCCTCGTCGCCGTCACCGCCGCGGCGGGCGTCGTGCTCGCCGCGCAGCGGTACGACGTCTGGTGGACCGCGCTGAGCCAGCTGGCGAACCTGGCGGTGGCGGTCGGCTTCCTCGTGATGGCGGTCCGCGAGCCGCGCTCCCCGTGGCTGCGCGGCGCGCTGACCAGCGTGATGCTCCTCGTCGCGGTCGCCTACCTGCCGATGGCCAACGGCAACCTGACCCAGCCCTGGTCGATCCTCGAGCACGTGATCACGCCCGCTCTGGTCGTCGCCGACTTCCTCTACCGGGGCGACAACCAGCACCGGGTGCGCTGGTGGCACCCGCTCACCTGGCTGGCCGCGCCGGCGGCGTACCTCGCCTGGTACGTCGGCGCCGACCTCGCCGTCTACGCCGCGCTAGACCCGGCCGCGGCGACGTTCGTGCCGCGGGTCGGCGTGCTGCTCGTGCTGCTGCTCGCCGCGGGCTATGCGTGCTACGCCTCCGGTGTGCTGCGCCGGCGTGGCACGCTGACCACATGACGGCTGCGCCCCTCGCACTCCCCTCGATCGACGACGCACAGGACTGGGTCTCCGCCCGCTCCCGGGACGGCCTGGCCGCGGCGCGCGAGGTCGTCGACCGGCTCCGCAGCCAGCCGCCGGCCGCTGCGATCGACCTGCTCCGCGAGTGGGACGAGGCGTCGCGCCACCTGAGCAACGTCGCGGCGATGGCGTCGCTGCTCGCCAACGTGCACCCGGTCGAGGAGGTGCGCACGACCTGCGAGCAGGCCGAGGTCGAGGTCGACCGCTACGTCACCGAGCTGCGCCAGGACCGCGCGCTGTACGACGTGTTCGCCGGCGCCTCGCCGGAGGGCCTGGACCCGGTCGCCGCGCGCCTGCTGACGAAGACGCTCGACGACTTCCGGCGCGCGGGCGTCGACCTCGACGACGCGACCCGCGGCAGGCTGGCCGAGATCAACGAGCGGCTCACCGAGGTGGGCCAGGAGTTCGGCCGCACCATCCGCGACGACGTCCGCACGGTCCGGGTGACCCCCGACGGGCTCGCCGGGATGCCCCAGGACTGGCTGGACGCCCACCCGGCGGACGACGACGGGCTCGTCACGGTGACGACCGACTACCCCGACTCCGTCCCGGTGCGGATGTTCGCCCACGACCCCGACGTCCGCCGCGACCTGACCGTCGCCTTCCTCGAGCGGGGCTGGCCGGCGAACGAGCCGCTGCTGCGCGAGATGTTCGCGCTGCGCGAGGAGCTCGCCACCCTGGTCGGGTACGCCGACTGGGCGTCGTACGACGCCGACGTGAAGATGATCGGGCGGGGCCCGGCGGTCCCGGAGTTCATCGACCGGATCGCCGAGGCGGCCGAGAAGCCGATGCGGCGCGACCTCGAGCTGCTGCTGGAGCGCTACCGCCGCGACGTGCCGGGCGCGACCGCGATCGACACCGCCGACTCGCTCTACTACGAGGAGCTGGTGCGCCAGGAGCGGCACGACGTCGACGCCCAGCAGGTGCGCACCTACTTCGACTTCGGCCGCGTCCGGCAGGGACTCCTCGACGTCACCGGCCGGCTGTTCGGGCTCACCTACGAACCGGTCGCCGACGCGGTCGCCTGGCACGAGGAGGTCGCGACGTACGACGTCCTGCGCGACGGGACGCGGATCGGGCGGATCCACCTCGACCTGCACCCGCGGGAGGGCAAGTACAAGCACGCCGCCCAGTTCACGCTCGTCGACGGCCTGCTCGGACGGCAGCTGCCCGAGGGCGTGCTGGTCTGCAACTTCAGCCGCGGGCTGATGGAGCACGACCACGTGGTCACGCTCTTCCACGAGTTCGGGCACCTGCTCCACCACGTGCTCGCCGGCGCGGGGGAGTGGACGCGGTTCGCCGGCGTCGCCACCGAGTGGGACTTCGTCGAGGCGCCCAGCCAGATGCTCGAGGAGTGGGCCTGGGACGCCGACGTGCTGCAGACCTTCGCGGTCTCGGCCTCCGGCGAGCCGATCCCCGCCGACCTGGTCGCGCGGATGCGCGCCGCCGACGACTTCGGCAAGGGCTACCAGGCGCGGACGCAGATGTTCTACGCCGCGATGTCCTACTGGTTCCACACCTCGCGACCGGAGGACCTCACCGCCGCGATGCGTGACCTGCAGGCGCGCTACTCGCCGTTCCCGTACATCGAGGGCACCCACATGTTCGCGAGCTTCGGCCACCTCGGCGGCTACTCCTCGGCGTACTACACCTACATGTGGTCGCTGGTCATCGCGAAGGACCTGTTCTCGGCCTTCGACCCCGACGACATGTTCGACGCCGACGTCGCCTCCCGCTACCGCGACCGCGTGCTCGCCCCGGGCGGCGCGAAGGACGCCGCCGACCTGGTCGCCGACTTCCTCGGCCGGCCGTACACCTTCGACGCGTACGCCGCCTGGCTGGCGCGGTAGGGCGGCCTGCGGTCGACTCTTGTGTCGCCACCACTATCGGCGTACGCTCACGATATATCGCGACAGGTTGACGACAGTTCACCGAGCTGTCGCCCCGCGATAGCCACAGACAACACAGACACAAGACAAGGAGTCCTGACATGGGACACAAGGGATTCAATCGACAGTGGGCGCAGTACGCCGAGGCCGAGTGCCGCCAGCACGGCGGACGCCGTGGCGGCTGGGGCGGCCCGGGAGCCTGGGGCGGCTTCGGCCCCGGCGGCTTCGGCCGGCCGGGCAACCCGGGACCGCCGCCGTGGGTGGCCGGCCTCTTCGGCCTCGCGCAGGGCGACCGCCAGCGCGGGCCGCGGGTCCGCCGCGGCGACGTGCGATCGGCGATCCTCGACGTGGTGCGCACCGCACAGCAGACCGACGAGACCGTCAACGGCTACCAGGTGATCCAGCAGATCGCCGAGCGCAGCAACGGCGGGTGGCGGCCGAGCCCCGGCTCGGTCTACCCGACCATCCAGCAGCTCGAGGACGAGGGCCTCGTCGAGACCGACGACTCCCGCTCGCGGCGCAGCCTCCGGCTGACCGCCGAGGGTGAGACGTACGTCGCCGAGCACGCCGACGAGCTCGCCGCCGTGTGGGCCCCGTTCGAGAGCGGCGACGACGGCGAGGGCGGCGAGGGCGACGCGTTCGCCGACCTCCGCCCCGAGATCGGCCAGGTCATGGGCGCCGTCTGGCAGGTCGTCACTACCGGCAGCGACGCGCAGCGGCGGGCCGCCGCGGAGATCCTCGCCGACACCCGGCGCCGGCTCTACGGCCTGCTCGCCGACGGTGACGACGCCGACGCCGAGGAGGGCGATCAGTCATGACCGAGGGGCACCTGCGCATCAGCGACGCCGAGCGTGAGCAGGCGGCGGGGGTCCTGGGCGAGCACTACGCCCAGGGCCGCATCACCACCGACGAGCACGCGGAGCGGCTGGACCGGATCTGGGCCGCCCGCACCCGCGCCGAGCTCGGCGCCGTCTTCGGCGACCTGCCCGACCCGGCGCGCACCGAGCGGCGCACGCCGCGGGACCAGCACAGCCGCCCGCCGGCGTACTGGTCCCGTGGCACCGCCTGCCACGGTGGTCCGCCGCCGCTCTTCCTGGTGCTCGCGGCCCTCGTGGTGCTGACGATCGTGACCCACGTGCCGTTCGTGCTGCTGGGTGCGCTCGTGGTGCTCTTCGTGATGCTGAAGCACCGCGGCGTGGGTCGCTGGGCCAGACCGGTCCGGTAGTCCACCCTCGAGCCCGTCCCGGTCACCGGGGCGGGCTCGAGCCACGTCCGAGGGAGTTCGTACCCGCGCCCGAGTGGGTAGGGGCTGATGTGGAGGTGACCGCCGTCACTCCGCTCACCCATCTCGGAGGTGTCCATGTCCGACGTGCCGGATCCAGGCCCGTCCTCGCAGAGCCGCTGGCCTCTCATCTACGTCCTGCTCGCACCCGCGGTCGTGCTGCCGCTCTGGGTCTCGCTGTACGACCGGGAGGACCCGTCGTTCCTCGGGTTCCCGTTCTTCTTCTGGTTCCAGTTCGCGCTGATCCTGATCGCCGTCGGCCTGACCGTCCCCGCGTACTTCCTGGCCAAGCGCGCCGACCGCGCCGATCGGGTGCGCCACGGCCTGGCTCCTGAGCCGCCCGTCCACGAGCCGGGCCGCGGCAGCGGGGAGGACGGCCGATGATGAACGACGTCAACGGCGTCGTCTTCGGCGTCTTCATCTTCCTGTTCCTGCTCGTCACCGTGCTCGGCTTCGCCGCCGCCCGGTGGCGCCGCGCCGACCTCGACAGCCTCGACGAGTGGGGCCTCGGCGGGCGCGGCTTCGGCACCTTCATCGCCTGGTTCCTCATCGGCGGCGACATCTACACGGCTTACACCTTCATCGCCGTCCCGGCGACGCTGTACGCCGGATCCGCGGTCGGCTTCTTCGCCGTGCCGTACACGATCGTGGTCTACCCGCTGATCTTCCTCTTCCTCCCGCGGCTGTGGTCGGTGAGCCACCGGCACGGCTACGTGACGCCGGCCGACTTCGTGCAGGGCCGCTACGACAGCCGCGCGCTCGCGCTGGTCGTCGCGCTCACCGGCATCCTCGCGACGATGCCCTACATCGCGCTGCAGCTGGTCGGCATGGAGGTCGTGCTGCAGGTGATGGGCATCGGGTCCACCGACAGCAGCTGGTTCGTCAACCACCTGCCGCTCTTCATCGCGTTCGTCGTGCTGGCGGCGTACACCTACTCCAGCGGGCTGCGCGCGCCGGCGCTGATCGCGTTCGTGAAGGACACCCTGATCTACGTCGTGATCATCGTGGCGGTGCTCTACATCCCGTCGCAGGTCGGCGGGTGGGACCACATCTTCTCGACGGTCGGCGACTCGTTCGCCACCTTCAACGCCGACAACGCCGACGCCATCGCCGCCGGCGACGCGGCGCCGAAGGCGACGATGCCGCCCGAGCTCCTGCACTGGGCCTACGGCAGCCTCGCGCTCGGATCGGCGCTCGCGCTGTTCATGTACCCCCACTCGGTGACCGGCGTGCTCTCCACGCGCAGCCGCTCGGTGATCCGCCGCAACGCGGCGCTGCTGCCGGCGTACTCGTTCCTGCTCGGGCTGCTCGCGCTGCTCGGCTTCGTCGCGATCGCGGCGGGGGTGAAGGTCGAGAACCCGCAGCAGTCGGTGCCGCAGCTCTTCGAGGAGCAGTTCAGCCCGTGGTTCGCCGGGGTCGCGTTCGCGGCGATCGTGATCGGCGCGCTGGTGCCGGCCGCGATCATGTCGATCGCCGCCGCGAACCTGTGGACGCGCAACATCTACAAGGCGTTCATCAACCGGCAGGCGACCCACGCGCAGGAGGCGACCCAGAGCAAGGTGGTCTCGCTGGTGGTGAAGTTCGGCGCGCTGGTGTTCGTGCTCGCGCTGTCGAAGGACTTCGCGATCAACCTCCAGCTGCTCGGCGGCGTCTGGATCCTGCAGACGCTCCCGGCGATCGTGATCGGGCTCTACACGCGGTGGATGCACCGCTGGGCGCTGTTCGCGGGCTGGGCGGTCGGCATGGCCTGGGGCACCTGGCTGGCGTACGGCGTGGAGTCGCCCGTGCAGGACCACTTCGGCGGTCCGCTGGTCAACTTCCCCGGCACCGAGACCAAGGTCTACATCGCGCTGGTCGCGTTCCTCGCCAACCTGCTGGCCGCGATCGTGCTGACCGTCGTGTTCCGGGCGATGAACGTCGCCGAGGGCGTCGACCAGACCCGGGCGCAGGACTACCACGCCGACGCCGGCGACCCGGGGGTCGAGGACGAGCTCGAGCCGCTGGAGCCGGTCCGGCCCTAGGTGGACCGGGTCGTGTGCCTGACGCCGCGCCCTGCCGCGTGCTCAGGCACACGACCCGTCCCCCGGGCGGGACACCTCTCCCGCTATCGAATACTTGTCAGTAAGGTCGAGGTGTGACTCCCTCCTTCGACCTCGACCAGGACCAGCTCGATCTCCGTGACTGGGTCCACCAGTTCGCCGCGGACGTCGTCCGCCCGGCGGCCGCCGAGTGGGACGAGCGGGAGGAGTTCCCCTGGCCGGTCGTCGAGGAGGCGGCCAAGGCGGGGCTCTACTCGGTCGACTTCCTCGTCGCCCAGGCCCTCGACGAGACCGGGCTCGGCTTCCCGATCACGATGGAGGAGCTCTTCTGGGGCGACGCCGGCATCGGCCTGTCGATCGTCGGCACGTCGCTCGCCGCGGCCGGCGTCCGCGCCAACGGCACCGACGAGCAGGTGGCGGAGTGGGTGCCGGCGATGTACGGCACCCCGGGCGACCTGAGGCTCGGCGCGTTCTGCTCCTCCGAGCCCGACGCCGGCTCCGACGTCGGGGCGATGCGCACCCGCGCGACGTACGACGAGGCCGCCGACGAGTGGGTCATCAACGGCACCAAGACCTGGGCCACCAACGGCGGCATTGCCGACGTGCACGTCGTGACCGCGGTGGTCGACCCGGAGCTGCGCACCCGCGGCCAGGCCAGCTTCGTGGTGCCGCCGGGCACCAAGGGCCTCAGCCAGGGCCAGAAGTTCCAGAAGCACGGCATCCGCGCCTCGCACACCGCCGAGGTGGTGCTCGACAACGTGCGCGTGCCCGGCCGGTGCCTGCTCGGCGGCAAGGACAAGCTCGACGCCCGCCTCGCCCGCGCTCGCGAGGGAAGTGGCGCCCGTGGCAATGCCAGCATGGCGACCTTCGAGCGCACCCGCCCCGCGGTCGGCGCGCAGGCGATCGGCATCGCGCGCGCGGCGTACGAGGTGGCGCTCGACTACGCGGGGACCCGGGAGCAGTTCGGCAAGCCGATCATCGAGAACCAGGCGATCGCCTTCGCCCTCGCCGACATGGCGACCTCCATCGAGGCGTCCCGCCTGCTGGTGTGGCGCGCGGCGTGGATGGCCCGGCAGGGCAAGACGTTCGAGAACGCCGAGGGCTCGATGTCCAAGCTGTTCGCCGGCGAGACCGCGGTGAGAGTGACCGGTCAGGCCATGCAGATCCTGGGCGGCAACGGCTTCACCCGCGAGTACCCCGTCGAGCGGATGGCCCGCGACGCCAGGATCTACACGATCTTCGAGGGCACCTCCGAGATCCAGCGGCTCGTGATCGCGCGGTCGATCTCGGGGGCGCCGATCCGCTAGCTGCAACCACTACTCAGCGCAGGCGGACCCGTGCGCTGACGACCGGGTGGTCGGTGGTGCGGTTGACGAGCGGCGAGCGGTCGACGCGCGCGTGGCTGAACCGCACCTGGCGGTTGCCGAGGATCCAGTCGACCGGGGCGCGGTTGGGGACCCCGCAGCGCCCGTCCCGGTGGGACCTGCCGTAGGTCGAGTGCATGACGCCGTTGCGGGTGAACGGGCAGAGGAACGCCTCGCGGTCGTTCATGTCGCCGGTGAGGAACACCGGCGCGTGGTGGCGCCGGGAGAGCCGGGTGGTGACGCGCTGCTCGATCCGCGTGGCCTCGGCGCGCCAGTGCCGGGCGCTGCCACGGGTGTCGGCCGGGTGGTGGGTGTTCATCACGTAGATCGCGCGGTGGGCCTGCTTCGACCGCAGCTTGACCACCGGCATCGGCTGCCGCCGGCCGTGGAAGTACGGCACGGGCACCGTCCAGCCCTTGACGAACTCGAACTGGTCCCGGCGCCAGGCGATCGAGTTCTCGGACACGCCGCGCTTGCCGGTGAAGACGCGCCACCGGTCGGTGCTCTTCCGGAACGGCCGCAGCTGGCGCTTGTTCAGCTCCTGGAAGCCGACCACGTCGATGCTGGAGCGGTTCAGGATCTTGACGACGCGGTGGATGCGGACGCCGGACCGGTCGAAGCCCCTGCGCGCGCTGGGGCCGTCGGTGTGGACGCCCGCGAGCACGTTGAACGACGCGATGCGGAAGTGGGTCCTGTCGGAGCGCTGCGCCGCGGGTTCGGTCACCGCGGCGGTCGGGGCGGCCAGCAGGCCGCCGGCGACGGCGACCGTGACGAGGATGGTGAGCAGAGGACGGGCAAGACGAGGAAGGGGCACGCGAGCTTTCCGGGCTGGGCGCCGGCGACCGGGGCCGGAGCGGAGGGGTCAGGGACGGCTCCTCCCCCGTGCGGAGCTTCGGGGAGGCTACCCACGACCCTGGAGCTCACTCGTGTCGTATGTCACGCACGGCCGGCAGCACGGTCTCGCAGACCAGCCGCAGGCTCTCCCACGACGGCTCGGCGGGCAGGCCGCCGCACGCGGGGTGGCTCGTCACCAGTCGGATCTCCCCGGAGCGGCACCGGTCGACCAGGTCCTCGGCCGTCAGGACGACGTACACCCCGGCCGCACGCATCTCCTCGACGGTCCGGGAGCGGTCGACGACGTACGACCCGGCCTCGCCGTGCCACTGCTGGTAGGCGACGGCGTCGGCGAGCAGGTGGTGGCCGTAGCGCTCCCAGAACTCGTCGGGGTCCGCGGCGCAGAAGACGTTGGCCGGTCCGCCCTCCGGTGCGCGCAGCACGAAGCCCGGCTCGCGACCCGCCTCGCGGCAGGTCGCGTCGTAGATCTCCTTGAGCGCGGTGTCGCCGTGCTGGGGCTGGAAGTTCAGCCCGAGCCGCGCCGCCCGGCGCGCGGCCGCCGGCGAGCCGCCGCCGTAGAAGAGGAAGGGGTGCGGCTCGGAGTACGGCGTGGGCGTGGTCGTGCCCGAGGCCCAGGCGTCGAGCACGGCGGCGATGCGCTCCTCGATCTCGGCGCCGCGGGTGGTCCAGGGCCGGTCGTAGAGGGCGTACTCCTCCGGCCGGTAGCCGAGCCCGAACGTGTAGGCGACCCGTCCCTTGCTGAGGTGGTCGAGCACCGCGATGTCCTCGGCGAGCCGCACCGGCTCGTAGAGGTTGACCAGCAGTGCCGAGACCGTGATCGGCACCCGGCTGGTCACCGCCGCGAACGCCGACGCCACCACCAGCGGGCTCGGGAGGTAGCCGTCGTCGGCAGCGTGGTGCTCGGACACCATGAGCGCGTCCATGCCGTGGCGGTCGACGTACGCCGCCTGCTCGACGGCGCGGGCGAAGATCTCCTGCCGGGTGGCGGCGTCGACGCCGGGCGCCCGGAAGTCGTAGCGGGTGGCGAACTGGGTGCGCGGCATGGCGCCCAGCCTCCCAGAACGAGTGGAACGCGTTCCAGTTTCCTCAGGGTGCGGCCGCATTCGCCGATGTGGCGTGTGTTCGAGCGCACGGACGCCCACGCCTCTCACCTCGGGAACCCGGATGACCACCACCGACCGCGCGCTGCCCACCCGTCGACTGGCCCTGCGGATCGCGGGTCTCGCCACGGCGGTGCTGGGCGGTTCCCTCGCCGCGCCCGCCGAGGCCGACCACGGCCCGAAGAAGGGCAAGCGCAAGCCCGAGGCCGGGCACGGGCCGCGGAAGCACAAGCCGAAGCAGCAGAAGGCCAAGAAGCCCGGGAAGCCCCGGAAGCCGAAGCGGCCGAAGAAGCCGACGCCGAGGCCGCCGGCGCAGCCCACCCCGCCGCCGGCGTCGAAGCCCACGCCCAAGCCCACCCCCAAGCCGACGCCCAAGCCCCCCGCGCCGACGCAGCCCACGGTCTACACGCCGGGCAGCTACCCGGCCACGGCGGTGCTCGAGCCCGAGGCCCGGCACCTGGTCAACCGGTTCAGCTACGGCCTCACGCCCGCGCTCGCGAGCGAGGTGCGCGCGGCCGGCGGACACCTCGCGTGGTTCGACGGGCAGCTCGCCACGGCGTACGACGGCAGCGCGGACAACCTCGACGACTGGTGGCCCGACCTGCACCGGACCCCGGTCGACGTCTACCAGCGCAGCCGTGACGGCATCCGCGGCGGCTGGGAGGTCGGCTACGACTACGGCCGCCGCGCGATGGCGCGGCGGATCACCTCGCCCCGCCAGGTCCTCGAGGTGATGACGGAGTTCTGGGAGAACCACTTCCACGTGCCGGGCGCGGCCGACAACAACTTCGTCTTCCGCGCGGAGTACGGCGAGAAGATCCGGGCGGGCGCCCTCGGGCGCTTCGCGGACCTGCTCCCGACCGCCGTCCTGCACCCGGCGATGCTCTTCTACCTCGGCGCGCACGCCTCGACGAAGACGAAGCCCAACGAGAACCTCGGCCGCGAGCTGCTCGAGCTGCATACGGTCGGCATCGGCAACTACACCGAGGCCGACGTCAAGAACTCCGCCCTGATCCTCACCGGCCACCGCGTCGACGCCTACAACACCTGGGCGGTGAGCTACCAGCAGACGTGGCACTACGTCGGCCCGGTGCGGGTGATGGGCTTCTCGGACCCCAACGCGAGCCCCGCCGGCGCGGCCGTCACCGCGCGCTACCTCGACTACCTCGCCCGCCACCCGGCCACCGCCCGGCGGATCGCGACCAAGCTGGCGCGCACGTTCGTCAGCGACACCCCGCCGGGGTCGCTGGTCGACCGGCTCGCGCAGGTCTACCTCGACCACGACACCGCGATCGCGCCGGTGCTCCAGGCGCTGGTGCGCTCGCCGGAGTTCGCCGCGTCCGTCGACGCGAAGCTGCGCGACGCCGACGAGGACGTCGCGGCGACGTACCGCCTGCTCGGCGTCACGCTCGCGCCGCCCACGGCGAGCGACTCCGCCGCCAACCAGATCTACTGGCAGGTGGGCAACCTGGGCCTCGCGCCGTTCAACTGGCCGCGCCCCGACGGGCAGCCGGTCGACAACGCCGCGTGGTCGTCCCCGACCCGGGTGATCGCCTCGATGTCCCTGCACTGGAACATGGCCGGCGGCTGGTGGCCGAAGAAGGACGCGACCTACCGCACCGCTGCCGCCTGGCGCCCGCAGGCCGAGCCGGTCGCCTTCCGCGACCTGGTCGACCACCTGTCGCGGATGATCCTGCACCGCCCGTCGACGGCCACGCTGCTCCAGGCGTGCTGCGAGGCGACCGACAAGGCGCCGACCGCGCTGATCTCCGCCGCCAGCGACATCTACGGCTGGCGCGGGCCGCGCCTGCTCGGGGCGATCCTCGACTGCCCGGAGTTCTACGCGAAATGACCACCTCCGACCGCCGGGAGTCCATCCCCATGACGAACCCTGCCGCCTGCGGTTGCCCCGACACCGGCACGGCGCCCGTCTCCGCGTCCCGTCGCGGCGTGCTGCGCGGCGCCGCCCTCGCGGGCGCGACCATGGCGTTCGGGTCGACCGTGGTCACCCTCGACGCGCGGCACGACCCCGCCGCGGGGGCGACCCCGGCCCGGTCGGTGATCGTGCTGCTGTCGCTGCGCGGCGCCGCCGACGGGCTGTCGCTCGTCGTGCCGCACCACGACCCGGCCTACTCCGCCGCGCGCCCGGGGATCCAGGTCCCGACCGCCTCCCTACTCCGGGCCGACGCGTGGTTCGGCCTGCACCCGGCGCTCGCGCCGCTGCTGCCGCTGTGGGACGCGGGCAGGCTGGCGGCGGTCCACGCCACCGGCCTCCCGGTCGCGAACCGCTCCCACTTCTCCGCGATGGAGGAGATCGAGGACGCCGATCCCGGGTCCGCGGCCCGAGTGGGCTGGCTGAACCGGCTGGTCGGTGCCGCGACATCCGACTCGGCGCTCGAGGCGCTGGCCGTC
This sequence comes from Nocardioides sp. GCM10030259, assembly GCF_042666375.1. Classification (NCBI taxonomy): domain Bacteria; kingdom Bacillati; phylum Actinomycetota; class Actinomycetes; order Propionibacteriales; family Nocardioidaceae; genus Nocardioides; species Nocardioides sp. GCM10030259. Next base: position 279,506 of record NZ_JBHTDF010000018.1, on the reverse strand, counting down.
GGCAACGGGCTGCCGGCGTCGTTGCTCGGCCCGGAGCCGGCGATGTCCTTCCGCTCGCTGGAGACCGCGACCGTCGCCGGTGACGACCAGTGGGACCCGGACCGCACCCGGATGCGGTCGCTCGCGACCCTGTGGCGGTCGTCGACCTCGCCGCTCGCCGGCGCAGCGCGTACGGCGCTGGACGCCGTGGTCAGCCTGGAGCCGGCCAAGGCGCAGGCGAACAACGTCGCGACGTACCCGAACAGCGACCTCGGCCGGGCGCTCTCGGCGGTGGCGCGCACGCTGCGCGCCGACCTCGGCGTCTCCGCGGTGACCGTCGACAGCGGCAACTGGGACATGCACGTCGGCCTGGGCAAGCCGACCTCCGGCTGGCTGCAGCGCAACGCGGCCGACCTCGCCGGCGGGATCGCGGCCTTCTTCGCGGACCTCGGCACCGTCGCCGACCGGGTCACGCTCGTGACGCTGAGCGAGTTCGGGCGCCGCGTCGCTGAGAACGGCAACGGCGGCCTCGACCACGGCTGGGGCAACGTCATGTTCGTCGCCGGCGCGGGCGTCAAGGGCGGCCGCTACTACGGCGAGTGGCCGGGCCTGCAGAACTCCGCGGACGCCGACCTCCAGGTGACGACCGACTTCCGCAGCGTGCTCGCGGAGGTCGTGCGGACCCGGACGTCGGCCAGCGTCGCCTCGGTGTTCCCGGGCTTCGCCCCCGAGACGCTGGGCTTCATGACCAGCCTGTAGGCCTACAGGTCGATGCCGCGGTTGACCCAGTTCTGGGTCACCCGCATGCCGACCTTCTCGTAGAGCCCGAGCGCGCCCGTGCGCGAGTCGGTGCTGAGACCCGACGTCAGGGCGCCGTGGTCCCGGGCCGCGGTGAACGCGTCGACCAGCATCGCTTGGGCGATGCCCTGGCCGCGCTGGTCCCTGCGGGTGGCCAGCCGGTCGACGTACCCCTCGGTGCCGAACGGGTAGACCAGCGTCACGCCGACCACCGCGCCGGACGGGTCGGCGACCAGGCGCAGGTTCCAGGACTCGAAGCCGGGCCGCTTGATCGTGCGGGCGACGAAGTCCTCGAAGGGCTCGCGGTCGCGCTCCGACCACTCGAGGAAGGCGTCCTCGAGCACGGTCCAGCAGGCCTCGTGGTCGTCGGGGGTCGCCTCGCGGAGGGTGTAGCCGTCGGGGAGGTCGCGGTGCGGCACCGTCGCGCCCTCGGGCAGCTGGAGCACCCAGCTGTTCCAGCGCACCCGGTAGCCGAGGGCCTCGAGCAGCCGGTCGCCGGCGGAGTCCAGGGGCACCGGCATCCCGACGACGGACGCGCCGGCCGCGCGGGCGCGCTGCTGCATCCAGCCCGCGAGCATCGTGCCGAGGCCACGGCCGCGGTGCTCGGGGTGCACGGCTGCGTCTCCGCGGTCGGAACCCATGTACTCGGCGTACGCGACCAGCCGGTCGCCCTCGAAGACGCCCATGGTGCCGGCGCTGACGTCGTACGACGGGCGCTGCCAGTCGCCCACGATGTCGGCCTCCTCGATGGCGACCTCGCCGGTGTCGTGCAGCTCCTGGGCCGCCATCACCTCGAACACCGCGCGGGAGTCGGACATCGCCAGCGGCCGCGCCGTGAGGCCGGTGGGCAGGTCGAGCAGCTCGGACATGGGCGCAAGTGTCGCCGATGACCGCCTCCCACGCCGTGGATTTTGCCGAGGTTCGCCGATCTGCGCCTCAGGCACGGGTCGGCACCGCCGATCAGGGGGGTGTTCGACACGGATATCGATCACCTCGAGGACACGGACGTCCGCCATGACTGTTGACACGACCCCTGAAGCGCCCTCGCGCCGCCAGGCCCTCCGGCTCGCCGGAGGCACGGCCGCCGCGGGCGCCCTCGCCGCGACCGTCGGCGCCGCGCCGGCTGAGGCCGGCGAGCGGAAGCAGAAGCGGAAGCGCAAGCGGTTCTACCGCCCCGGCCGCTACGCGCGCACCACCGTGCTGCGGCCTCCGGCCCGGCACCTCGTGAACCGCTTCAGCTACGGCATCACCCCGGAGCTGGCGGACGAGGTCACGGCCGCCGGCGGCCACCTGGCGTGGTTCGACCGGCAGCTGGAGACGGCGTACGACGGCACCGCCGACAACCTCTGCGACTGGTGGCCCGACCTGCACCGCGACAGCGTCGACCTCTGGAACCGCACCACCTCCGGCGCGCGTGGCGGCTGGGAGGTCATGTGGGACTACGGCAACCGGACGCTGATGCGGCGGATGGTCTCGCCGCGCCAGGTGCTCGAGGTGATGACGGAGTTCTGGGAGAACCACCTCCACGTGCCCACCAACGCCGACAACATCTACGTCTACCGCATCTCGTACGGCGACGTGGTCCGCCAGCACGCGCTCGGCCGGTTCGAGGACCTGCTCAAGGCGACGACCACCCACCCCGCGATGCTGATGTACCTCGGCAACGCCGGCTCCACCAAGGGGCACCCCAACGAGAACCAGGGTCGCGAGCTGCTCGAGCTGCACACCGTCGGAGTCGGGAACCACACCGAGGACGACGTGAAGAGCTCGGCTCGGATCCTGACCGGGCACCGCGCCGACCTCTACAAGACCTGGCAGCCGTACTACTCGCCGAAGGACCACTGGACCGGCCCGGTGCAGGTGCTGGGCTTCTCCCACCCGAACGCCGCGGCGGACGGCCACGCCGTCACGGACGCCTACCTCTCCTACCTCGCGCACCACCCGGCGACCGCCCGCCGGATCGCGACCAAGCTGGTGCGGGCCTTCGTCAGCGACGCCGCGCCCGCGAGCCTCGTCGACCGACTCGCGGAGGTCTACCTGGCCAACGGCACGGCGATCGCGCCCGTGCTCCGGGCGCTGGTGCGCTCGCCGGAGTTCAGGTCCGCGACCGGCCGCAAGGTCCGCGACGCCGACGAGGACGTCGTGGCCACCTACCGCGTGCTCGGCGTCGAGGTCAGCCCGCCCAAGGACGGCGCCTCGGCCGCCAACCAGCTCTACTGGCAGGTCGCGATGCTCGGCCTGGCGCCCTTCACGTGGCCGCGTCCCGACGGCCAGCCGGTCGACAACGGGTCGTGGTCGTCGCCGACCCGGGCGCTGTCGTCGATGACCTTCCACTGGGACATGGTCAACGGCTGGTGGCCGGGGACCGCCGTGAAGTTCCCGCGGCCGCGCTCGTGGATGCCGCGGACCCGGCCGATGACGTTCCGCGACCTCGTCGACCACCTGTCGCGGCGGCTGCTGCACCGCCCCTCCACCTCGGGGCTGCTGCAGGCCTGCTGCGAGGCGGCCGAGGTCGACCCGGACACCCGGGTCGGCCGCGGCTCCCCGGTCTTCGAGGGCGCGTGGCCGCGGGTGGTTGCGACCGTCCTCGACAGCCCCTCCTTCTTCCAGCACTGAGATGTCCGACCCCACGGAGGACCCCATGAGCGCCCTGCCCCTCGAGCACCCCCACACCGGGGGAGAGCCCGACTGCGACTGCCCCGGCACCAGCCGGCGCGCGCTGCTGCGCAGTGCCGCCCTGGTGGGTGCGACGACCATGTTCGGCACCGCCGCCGTGACCGTCGGACCCGCCGCTGCCGCAGCGCCACGGCGTACGCCGTCGAACGCCGTCGTCGTGCTCTCGCTGCGCGGCGCCGCCGACGGCCTGTCGCTGGTGGTCCCGCACGGCGACCCGGCGTACTACGCCGCCCGGCGCAGCATCGCGGTCCCCCAGGCGTCGCTGCTCGCCGCCGACGGGTTCTTCGGCCTGCACCCCGCGATGGCGCCGCTGCTGCCGCTGTGGACGGCCGGCAAGGTCGCGGCGGTCCACGCCACCGGCCTACCGGCGCCGAACCGCTCGCACTTCGCCGCGATGGAGGAGCTCGAGGACGCCGACCCGGGCTCGACCGAGCGGGTCGGCTGGCTGAACCGCCTCGCCGGCACCCGCGCCGCGGCCGGGTCGTCGCTGCCCGCGCTCGCCGTCGGGCCCTCCATCCCGACGTCGCTGGTCGGCCCCGCCCCGGTGATGGCGTTCGGGTCGCTCGAGAGCGCTCGGGTCGCCGGCGGCGACCGGCGCAGCGACCCCCACGGCAGCCGCCTCAAGGCGCTGCACACGCAGTGGGACGACTCCCGCACCGCGCTCGGATCCGGGTTCCGCGAAGCCCTGGACGCGGTCGTCGACCTCGCGCCGGCGCGGGCGGAGAAGGCGCGCCGCGGCACCTACCCGGACGGCGACCTCGGCGACGCGCTGTCGTCGGTGGCCCGCACGCTGCGCGCGAACGTCGGCGTGACCGCGGTCACCGTCGACAGCGGCGACTGGGACATGCACGTCGGGCTCGGGCGCGACGGCACCGGCTGGATGGCGGAGAACGCCGCCAGCCTCGCGGGCTCGATCGCGGCCTTCTTCACCGACCTCGGCCCCGTGGCCGAGCGGGTCACGCTCGTGACGGTCAGCGAGTTCGGCCGACGGGTCCAGGAGAACGCCAACGGCGGCCTCGACCACGGCTGGGGCAACGTCATGCTGGCCGTCGGCGGCGGCGTCCGGGGTGGCTACCACGGCACCTGGCCCGGCCTCGAGAACTCCCTCGACGCCGACCTCCGGGTCACCACGGACTACCGGAGCGTGCTCGCGGAGATCGTCGCCGCGCGCACGACCGCCTCGACGGCCGCGGTCTTCCCGGGGTTCCAGCGCCAGCGCGTCGGCTTCATGCTCGGCCAGTAGGCGTCTGCGACGTACGACGACGGCCCGCCCCCTGCCGGGGACGGGCCGTCGTGTGTCGTACGTCGGTGCTCAGGCGCCTCAGGCCTGGATGGCCGAGATGTCGAACTCGAGCTTGATCTTCTCGGAGACGAGGACGCCGCCGGTCTCGAGCGCGGCGTTCCAGGTCAGGCCCCAGTCCTTGCGGTTGATGGCGGTGCCACCCTCGAAGCCGATCCGCAGGTTGCCGAACGGGTCGCGCGCAGAGCCGGTCGGCTCGAACGTGACCGTCACCGAGTTGGTGACGCCCTTGATCGAGAGGTCGCCGGTGATGACCCAGTCGTCGCCGTCGCGCTCGACCTTGGTGGAGGAGAAGGTGATCTCCTTGTTGTTGTCGGCGTCGAAGAAGTCGGCCGAGCGGAGGTGGCCGTCGCGGTCGGCGACACCGGTGTCGATGCTGGCGGTCTGGATGGCCAGCTGGACCTTCGAGTTGCCGGGGTTCGCGGTGTCGACGTGCGCGGTGCCGGCGAAGTCGGTGAAGTGGCCGCGGACGGTGGTGACCATCGCGTGGCGCGCGCTGAAGCCGATCCGGCTGTGAGCGGCGTCGATGGCGTAGTCGCCGGAGATGTCCTCGACGGCCGCGGTGGGGGCGTCGAACTGCTCGGCGGACTTACGGTTGAAGAACGACATGCTGTCTCCTGGTCGAGGGGGGTTTGTTGAACCTTTGACCACATGAACCGGACCGCGGTCCGATTCATTCCCTCGGGTATCCGGGATCTTCCCGGACATGCATCGGACCCGCCCCGAGCAGGGGCGGGTCCGCGCTGGACTCGGTCTGTCGAGCTCGGGTCAGGCGGCGTGCGAGACGTGCGTCGGGGTCGACGTGCTGTCGATCCAGCGCGCCTCGAGGTGGGTCCGGCCGTCGGAGTCGATCACCGGCACCCAGGTCTGCACGAGGCCGTTGGCCATGCTGTTGTCGCTCATGGGATACCTTTCGTTCACCTTCTGTTCACCAAGGCTACCCGATCCCCACCCGAACCCGTGCATTTCGGCAAAATCGCGTGGTTCTGCTCCACCTGGGCGGGTCGCGCCCGGAGCGGGCACGGGTCCATCGCTCCACTCACGCGGGACCGTTCGATCTCTGTCCGGTGACCCGCCGGTCGGGGATCCGGGCAGGTCTGCCCAACATTGGGCAGATTCCTGCCCGAATACGGGCAACAACTTGCGACTCGGCCGCCCGAACCGCACGATCGACGGGTGTCGACGCCCGATCCCGCCCTGGTCACCCGCATCGCGACCAGCACGGGCCTCTCGCCCGCTGAGGCGGAGCGGGTGGTGGCGGACGTCGTGGCGTTCCACGCCGAGTCGGTGGAGGACTACGTCCGGCGCCGGCACACCCAGCTGAAGACCTACGGCGCGAAGAACCCGGAGATCTTCGCCCGGATCGCCGAGGAGCTGGCCGACCGCGTGGTCGCCGCACCGCCGCTCTCCGAGCGGCAGCTCCGCCGGATCATCTACGGATAGAGGGAAGTCGGACCATGTGCGGAATCGTCGGGTACGTCGGTGCCCAGCAGGCAGCGCCGCTGCTCCTCGAGGGGCTCACGCGACTGGAGCACCGCGGCTACGACTCGGCCGGGCTCGCGCTGCTCGGCGGCACGGGCATCAAGGTCGCCAAGCGGGCCGGGCGGGTGCGCGGCCTGGCCGACGGGCTGCCGAAGCGCTTCGCCGGCAAGGTCGGCATCGGGCACACCCGCTGGGCGACCCACGGGCCCGCCAACGACGTCAACGCCCACCCGCACACCGACGCCAAGGGCCTGGTCGCGGTCGTCCACAACGGCATCATCGACAACGCCGCCGCTCTGCGGCAGCGGCTGACGGACGAGGGCGTCGACCTCGTCAGCGACACCGACACCGAGGTGCTCGCGCACCTGGTCGCCCGGTCCGAGGCGGACACGCTCGAGGGCAAGGTCGGCGAGGCGCTGGCCCTCGTCGAGGGCACCTACGGCCTCGCGGTCATGCACGCCGACTTCTCCGACCGGCTGGTCGTGGCCCGCAACGGCAGCCCGCTGCTGATCGGGGTCGGCGAGCGCGAGATGTACGTCGCGTCCGACCTCGCCGCGATCGTCCGGCACACGACGACCATCGCCCACCTCGACGACGGCGAGATCGCGACCGTGACGGCGAGCGGCTTCACGACGTACGGCGGAGACCTGCGCCCGGTCAGCCGGATCGCCGAGACCGTCGACATCGACCCGGCGTCGTACGACGCCGGCGAGCACGACTCCTTCATGCACAAGGAGATGGTCGAGCAGCCGGCCGCGGCCGAGCGGGTGCTGCGCGGGCGCCTGGACGACCGGTTCGGGACCGCCCACCTCGGCGGCCTCAACATGGACGCCCGCGAGACCCGCGCGATCCGGCGGGTCAAGATCCTGGGGTGCGGCTCGGCGTACTACGTCGGCCAGATGGGCGCCTCGCTCGTCGAGGAGCTCGCCCGCATCCCCGCGGACGCCGAGGCCGCGAGCGAGTTCCGCTACCGCGACCCGGTGATCGAGCCGGACACCCTGTACGTCGCGGTCAGCCAGTCCGGCGAGACGATCGACACGCTGCTCGCCGTGCAGGAGATCCGGCGGAAGGGCGGCCGGGTGATCGGGCTGGTCAACGTCGTCGGCAGCGCGATCGCCCGCGAGTGCGACGGCGGGATCTACCTGCACGCCGGGCCGGAGGTCGCGGTCGCGTCGACGAAGGCGCTCACCAACATGTTCCTCGGCTTCGCGCTGCTCGCGCTCCAGCTCGGCCGCGTGCGGGACCTCTCGATCGCCGACGGCAAGCGGCTGATCGCCGGCCTCGAGCGGCTGCCGGCGCAGATCCAGGAGGTGCTCGACCGCGAGGAGGAGATCGCCCGGGTCGCGGAGCGGGTGGCGTCGGCCGAGAGCCTCTTCTTCATCGGCCGCGTGCGTGGCTACCCGGTGGCCCGCGAGGGCGCGCAGAAGTTCAAGGAGATCTCCTACCGGCACGCCGAGGCCTACCAGACCTCCGAGCTCAAGCACGGCCCGCTCGCGCTGGTCTCGGAGGAGGTGCCGACGATCGCGATCGTGCCCGACGACGAGCTGACCGACCGCAACGTCGGCGCGCTGCACGAGATCGCCGCCCGGCGCGGGCCGCTCGTCGTGGTCACCCACGAGGGCGTCGACCTCGGCGGCGTCGACGCCCACCCGAACTTCTGGGCCCGGATCGACGTGCCGCGCAACGAGCGCGAGCTCGACCCGATCCTGCTCATCGTCCCGCTGCAGCTGCTGTCGTACCACGCGGCACTCCGCCTCGGCCACGACATCGACAAGCCGCGCAACCTCGCCAAGTCGGTCACCGTCGAGTGAGGTCTTCCGCCGGTCCGTAGGGTCGGTGGGGTGTCGACCCTGACGAGGTGGGTGCTCCAGCACCGGCTGGTGGTGGCCCTCGTCTGGGCGGCCGTCGCGGTCGCCGGAGCCGCCACGGCGCCGACGACCGTCGACCGGCTCGGCTACGAGTTCGCGCTGCCCGGGCAGCCGGCGTACGAGACGAACCAGCGCATCCTGTCGACGTACGGCGGCGGTGGCGGCGACGACCCGCTGCTGCTGGTCGCCCGCGGCGACGGTGCGGCGGACCGGGTCCAGCAGGCGGCGGACCGGGTCGTCCGCGAGGTGGACCGCACCCGCGTCGTCACCCCGGCGGACGACCCCGCCCTGGCCGCGGGCGGGTCCGCGGTCGCGGTCGTCTATCCGCCCGTGACCCCCGGGGCGGAGCCCTACGCGGCCGCGCAGCCCGGAATCGAGCGGGTGGTCGCGGAGGCCGACGACGTGGTGCTCAGCGGGTTCGGCGTGCTCGCCGAGGGCGGACAGTCCGGGGACCGGGGGGTGCTGGTCGAGGTGGTGCTCGGCGGGCTGGGCGCGTTGGTGGTGCTGGCGCTGGTCTTCGGCTCGCTGTTGGCGGGGCTGCCGCTGCTGGTCGCGGCGGTGTCGATCCTCGGGACGTTCCTGGCCCTGCTCGGCCTCACCTACCTCACCGACGTGGTCTTCGTCGTGCAGTACCTCGTCGCGCTGATCGGGCTCGGTGTCGCGATCGACTACTCCCTGCTCGTGGTCACCCGATGGCGCGAGGAGCGCGACAGCGGCGCGTCCAACGGCGAGGCCGTGCGCATCGCGATGGGCACCGCCGGGCGCAGCGTCCTCTTCAGCGGCGTGACCGTCGCGGTGTCGCTGGCCGCGCTGGTGCTCGTTCCGCTGCCGTTCCTGCGCAGCATCGGACTCGGTGGGCTGCTGATCCCGCTCTTCAGCGTCGCGACGGCGCTGACCCTGGTGCCGGCGCTGCTGAGCGCCGCGGGACCACGACTGCTGTGGCCGCGCCGGCGACCGGCGCGGGCGCGCTCGGCGTTCTGGGAGCGCGTCGCCCGCGCGGTGGTCGCCCACCGGTGGCTCACGATCGTCGCCACCACGGTCGTGCTGGTCGCGCTCGCGCTGCCCGTGCTCGGCCTCCGGCTCGGCTCCCCGTCGCTGTCCGGCGTGGCGTCCGAGTCGGCTGCGTCCGACGCCGTCACGACGGCCGTGGCCGACGGCGTACCTGCCGGGGTGCTCCGTCCCGTCGAGGTGCTGGCTCCGGAGGACGCGGCCGGTGACCTGACCGCCACCCTGAGCGACGTACCCGGAGTGCGGTCGGTGGTCGCGCCGGAGTCGGACGCCTGGTCGGCCGACGGCCGCCGTCTCGTGCAGGTCTACCTCGCCGACGACCCGTCCTCCGAGGCCGGGCGATCGACGCTCGACCGGGTCCGCGCCGCCGCCGGCGACGCCGAGGTCGGCGGCAGCCCGGCGGAGGACGCCGACTTCGTCGAGGCGGTCTACGGCAACGCGATCTGGGTGCTGCTGGCCGTGGTCGTCCTGACGTTCGTGCTGCTGGCGCGCGCCCTGCGGTCGCTGTGGCTGCCGGTGAAGGCGCTGGCGCTCAACGTCGTGTCGATCGCCGCGGCGTACGGCATCACCGTGCTGATCTGGCAGGACGGGCACGGCTCGCAGCTGCTCTTCGGCCAGGACGCGACGGGCGTGATCACGACGTGGGTGCCGGTCGCGGCGTTCGCGTTCCTCTTCGGCCTCTCGATGGACTACGAGGTGTTCATCCTGGCGCGGATGCGCGAGGCGTACGACGCCCACGGGGACACCGATGCCGCCGTCGTCGACGGGATCGCCCACACGGGCCGGCTCGTCACCTCCGCGGCGCTGATCCTCTTCCTCTCGTTCGTCGCGCTGGCGACGGTCCCATCCATCGAGGTCAAGATCCTCGCCACCACGCTGGCGCTCGGGATCCTGCTCGACGCCGTCGTCGTCCGCGGGCTGCTCGCCCCGGCGCTCGTCGCGGTGCTCGGCGACGCGAACTGGACGCTGCCACGCCCGCTCGCCAGGGTGCTGCGCGTCGACGCGCCGCGGAGCTGAGTCTGGCGAAGTCGGCCACGGTCTAGTAGGCAATGGGCGTGCGTCTCGCCGCGGTCAACCTGCATCCGGTCAAGAGCACCGCGATCCGGGCGGTGCCGTCGGCGTACGTCGGGGAGTCGGGCCTGCGCGGCGACCGGGAGTGGATCGTCGTGGCCGGCGACGGCACGCTGGTCACCGCCCGCGAGCTGCCCGACCTCTTCCGGATCGTCGCGGACACGCCCGAGACGGGCGGGCCCGCCGGGACCCACCTGCGGCTGAGCGCCCCGGGCGCCGGGACCATCGACGTGGAGCGACCCATCGACGGTGCGGGGGTCGAGGTGGCCGGGCTGCCGACCTGGCGCGGCCGGGCGGCCGACGGCGACGCGGACCGCTGGCTCCGGCAGGCACTCGGCCACGACGGGCTCCGGCTGGTGTGGTGCGACGACCCGCGGCGCCGGCAGCTCCGGCGCGAGCCGTTCCGGCCCACCGACACCGCCGTCTTCCAGGACCAGTCCCCGGTCAGCCTCGTCACCACCGCCTCCATGGAGCAGCTGGGCTCGTGGATGGGCGCGGACCTGCCGGTCGGCAGGTTCCGGCCGAACCTGGTCGTCGAGGGCCCGCTGGAGGCGTTCGCCGAGGACTCCTGGTCGCAGCTGCGGATCGGGTCCGCCACGCTGCGGGCGGTCGGGCCGATCGACCGATGCGTGATGACGACCATCGACGCGACGACGCTGACGCGGGCGAAGGAGCCGATCCGGACGCTGTCGCAGCACCGGAAGTGGGACGGCAAGACCTGGTTCGCCGTACACCTGGTCGTCGACGGGCAGGGCGAGCTCGCCGTCGGCGACGAGGTGCTGCCGGAGGCGGCGCAATCGGCCGGTCGGTGACGCAGCCCACCGCGACCGCGAAGGTGTCGGCGCTCGCCGCAGCCACTACCGTTGACGGGTGAGCAACGAGACAACCGACGACACGCTGACCCCCGAGGTGACGTTCGCCGACCTCGGACTCGCCGCCCCCGTCCTGAAGGGCCTGTCCGACGTCGGCTACGAGACGCCCTCGCCGATCCAGGCCGCGACGATCCCACCGCTCCTCGAGGGCCGCGACGTCGTCGGCCTCGCGCAGACCGGCACCGGCAAGACCGCGGCGTTCGCGCTGCCGATCCTGTCGCGCCTCGACCTCGCGCAGAAGACCCCGCAGGCGCTGGTGCTCGCGCCCACCCGTGAGCTGGCGCTGCAGGTGTGCGAGGCGTTCGAGAAGTACGCCGCCCACATGAAGGGCGTCCACGTGCTCCCCGTCTACGGCGGCCAGGGGTACGGCGTACAGCTCAGCGCCCTGCGCCGCGGCGTGCACATCGTCGTCGGCACGCCCGGCCGGATCATGGACCACCTCGACAAGGGCACGCTCGACCTGTCGGAGCTGCGGTTCCTCGTGCTCGACGAGGCCGACGAGATGCTCAACATGGGCTTCGCCGAGGACGTCGAGACGATCCTCGCCGACACCCCCGAAGACAAGAACGTCGCGCTCTTCTCGGCCACCATGCCCGCGCAGATCCGCCGGATCTCCAAGAACTACCTGCGCGAGCCGCAGGAGATCACGGTCAAGAACAAGACCGCGACCGCCTCGAACATCACCCAGCGCTACCTGATCGTCAGCTACCCGCAGAAGGTCGACGCCCTCACGCGCATCCTCGAGGTCGAGAACTTCGAGGGCATGATCGTCTTCGTCCGCACCAAGAACGAGACCGAGACGCTCGCCGAGAAGCTGCGGGCCCGGGGCCTCTCCGCCGCGGCCATCAACGGCGACGTCGCGCAGGTGCAGCGCGAGCGGACCGTCAACCAGCTCAAGTCGGCCAAGCTCGACATCCTGGTCGCCACCGACGTCGCCGCTCGCGGCCTCGACGTCGAGCGGATCAGCCACGTCGTCAACTACGACATCCCCACCGACACCGAGTCGTACGTCCACCGCATCGGGCGCACGGGCCGGGCCGGCCGCAGCGGCGACGCGATCTCGTTCGTGACGCCGCGCGAGCGCTACCTCCTCAAGCACATCGAGAAGGCCACCCGGCAGCCCCTGACGCAGATGCAGCTGCCGACGATCGAGGACGTCAACGTCACGCGGCTCTCGCGCTTCGACGACGCCATCACCGAGGCGCTCGCGCAGACGACCCGCATCGAGCGGTTCCGCGACATCATCGGCCACTACGTGCGCGAGCACGACGTGCCCGAGGCCGACGTCGCCGCCGCGCTGGCGGTCGTCGCCCAGGGCGAGACGCCGCTGCTGCTCGACCCCGACACCGACGACCTCCGCCCGCCGCGCGAGGAGCGTCCCGCGCGGACCCGCGACGACCGTGGCGGCGACCGGGGACGCGGGCCGCGCGAGCGCCGGCCGCGCCGGCACTCCGACGCCCCGATGGCGACGTACCGGATCGCCGTCGGCAAGCGGCACCGCGTCGAGCCCCGCCAGATCGTCGGCGCGCTCGCCAACGAGGGCGGCCTGTCCCGCGAGGACTTCGGGCACATCGACATCCGCGGCGACCACTCGCTCGTCGAGCTGCCAGCAGACCTCCCCGGCGACGCCTGGGACCGGCTGCGCGGCACCCGCATCTCCGGCAAGCTCATCGAGCTCTCCCGCGACGCCGGCGGCCCGCCCCGCGAACGCCGGTCCGACCGTGGCGACCGCCCCGACCGGAAGCCGCGTCACAAGAACCGTTGAGTCCCGACTCAACCTGCCATCAGGTGCGCGACCATCGCGCCGGCCGCGACCTGACCCGATGCGGCGGCGGTGAGCACGGACGCCATCGGCATCGGCAGCGCGGCGACGTGGGCCATGTCGCCGGCGGCGTGCACGCCCGGCAGGCTGGTGCGGCCCATCGCGTCGATCTCGACGCAGCCCGACGGCAGCAGGGTCAGCCCGAGCTGCTCGGCGAACGGCGCTGACTGCTCGAAGCGGGTCGAGACGAAGACGCCGCCGTACTCCTCGCTCGTGCCGTCGGTGCGGACGATCCGGGCGCCGTCGGCGGTGCGCTCGAAGCGCGCGACGTCCTCCTCCGGCACCAGCGTCACGGAGGACGCGACCGGGGCCATGATGCCGAGGAGGTGCGCCGCGTCGCCGACGACGGCGACCGACTTGCCGGCGAACTCGTGGCCGTGGCAGAACGGGCAGTGCGCGACGACGTCGCCGAAGAGCTCGGCGAGCCCGGGCTTGTCGGGCAGGGTGTCGCGGAGTCCGGTTGCGAGCACGACGCCGCGCGTGGTGATCGCCTCGTCGCCGAGCGACACCACGAAGCCGTCGCCGCTGTCCGCAGCTATGGCAGCGACCCGGGTCGCGGCCTCGCTGCGGATCGTGGCGGTGTCGTACGCCGAGATGTCCTTCTGCGCCGCGGCGCGGAACTCGGCCGGCGGGGTGCCGTCGTGGGTGACGACGTTGTGCATGTGTCGGGCAGGGTCGTTGCGGTAGCTGCCGGAGTCGAGCATCAGGACGCGCCGGTGCACCCGGGCGAGCGTGAGGGTGGCCTGGAGGCCCGCGGGGCCGCCGCCGATGACGACGGCGTCGTACTGGAAGTCAGAGATTGCCATGTGCACGAGGATCTGACTTCATGTTGACATGAAGTCAAGTGAGCGTGGCCGGGAGCTCTGGTCGATCGGGGAGATGGCGGCGAGGTTCGGCCTGGAGACCCACGTGCTGCGGCACTGGGAGGACGTCGGCCTGCTGACGCCGGACCGGGACGGCGCGGGTCGTCGGCGCTATGACGAGGACGACCTCGTGCGGATCGCGGTGATCCTGCGCAGCAAGGCGGCCGGCATGAGCCTCGAGCAGATCGGCGTGATGCTCGACGCCGGTGCGGCCGACCGCCACCGGGTGCTCGAGGGCCACATCGCCGACCTCGACCGCCGGATGGCCGAGATGGCGCGCTCGCGGGAGATGACCGAGCACGCGCTGCGCTGCCGCGCCCACGACATCGCGACGTGCCCGCACTTCAAGGCGGCCGTCGAGGACCTCGTCGCAGGGCGAGGGATTCCGCTCTTCCGCAGCTGATCGAGACATGGTCCTCAGGCCGTCTCCCGCTTGTCGCAGGGCTGCTCGTGTGACCCTGCTGGTAGAACCGACGTCGTGCGTCTCCTGCTCCCGATCGTCGCTCTCACCCTGACCGGCTCCCTCGTCGCCTGCAGCGGCGACGAGGACTCGGGACCCGATCCGGAGGAGGCCGCCGGCGCGCTCGCCGAGGCGTTCGTCTCGGGCGACTTCGCGGGCGTCGGCCTCCCCGCCGACCGCGACGCCGCAGGTGTGGCGGACGAGTACGCCGAGGTGGTCGACGGCATGGGCGACCTGACGCCGGTGGTCTCCGCCGGCGACGTGCAGGAGGGCGAGGAGGGCGAGGAGGGCGAGGCCGCGACCGCGTCCTTCGCCTGGACGTGGCCGGTCGGCGGCGAGGAGTGGAGCTACACGACCGAGGCCGAGATGAACCTCGTCGACGACGAGTGGCAGGTCGCGTGGGACCGCGACCTCGTCGAGCCGTCGCTGCAGTCGGGATCCGTCCTCGACCTCACGACGATCACGGGCGACCGGGGGCTGATCCTCGGCAACAAGGGCGACACGATCGTGACCGACCGGTCCGTGACGCGGTTCGGGATCGACCGGTCGCAGGTGCCGAAGGCGCGCGCCGGGGCCTCGGCGCGACAGCTGGCGCAGCTCGTGGGCATCGACGCCGCGGCGTACGCCAAGCGGGTCGAGGCGGCCGGCGACAAGGCGTACGTCGAGGCGATCGTGATCCGCAAGGACGACGTGCCCGTCGACGTCGCCCAGGGCTACTCCGCCATCCCGGGCGCGGTCGCCATCGCCGACGACCTCCCGCTCGGCCCCAGCCGCGAGTTCGCGCTGCCGATCCTCGGCACGGTCGGCGAGGTCACCGCGGAGATGATCGAGGAGGACCCGGACCGCTACCAGATCGGCGACCAGGCCGGCCTGTCCGGGCTGCAGGCCCGCTACGACGACCAGCTGCGGGGCACCGACGGGGTCGTCGTGAACGCCGTGGCGTCCGACGGCCAGGAGCGCGAGCTCTACCGCGTCGAGGCCCAGCCGGGCCGGCCGCTCGAGATCACCCTGGACCTCGAGCTCCAGCAGGCCGCCGAGGCCGCGCTGGCGGGCGTCGGCCCCGCGAGCGCCCTCGTGGCGATCCGGCCGTCCGACGGGCACATCCTCGCCGCGGCCAACGGGCCGGGCACGAACGGCTACAACTTCGCGACGTACGGCCAGGCGGCCCCGGGCTCGACGTTCAAGACCGTGAGCAGCCTGGCGCTGCTGCGGGCTGGGCTGACCCCGCAGACCGTGGTCCCGTGCACGCGGGAGGTCGTCGTCGACGGCAAGCCGTTCGAGAACTACGACGACTACCCGAGCAGCGCGCTCGGCGACATCCCGCTGAGCACCGCGGTCGCGAACTCCTGCAACACGGCGTTCATCGCGAACGCCGAGAAGCTCTCCGACGGCGACCTCGCCGGCGCCGCTGCGTCGCTCGGGCTCGGGATCGACCACGACCTCGGCTTCCCGGCGTACTTCGGCCAGGTGCCGACGCCCCAGTCGGAGACCGAGGCCGCCGCGGACATGATCGGCCAGGGCGGCATCCTGGCCTCCCCGATGGCGATGGCGACCGTGATGGCGTCGATCCAGGCCGGCGAGACCGTGGTGCCGCGACTGGTGAAGTCGGTCGACGTGTCGGTCCCGGGCGAGGCGGCGCCCCTGAGCGGGCAGGAGGTGACCGCGCTGCAGCAGATGCTCCGCGGCGTCGTCACCTCCGGCAGCGGCAGCGCCCTGGCCGACGTGCCCGGCGGCCCGGTGATCGCGAAGACCGGCACCGCCGAGTTCGAGCGCGACGGCAAGGTGCTCCTGCACGCCTGGATGGTGGCCGCCCAGGACGACATCGCCGTGGCGGTCTACGTCGACGAGGGCCAGTCGGGATCCGGCACCGCCGGGCCGGTCCTGGAGCAGTTCCTGCGGTCGCGTTAGCGGGGCCGCGGTTCCTGGCCGGGTGCGGGTGGCGGTGGCTCAGCCACCCTTTCGGGCCGCAAGAAGGTGGATACCCCACCGCCGAGTCGCCAGCCCAGAGGCACCGCGCCGACGGTGCCCTCACTCCCGCGCGGTGACGGTGCGCGCGACCTCCTCGGGCATCGGCTCGAAGTGGGCGAAGCTGCGCGTGAAGACGCCGGCGCCGTGGGTCGACGCGCGCAGGTCGACGGCGTACCGCACCAGCTCGAGCTGGGGTACGTCGGCCTGCACGGAGGTGCGGTCGTCGCCGACCTTGCCGGTGCCGAGCAGCCGGCCGCGGCGGGCGGAGAGGTCGCTCATCACCGGCCCGACCAGGTCGTCGGGTACGACGACCGACACGGTGTCGTAGGGCTCGAGCATCGTCACGGTGGTGGTCGCGGCGGCCTCGCGCAGCGCGAGCGCGCCGGCGGTCTGGAAGGCCATGTCGGAGGAGTCGACGCTGTGCGCCTTGCCGTCGGTGAGCGTCACCCGCACGTCGACGACGGGGTGGCCGAGGCGCACGCCCTTCTCCATCTGGGCGCGCACGCCCTTCTCGACGCTGGGGATGAACTGCCGCGGCACCGCGCCGCCGACGACCTTGTCGACGAACTCGAAGCCGCTGCCCTCGGGCAGCGGCTCGACGTCGATGTGGCAGACGGCGTACTGGCCGTGCCCGCCGGACTGCTTGACGTGCCGCCCGGTGGCCGAGGCGCGGCCGGCGAAGGTCTCGCGCAGGGAGACCACGAACGGCTCCTGGTCGACGTGCACGCCGTACCGCTCCGTGAGCCGCTCCAGGGTGACCTCGGCGTGGGACTCGCCCATGCACCACAGCACCAGCTGGTGGGTCTCGGCGTTGTTCTCGACCCGGATCGACGGGTCCTCGGCGGCGATCCGGGAGAGTGCCTGCGAGAGCTTGTCCTCGTCGGCCTTGCTGCTGGCCACGATGGCGACCGGCAGCAGCGGCTCGGGCATCGACCAGGGCCTGAGCACGCGCGGCTCGTCGACCGACGAGAGCGTGTCGCCGGTCTCGGCCCGCGAGAGTCGGCCGATCGCGCAGATGTCGCCGGCCACCACGGTCTCGGCCGGCGCCTGGGCCTTGCCGAAGGCGTGCGCGAGCGCGCCGATCTTCTCGTCCTCGTCGTGGTCGGGGTGGCCGGTGGACTCCCCGAAGAAGGACGCGAAGTGGCCGGACACGTGCACCGACTGGTCGGCGACCAGCGTGCCGGAGAAGACGCGCACGAGGCTGAGCCGGCCGACGTACGGGTCGCTGGTCGTCTTCACGACCTCGGCGACGAGCGGCCCGGCGGGGTCGCACTCGATCGGGTCCGCCGCCGCACCCGAGGGCAGGAAGACGTCGGGGGAGGGGTGCTCGGCCGGCGACGGGAAGCCGCGGACCGCGAGGTCGAGCAGCTCGTCGCAGCCGACGCCGGTCATCGAGCAGACGGGTACGACGGGGTAGAACGTCGCCCGCGCCACCGCTCGCTCGAGGTCCTCGACGAGCACCTTCTCGTCGATCTCCTCGCCGCCGACGTAACGGTCCATGAGCGTCTCGTCCTCGGACTCCTCGATGACCGCCTCGATCAGGTCGCCGCGCAGCCCGGTCGCCTCGGCCTCCTCGCTCGGGGCGAGCAGCCCGGTCAGCGACACGACGTCCTCGCCGTCGCGGACGGGCACGAACAGCGGCATCACCCGGTCGCCGAAGGCGTCCTGCGCCTGCATCAGCAGGCCCTCGTAGTCGGCGCGGGCCTGGTCGAGCTTGGTGATCACGACGGCGCGCGGCATGCCGATGCTCGCGCACTCGCGCCACAGCGACCGGGTGCCGTCGTCGACGGCCTCGTTCGCCGCGATCACGAACAGCGCGCAGTCGGCGGCGCGCAGCCCGGCGCGGAGCTCGCCGACGAAGTCGGCGTACCCGGGGGTGTCGACGAGGTTGACCTTGGTGCCCTCGTGGACGAGCGGCGCGACCGCCAGCGAGATGGTCCGGCCGTGGACGTGCTCGGACTCCTCGTGGTCGCAGACGGTGGTGCCGTCGCGCACAGTGCCGGCGCGGGGGATCGCGCCCGAGGCGGCGAGCAGTGTCTCGGCCAAGGTGGTCTTGCCGGACCCCGCCGGGCCCACCAGCACCACGTTCCTGACCCGGTCCGGGCTGCCCGCCCCCAGATCTTGGCCCGACGCTCTCCGGTTGCTCTTGTCGGCCATGGCCGACACCTCCTGCCGTCCCTGCTGCCGTTCCGTGGACGGGGTCGCCCGCCGACCCCTGCTCCGAGAGAACTCCTGAACGGGCGCGGGCACAAGGGGCTGTCGGCCACCGATTCCAAGACGTGCCCTCGTCGACCGGTCGACAGGTGACACGGGGCCCCGGCGTGCACACCGGGGCCCCGTTCCTGTGGCTCTGGCGATCCGGCGCGTGGGGGTGCGCCGATCGGGCCATTCCAAGGAGGAGCCCCTCGCTGCATGGGGTCAGCAAGGGGCTCGTGCCGACACAAGGTGCTCCCTCCGAGTCGACGCTCCAAGACTGTCACACCTCTGGTGGGGGCGCAGTGATTTGCGGCAAGGACATCGAGTGCGAGGCTGACCCCATGACGGATGGACTCGACCTGCTCGGCCCCGGGATGCGGGGCCTCTACATCGGTGGTGAGTGGCGCGAGGCGGAGGGCGACGCGCGGCTCGACGTGATCGACCCGGCGGACGGCTCCGTCCTCACCGACGTGGCGGACGGCTCCATCGCCGACGCGGTCGACGCCCTCGACGCGGCCGTCGCCGCCCAGGCGGCGTGGGCGCGGACCCCACCGCGCGAGCGCGGGGAGATCCTGCGCACGGCGTTCGGGCTGATCACCGACCGCGCCGACCAGTTCGCCCACCTGATGAGCCTCGAGATGGGCAAGACGGTCGCCGAGGCGCGGGGCGAGGTGGCGTACGGCGCCGAGTTCTTCCGCTGGTACGCCGAGGAGGCCGTGCGCATCCACGGCCGCTGGATGCAGGCGCCGGCCGGTGGCAGCCGGCTGCTGACCATCAAGAAGCCGGTCGGGCCGTGCCTCTTCATCACGCCGTGGAACTTCCCGCTCGCGATGGGCACCCGCAAGATCGGTCCGGCGATCGCCGCGGGCTGCACGATGGTGGTCAAGCCCGCGAGCCAGACGCCGCTCACGATGCTCGCCCTCGCGGGCGTGCTGGCCGAGGCCGGCCTCCCCGGCGGCGTGCTCAACGTCGTCACCACCAAGCACACCGGCGAGTTCAGCGAGACCCTCCAGGCCGACGACCGGCTGCGCAAGGTGAGCTTCACCGGCTCGACCGGCGTGGGCAGGGTGCTGGTGCGCCAGTCGGCCGAGCAGCTCCAGCGGCTCAGCATGGAGCTCGGCGGCAACGCGCCGTTCATCGTCTTCGAGGACGCCGATGTCGACGCCGCGGTCGACGGGGCGATGGTCGCCAAGATGCGCAACATGGGCGAGGCCTGCACGGCCGCCAACCGGTTCCTCGTGCACGCGTCGGTGGCGCAGGAGTTCGGGGAGAAGCTCGGCAAGCGGATGGGCGGCCTCACCGTCGGCCGCGGCCAGGACGACGGCGTCGACGTCGGGCCGCTCATCGACGAGAAGGCCGTCGAGAGCGTGTCGCAGCTCGTCACCGACGCCGTCCACGACGGCGCGAAGGTGCTCGTGGGAGGCTCCGCCCCCGACAGCCCCGGCTACTTCTTCTCGCCCACGGTGCTGCTCGACGTGCCGGCCGACTCCGAGATCAACGTCCAGGAGATCTTCGGGCCGGTCGCCCCGATCACGACGTTCGAGGACGAGGACGAGGCGATCCGCCAGGCCAACGACACCGAGTACGGCCTCGCGTCGTACGTCTACACCCGCGACCTCGCCCGCACCATCCGGGTCGCGGAGTCGCTGGAGTTCGGCATGGTCGGCTTCAACACCGGCCTGATCTCCAACCCCGCCGCGCCGTTCGGCGGCGTGAAGGCCAGCGGCTTCGGGCGCGAGGGCGGCTTCGAGGGCATCGAGGAATACCTCGAGACGACGTACGTCGCGCTTCCGGCCGGCTGACGCGGTGGAGGTGCACGGAGAGACCCGGCAGCAGTACGTCGACTTCGCGGCCGACGCGGCCGATGACTCGCCCTGCTTCGAGGCGTGGTCGAAGGGCGTCGCCGGCGACCCCGAGGTGCTGGCGTGGCTGGAGCGCCTGCCGGTGCCGAAGCGGCAGCCCAACCTCGTCTTCGCCGCGGCGCGCTGGCACGGCGTGCCGGCGCCCGGACCGTACGCCGGGCTGCGCCGGGCCCTGCTCGCCGACGACGGAGCCATCGAGGCGACGATCCTCGGGCGGGCGACCCAGACCAACGAGGTGGGCCGGCTGGCCACGCTGCTGCCGGCGTTCGACCTCCTCGGGGTCGACGGACCGGTCGCTCTCCTCGAGGTCGGGCCGAGCGCGGGACTCTGCCTCTACCCGGACCGCTACGACTACGCGTGGACGACCGACGCGGGTGTGGTGCGGCTCGGCGCCGGCGACCGCCCGGAGCTGACCTGCCGGGTGAAGGGCCCGGCGCCGCTGCCGACGACGCTGCCCGAGGTGGCCCACCGCACCGGGGTCGACCTCAACCCGCTCGACGTCACCGACGACGACCAGATGGCCTGGCTGACCAACCTGGTGTGGCCGGAGGACGACGCGCGCCGCGAGCAGCTCACGCGAGCCATCGAGGTGGCGCGGGCCGACCCGCCCCGCCTGGTGCGCGGCGACCTGCTGACCGAGCTCCCCGCACTGGTCGACGCGGCGTCGGCGTACGGCACCGTCGTGGTGTTCCACAGTGCCGTGATCGCCTACCTGACCGACGAGGACCGCGCCCGCTTCGCGGCGATGATGGCGGGTCTGGTGGCCGAAGGTCGGTGCCGCTGGGTCAGCAACGAGTCGTCGCGGGTGCTGCCGGACGTGTCCGCGACCGGCCCGGCGAGGCCCGCCGGCGCCCGTGGCTTCGTGCTGGGCGTCGACGGCCGGGCCGTCGCCCGGACCCACGGGCACGGTCGCTGGATGCGGTGGCTCGCGTCAGGTCAGTGACTCAGTGACCCAGTGACGCGCGGGCGGGTCCGATCCAGGGCCACCGCCACCACGACCGCGACCACGATGCCGATCAGCGGCGGGATGCCGACCTCGGCCTCCTTCGACCAGTACGCCAGCCCACCGGCGACGGCGTACGTCGCGATGTTGCGCCAGTCGAGCGCCGGCGGGATCGCGTCGGTCGGGATGCCGCGGCGCCACCGGAGGAAGAAGTCGGCGATGATCACGCCGCCGAGCGGCGGGATGAAGGTGCCGAGCAGGCCGAGGTAGTCGATGAGGTGGTTCTGGACCCCGGTCAGCGCCAGGACGGTGCCGATCACGGAGCCGCCGATGACGAACGGGGTCTTGGTCGGCTTCTCGAAGAGCTCCGCGCCGGCGACGCCGAAGGCGTAGGCCGTGTCGGCGTTGGACTTCCACAGGTTGCCGAAGAGGAGGAAGACGCCCCAGCCGACCAGGCCGAGGTTGTAGAGGACCAGCACGAAGTCGCCCTCGCCGAACGTGATCGCGCCGATCGCACCGAAGAGGATCATCAGTCCGTTGCCGATGAGGAACCCGATGAGGCAGGCCCAGACCGCCTGCGAGCCGGTGCGGCCGAAGCGGGTCCAGTTGGGGGCCTGCGTGCCGGCCGACACGAACGTGCCGACCACGGTCGTGATGGCGACCGAGAGCGCCATCGTGGTCGAGGGCTCGACGCCGAACAGGCCGTCGAGACCGCCGACCTCGTCGAGGGACCGGACCACGACCCAGGCCGCCAGGATGAGGATGAGCGGGGTGGACACCAGCGAGACCCAGTACATCCCGCGGTAGCCGTAGCAGGCCGTTGCGCACATGAGGACGCTGGTGGCGACCATGATCGCCGCCTTGGCGCCGTACGAGTCCCATCCGCCTGCCTCGGCGGTCAGGTCCCCGATGGTGCCGACGACGACGCCGTACCACCCGATCTGCGTGCCGCCCAGCAGGATCGAGGCCAGCTTCGAGCCGCGGTTGCCGAAGCTGTAGCGGGCCATCACCACGGTCGTCAGGCCGGTCTTCGCCCCGACGTACCCCATCAGCGCGACGTAGCAGCCGAGGATCGCCGACCCGGCGAGGATCACGAGGAGCAGCTCGCTGAAGCCGAACGCCGGCCCCAGCTGGGCGCCGGCCAGCATCGTCGGTGTGAAGACCGTGAACCCGAGCAGCACCACCGCCAGCGACGCGAACGACTTGCGCGCGTGCTGGGGGACCGGCGTGACGGGGTAGTCGGGGTCGATCGGCTCGGTCGTCGGGTCGACGTCCGGCTGGACCGCCTGGCCCGCGCGCGCCGTCACGCCTCCTCCCCGATGTCCTCGGCCCACAGGGCGGGTCGTTCGGCGAGCATGCGGTCCATCAGCTCCTTGCACGTCGCGTCGTCGAGCACGTCGACCACCACCCCGCGACTGCGCAGCCAGCTCTCGGACGCCTCGTAGGTCCGGTTCTCGCCGACCACGATCCGCGGGATGTCGTAGAGCACCGACGTGCCGGCGCACATGAAGCACGGCGAGAGCGTCGTGTACAGCACGCTGTTGCGGTACGTCGACGCCGTCAGCCGGCCGGCGTTCTCGATGCAGTCGGTCTCGCCGTGCCGGATCGCGCTCCCGAGCTGCACC
Organism: Nocardioides sp. GCM10030259; assembly: GCF_042666375.1. NCBI lineage: Bacteria > Bacillati > Actinomycetota > Actinomycetes > Propionibacteriales > Nocardioidaceae > Nocardioides > Nocardioides sp. GCM10030259. Next base: position 256,713 of record NZ_JBHTDF010000018.1, on the reverse strand, counting down.
CTCCGGTTGCGTCCGACGGCCAGGAGCTCGCCCTCCCGGGTCACCAGCGCGGCGCCGATGGGCACGCCGCCCTCCTCCCACCCGATCCGGGCCTGCTCGATGGCGAGTCCGAGGAAGTGCTTGTCGTCGAGATCTGGTGCGGTCACGGGGACCTCCCGGGTATGAGTGGCGTCACAGCGTGGCGGTGTACGCCGACACGATGACGAGGCGGTGGCGTCCGCGACAAGGGACGTTCCGTCAGGCCAGGGCGACGAGTTGGTGGACAGATCGTCCCCCATCGCGGGCATGATGCCGGGATGATGCCGACTCTCCGGGACGTGCTCGCCATGCCGTCCTTCCGGTCCGCCTCGGTCGAGGTGCTGACCGGTGACCTCTCCGCGGTGGTCCGCTGGGTGCACTCCTCCGAGGTCTACGAGATGGGCGGGCTGCTGGCCGGCGGCGAGGTCCTGCTCACGTCCGGCCTCGGCCTGCACGGCCGCACCGCCGACCAGCTGGTGGCGTACGTCGACCAGCTCGCGGATGCCGGGTGCGTCGCCCTCGCGATGGAGATCGGCCGGTCCTTCTTCGACATCCCCCAGGAGCTGGTCGACACCGCACGCCGCCGCGGCGTCGCCTTCTTGGTCTTCCACTCGGTCGTGCCGTTCGAGCGCATGGTCGAGGACTTCCACGACCTGCTCGTCCGGCGCAAGCTCGGGTCCGCACGGTCGGGCGAGGCCATCTGGCAGGAGCTCCTCACGCCGGTGATGCTCGGCCAGGGCATGGCGGTGCTCCTCGACGCCGTCGCGCGCCTCGCCGGCTGCGCGGCCGAGCTCGTCGACGCCGATGACCGGGTGGTCGAGCGGAGCCGGATCGCGGTGCCGTCGTCGGAGTCCGACGTCGTGGCCGCGGAGGTGCGCGTGCAGTCGGGCGTGGCGGGGCGGCTGGTGCTGCGCGGTCGGAGCACGGCGCGGCGCGCCGCCGTCGCCCAGCGCGCCGCGTCGGCGGTGGCCCTCGAGCTCGGTCGGCACCCCGGGGTGGGCCGACGCCCGTCGCTGGCCCAGGCCGTGATCACCGATCTGGTCGCCGGCTCGCTCGTCTCGGCGGCCGACCTCCGCGAGCGTCTGGTGGGCGTCGGCTGGATGGTGACCGACCACGTCCTCGTCGCGGCCCTCGACGTGGACCCGAAGGTGCCGGTGCAGGACCTGCTGTCGCCGCTGCGCGACGCCGTGCAGGAGGTGGTCGGGCAGTGTGTCGTCGGCGTGGCCGGGAGCCAGGTGGTCGTGCTCGCGCAGGGCTGGCAACGCGCCGACCTGCCGCGGGTGCGCGCGGCCTTCGTCGAGGTGCACGACCTCGTCCTGGCCCGGGCGGGCGACCTGGCCGACCAGGTCCGGACGCTCGCGGTCGCGGCGCCGGTCGAGTCGCTCGCGGACGTGGCGACCGCCGTCGCGCAGGTCCGGGAGGTGGTGCAGATCGCTCGCCGGTTCGGCACCCGGACCGGTGTCCTCCTGGCCCGCGACGTGGGCGTGCAGCGGTTGCTGGCGGCGGGGTCGCCGACGGCGCTGGCGGCCTTCGTCGCGGAGCAGCTCGGCCCCCTCATCGACCACGACCGGGAGACCTCGGGCGACCTGGTGCGCACGCTCGACGCGTTCATCAGTCACGGATCCAGCAAGGCGGCCACCGCGGCTGCACTGGGGATCCGGCGCCAGTCGCTCTACGCCCGGCTGTCCAGGATCGAGCGACTGCTCGGGGTGACGCTCGCCGACTCGGCGCAGGTCGGGTGCCTCTCCGTCGCACTCATGGCCTGGCGGATGCGCACCGGCCTCGACCTCCAGGCGGCGTTCGACCGACGGCCGGTTGCGCCTTGACTTGAAGTTCACTTGAACTTGTGGAATGGGCGCATGCACGCGATCCGCCTCCACCAGTTCGGCCCACCCGACAACCTCGTCCTCGAGGAGCTGCCCGACCTCACGCCCGCGCCGGGCCAGGTGCGGATCGCGGTGGCCGCGAGCGGCGTCCACCTGCTCGACACCACCATCCGGCGGGGCGAGCCGGGGCCGCTGCCGCCGCCCGACCTCCCGACGATCCCGGGCCGCGAGGTCGCCGGCACGGTCGATGCCGTCGGCGACGAGGTCGACCGATCCTGGCTCGGCCGCCGGATCGTGGCGCACCTCGGACCCGTGCCGGGCGGGTACGCCGAGCAGGCGGTCGCCGCGCCCGACCTGGTGATCCCGGTGCCGGACCACCTCTCCTTCCCCGACGCGGTCGCCGCGGTCGGCACCGGGCGGACCGCGCAGGGCATCGTCGAGCTCGAGCCGGCCGGACCCGACGATGTCGTGCTCGTGCCGTCGGCTGCCGGTGGCCTCGGTTGGCTGCTGGTCCAGGACGCGCAGGCCCGCGGGGCCAGGGTGGTCGCCGCGGCACGAGGCCCCGAGCACACCGGCCGGCTGGCCGAGCTCGAGCCCGAGCGGGTCATCGACTACGGCACCGCCGGGTGGGAGCGCGAGATCCCCGACGGCGTCACGCTCGTCTACGACGGCGTGGGCGGCGCGGTGGGTCGCGCGTCGCTCGAGTTGCTGCGTCCGGGCGGCCGGCTGGTGATGTTCGGCTACTCGTCGGGCGAGCCGACGCACCTCGACACCGACGACCTCGTGCGCCGCTCGATCAGTGCCGGCTGGAGCCTCGGGCCGCGGATGACCGGCCTGCCCGACGGGATCCCCGGCCTCGCGCGCCGGGCGCTCGCCCGGGTCGCGGCCAAGGAGTGGCGGCCCCTGGTGACGACGTACCCGCTCGCCGAGGCGGCCCGCGCCCAAACCGACCTCGAGGAACGGCGAGCGCTCGGCAAGGTCGTGCTCGAGCCCCGATGAAATCGGTGGGGACTGCCGGTCCCAACAGCGACACTGATCCCCGTGTCGGGGGAGGAGAAGACGATGACCGAGGTACAGGAGCGGCCTGAGGCCCGCAGGGTTCCGCGGGCGCTCACACCGTTTCGCCACTCGGCGTACCGGCGGCTCGCGGTCGCGCTCGTGCTCGCGACGTTCGCGGGCGGCGTGTGGACCGTCGGGCTGGTCTGGGAGGTCATCCGCATCGGTGGCGGCCCGGCCCAGCTCTCGGTCGTCTCGACCGCGGCGGCGGTCGGTGTCCTGCTGCCCGCCCTGCTCGGTGGCGTGGTCGCCGACCGGGTGCCGCAGAAGGTCATCCTGCTCGGCGTCGCCGCCATCGAGCTGCTCGCGATGGGCACGGTCGCGCTGCTCTCGGTCGCCGACCTGACCATCCTGTGGCACCTCGGGCTCGTGGCCTTCGCCATCGGCGCCGCCATGGCGTTCTACTTCCCCGCCTACTCCGCGTGGCTGCCGGCGCTGGTGCCCGAGGAGGACCTGCTCGCGGTCAACGGCTTCGAGGGGATGGTGCGCCCGACGATCGGCCAGGCGGTCGGCCCCGCCGTCGCCGGCGTCCTGGTCGGGGCCGTCTCGCCGTCGGCCGCGCTCAGCGTCGCCGCGCTGGCGTCGCTGGCCGGCCTGTTCGCGCTGACCACGGTGCCGCTCACGCCGGTGCGCCGCGACGAGGACCAGCCGGCGACCTCGGTCGTCCACGACCTGCGCGAGGGCTTCGTCTACATGGTGCGGACGCCGTGGCTGCTGGCCACGCTGCTCTTCGCGTCGTTGATGATCTTCGTCATCATGGGCCCGCTCGAGGTGCTGGTGCCGTTCCTGATCAAGGACAAGCTCGGCGGCGACGCGGGCGACCACGCGCTGGTGCTGGCGGCGTTCGGCATCGGCGGCGCCGTCGGCTCGATGGTGATGGCCTCGCTGCGGCTGCCGCGTCGCTACCTGAGTGTGATGAACCTGCTCTGGGGCGTGGGCTGCCTGCCCTTCGTCGTGATGGGCGTGGCCACCGAGATCTGGATGCTGGTCGCGTCGGCGTTCGTGCTCGGCGCGATGTTCTCCGCGCCGATGGTGATCTGGGGGACGCTGCTCCAGCGCCGGGTGCCACCCCACCTGCTCGGCCGGGTCGCGTCGCTCGACTTCTTCGTGTCGGTCAGCCTGATGCCCGTGTCGATGGCGCTGGCCGGGCCCGTCTCGGAGGCGATCGGCCTGCGCACGACGTTCCTCGTCGCCGGCCTCGTGCCGACCGTCGCCGCGGTCGCGGCCATCGTCCTCGCCCGGCTGCCCCGCGACGAGATCGAGCACCCGCTCAGCTGAGCCGCGCCAGCACGTCCTCGTTGTGCCGGTGCCCGACGGCCTCGTAGCCGACCACGGTCACCCACGGCGCACAGGCGACCACCAGCAGCGACCACGACAGCGAGGCACCGGCGGCGACCATCGCGATCCCGGCGCCGAGCACGACGGCCGAGGCGGCGATGAGGACGAGGTGGAAGGAGTCCATGGTGCGGGTGAGCAGGGCGTAGAGCAGGTAGAGCAGCAGCAGGTAGATGCCGAGCGGCACGGCGACGGCTACCACCGTCTGGGTCGCCGAGAGCAGCGAGTGGTGCTCGAGGTGGTACGCCGCGGTGTGCAGCCCGGCGCCGACCGCCACGAGCGCGCCGAAGAGCGGGATGTGCCCGTAGCCCCAGCCGAAGCCGCGACGCCGGTGCGCGTGCAGGACGTGGCCGCTCGGCACCACGAAGTAGGTCCACCACATGCCGAACGTGACGCCCACGCCGGCCAGTCCGAGCAGCACGACGTCGCTGGTCCAGCCCTCGACGTTGACCAGGGCCGAGAGGGTCGCGGCGCCGCCGATCAGGCCCTCGCCGAGCGCGATGATCACGAGGAGGCCGTAGCGCTCGGCGATGTGGTGGGCGTGCCACGGCGTCCCGCCGCGGACGTGCTCCGCGACGTACGGACCGACGAGCTCGATCAGGATGAGCGGCAGGGCGCATGCGAAGAAGACCGGGATCGTCGTCTCGACCAGCGCCAGCGCGACCCACGCGACCTGCGAGACCGCGAGCGTGAGGATGAAGATCCGGCAGACCGCGGCGCGCTCGGGGTCCTGGCGGCTGGCGCGGTACCACTGCAGGATCATCGGCACCCGCATCACGACGTACCCGAGCACCATCACCTGGTTGTCCATGTGGCCGCCGTCCACGAGCGACTCGAACATGTCCGGCAGGCCGATCGCGAGGATCAGCACGCCGATCATCTGGACCATGGTGGTGAGCCGGTAGATCCAGTCGTCGGTGTCGTACGCCGAGGCGAACCACGAGAAGTTGATCCACGCCCACGTCACGGCGAACGTCGCGAAGCAGAAGCCGACGATCCCGTCCCAGACGTGGTCGTCGACGAGCAGGTGTGCGAGCTCGTCGGCCGCGACGCCGAAGGCGATGACGAACGTCAGGTCGAAGAGCAGCTCCAGTGGTGTCGCCGCGCGACCGGACTCGTGAGGGTCACGCCCCGACATCCGCAGGACGGAGTGCGTGGTCCGCTCCGGCATGGCCACACCCTAAGGTGCCACCGCCCTCAGCCCAGCGGACCGAGCGCCGACGCCAGCGAGCCGCGCGAGCTGATGCCGAGCTTGCGGTAGATGTGCGACAGGTGCCACTCGACGGCCTTCACCGTGACGACCAGCCGGTCGGCCACCTCGCGGTTGGTCAGGCCGGTCGCGGCCAGCCGGGCCACCCGCTGCTCCGCGGCCGTCAGCGTGGCGAGGGTCTCGCCGACCACGGGCTGCGGGTGCTCGCCGAGCCGCGCCAGCAGGCGGCGCACCCGGCTCAGGAGCGGCCAGAGGTGCTCGGTGCCGGCGTACACCTCGGCCCTGCGCAGCAGCGCCTCGACCTCGCTCGTCGGCCGGCCCGCCAGCAGCAGCACGCCGGCGAGGTCGGTCTCGACCTGTGCAGTGAGCCGCGCCGCCGGTACCCCGTCGAGCTCGTCGAGCGCCTGGCGGAGCAGCGAGGCGCGGTCGGTGTGGGCGTCGACGGTGGCGAGCGTGCGCAGCCCCAGCGCGATCGGGTACGCCGCGCCGCTCAGGCCGGCGATCGTCAGGTGCTCGCGGGCCAGGGCGGTGCCCTCGACGCGGTGGCCGAGGCGGACCGCCGTCAGCGCGGCCGCGGTGCGCCACGGCAGCACGTCGGGGTCGTCCTCGCCGGGCTGCAGCACCCGGCCGGCGCGCGCGAAGTGGGAGGCCGCGAGCTCGATGTCGTTGGTCGCCGCACACAGCTCGCCGCGGCCGTGGTGGGCGGTGGCGCCGGCCAGGCCCGGGTGCTCGAGGTACCTGCCGAGCCGCTCGCCCAGCGCGCGCGCCTCGCCCAGCTCGCCGCGCGCGAGCCGGCAGTCCAGGAAGGCGGCGAGCAGCGTCGCGTGCTGGAGCCCGTCGAGGTCACCGTCGTCGGCCCGGCCGAGGCAGGAGACCGCCGCGCCGATCGCACCGGCGCGGGCGTGGGCGAGGCCCAGCGCGAGCAGCTCGAGCGGCGTGCCGTCGTCGCCGTCCGTCGTCGCCGTGTCGGACATCGGGGACAGCAGGGGCGTGGGCACGCGGGAGAGCCTAGGAACGCGGGCCGGGCCTCGCGGCGGAATAGGGCAAAGCCTCGCTGCGGTCCAGTCAGGTGCGTCCCAGGAACCCCAGCAGGCGCAGGTCCGGCGGAGCATCGTCGGGCACCGGGACCGCCGGCCCGAAGCGCACACCCCGGTCGCCGCGGGTCACCGTCGCCCGGGCGACCGGCAGGAGCTCCGCGGCGAGTGCGGGCGCGATCGGGGTGTCGTCGCCGATGGCGCGGCCGACGTCCCAGCCGTGGACGGTGATCTCGAGGGCCGCCGTCGCGACCAGCAGCGAGCTCTGCAGGTCGAGGCGGTGACCGCCCGTCCCGATCACGACGTCGCCGGGGGACGGTCGCGACCAGACACCCAGCAGCGCCATCGCCTTGGCCCGGATCGCCGGCACAGGCCCGGCGGCCTCGCGCCACCGGTCGAGCTCGACCGCACCCCCGGCCGCCTCGGTGAACGCGTCGAGCGCGTCCTCCATGTGGGCGAGCAGCCCGGCGAGGTCCCAGTCCGCGCACGGCGTACGCCGGTCGAGGAGGTCGTCACGGACGGCCTCCAGTCGCGAGCAGGTGTAGGCGAGGGACCGGTCGAGCAGCTCGACGGACCCGCCGAGCGTGGTCGTCACCGAGGAACCAGGCTCAGCGGGTGGTCGCCGGGCTTGAAGTCGGCGTCGAGGCGGTCGGGGAGCCCGAAGGTCGTGAAGAGCGCCCGGTCGAAGAACGCCGTCACGTGTCGCACCTGCTCGCCGTCGAGCTCGAGCACCTGGAGCTGGAACGGCTCGAAGTCGCCCGCGGCGGTGCGCATGTAGAGGCCGTACGCCGGCTGGCCGTTGGCCCTGGTCGCCAGCATCGGCATGTCGCAGGCGCCGCCGGGGCACTCGTTGGCGATCAGCCAGCCGATGTCGGCGGGGCCCTTGAACCAGCTCGTGAACGGCGGCATGTCCCATGTCGCCTCGGCGGTGAGCAGGCTGACGATCGCGTCGACGTCCTTGCGCCAGAACGCGTCGACGTACCGCTCCAGCAGCTGCTCCTGGGCCGGGGTGAGCTCGTTGCAGACGGTGTCCTCGGTGAGGCCGCGCTCGGCGAACTGGGCGTGCGCGCGCTGGAGGGCGGAGTTGACCGCCGCGGTGGAGGTGTCGAGCGCGTCGGCGACCTCGGCGGCCGACCAGCGCAGGACGTCGCGCATGATCAGCACGGCGCGCTGGCGCGCGGGCAGGTGCTGGAGCGCTGCGACGAACGCCAGCCGGATCGAGTCGCGCTCGGCGACGACCACGGCCGCGTCGGGCACCGGTTCGAGCCAGGCGATCTCGTGGTCGGTCTCGAGGGCGTCGCCGGCCATCGCCTCGGGGGTGCCGATCGCGGCGGGCAGCGGGCGGCGCGGCTTGTTCTCGAGGTTCGTCAGGCAGACGTTGGTCGCGATCCGGTAGAGCCAGGTGCGCACCGACGAGCGGCCCTCGAACTTCCCGGCGGCCTTCCAGGCCCGCAGGAACGTCTCCTGCACCAGGTCCTCGGCCTCCTGCACGGAGCCGGACATGCGGTAGCAGTGCGCGAGCAGCTCGCGCTGGTAGCGCTGCGTCAGGCTCGGGAAGTCGTCGAGCTCCGTCGTACTGTCCGTCGAGCTGTCCGTCGAGCTGTCCGTCGTGCTGTCTGCCGGGATGACCATGGTCTCCGCCTCAACCGCCGTCATGGGTCCTGCTCCTCGCGTCGTCCAGTCTGCCTGTGGGTACCGACAGTCGTCGACGGAGAAAGTCATCGGTCGCGCGGCGGCGTACTTCCCGGGCCGTCCCGTCTTTTCTGGGGTGATGCAACGCGCGGTACGCGTCGGGATCCCCGGTGAGCCGGGGATCCCTGCACTTCCCGGGCAATGCAACGCCCCGGAACGTCAGGTTTCCCCGGGGGGCCGGGGAAACCGACAGCGATCGGCGAGCTCCAAGGCACGCTCCGCGGCGGGTACGGCGAGCGCGCGGTCGGCGGGGACCAGGCCGACGCGGGTGCGGCGGTCGAGGAGGTCGTCGACGTCCGCGGCACCCTCATGGGTCACGCCGAAGACCAGCTCGGCGAGCGTGACCGGGACACCGTCGGCGACCGGGGCGAGCAGCTCGTCGTCGGAGAGGCCGGTGACCTCGCGGGCGGTCTCGAGCACCAGCCGCGCGTCGGTGCCGAAGCGCCGGACCAGCCGGGGCGGCTCCTCCAGTCCGGCGAGCACCGACCGGGGCGCGGCTCCCAGCAGCGCGACCTCGGCGGTCCGGCACGGTCCGGCGTCGACCCGGGCGCGGGCGACGGCGGCGTCGACGGCGTCCTCGGCCATCCGGCGGTACGTCGTCAGCTTGCCGCCGACGATCGTGACGACCCCGCTCCCGCTCGTGAGCACCGCGTGACGCCGGGACAGGTCGGCCGTCGACCCGTCGTTGGTGTCCAGCAGCGGCCGGAGGCCGGCGTACGCGCCGACCACGTCGGAGCGCCGGAGCGGCCGGGAGAACGCCGCCGACACCACGTCGAGGAGGAAGCCGATCTCCGGCTCCGTCGGCTCCGGCACGTCCGGCACGGCGCCCGCGACGGCCTCGTCGGTGAGCCCGACGTAGACCGTGCCGTCGGGCTGCGGCAGCACCATCACGAAGCGGTTGGTCTCGCCCGGCACCGGGCAGAAGACCGAGACCTCCACGCCGGGCAGCGCGTCGCGCCGGAGCACGAGGTGGGTGCCGCGGCTGGGGCGCAGGGTGATGCCGTCGACGAGGGTGTCGGCCCAGACGCCGGTCGCGTTGACGACCGCGCCGGCGGTGATGGTGGTGGTCGCGCCGGTCAGCTCGTCGCGGAGCTCGACGCTGCTGCCGGTGGCGTGCAGCACGCGGGCGCGGGTGCGCACCTCGGCGCCGTACGCCGCGGCCGTGCGCGCGACCGTGGTGACCAGCCGGGCGTCGTCCTCGAGCTGGCCGTCCCAGCCGAGCATCGCGCCCCGCAGGCCGGCCGGGCGCAGCCCGGGCGCGAGGCGCAGCGCCTCGGTGACCGAGAGGTGGCGCGGCTTCGGCAGCGTCTCCGCCCCCGTGCGCGCACCGCGGCGCAGGAGGTCGCCGGCGACGAGGCCGCCACGGGTGACGGCGGTCTGCAGCCGGCCGACGCTCGAGGACAGCGGGATCAGCATCGGCATCGGCCGGGTCAGGTGGGGAGCCGTGACCTCCATCAGGATGCCCCGCTCGACAGCGCTCTCGTGGGCGACGCCGACCTGGCCCTTCGCGAGGTAGCGCAGCCCGCCGTGGACCATCTTCGACGACCACCGCGAGGTGCCGAACGCCAGGTCGTGGGCGTCGACCGCGAGCACCGACAGGCCGCGCGTCGTCGCGTCGAGTGCCACCCCGGCGCCGGTGATGCCGAGCCCGATGACCACGACGTCGACGTCCGTGGGCGCTCCCGCGAGGCCGGGCGTGATGCGCGTGCCCGTCATGGCTGCAGGCTCCGGGTCAGCGCGAGCGCGAACTCGTCGTCGAGCTCCTCACCCGAGACCTGGTCGTCGACCATCGTGTGGGCCGACAGCACGAAGCCGTGCGCCGCGAGCAGCATCGCCCGCGCCATCGCGACCGGGTTGCCCGGCCGGGCGACGCCCTCGGCCTGCGCGTCGCGGAGCGCGGCGACGGTCAGCTCGAGGATCCCGTCCTGCGAGCGGCCGCGGCGGGAGAAGAGGTAGGGGAGGATCAGCTCCGGGTCGAGGTCGACGATGCGCACGAAGAGCTCGTTCTCGCGCAGCCGCCGCACGGTGCCGACGATGTCGGCGACCAGGCGCTCGAGGGTCGGGGCGTCCGGGTCCTGCTCGGCGAGCGAGTCGGCGACGACGCCGGCCCACTCCCGGGTCATCAGGTCGCCGAGCAGCTGCGGCATGTCGGCCCAGGTGCGGTAGATCGTCATCCGCGAGACCCCGGCGCGCCGGGCGACCTCGGTCAGCGTGGTGCGCCGCCAGCCCACGTCGAGGATGCAGGCGCGGGCGGCATCGAGGTACGTGTCCCGGGGCTCGGACCTCTCCGAGTCGTTGTGACGAAGTGACGTCATGTGTCACAGTGTAACGCGTGAACGTCGAGATGCATCCCTCCCGCTGGGGCGACCCGGCCCGCGCCGCCGCCCTCCCGGAGGCCACCCGCGGCATGATCGAGCTCGTCTTCGGGCTCGACGACCGCCCGGCCGTCACCGACCCGCCGCTCGCTCCCTCGGCGCTGGACCCCGCGCTGCTGGACGGGCTGGCCGCCGTCGTCGGCGCCGAGCACGTGCGCACCGACGACGAGACCCGCCGGCTGCGGACTCGCGGCAAGTCGACGCCCGACCTGCTGCGCGCCCGGTCCGGCGACCTGGCCGACGCGCCCGACGTCGTCGTACGCCCCGCCGACCACGACGAGGTCGCCGCGCTGCTCGCCTTCGCGGTCGAGCACCGGCTGGCGGTCGTGCCGTTCGGCGGCGGTACGTCGGTCACGGGCGGCCTGGTGGCCCGGCGCGAGGGGTTTGCCGGCGTGGTCAGCCTCGACCTGGTGCGCATGAAGCGGTTGCTCGCGGTCGACCACACCTCGATGACCGCGACCCTCGAGCCCGGCCTGCGCGGGCCGGAGGCCGAGGCGCTGCTCGCGGCGGAGGGGCTCACGCTCGGCCACTACCCGCAGTCATGGGAGTACGCCTCGATCGGCGGCTTCGCCGCCACCCGCTCCAGCGGCCAGTCGAGCGCGGGCTACGGCCGCTTCGACGCCCTGGTGGTGGGGATGCGGGTCGCGACGCCGCGCGGGCCGCTCGACCTCGGCAGCGCCCCGGCCAACGCGGCCGGCCCCGACCTGCGGCAGCTGTTCCTCGGCTCCGAGGGCACCTTCGGCGTGATCACCGCCGTGACCGTGCGGGTCCGGGGACTGCCGGAGGTCAAGGTCTACGAGGGCTGGCGGTGGCCGTCGTTCGCCGACGGCGCCGCCGCGATGCGTGCCCTCGCGCAGTCGGGGCTGCTGCCCACCGTGCTGCGGCTCTCCGACGAGAGCGAGACCGCGATCAACCTCGCCGACCCGGCGGCGATCGGCGGCCCCGGCAGCGCGGGGTGCCTGATGATCACCGGCTTCGAGGGCGCGCCCGCCGCCGTCGAGGCCGAGCGCGCCGCCGTGACGGCGCTGCTGACCGACCTCGGCGGCACCGCCGTCGGCGAGGCGGCGGGGGAGAAGTGGTCGCACGGACGCTTCGACGCGCCGTACCTCCGCGACTCGCTGCTCGACCTCGGCGTGCTCGTCGAGACGCTGGAGACGGCGACGTTCTGGTCCAACCTCGAGCGGCTGTACGCCGACGTGAAGGCCGCGCTCGCCGCGTCGCTCGGCGACCCGTCGATCGTGCTCTGCCACATCTCGCACGTCTACGAGACCGGTTGCTCCCTCTACTTCACGGTCGCCGCCAAGGAGTCCGACGACCCGCTGGCCCAGTGGGACAAGGCGAAGCGCGCAGCGAGCGACGCCATGATCGCCGCCGGCGCGACGATCACCCACCACCACGCGGTCGGCACCGACCACAAGCCGTGGCTCGCCCAGGAGATCGGGCCGCTCGGCGTCTCGGTGCTGCGGGCGGTCAAGGCCGACCTCGACCCGACCGGCATCCTCAACCCGGGAGTGCTGATCCCGTGACCCAGAAGAACGACAGAGCCTTCACGTTCCTCGTCAACCCGTCCTCCGGTGGCGGCGCGGCGCCCGGCGCCGTCGTCCCCGTCGCCCGGGTGCTCCGCGACGCGGGCGCCGTCGTCGACGTCACCTACTCGCCCGGGCCGCAGGCGATGGCCCACCTCGTCGACGAGGCCGTCTCCCGCGGCGACGTCGTGGTCTCCGTCGGCGGCGACGGGATGCTCTCGTCGCTCGCCGGCCTGGTCGCCGGCCGCGACGCCACGCTCGCGATGGTCCCGGCCGGGCGGGGCAACGACTTCGCGCGGATGCTCGGCCTGCCCGACGACCCCGCCGAGCAGGCGCGGGTGCTGCTGGAGGGCGACGTACGCCGCATCGACCTGCTCGCCGCCACGGGCTTCGGACCCGCCACGGTCGAGCGCCGGATGGTCGCCGGCTCGGTCTACGCCGGCGTCGACGCCCGCGCCGCCGAGATCGTCGACCGCGCGACCTGGCTGCCGCGCTCGCTGCAGTACCCCTACGCCGCCCTGCGCGCCCTGGCCACCTACCGGCCCGGTCGCTACGAGGTCTCGGTCGACGGCATCGTGCACGAGTACGCCGCCGCGACGGTGGTCGTCGCGAACTCGGCCTACTACGGCAAGGGCATGCAGATCGCCCCGCCCGCGTCGGTCGAGGACGGCCTGCTCGACGTGGTCGTCATCGAGGCCGCCTCGCGGGTGGCGCTGATGCGGTCGCTGCCGAAGGTGTACGACGGCCGCCACCTCGCGCTGCCCGAGGTCACCGTCCTCACCGGGAAGCGCGTCGAGATCCGCGGGTCCGGGAGCGGACCGATCCCCGTCGGCGGCGACGGTGAGCCGCTCGGGTCGCTGCCCGCCCTGCTCGCCGACCCTGCCGTGGTCGAGGTCGTCCCCGGTGCGCTCGGCGTCATCTACTGACCCGGTGGTTTCGAGACAGGCGCTAGCGCGCCTTCCTCAACCACCGGGCGCCGGTGGTTTCGAGACAGGCGCTAGCGCGCCTTCCTCAACCACCGTCAGCCGAAGGTCCACACGAGCAGCTCGGTCGGCACCGCGGCGGTGACCGTGACGTCGCGGGCGTCGGTGATCCGGAAGGCGTCGCCGTCGGCCAGCGGCTCGGCCAGCGACGACCGGATGAGCGCGCCGCCTGCGACGTACACGTGCAGGAGCGGGGCGTCGGGGAGGGCGAGCGTGGCGCCGCCCTCGAGCCGAGCGACCGAGAAGACCGCGTCGCCGAGGCGCACCGCCTCGGTGAGCGATCCCTCAGCGAGTGGCACGGGCGCGACGGAGTAGGCCGGCTCGCCGTCCTCGACCGTCGGCGTCAGCCACGCCTGCACGAAGCGGGTGGGGCCGGACGGGCCGGCGACCTCGGAGTGCGTGACCCCCGAGCCGGCGGCCAGCACCTGGACCTCACCCGGGCGGACGACGCCGGTGTGACCCGCGGAGTCGTCGTGGTGCAGCTCGCCGCTGAGCACCCAGGTGACGATGTCGACCTCGCGGTGCGGGTGCTCGTCGAAGCCCCGGCCGCGGCCGAGCAGGTGGTCGTCGTGGCAGACCAGCCGACCGAAGCCGACGTTCTCCGGGTCGTAGTGGCCGCCGAAGGAGAACGAGTGCCGGGTGACCACTCCCTCATTCCGGGTGAGATAGCGGTCGGTTCCCCGGCGGATCTCCACACTCACGGGCATCATTGTGCCCGTGCCAGACCCCCAGCAGAGCACAGACCTCCCCCAGCTCCCACCCGGCTTCCGCTTCGGCACCAGCACGGCGTCGTACCAGATCGAGGGCGCCGCCGAGGAGGACGGCAAGGGCCCGAGCATCTGGGACACCTTCTGCGCTGAGCCCGGCCGCATCCAGGACGGCTCGAGCGGCGCCGTCGCCTGCGACCACTACCACCGCCACGCCGAGGACGTCGGGCTGATGAAGCAGCTCGGGATCGGCGGCTACCGGCTGTCGGTCTCGTGGCCCCGCATCCAGCCGAACGGCTCCGGCCCGGCCAACCCGAAGGGCCTGGCCTTCTACGACCGGCTCATCGACGAGCTGCTGGCCAACGGCGTGCAGCCGATGGTCACGCTCTACCACTGGGACCTGCCCCAGGCCCTCGAGGACGACGGCGGCTGGCTCAACCGGGCGACCGTCGACCGGTTCGCCGAGTACGCCGCGATCCTGGGCGAGCAGTTCGCCGACCGGGTCGAGCACTGGATCCCGGTCAACGAGCCCAACGTCGTGATGATGATGGGCTACGCGATCGGCATGCACGCGCCGGGTCGCGCGCTGATGTTCGACGCGATGCCGGTGGCGCACCACCTGCTGCTCGGCCACGGCCGCGCCGCGATCGCGCTGCGCGCCGCCGGCGCGACCAGCGTCGGTTGCGCCAACAACCACGCGCCGATGTGGCCGGCCACGGACGACGCCGCCGACGTCGGCGCGACCAAGCTCTTCGACGCGCTGTGGAACGGCATGTTCAGCGAGCCCATGCTGCTCGGCCGCTACCCCGCCGACCTCGAGCCGCTCTTCGAGGGCGTCGTCCGCGACGGCGACCTCGCGGTGATCCGCCAGCCGCTCGACTTCTACGGCGTCAACTACTACAACCCGTTCAAGATCGGCGCGGCCGCCGAGGACGCGGAGATGCCGTTCGAGTTCCGGGAGCTCCTCGGCTACCCGGTCACCGACTTCGGCTGGCCGATCGTCCCCGACGCCCTGCGCGAGTGGCTGATCCTGCTGCGCGCCCGCTACCGCGCCGCGCTCCCGCCGATCTACATCACCGAGTCCGGCTGCGCCTACAACATGGGGCCGGACGCCGACGGCGTCGTCGACGACCAGCCGCGCATCGACTACCTCGACGCCCACCTGCGCGCGGTCGCCACCGCCGTGCAGCGCGGTGTCGACGTGCGCGGCTACTACACGTGGTCGCTCATGGACAACTTCGAGTGGGCCGAGGGCTTCAAGCAGCGGTTCGGCCTGGTGCACATCGACTACGAGACGCTGAAGCGCACGCCGAAGCGGTCGTTCCAGTGGTACGCCGACGTGATCGCCGCGCAGACGAAGTCAGTCGGCTAGCCCCAGCGCCAGCCCGTCGACGACCCGCTCGAGGCGGTCGGGGTCGGTGGCGACGTTGATGCGCACGTGCCCGGCGAGGCCCGGCTGGTAGTCGTGGCCCGGCGCGACCCGCACCCCGCGGCCGAGCGCGGCCGCGGCGGGGTCGGCGACGCCGTACTCACGCAGGTCGAGCCAGGCGAGGTACGTCGCCTCGAGCGGGCGCATCCGCGCCTTCGGCAGCCGGTCGGCGACCAGCTCGGCCAGCAGCTCGCGCTGGGTGGAGAGCCGGTGGCGCAGGGCATCGAGCCAGTCGTCGCAGTCGCGCCAGGCGACGGTGCCGGCGACGACGCCGAGGCTCGACCACGTGTTCTGCGCGGGGATCGGGACCGCCGCGAGCCGGGCGCGGTCGGCCGGGTCGGGCAGCAGGAGCTGGGCACCGTGGACCGCCGGCATGTTGAACGCCTTGGACGGGCTGGTGACGACGATCGCGCGGTCGTCGACGGAGAGGTACGGCGTGAACGTCGCGCCCGAGAGCACCAGGGGTGCGTGGATCTCGTCGGCCACGACCCGGGCGTCGTACTCCCGCGCGAGGGCAGCGAGCGCGGCGAGCTCCTCGCGCGTCGGCACGTTGCCCAGCGGGTTGTGCGGGTTGCAGAGCAGCAGGGTCCGCGCACCGGCCGCGAACGCGCGCGACACCGCCGCCAGGTCGAGGCGGGCGTCCTCGCTGTCGGGGTCGAGCGGGATGGGCACCAGCTCGCGACCGGTGACCTCGACGACGTCGCGGAACGGCGGGTAGCACGGGATCGGCACCGTGACCGGCCCCGGCGGGCAGAGCACCTCGAGCGCCAGGCGGATGCCGCTCATCACGCCACCGGTGCTCATCGACGCCTCGGCCGGGACGTCCCAGCCCCACTGGCGCGCCGCGAAGCCGGAGAACGCCGCGCCGAGGTCGTCGTCGTGCGGCGGGTAGCCCAGCGCACCACGACGTACGGCGTCGACGAGTGCCTCGGTGATCGGCTCGGCCTGGCGGAAGTCCATCTCCGCCACCCACGATGGGACCACCCCTGGCCTCTCCCACTTGAGCGGCAGGGCGGCACGGGCCTCGTCGTCGGTGAGATCGCGGATCACTCAGGCGAACCTACCCTTGCGGTCATGAGGTTCCTCGCCGGGTGCGCGCTGGTGCTCGCGCTCGCCGGCTGCACGGCCGACCCGGAGTCGGCGCCGGTCGACCGGGCGATCACCGACGCGCCGGAGGTGACGGATCCCCCGCCGGAGCCGACGACGAGTCCCGCGCCCGAGAGCCAGACCCGGCCGCTGGTGCTCGCGGTCAACGCCCGGCGGCCACCGCTCGCCCTGACCTCGCAGCAGGCGCGCCGGCTCGAGCGCGGTGCGATCGACGACTGGGCGGAGCTCGGTCAGCCCGGCGGCCCGCTGCGCACGGCCGAGACGACCGACGGGCTGCGCCACCTCCCGATGGACACCGTCGCGGTGCTCGTCGCCGACGCGGTGAACCCCGCCCTGCGGGTCGCGACCGTCGACGGGGTGGATCCGCTGCGCGATCCCGCGGCGTACCCGCTCCAGGTGACCGGCCCGACGCCGCGCGAGGTCACCACGCTGACCGTCGTCGGCGACGTGATGCTCGGCCGCGGGGTGCCCGGCGGCTCGGCGCTCGCCCCGATGGCCGACCGGCTCGCCGGCGCCGACATCACCGTGGGCAACCTCGAGAGCACGCTCGCCGAGCTCGGCCCGCCGCAGCAGGACCCGGTCACCGACTCGTTCTCCGCCGACCCGTCGGTGCGGCGCGACCTGCGCGCCGCGGGGTTCGACGCGATCAGCCTCGCCAACAACCACACCGGCGACTTCGGCGAGCGGTCGCTGGAGCGCACCGTCGACCTGCTGCGCGCCGGCGGCCTGCCGACGTTCGGCGCCGGTCGTGACCTGGAGCAGGCCCGGAGGCCGGTCGTGGTGGAACGCGACGGCGTGAGCTTCGGGTTCCTCGGCTTCAACGCGATCGGCGAGACCCCCGAGGCCGGGCCGGGGCAGCCGGGCGCGGTGTCGGTGAGCATGCCGCCGCGCACCGGGCCGCTCGACCGCTCCGAGCTGGACCGGTTCCTGGGGGACGTACGCCGCCTGTCGCGCCGCGCCGACGTCGTCGTGGTGCTGCCGCACTGGGGGACGCAGTACACCCACCGGCCCGAGCCGATCCAGCACCAGGTCGCGCGGGAGCTGGCCGGGGCCGGGGCCGATCTCGTCGTCGGCGGCCACCCGCACTGGGTGCAGGGCGCCGAGCTGGTCGGCGACGCCCTCGTCGTGCACTCGCTCGGCAACTTCGTCTTCGACATGGACTTCATGACGCAGACGACGGAGGGGCTGGCGCTGGAGGCGACGTTCTGGGGCGGGCAGCTGATGGCGGCCGACTTCGTGCCCTACCGGATGGACACCGACCACGCCCCGCGGCCGGTGCGGGTGCAGGACGCGGGCAGCATCCTCGATCCCTTCTGGGAGCTCAGCTCGCTCGCAGCCACGCGCTGAGCAGGTCGCCGACCCGCTGGAGCTGCCCGGGGTTCACGACCGAGGGCACGTCCGCGGCGGAGTGGTAGCCGGCGTACGGCGTGCTGCCGATGCGCGCCGCGACGAAGCCGGCGTCGGCGAACGACTCGTGGTCGCTCGCCGCATCGGTCTCCACGACCGTGGGGATGCCCTCCCGCTCTGCCAGGCGCGCCAGCCGGTCCCGCAGCGCGCTGGGGGTGCCCTCGACCGACGACAGCGGGACGACGCTCCCGACGCCGACCCGGTCGAGCGAGACCATGCCGCGGAGGTTGCGCGCCGCCTCGGGCGTCAGCGTGGCGACGTAAGCCTTCGAGCCGAAGTGGTGCAGCTCGCCCGGCCCGACCGGCTCCTCGGCTCCGAAGGCGACGAGCACCACCTGCCCGCTCGCCCGGAGCACCCGTGCGAGCTCGAGCAGCACCGCGACGCCCGAGGCGTTGTCCTCCGCGCCCGGAGCGACCGCGACCGTGTCGAGGTGCGCCCCGACGACGACGTACGGCGACCCCGGGTCGAAGTCGCCCGGCGTGGCGACCACGTTGCTCGACCGACCCGCCCGGACCGACACGCCCCAGGAGTCACCGGCCGGGACCGCCAGCGACTGGCGGCGCACGGCGTACCCCTGCGCCCGGAACCCGTCCGCGACCCAGGTCGCCGCCTCGCGGAAGGCGGGGCCGGTCGCGAGCCGGGGCCCGATGTCGCCGGCCAGGTGGCGCACGCTGCGCAGGGCGCGGTCGGCGTCGAACCGGGCGGGGGGCTCGGGGGTCTCCGTCTCCGTCGGGGTGGGACTCGCCTCGATAGTCGGGGAGGTGGTGACCGGCGCCGACCTCGTCCGCTCCGGCTGGCGCGGCTCGACCGGGTCGCCGGAGCACGCGGACAGCAGCGCGAGGACGAGGAGTGGCGCAACGAGCCGGCGGCGCATGCGCCGACGGTACGTTGCCAAATACCCCCTAGGGGTATACGGTCGCGCCATGGACTCGAACTGGCGGATGGCTGTCACGGCGACCCGGCACTGCCTCACCGGATGTGCGATCGGCGAGGTGCTCGGCATGGCGCTCGCGACGTGGTGGGGCTGGAGCGACGCGCCGTCGATCGCGCTGGCCGTCGGGCTGGCGTTCTTCTTCGGCTACCTGTTGACCTTCGCGGGGCAGCGGCGGGCCGGCGTCGACGTCCGCAACGCGATCCGGATCGCCCTCGCCGCCGACACCGTCTCGATCCTCGTGATGGAGATCGTGGACAACGGCTTCCTGCTGCTGATCCCGGGCGCGATGGAGGCGGGCCTCGCCGACTGGTTCTTCTGGGGCTCGCTGGCGGCGGCGCTGGCGGTGGCCTTCGTGGTCACGGTGCCCGTGAACCACTGGATGATCCGACGTGGCCGTGGTCACGCGGCGGTCCACCAGATGCACGAAGCGCAGCACCACCACTGATCCCCGCTCTACGCTTCCTCCATGCGTGTACGTCGTAGCCTGGCCGCCGCGGCCGCCCTCCCCCTCGTCCTTGCTGTCGCCGCGTGCGCCCCGGAGTCCGACGACGACTCGTCGTCCGCCTCCGAGCCGACCGGCTCGAGCAGCGCCGACGCGTGCGCGACCGAGTCGCTGCCGCTGAAGACCTCCGGTCAGCTGACCGTGGGCACCGACTCCCCGGCGTACGAGCCGTGGTTCGTCGACAACGACCCGAGCAACGGTGAGGGCTTCGAGTCGGCGGTCGCGTACGCCGTCGCCGAGCAGCTCGGCTTCACCGCGGACCAGGTGACGTGGGTCAAGGTCCCCTTCAACAAGTCCTACGCGCCGGGGGCGAAGGACTTCGACTTCGACATCAACCAGATCTCGATCACCCCCGAGCGGGCCGAGGTCGTGGACTTCTCCGACGGCTACTACGCCGCCGCGCAGGCGGTCATCGCGCTCGAGGGCACGGCCGGCGCCGAGGCGACCAGCCTCGACGACCTCCACGACCTGCGGCTCGGTGCGCAGACCGGCACCACATCGCTCACCGCGATCCGTGACGTCATCCAGCCGCATGAGGACCCGGCGGTCTTCGAGGACACCAACGCCGCGAAGAACGCGCTGCAGAACGACCAGGTCGACGCGATCCTCGCCGACCTGCCGACCGCGTTCTACATCTCGGCGGTGGAGATCCCGAAGAGCAAGATCGTCGGCCAGTTCCAGCCCGACACCGGCGAGCAGGAGGAGTTCGGCATGCTCTTCGAGAAGGGCAGCGGGCTCGTCGACTGCGTCAACCAGGCGCTGACCGCGCTGCGTGACGACGGCAGCCTCGACCAGATCGAGCAGCAGTGGCTCTCCGACGTGGTGAACGTCCCCGAGCTCCAGTGAGCGACTGGTCGCCCAGCCAGCACGAGCTCGACCGACGGCGGGTCCGCAGCCGGCTCCGGGTCAGGTCGGCGGCGATCGCGACGGCGACGACCGCCGCGGTGTTCGTGCTGCTGGCCCTCGGTGTGGCCAGCTCCCCGGGCTGGCCCACCGTGAAGGAGTCCTTCCTCAGCTGGCCCGACGCGCGGGAGTCGTTCCCGGCCATCCGCGACGCCATCTGGCTGAACATCAAGATGTTCCTCATCGCCGAGGCGTTCATCCTGGTGCTCGCGATGCTGATCGCGATGGCGCGGGTCAGCCGGTCCCCGTGGTTGATGCCGCTGCGCGTGACCGCGGTCGTCTACACCGACGTGGTCCGAGGCATCCCGACGATCCTGCTGGTGTACCTGTTCGCCTTCGGCATGCCCGCGCTGGAGCTCCAGGGCCTCTCCAACAGCGCCTTCTTCTGGGCGACCGCCGCGCTGATCGTCTCCTACAGCGCGTACGTCGCGGAAGTGTTCCGCTCGGGCATCGAGTCGGTCCACCCGTCGCAGTGGTCGAGCGCGCAGGCGCTGGGGCTCTCGCGCGGCCAGGCGTTGCGTCACGTGATCATCCCGCAGGCGGTGCGCCGCGTCGTACCTCCCCTGCTCAACGACTTCGTCTCGCTGCAGAAGGACACCGCGCTGGCCTCCGCGGCCGGCGTCTTCGAGGCCGTCGCCACCGCCCGCGACTACACGCTCTTCAACTTCAACTTCACGCCGTACCTCGTGGTCGCCGGCTTCTTCATCGCGATGACCGTGCCGCTCGCGCGGCTGTGCGACTGGCTGACCGCACGGACGCGGCGGCGTGAGCTGGCGGGTGCGCTGTGAGCCTCCTGTCCGTCTCCGGCCTGCGGAAGTCGTACGGCGACCGGGTCGTCCTCGAGGACGTGTCGCTGTCGGTCGAGCAGCACGACGTGATCTGCCTGATCGGATCGTCCGGCTCCGGCAAGTCCACGTTGCTGCGCTGCCTGAACCTGCTCGAGGAGATCGACGACGGGGTCATCACGTTCGAGGGCCGGGAGATCTCCGACCCGCGCGTCGACCCGCGCCGCGTGCGGTCGCGGATCGGCATGGTCTTCCAGGCCTACAACCTCTTCCCGCACCTGACCGTCCTCGAGAACTGCACCCTGGCGCCGCGTCGGGTGCACGGCGTCTCGCGGTCGGACGCGGAGTCGCGGGCCCGCTCCCTGCTGGAGCGCTTCGGGCTGTCGGAGCACGCCGCGAAGCACCCCGACCAGCTGTCCGGCGGCCAGCAGCAGCGCGCGGCCCTCGTGCGGGCGCTCTGCACGTCGCCCACCCTGCTGCTGCTGGACGAGATCACCGCCGCCCTCGACCCCGAGCTCGTCGGCGAGGTGCTCGAGATCGTCCGGGCGGAGGCCGAGGCCGGCATGACGATGGTGATCGCCACCCACGAGATGGCCTTCGCCCGCGACGTCGCCACGTCGGTCTGCTTCCTCGACCACGGCCGGATCCTCGAGCAGGGCCCGCCCGCGCAGATCTTCAGCGACCCGGCCGAGGAGCGGACCCGGCAGTTCCTGCGGCGGGTGCTGCCGGCCTGAGGTGTGATGGCGGTGGGCAATCCACCTTTCGGACCGGGCCGGAACGTGGATATCCCACCGCCCCGCGGCCGCCGGCGGGTCGGCGGTGGGTAATCCACCGAATGAGGCATGTGACTAGGTGGATCAGGCACCGCTGCTCCGGAACCTGTCGTGCTTCTGGCCGACCGCGACGCGGACCGGGCGGAACAACAGCTCCCACTGCACGCCGAACTCGGGCGGCGGTCCGTCGTACCCGTTCCTGAGCAGCGTCCTGAAGACCTCGCCCGCCAGTGACCTCGGCTTGCGGATCCGCTCCTTGGTGACCTGGACGTAGTCGATTCCGGCGGCGCGCATGAGCCCGTAGCGGTCGAGGTCGTGGCCGTAGACCTCGCGGTCCTCCTGGTGCTGACTGCCTTCGTACTCCACGACCGTCCGCCACTGTCGGTACACGAGGTCGCCGATGACCTCGATGTGCTCGCCGACGTCGACGGCGGCGTTGACCTCGGGCCCCGTCAGGCCGCAGAAGCGGAGGATGGCCCGGGTCTCGCTCTCCATGAGGGACCGGGCCCGTCCGTCCAGGTGCTCGAGGATCCAGATCGCCTCGTCCGCGCCGTCCCGCCAGAGCCCCGAGAAGGCCAGGGCCATGATCTCGGCGGCGGTGGTGTGCCCGTGGAAGAGGAGCCAGTCACCGACCTTGATCGCGTCGATCACCCGCGCCCGAGCGCAGTAGGAGAGGTACGCCGCGGGGACGGTCACGCCGACTCCGTCCGTTGGTGGCAGCCGCTTGGTGCGGTGCAGGAAGATCTTCTCGAATGCCAGGTGCAGCTCGCCCTCGATCACGAACCTGAGTGGGAACGATGGGCCGAAGTCCAGCCCGAGCTGCTGGAGACGCGTGATCCCGGTGAGGTGGGCGCGGTCCGGCAGGGCGAGCTGCGCAGCAGTCACCCAGTCCTCCGGCGTCATCTCGTGTCCCGCGGCGCGGAACACGCGGGGATACACGCGGACGAACCGTCGGCCGTCCAGCTGCCGATCCGTCACCCCGTGCTCACGGGCGGTGGCGCGGGTGAACGGTCCATCGGACAGTGCAGGAGGGAGTGGGCGCACGGGCACAGCGGACCGTGGCTGAGTCGCACGCGTGGGAGGGATCGGGCCGCGCTGTGGAGGGGCGTGCGTGAGCCGTGGCTGTGGACGAAGGGTGGCGGTGGGCGATCCACCATCCGCAAGCGGCAGAACGTGGATCTCCCACCGCCACCTGCCACCCCGCAACACGGCCGCCCAACCGTGACAGCACTTCTGTCATGATGCGAGGCATGGCGGAGACATACGAGCTGGGACAGGGCACGGGCCCCCTCACGGGCGTGAAGGTCGTGGAGATCGCCGGGATCGGGCCGGGGCCGCACGCGTGCATGATCCTCGCGGACCTCGGGGCCGACGTGATCCGGGTCGAGCGGCCGGGTGGGCAGGCGCTTGCGGGCGGGGGCAGCCACATGCTGCTCAACCGCGGCCGGCCCAGCGTCGCGCTCGACCTCAAGAACGACCAGGCCAGGGAGACGGTCAAGCGCCTGGTGGCGGAGGCCGACGTGCTCGTCGAGGGCATGCGGCCCGGCGTGATGGAGCGGCTCGGGCTCGGCCCCGACGACCTGAGCCAGGTCAACGAGCGGCTGGTCTACGGCCGGATGACGGGCTGGGGCCAGCACGGCCCGCTCGCCCAGGCCGCCGGCCACGACATGAACTACATCGCGATCACCGGCACGCTGTTCGGCCTCGGCCAGGACAGGTCGCGTCCGCACTTCCCGGCCAACCTGGTCGGCGACTTCGGCGGCGGCTCGACGTACCTCGTCATCGGCATCCTCGCCGCCCTCCTCGAGGCGAAGGTCAGCGGGAAGGGCCAGGTCGTCGACGCCGCGATCGTCGACGGCACCGCCCACCTCAACGCCATGACCGCGGCGTTCCTCGCGTCCGGCGGCTACCACGAGGAGCGGGCCGCCAACCTGCTCGACGGCGGCGTGGCCTACTACGACATCTACGAGACCGCCGACGGCCGGCACATGTCGGTCGGAGCCCTCGAGCCGCAGTTCTACGACGCGTTCGTCGACCTCCTCGGCATCAAGGACTCTGCGCCCGACCGCTACGACCCCTCCAGCAACGAGAAGCTCAAGGCGCTGATCACCGAGACGTTCCTGCAGAAGACGCAGCAGGAGTGGGTCGAGGTCTTCGAGGGCACCGACGCCTGCGTCGCCGGGATCATCCCGATCAGCGAGGCGTTCGAGCACCCCCACCTCCAGGCGCGCGGGACGTTCGTCGAGAAGGACGGCCACGTGCAGCCCGCCCCCGCGCCGCGCTTCTCGCGCACCGAGCCGACCATCGGCCGCGCGGCCGAGAACGCCGGCGACAGCACCCGCGCGGCTCTCGCCGCCTGGGGGATCGACGACGTCGACGACCTGATCGACAGCGGGGCAGCAGTCCAGGCATGAAGCCGTTCCTCTTCATCGGGACCCGCGCGGAGGACGCCGCGGCGGACAGCGAGTACGCCGCGGTGCTCAGCTGCTCGGGTCTCGACGAGAGGGACGTACGCCGGGTCCGGCTCGAGCGGGACCCGCTCCCGCCCGTCGACCTCGGCGACTGGTCCGGGGTGATCCTCGGCGGCGGCCCGTTCAACGTCAGCGACCCCGACGAGACCAAGAGCCAGGCGCAGCACCGGGCGGAGGGCGAGCTGCGCGAGCTCGCGACGCGGTCGGTCGCGGCCGACTTCCCGTTCCTCGGAGCGTGCTACGGCGTCGGCGTCCTCGGCACCCTCCGCAACGGGATCGTCGACCGCCACTACGCCGAGCCGATCTCCGCGCGCACCATCACGCTCACCGACGAGGGCCGCGCCGACCCGCTGCTCGGCACGATGCCGCCGACGTTCGACGCCTTCCTCGGGCACAAGGAGGCGGTCCGGCGGCTCCCCGACGGCGCGGTCCTGCTCGCGTCGAGCGCGGACTGCCCGGTGCACGCCTTCCGGATCGGCCGCAACGTCTACGCGACGCAGTTCCACCCCGAGCTCGACGAGGAGGGCCTGGTGCTGCGCATCCACACCTACCGCGACTACGGGTACTTCGACCCGCCCGAGGCCGACGGCATCATCGCGCTCGCGCGCGCGAGCCACGTGGAGCACCCGCCGCGGTTGCTGGCGAAGTTCGTCGAGCTCTATGCCTGTTGACAGATATTCAGTAAGGTTGCGGGCATGACCGAGCACGTGGACGTCCTCATCGTCGGTGCCGGGCTCTCGGGCATCGGGGCCGCCTGCCGGCTCCGCACCGAGCACCCGGGCCGCAGCGTCGCCCTCCTCGAGGCGCGCGACGCGAGCGGCGGCACCTGGGACCTCTTCCGCTACCCGGGCATCCGCTCCGACTCCGACATGTTCACGTTCGGCTTCCGCTGGCGGCCGTGGGTCGGGGCGCGCGCGCTCGCCGACGGCCCGTCGATCCTGAGCTACCTGCGCACGGTCGCGGAGGAGTACGGCGTGGACCGGCTGATCCGCTACCGCCACCGGGTCGTCGCGGCGAGCTGGGACTCCGAGACCGCTCTCTGGACCGTCGAGGTCGACCGTGACGGCGAGGTGGTCACGATGACCACGAGCTTCCTCTGGGGCTGCGGCGGCTACTACGACTACGACAAGGGCTTCTCGCCAGACTTCCCCGGGCTCGAGCGGTTCGGCGGCACCGTCGTCCACCCGCAGCACTGGCCGGACGACCTCGACTACGCCGGGAAGACGGTCGTCGTCATCGGCTCCGGCGCGACCGCGGTGACGCTGGTCCCGGCGATGGCCGAGGCCGGCGCCGGCCACGTGACGATGCTGCAGCGGTCCCCGACGTACGTCCTGTCGCTCCCCGGCGAGGACCCGCTCGCGAAGCTGCTCCGCCGGCTGCCGGCGCGGTTCTCCTACCCCATCGTGCGGTGGAAGGCGATCCTGCTCGCGACCGCGTTCTACCAGGCGTCGCGCCGCTGGCCCCGCAAGATGCGCGCGCTGATCCGCAAGGGCACCGCCTCGCAGCTCCCGGCGCACATCGACGTCGACACGCACTTCAAGCCGGCCTACAACCCGTGGGACCAGCGGCTCTGCTTCGTGCCCGACGGCGACCTCTTCAAGGCGCTGCGCAGCGGCCGGGCGTCGGTGGTCACCGACCACGTCGACACGTTCACCGAGACCGGCATCCGGCTGCGGTCGGGCGAGGAGCTCGAGGCCGACGTCGTCGTCAGCGCGACCGGCCTGACCCTCAAGGCGATGGGCGGCGTCGAGCTGACCGTCGACGGCACCCCGGTCAAGATGCACGACACCCTCACCTACCGGGCGCTGATGCTCAGCGACGTCCCCAACTTCGCGTTCACGATCGGCTACACCAACGCGTCCTGGACGCTCAAGGCCGACCTCGTCGCCGACTTCGTCTGCCGGCTGCTGGGCCACATGGACGAGCACGGCGTACGCCGGGTCGTCGCGCCGCGCGACCCGACCGTCGGCGAGGAGCGGCTGATCGACTTCAGCTCCGGCTACATCCTGCGGGCGCTCGACGAGCTGCCCCAGCAGGGCGACAGGGAGCCGTGGAAGCTGCGGCAGAACTACCTGCGCGACGTCCGCGCGATCAACCACCAGCCGATCGACGACGGGGTGCTCAGCTTCGGGTGAGGATTGGGTGGACCGTCCACCCGGCCCGTAGGCTTGGGGCAACAGCCCGTTCCGTCTTGCCTCGGGCCGCGCGCGATCAGCGCCCCTCTCGGGAAAATCCCATGCTGGCGAGACACCCCCAGCAGTGAGTGAAATCCTCTTGTCCTCTGCAGCTTCCGCTGCGGGCTTCGCCGAGCTCGGCGTGCCCACAGACCTGTCCACCGTCCTCGCCGACCTCGGCATCACGACCCCGACGCCGATCCAGGCCGCGACCCTGCCCGACTCGCTCGCGGGCCGCGACGTCCTCGGCCGGGGCCGCACCGGCTCCGGCAAGACCTACGCGTTCCTGCTCCCGCTGGTCGCCCGGCTCTCCGGTGGGAAGCCCGCCCAGTCCCGCAAGCCGCGGGCGCTGGTGCTCGCTCCCACCCGCGAGCTCGTCGCCCAGATCGAGGCCGCCCTCAAGCCGCTGGCCGAGGCCGCCGGCCTGCGCACCCGCACCGTCTTCGGCGGCGTCGGCCAGAACCCCCAGGTCCAGGGCCTCCGCGCCGGCGCCGACATCGTGCTGGCCTGCCCCGGCCGCCTCGAGGACCTGATCGGCCAGGGCCACTGCGACCTCGGCTCCGTCGAGGTCACCGTGCTCGACGAGGCCGACCACATGGCCGACCTCGGGTTCCTGCCCGCCGTCCGGCGCCTCCTCGACCGCACGCCGCGCGACAGCCAGCGGCTGCTCTTCTCGGCCACGCTCGACGCGGCCATCGACGTGCTCGTCAAGCGGTTCCTGCGCAACCCGGTGACCCACGAGGCCGACTCCGCGCAGTCGCCGGTCGCGACCATGGACCACCACGTCCTGCACGTCGCCCGCGAGCACCGCGTCGACGTGCTCGTCGACCTCACCAGCGCGCCCGGCCGCACGGTCGTCTTCACGCGCACCAAGTACGGCGCCAAGGCGCTCGCCCGCCAGCTCAACCGCGCCGGCGTGCCGAGCGTCGAGCTCCACGGCAACCTCAGCCAGAACGCGCGCACCCGCAACATGGATGCCTTCCACTCCGGACGGGCCACGACCCTGGTCGCCACCGACATCGCCGCCCGCGGCATCCACGTCGACGACGTGGCGCTCGTCGTGCACGCCGACCCGCCGGTCGAGCACAAGGCCTACCTGCACCGCTCGGGCCGTACGGCGCGGGCCGGTGCCCGCGGCACCGTCGTCACGCTGATGACCGACGAGCAGGTGCGCGAGGTGCGCAGCCTGACCCGGGCCGCCGGCATCAAGCCGACGCTGACGAAGCTCGCCGGCTCCTCGCACCCCGTGCTCACCACCCTCGCCCCGGGCGAGCGGGTGCTCGTGCCCGGCGGCCTCGTCGTCGAGGCGCCGGCCCCGCAGCAGCGCCAGGGCAAGCCGCAGCAGAAGCGGACCTCGGGCGGCGGCGCGCCGAACGGCGGTCGGCCGCGTTCCCGCCGGGGTCGTGGCCGAGGCGGCCGCGGCGGCCGGCCGCGGTCGGGTGTGGCCGCGTCCTGACGTTTGCCGTGCCCGCGGGCCGGTCACTGCCTTGGTGTACTGAGGAGGTAGCGATGGGACTCAAGGACAAGGCCGGGAACAAGGCCGAGGAGCTCAAGGGCAAGGGCAAGAAGTCGGCCGGTCGCGCGAAGAACGACCCCGACCTCGAGGCCGAGGGCCGGGCGGACCAGACGGGCGCCAAGGTGAAGAACGCCGGCGAGCACGTCAAGGACGCCGCCAAGGACGTCAAGGAAGGCTTCAAGAAGTAGCCGAGCACACGTCAGGAAGCCGCCGCCGACCGATCGTCGTCGGCGGCTTCCTCGCGCTCGGGACCGTCCTGCTCGGCGTCTCGTTGCACACCGACCCGGGCTCGGCCTGGTTCTACCCGGCCGCGCTCGCCCTCGCCGCCACCTGGGCCGTCGGCGCGGTCGCGGCGGGGCCCGTACGACGCGGCGACCCGTCGCCGGTGCGCCCGGTCCTCATCGGGCTCGGCCTGGTCGCGGTGTTCATCGCCGGCGCGCTCGTCGTCCGTGAGGTGGCGCTGCTCGACGATCAGGTCGGCGCGGTCACGGCGTACGCCCATCGCGGCTCCGGCCCGCTGGTCGTGCTGGTCGCAGTCGTCACCGGGGTGGCGGAGGAGCTCTTCTTCCGCGGCGCGCTCTACGACGCCGTACCGCGACCGGTGCTCGGCACCACCGTCGTCTACACGGTCGCCACGCTGGCGACCGGCAACGCGATGCTGGTCTTCGCGGCCGCCGTGCTCGGCCTCGTCACCGCGTGGGAGCGGCGGCGCAGCGGCGGGGTCGTCGCGCCCGCAGTCGTGCACGTGACCTGGTCAGTCGGCATGCTCGTCGCGCTGCCCGCCCTGTTCTAGCGCGAGCCGCACGGCCTCGGCGTACGTCATCGGCTCGTCGGGCACCAGCTCGCGGATCGCGTGGTCGGTGACGATGACCTCGGTCGACATCGAGTCGATGAGGTTGCGGCCGGTCGTGACGTCGACGTCGGTGACCAGGGCGATCCAGTGCGACGACAGCTGCGGCGTCAGCACGGGCACGGTCTGGATGGGCACCCGCCGGCCCGCCATCGCCTCGCTCGCCTGCTGCAGCATCTCGACGTACGTCAGCTGCTCCGGCCCACCGATCTCGAAGACGCGACCGTGGGCCCGCTCGTCGCCGACGACCGCGACCAGGTAGCGGACGACGTCGTCGAGCGCGATCGGCTGGGTGCGGGTGTCGGCCCAGCGCGGCACGACCATCGCGGGGAGGTTCTTCACCAGCTGGCGGGTCATCTCCCAGGAGATGCCGCCCGCGCCGATCACGATCGCGGCGCGCAGCGTGGTCACCGGCACGCCCGACTCCCCGAGCAGCCTCTCGACCTCCCGCCGGGAGCGCAGGTGGGCCGAGAGCTCGGCGTCGTCCTTGCCGAGACCGCCCAGGTAGACGATCTGCCGCACCCCCGTCGCCGCGGCGGCCAGCCCGAACGCCCGCGCCGCGTCGGCGTCCTTGCGCTCGAAGTCGTCGTCGCCGAGCGAGTGCACCAGGTAGACCGCGACGTCCGCGCCGGTCAGCGCCCCCGCGAGGCTGCCCGGATCAGCCACGTCGCCGCCCACCGGCTCGCCCGGACCGTCGTACGACTCGGGGCGGCGGGTCATCGCGCGCACCGTGTGTCCGCGCGCGACCAGGGCCGGCACCAGGTGGCGGCCGATGAACCCGGTCGCGCCCGCGACCAGGACGGTGAGGGGAGCGGTCATCGCCGGTGCCGTACCCAGCGCGCGCGATCTCACCCGGGACCAAGGCCCCTCGTGCCAGGCGCGCGCGATGCCTAGGGTGGAGCCGACGGCCGGTCCGGGAGGTGCAGCATGAGCGAGATGACCACGGCGGAGTGCTGGGCGATGCTGCGCGAGCACGAGTTCGGACGGCTGGCCTTCACGGTCGTCGACGAGCAGCACATCACGCCGATCAACTACGCCGTCGACGGCGAGACCCTGCTCTTCCGCACCGCCCCCGGCAACAAGCTGCTGGCCGTCGAGCTCGGCGCGCAGGTCGCCTTCGAGATCGACGACTTCGCCGGCGAGACCGCCGCGAGCGTCGTGGTCCGGGGCCGGGCGCGCCACCTCGGCGAGGACGAGGCGCACCGGGCCGAGAACGTCCCGCTGCGGCCCTGGGTCGGCCCGGAGAAGTACGACGTGGTCGAGATCGCCCCGACCGATGTCTCCGGCCGCCGGTTCGACCTGGACCGCCCCTGGTTGCACCTGCGCGTCGACGAGGGCTGAGCCGCCTCCCGAGGATCAGGTCAGCGCGTGCGGCGCTCGATGTCCTCGCGTCGGGTCTCGTCCATGGCGGCCTCGTAGGCCGCTACCAGGCTGGCGATCGAGAGCGGCTTGAGGCTCTCGACGACCTTGCGCAGGGACTCGGTGGAGGCTCCGGCCTCCTTGTAGACCGGCCAGACCATCGTGCGGAAGAGCTCGTTGAGCTCCTTGGCGATCTGGCGGCCGTGCTCGGCGTACACCTCCGCGGCGGCGTTGGCCGCCTCGACCGGGAAGCCGAGGTCGAGCAGGGCCAGGCCGACGGACAGCTGCGAGACCGCGACCTCGTAGCGCCCGCGCCGCGCCGGGTAGAGGATGCCGAGCGCCGTGAGCGTCGCGAGGTCGTCGTCGCTGAGCGTGCGGCCGGTGCGCTGGTCGAGCTCCGTTCGCGACATCTCGACCGGGAGGTCGGCCTGCCACGGGGCGAGCATCGTGCGGTGCAGCGCGATGTCCTCGGGGGTGGCGTCGGCGGGGATGCGCGCGACGTACTTCTCGATCGCGGAGAGCGTGAAGCCGTGGGCCTGCAGCTCCTGCACCAGCTCGAGGCGCGCGACGTGGTCGGAGCTGTAGTAGCCCGAGCGCCCGCGCCGGATCGGCGGCGGCACCAGCCCCTTGGTCGTGTAGAAGCGGATGTTGCGCACGCTCATGCCGACCCTCTTGGTCAGCTCGTCGAGGGTCAGCAGCTCGCGCAGCGACTCGACGCTCTCGTCCATTCCCTCTTCCCTCCGACCACGGCCACTCGACCCGGCCACTCCAACGGGCCGCGTGAACTGTGCCACACGACCCGCCGCCTTGACGGTGACAGTAATAGTGTCACAATCGAGCAGGTTCGTTCCCCACCCCGGAGTAGGACGTCATGGCTGAAGCTTTCGTGTTTGACCACATTCGGACGCCGCGCGGCAAGGGCAAGGCGGCGGGCACGCTGCACGAGGTGAAGCCGGTCGACCTGGTCGTCGGTCTCCTCGACGAGATCAAGGAGCGCAACCCGAGCCTCGACCCCGAGCGCGTCGACGACGTCGTCCTCGGCGTGGTGTCGCCGATCGGCGAGCAGGGCGGCGACATCGCCAAGACCGCGGCCCTCAAGGCCGGCTACCCCGAGACCGTCGCCGGCGTCCAGCTCAACCGCTTCTGCGCCTCCGGCCTCGAGGCGGTCAACCAGGCGGCGTCCCGCGTCCGCGGCGGCTTCGAGGACCTGATCCTCGCCGGCGGCGTCGAGTCGATGAGCCGGGTGCCGATGGGCTCCGACGGCGGCGCCTGGGCCTCCGACCCCGCGACCGCGCTGACGACCGGCTTCGTGCCGCAGGGCATCGGCGCCGACCTGATCGCGACCCTGGAGGGCTGGAGCCGCGACGACGTCGACGCGTACGCCGCCGAGTCGCACCACCGCGCCGCGAAGGCGTGGGCCAACGGCTACTTCGCGAACGCCGTGATCCCCGTCCGGGACCTCAACGGCCTGCCCGTCCTCGAGCACGACGAGCTCATCCGCCCCGACACGTCCGTCGAGGGGCTGGCCGGCCTGAAGCCGAGCTTCGCCCAGATCGGCAACGACGCGGGCTTCGACGACGTGGCCCTCGAGAAGTACCACTGGGTCGAGAAGATCGACCACGTCCACCACGCGGGCAACAGCTCCGGCATCGTCGACGGCGCCGCGCTGGTGGCGATCGGCACCGAGGAGATCGGCGCCGAGCTCGGCCTCACGCCGCGGGCGCGGATCCTCGCGACCGCGGTCTCCGGCGCCGACCCGACGATCATGTTGACCGGCCCCGCCCCGGCGGCCCGCAAGGCTCTCGCGAAGGCCGGCCTGGAGGTCGGCGACATCGACCTCTTCGAGATCAACGAGGCGTTCGCCGCCGTCGCGATGCGGTTCATGCGCGACATGGGCATCAGCCACGACATCACCAACGTCAACGGCGGCGCGATCGCGATGGGCCACCCGCTCGGCGCGACCGGCGCGATGATCCTCGGCACGCTCGTCGACGAGCTCCAGCGCCGCGACCTGCGCCGCGGCCTCGCCACGCTCTGCGTCGGCGGGGGCATGGGTATTGCCACGATCGTCGAGGTGGTCTGAGCGGCGGAGCCGCCAGACCACCGTCGACGAGTCGGGGCGATACGTCGGTGGTCGAGCAAGCGACGCGACTGAGCTTGCGAAGTCGCGAGGAGCGTGTCGAGACCCGGTGAGGCACCCGCCTTCCGCAACCAAGAACTCCAGAACTCCAGAACCAGGTGGTTTCGAGGCTCGGGCCTGGCGGCCCTCGCACCTCAACCACCGTCTTCTTCAGGACAGGAATCCGATGAGCACCACTCAGAATCAGACCGCGGTCCACTACGACCGCGACGCCGACGGCATCGTCACCCTCACGCTCGACGACCCGACCGCCAGCGCCAACACGATGAACGAGATCTACCAGGAGTCGATGGCGGCGGCGGTCGCTCGCCTGTACGACGAGGTCGACGACGTCACGGGCGTCGTGATCGCCAGCGCGAAGAAGACCTTCTTCGCCGGCGGCAACCTGAAGACCATGATGACCGCGACCAAGGACGACGCGGCCGGCGTGTTCTCCATGGGCGAGGCCGTCAAGGCCGGCCTGCGCAAGCTCGAGCTCTACCCGCGCCCGGTCGTCGCCGCGATCAACGGCGCCGCGCTCGGCGGCGGCTACGAGATCTGCCTGGCCTGCAACCACCGCATCGCGCTCGACGACCGCTCGGTCAAGATCGGGCTCCCGGAGTCGTCGCTCGGGCTGCTGCCCGGCGGTGGCGGCGTCACCCGCGTCGTCCGCCTGCTCGGCCTGCAGCAGGGCCTGATGGACGTGCTGCTCCCGGGCACCCAGTTCTCGCCCGACAAGGCCAAGGAGAAGGGCCTGGTCGACGAGCTGGTCGCGACCCGTGAGGAGCTGGTCCCGGCCGCGAAGGCCTGGATCAAGGCCAACCCCGACGAGTCCCAGAACCCTTGGGACAAGCCCGGCTACAAGATGCCGGGTGGCACGCCGAAGACCCCCGCGCTGGCGGCGTTCCTGCCGGCGTTCCCGGCCCTGCTCCGCAAGCAGACGAAGGGCGCCGTCTACCAGGCCCCGCGCGCGATCCTGTCGGCGGCGGTCGAGGGTGCGAGCGTCGACTTCGACACCGCGTCGCGCATCGAGTCGCGCTACCTGACGAGCCTGATCGTCAACCAGTCCTCGAAGAACATGATCCAGGCGTTCTTCTTCGACCTGCAGGCGATCAACGCCGGCAAGCTGCGTCCGCAGGGCATCGAGCCCTTCAAGGCCACCAAGGTGGGCGTCCTGGGCGCCGGCATGATGGGCGCCGGCATCGCGTACTCCTGCGCCCGCGCCGGGATGGAGGTCGTGCTCAAGGACGTCTCGGCCGACAACGCCGCCAAGGGCAAGGCCTACTCCGAGGGCATCAACCGCAAGGCCATCGAGCGCGGCAAGCTCACCGAGGAGAAGTCCCAGGAGCTGCTCGACCGGATCACCCCGACCGCCGACCCGGCCGACCTCGCCGGCTGCGACCTGGTGATCGAGGCGGTCTTCGAGGACCCGTCGCTCAAGCAGAAGGTGTTCGCCGAGATCGCGCCGTACGTCAACGACGACGCGCTGCTCTGCTCCAACACCTCGACGCTGCCGATCAGCGAGCTCGCCACCGGTGTGGACCGTCCGGCCGACTTCATCGGCCTGCACTTCTTCAGCCCCGTCGACAAGATGCCGCTCGTCGAGATCATCAAGGGCAAGGAGAGCTCGGACGTCGCGCTGGCGAAGGCGTACGACGTCGTGCAGCAGATCAAGAAGACCCCGATCGTCGTCAACGACAGCCGCGGCTTCTACACCTCGCGGGTCATCGGCACGATGGTCAATGAGGGCCTCGCGATGGTCGCCGAGGGCCAGCGGCCGTACTCCATCGAGCGGGCCGCGACCCAGGCCGGCTACCCGGTCGGGCCGCTGCAGCTCACCGACGAGCTCAACATGGAGCTGATGGCCAAGATCGGCAAGGCGACGCAGGACGCCGCCGAGCGCGACGGCATCGACTACGAGCCGCACCCGGGCACCGCGGTCGTCGTGCAGATGATCGAGGCCGGCCGCCCCTCGCGGCTCAAGGGCGCCGGCTTCTACGAGTACGCCGAGGGCAAGCGCGGCTCGATCTGGTCGGGCCTCGCCGAGCAGTTCCCGATCAACGACGCCATCCCGTTCCAGGACATGAAGGACCGGATGCTCTTCGCGGAGGCCATCGAGACCGCGAAGTGCTTCGAGGAGGGCGTGATCGAGTCGGCCGCCGCGGCCAACATCGGCTCGATCATGGGCATCGGCTTCCCGGCCATGACCGGCGGCGCCGCGCAGTTCATGCAGGGCTACGAGAACGCCGAGGGCCAGGTCGGCCTCGGTGCGTTCGTCAAGCGCGCCGACGAGCTGGCCGACGCCTACGGCGAGCGGTTCCGCCCCACGGCGTACCTGCGCGAGCTCGCCGCGAGCGACGGCTCGTTCCCGGCGTAGATGCGAGTTCCGGTGGTCGAGCAGCGAGCGCCAGCGAGCGTCGTCGAGACCCCGGAAGTGCAGCAGGGCGGTGGCCACCGGTCACCGCCCTGCCGAACCTGGGTCTCGACACGCGGGTCGCGACTTCGCAAGCTCAGTCGCGCCGCTTGCTCGACCACCATCATCCGATCCGCTGACGCGGCTCGGATCAACGCGACGTGAACCAGGGGTGGTGCAGGTCGTAGAACGTGGCGCCCTGCATGGCGTACGCGAGCTCGTCGCGCACGTCGGCCGGCGGCTCCATGGCCTCGCCGCGGCGCGCGCTCGCCTCGTCGGTGAACGCGATCGTCTCGGTGAACGTGCCGTCCGGCTCGATGGCCAGCGTCGCGCCGAGGATCTCCGGCCGCATCTGCTTGAGCTCGGTCGGGCGCATGCTCATCAGCGCCCGCAGCCGCGACGGGTCCTCGACCTTGCCGCGGATCACCTGCACGAAGCCGGCGTCGTCCGAGCCACCGTCGAAGAGCAGCGTGACGTCCTCGCAGTCGTGGAACTCCACCGGGCCGTCGAAGAGCGCCATCATCTCCGCAGCCCACTTGCCCTGCTCGGGGCGCGCCGAGTTCGCCATCGCCATTGCCTTGTCCTCGAAGCGGACCACGGCGACGAACTGGTCGTCGTCGGTGAAGCCGTACGTCCCGCCTAGCCAGCCTTCCGCCCCGGGCCCGAGCTCGGTCGGCCAGCGGTCGAGCACCGAGCGGAGCTCGTCCTGCCGCGTGCACCTGCCCTCGATGATCTGGATGAACATGAGGGACCTCCCTTCCCCTGCGTCTGAGCGATCTTTCACGCTAGACCGCGGGGTCGGGGCGGGGAATGGCCCGAATTGGGGCCCCTCTAGCCTGCGGTCATGGGTGTGGTGCTCCTGGTCCGGCACGGGCAGGCGTCGTTCGGCGCGGACGACTACGACGTGCTCTCCGACGCCGGCTGGGAGCAGGGACGCCTGCTGGGCGGCTGGCTGCGGGAGCGCGCGTTCGCGCCGACGGCCGTCGTCCGCGGCGGCATGCGCCGCCACCGCGAGACGGTCGAGGCGATGGCAGCCGGCGGCGACTGGCCGGACGTCGGCGTCGACCCCGGGTGGGACGAGTTCGACCACCTGAGCGTCGTGGAGGCCTACCCCGACATCCCCGAGCACCAGCTCGACCGGCGCGAGTTCCAGCGGGTCTTCGAGCTCGCCACGGCGCGGTGGTCGGGCGGCGGCCACGACCACGAGTACGCCGAGCCGTGGCCGGCGTTCCGGGCCCGGGTGCGCGCCGCGTTCGAGGCGGCGGCGGCCGACGCGGGGCCCGGCGGTGCGTCGGTCGTGGTGACGTCCGGGGGCCCGATCGCGGCGGTCTGCGCCGACCTCGCCGACCCCGAGGCCGACGACGCGACGTACGCCCGGCTGTGGAGCCGGTTCAACACCGTGCTCGTGAACTCCTCGGTCACCCGGGTCGTCGTCGGGTCCACCGGAGCCCGTCTGCTGACCTTCAACGAGCACCCGCACCTCGAGGGCCGGCACCTCACCTACCGCTGATCCGCTCTTGACGGGGGGTCGGCGCTGCCGTTGACTCGCCCGGTGGGGTTCTCCGGGCTCTCCGGGCCGGTAGGTCGTTGCGTGGCTGCCGGCCTCGTCTGTGCCGCCCTGCTGGTGGCACCCTTCGGCACGTCGGCCAGCGCCGTGCACAGCGGCGCCGAGGCGACGACCGGCCTGTCCGTCACCGGCGGCCGCTACGTCGTGCTGCTGCGCGATCCGCCCGCGACCGGGTACGACGGCGGCACCGGTCGCCTCCGCGCGACCCGGTCGACGACGGGGCAGTTCAGCGCCCGGTCGGCCCGCGTCGCGGCGTACTCCGCCCACCTGCGCAGGACGCACACCGCCGTCGCGCGCGACCACGGGGCCGAGCCGGTGCGGGACTTCACGGTCGCCGCGAACGGCTTCGTCGCCGACCTGACCAGGACGCAGGCGCTCGCCCTGGCGAACGACCGGCGGGTGCTGCTGGTCGAGAAGTCGCGGACCCTACGCCTCGACACGTGGCGCTCGCCGGACTACCTCGGGCTGACCGGGCGCGACGGCGCCTGGGCCGGCCACGGCGGTCGGGGCAACGCGGGCGCCGGGGTCGTGATCGGCGACCTCGACTCGGGGATCTGGCCGGAGTCGAAGTCGTTCCACGGCAAGCGGCTCACGAAGAGGGCGAAGACCCGGTGGGACATCTCGCGGCGGGGTGAGAAGACCCGCATGGAGAAGGTCGACGGGCAGGTCTTCCGCGGGCGGTGCGACGTGGCCGACGAGTGGGAGAAGGGCGACTGCAGCACCAAGATCGTCGGTGCGCGCTACTACGCCGAGAGCTTCCTGGAGACCGTGCCGGAGAGCGACCTCGCCTCGACCGAGCAGCTCTCCACCCGCGACGGCGACGGCCACGGCACCCACACCGCGAGCACCGCGGCCGGCGGCGTCGTCGAGAAGGTGCGGACCGAGGGGCGGAAGTTCGGCCGGGTCGTCGGCATGGCGCCGGCGGCGCGGCTCGCCGTCTACAAGGTCTGCTGGCAGGCGGCGAACCCCGACGACAGCGGCTGCAACAACGCCGACGCCATCGCCGCCATCGAGCAGGCGGTCATCGACGGCGTGGACGTCATCAACTTCTCGATCGGCGGCGGCGCGAGCCCGACGTTCGACGCGGTCGAGATCGCCTTCGAGGGTGCGGCCGAGGCCGGGATCTTCGTCGCCGCCTCGGCGGGCAACGCCGGCCCGGACCCGTCGACCCTCGACCACCCCGCACCCTGGGTGACGACCGTCGCGGCCACCACCCACGTCCGCTTCGAGAACACGATCGTGCTCGGCAACGGGCGGAAGATCCTCGGCACCTCGATCTCGACCGAGCCGGTGCCGAGCACGCGCGTGGTCGACGCGAGCAAGGCGGCCGCCCCCGACGCCGCGGAGGGTGAGGCGGACATCTGCGGACCGGACTCGCTCGACGACGCGAAGGTCGAGGGCCGGATCGTGGTCTGCCTGCGCGGCATCTACGACCGCGTCGCCAAGAGTGACGAGGTGAAGCGCGCCGGCGGCGTCGCGATGATCCTCGTCAACCCGTCGCCCAACAGCCTCGACGCCGACTTCCACGCCGTGCCGACGGTCCACATCTCCGACACCGAGGGCACCCGGCTCTACAAGTACCTCGGCGACGCGGGGAGCAGCGCGCGAGCGTCGTTCGAGCTCGGCAACCAGACCAGGCACAAGACGCCGCTGACGCAGATCGCCGGCTTCTCCTCGCGCGGCCCGGCCCTGGTCGGGAGCGGGGACCTCCTCAAGCCGGACCTCTCTGCTCCCGGGGTGAGCGTGCTGGCCGCAGTCGCGCCGCCGGCCAACTCCGGACGCCGCTACGACCTCTACTCCGGTACGTCGATGGCGTCGCCCCACGTCGCCGGCCTCGCCGCCTTCCTGCACGGCGTGCGGCCGGGGTGGACGCCGATGCAGGTGAAGTCCGCACTGATGACCACCGCCAGGCCCGGGAAGACCCTCAAGGGCAAGAAGTCGTCCGACGCGCTGGCCTTCGGCTCCGGCGAGGTCCGGCCGCGGCGGTTCTTCGACCCCGGCCTGTTCGTGACGTCGACACCCGTGGAGTGGCGCGGCCTGCTGACCTCGCAGGGCATCCCGACCGGCACGCCCCCGCGGGCGCCGGGCAAGGTCAACCTGCCGTCGCTGGCCGACGGTGACGTGACGGCCCGGACGACATTGCGGCGTACCTTCCAGGCGACCCGGGCCGGCACCTGGAAGATCGAGGCGTCGGTGCCCGGCTTCA
Source organism: Nocardioides sp. GCM10030259 (assembly GCF_042666375.1). Lineage (NCBI taxonomy): Bacteria > Bacillati > Actinomycetota > Actinomycetes > Propionibacteriales > Nocardioidaceae > Nocardioides > Nocardioides sp. GCM10030259. The sequence goes on along the minus strand of NZ_JBHTDF010000018.1, from coordinate 218,436 downwards.
AGGTCACGACGAAGCCGAAGCGGATCCGCGCGGACCGCAAGAACGACGCCATCGACGTGAAGTTCGTCTTCAAGCGCACCGATGCGCGGCTCGGCCGCTGGGCCCAGGGCGACGTGACTCTCGACGGACCGACCTCCGTGCGGCTCCCGGTCGCGCTGCGGCCGGTGTCGGTGGCCGCGCCCGCGGAGGTCGCCGGCGCCGGCGTGAGCGGCTCGGTGAGCGTGCCGCTCACCGCGGGCTTCACGGGCGACCTCGACGTCACCGCCCGCGGGCTCGCGGCGTCGAAGACGGTCAACGACACGGTCGCGGCGGGTGCCGACGACTACCAGTGCGTGACCGTCACCCCCGACACCACGCTGGCGCGCTTCCAGGTCGACGCCGCCGACGACACGGCCGACCTCGACCTCACGGTCCTCGCCTCCGAGTCGTGCAGCGTCGACGACGTCTTCGCCGTGGCCGGCCAGTCCGGCACGGCGTCGGGCGACGAGGCAGTGACCCTGCGCGACCCGGAGCCGGGGACCTACCTCGTCGAGGTCGCCGGCTTCTCCGCCGGCGAGCGGGGCAGCCCGATGGTGTACGCCTTCGACTACTGGGGCGTCGACCCGGCCGCCACCGCCGGCAGCCTCCTGCTCTCGCCCGACCCCGTGCCCGTCCGCGCCAACCGGAAGACCTCGGTCGCGCTCTCGTGGTCCGGCCTCACCGCCGGCACCCGCTACCTCGGCTACCTGTCCTACCCGAGCTCCGACGACATCACCCTGGTCCGCGTCGACGGGTAGGTCCGCACCGTCAGGGACTGTCCCAAAAAAGTCAGGCTTGACTGTTTGTTAGTGGCTCCACCATGCTGGACGCCATGCCGAGCACGAGCACGCGGGTGCCCCAGGGGGAGCGCACGAGGGCGATGCGGGCGCGGCTGCTCGAGGCGACGGTGGAGTGCCTGGTGGAGCGCGGGTTCGCGGGTACGTCGACCACGCTCGTGTCCGAGCGGGCCGGGGTGAGCCGCGGGGCGCAGCTGCACCACTTCCCGACCAAGAACGACCTGGTCGTGGCCGCCGTCGAGCACCTCACCGAGAAGCGCGGGCGGGAGCTCGCCGAGGCCGCGACCTCGCTGCCGGAGGGGCCGAGCCACACCCGGGCGGTGCTGGAGGTGCTGGCCGACCACTTCACGAGCCCCGTCTTCGCGGCGGCGCTGGAGCTGTGGGTCGCGGCGCGCACGGACCGGTCGCTGCTCGAGGCCGTCGAGCCGCTCGAGCAGCGGGTCGGCCGCGAGACCCATCGCCTGACCGTCGAGCTGCTCGGCCTCGATGAGTCCGTGCCCGGCAACCGCGAGCTCGCCCAGGCCACGCTCGACCTGGTGCGGGGGCTCGGGCTGGCGAACACGATCACCGACGACAGCCGCCGCCGCGCGGCGATCCTGGACCGCTGGGCCGACGTGCTGGAGAAGGAGTCCTGATGACGCTGCTCGACGACCTGCTCGACGACCTCAAGGCCGAGGGCGACCAGCTGCTCAGCGCGGTGGTCGGGCTCGACGCTCGGTCTGACGTGGGCGGCTGGGCGACCCCGACCCCGGCGCCCGGCTGGACGGTCGCCACCCAGGTCGCGCACCTGACCTGGACCGACGAGGTTGCGGTGCTCGCCGCGGGCGCCCGGACGCCGGAGGGCAAGGAGGCGTGGGACGCCGTCGTGCTCAAGGCGATCGACGACCCGCTCGGGTACGTCGACGTGGAGGCTCTCGAGGTCGCGCGGCTCGCCCCCGAGGCGCTGCTGGCCCGCTGGGGCCGCGCCCGCGACGACCTCGGCCGCGCCCTGCGCGACTACCCGACGGGCGAGAGGATGCCGTGGTTCGGCCCGCCGATGTCGCCGGCGTCGATGGCGACCGCGCGGTTCATGGAGACCTGGGCCCACGCGCAGGACGTGTACGACGCGCTCGGCACGACACCCGAGCCCACCGACCGGATCAGGCACGTCGCGCACCTCGGCGTACGCACGCGGAACTACGCGTACTCCGTGCACGACCTCGAGCCGCCGGCCGAGGAGTTCCGCGTCGACCTGGTCGCCCCGTCGGGCCAGACGCTGAGCTGGGGGCCCGAGGACGCCGCGCAGACCGTGACCGGCTCGGCGTACCACTTCTGCCTCCTCGTCACGCAGCGCGTGCACCGCGACGACACCGACCTCGTCGCGACCGGTGCCGACGCGGAGCAGTGGCTGACGATCGCACAGGCGTTCGCGGGACCCGCCGGCGAGGGGAGGGCCAGGAGGTGAGGATCGGCAACTGCTCCGGCTTCTACGGCGACCGGCTCTCCGCGATGCGGGAGATGCTCGAGGGCGGGCCGCTGGACGTCCTGACCGGCGACTACCTGGCCGAGCTCACGATGCTCATCCTCGGCAAGGACACGATGAAGGACGCGTCGCTGGGCTACGCGAAGACCCATCTCCGCCAGATGGAGGACTGCCTCGGCCTCGCGCTCGAGCGGGGCGTGAAGATCGTGAGCAACGCCGGCGGCCTCAACCCCGCCGGGCTCGCCGAGAGGCTCCGCGAGGTCGCGAAGGGTCTCGGCCTGGACGTCGACGTCGCCCACGTCGAGGGCGACGACGTGCGCTCCCTCGGACTCGGCGACGCGCTCACCGCCAACGCCTACCTCGGCGGCTTCGGCATCGCAGCGGCGCTGCGCGAGGGAGCCGACGTCGTCGTCACCGGGCGGGTCACCGATGCCAGTCTCGTCGTCGGCCCCGCCGTCGCCCACCACGGCTGGACGCCGACGTCGTACGACGAGGTGGCCGGCGCCGTCGTCGCGGGCCACGTGCTCGAGTGCGGCACCCAGGCGACCGGCGGCAACTTCTCCGGGTTCAAGACGCTGCCGGACCACCGGAAGCCGCTCGGGTTCCCGGTCGCCGAGATCGCCGCCGACGGCACGAGCGTGATCACCAAGCACGACGGCACCGGCGGCGCGGTCACCGTCGACACGGTCACGGCCCAGCTGCTCTACGAGATCCAGTCCACGCGCTACCTCAACCCTGACGTGACCACGCACCTCGACACCGTCGAGCTGCGCGAGGTCGGCCCCGACCGCGTCGAGATCAGCGGCGTCCGCGGCGATGCGCCGCCGGAGCGGCTCAAGGTCTGCGTCAACGAGCTCGGCGGCTTCCGCAACACCGTGGAGTTCGTGCTCACCGGACTCGACATCGACGCCAAGGCCGACTGGGTGCGCGAGCAGCTCGCCCCCGCGCTCACCGCGACCGAGGTGAGCTGGACCCGCACCGCCCTCCCGGCGCCCGACGCCGACACCGAGGAGGGCGCGTCGGCGCTGCTCCGCTGCACGGTCAAGGACCCGAAGCCCGACCCCGTCGGCCGCGGCTTCACCGGCGCGGCCGTCGAGCTCGCGCTCGCGTCGTACCCGGGCTTCACGATGACCGGCCCGCCGGCCGCCCCCTCGCCGTACGGCGTCTATCGGGCGGAGTACGTCGACCGCTCGGCCGTCACCCACACCGTCGTGCACGCCGACGGCCGGCGTGAGGTGGTCGCCGACCCGACGGAGTTCACGGAGCCCGAGCACCACACGAGCCTGCGCCCGTCTCCCTACCCCGCGCCGGTCGACTCGCTCACCCGCCGCGCGCCACTCGGCACGTTCGTGCACGCGCGGTCGGGCGACAAGGGCGGCGACGCCAACCTCGGGCTGTGGGTGATGCACGACGGGTCGGAGAAGTACGACGCGCGCGTCACCTGGCTGACCAAGCTGATCACCCCGCGCAAGGTGCGCGAGCTGGTGCCCGAGGCCGCCGACCTCGAGGTCGAGGTGCACGTGCTGCCCAACCTCGGCGGCGTCAACGTGCTGATCCACGGGCTGCTCGGCGAGGGCGTGGCCGCGTCCACCCGGTTCGATCCGCAGGCCAAGGGGCTCGGCGAGTGGGTGCGCTCGCGGGTCGTGCACATCCAGGAAGGACTCCTATGAGTGATCTCCGTGAGCTCGGAGCGGAGTTCGTGCGCCGCGAGGTCGCGCCGTACCTCCAGGACTGGGAGGACGCCGGCGAGATCCCTCGCTCCCTGCACCTCGCGGCCGCCAAGCAGGGGCTGCTCGGCATCTCGTTCCCCGAGGAGGTCGGCGGCCAGGGCGGCGACGTGCTCGACACGGTGGACCTGCAGGAGGGGATGTTCGCCGAGGGTGCGTCGAGCGGGCTGATGGCCGCGCTCTTCACCGGCGGCATCGCGCTGCCGCACATCGCATCGAGCGGCAACGCCGACCTCGTCGACCGCTTCGTCCGGCCCACCCTGGCCGGCGAGAAGATCGGGGCGCTCGGCATCACCGAGCCGGGCGGCGGCTCGGACGTCGGCGGCATCCGCACGACCGCCGTCCGCGACGGCGACGAGTACGTCGTCAACGGCGCCAAGACCTTCATCACCAGCGGGGTCCGTGCCGACTTCGTGACGACCGCGGTGCGCACCGGCGGCCCGGGAGCCGGCGGTGTCAGCCTGCTCGTGATCGAGAAGGGCACGCCCGGCTTCATCGTCGACCGCGCGCTGCGGAAGATGGGCTGGCACTGCTCCGACACCGCCGAGCTGTCGTTCGTCGACGCGCGCGTGCCGGTCGCCAACCTGGTGGGGGAGGAGAACACCGGCTTCGCCCAGATCGCCCAGCAGTTCGTGGTCGAGCGGCTCGCGCTCGCCGTGCACGCCTACGGCATCGCGGCCCGGTCGCTCGAGCTGACCGCGGCGTACTGCCGCGACCGCGACACGTTCGGCGAGCCGCTCGTCAGCCGGCAGGTCGTGCGGCACAAGCTCGTGGAGATGCGGCGGCAGGTCGAGGTCGCCCGCACCTACACCCGCGACGTCGCCCGCCGGCACGCCGCTGGGGAGATGGTCATCGCCGAGGCCTGCCTGGCGAAGCAGACCGCGGTGGACTGCTCGACGTACGTCTGCGACCAGGCCGTCCAGCTCCATGGCGGGACGGGATACATGCACGGGACCGAGGTGGAGCGGCACTACCGCGACGCCCGGATCCTGCCGATCGGAGGAGGGGCCAGCGAAGTGCTGACCGATCTCGCAGCCAAGCTGCTGGGCTACTCATGAGTCTGATCAAGCCGATGACCGGCGAGGTCTCGATGCACATGGCCGCCGCGCCCGAGAAGGTGTGGGCCCTGGTGTCCGACGTGACGCGGATCGGCGAGTTCTCGCCCGAGACGTTCGAGGCGCAGTGGATCCGCGGCGCGACCGGGCCGGCCGTGGGCGCGCAGTTCAAGGGCCACGTGAAGCGCAACGGCGTCGGCCCGACGTACTGGACGCTCTGCACGGTCACCGAGTGCGAGGCCGAGCGGACCTTCGAGTTCGCCGTCGGCACCAACACGGTCGCCGTCAACAACTGGGGCTACCGGCTCGACCCCGAGAACGACGGCACCCGGGTCACCGAGTACTACCGGCTCGAGCCGGCGCTCTACCTGCGCGCCTACTGGCTGCTGCTCGGCCGGCTTCGCGGCCGCACCAACGAGCGCGGCATGCGCACGACCCTCGAGCGGATGAAGGAGGTGGTCGAGCGATGAGTAGCAACCGAACGGCGATGCTCGAGAAGCTCGCCGACCTCGACGCCGAGCACGCCAAGGCCGTGGCGGGCGGCGGCCAGAAGTACGTCGACCGCCACCACGCCCGCGGCAAGCTGCTGCCCCGCGAGCGGATCGAGCTCCTGGTCGACGAGGGCTCGGCGTTCCTCGAGCTGTCGCCGCTGGCCGGGTGGGGGTCCGACTTCACCGTCGGCGCCTCGGTCGTCACGGGCATCGGCGTCGTCGAGGGCGTGGAGTGCATGATCACCGCCAACGACCCGTCGGTGAAGGGCGGCGCCTCCAACCCCTGGACGGTCAAGAAGATCTTCCGGGCCGCGCAGATCGCCGAGGAGAACGGGCTCCCGACGGTCTCCCTCGTCGAGTCCGGCGGCGCGGACCTGCCGACCCAGAAGGAGATCTTCATCCCGGGCGGCAAGCTCTTCCGCGACCTCACCCGCGCCAGCGCCCGCAAGGAGCCGACGATCGCGCTGGTCTTCGGCAACTCGACGGCGGGTGGCGCCTACGTGCCCGGCATGTCCGACTACACGGTGATGGTCAAGGAGCAGGCCAAGGTCTTCCTCGGCGGCCCGCCGCTGGTGAAGATGGCGACCGGTGAGGAGTCCGACGACGAGTCGCTCGGCGGCGCCGAGATGCACGCCCGGGTCTCCGGCCTGGCCGACTACCTCGCCGAGGACGAGGTCGACGCGATCCGGATCGGGCGCCGGATCGTGGCCCGCCTGAACTGGAGGAAGGCGACGGCGACGGCCGCGCCGTCGGCGTACGCCGAGCCGGACGAGGACCCCGACGGCCTGCTCGACCTGATCCCGACCGACCTCAAGGAGCCGTTCGACCCGCGCGAGGTGATCCGCCGGCTCTGCGACGGGGTCTCGCCGACCAACGGCGCGGTCTTCGACGAGTTCAAGCCGCTCTACGGCACCTCGCTCGTCACCGGCTGGGCCAGGATCCACGGCCGGCCGATCGGCATCCTCGCCAACGCGCAGGGCGTGCTCTTCTCCGAGGAGGCGCAGAAGGCGACCCAGTTCATCCAGCTCGCGAACCAGGTCGACACCCCACTGCTCTTCCTGCACAACACCACCGGCTACATGGTCGGCAAGGAGTACGAGCAGGGCGGCATCATCAAGCACGGCGCGATGATGATCAACGCGGTCAGCAACTCGAAGGTGCCGCACCTGAGCGTGATCATGGGCGCGTCGTACGGCGCCGGCAACTACGGCATGAACGGCCGCGCCTACGACCCGCGCTTCCTCTTCACCTGGCCGTCCGCGAAGTCCGCCGTCATGGGCCCCGCCCAGCTCGCGGGCGTGCTGTCGATCGTTGCCCGGGCGGCCGCGGAGGGTCGTGGCCAGGAGTACGACGAGGAGGCCGACGCCGGCATGCGCGCCTTCGTCGAGCAGTCGGTCGAGGAGCAGTCGCTGCCGTTCTTCCTCTCCGGGATGCTCTACGACGACGGCGTCATCGACCCGCGCGACACCCGCACGATCCTGGGCATCTGCCTGTCCGTCATCGAGAACAAGCCCGTCGTGGGCACCGACCGATTCGGGGTGTTCCGACCGTGATCAGACGACTCCTCGTCGCGAACCGCGCGGAGATCGCGAGCCGGGTCTTCCGCACCTGCCGCGCGCTCGGCATCGAGACCGTCGCCGTGCACTCCGACGCCGATGCCGGCCTGCCCTACGTGCGCGAGGCCGACGTCGTCGTGCGCCTCCCCGGCAACGCCCCGGCGGAGACCTACCTGCGCATCGACCTGGTGCTCGACGCGGCGCGGCGCTCGGGCGCCGACGCGATCCACCCGGGCTACGGCTTCCTCTCCGAGAACGCCGACTTCGCGCAGGCCGTCATCGACGCCGGGCTCACCTGGGTCGGGCCGGCGCCGGAGTCGATCCGGCAGATGGGCTCGAAGATCAGCGCGAAGGAGATCATGAAGGCAGCGGACGTGCCTGTCCTGGAGGCGCCCGCCGAGCCGACCGAGGCCGATCTGCCCTTGCTCGTGAAGGCGTCCGCCGGCGGCGGTGGCCGTGGGATGCGCGTCGTCCGGTCACTCGACGACCTGCCGGGCGAGGTCGCCAAGGCCGAGGCCGAGGCGCTCTCGGCGTTCGGCGACGGCACCGTCTTCGTCGAGCCGTACGTCGAGCGCGGCCGGCACGTCGAGGTGCAGGTCGTCGGCACGAGCGTCTACGGCGAACGCGACTGCTCGCTGCAGCGCCGCCACCAGAAGGTGGTGGAGGAGGCACCGGCGCCCAACCTCAGCGACGAGGTCCGCGCGGCGCTGCACGAGGCGGCCCGCAAGGCCGCCGAGGCGATCGACTACCGCAGTGCCGGCACGGTCGAGTTCCTCTACGACCCGGACACCGAGCGCTTCTGGTTCCTGGAGATGAACACGCGGCTCCAGGTCGAGCACCCGGTCACCGAGCAGGTGCACGGCGTGGACCTGGTGCAGCTGCAGATCGCTGCAGCCGAAGGTGGTTTCGAGACGGGCCTCCGTCCCTCCTCGACCACCGTGGAAGGGCACGCGATCGAGGTGCGCCTGTACGCCGAGGATCCGGCCGAGGACTACCAGCCGCAGAGCGGCATGCTGACGACCTTCGAGATCCCCCGCGAGGAGGGCATCCGGGTCGACGCCGGCTTCGAGTCGGGCAGCGAGGTGTCGACGCACTACGACGCCATGCTGGCCAAGGTGGTCGCGCACGCGCCGACCCGGGAGGCCGCTGGGCGCAAGCTCGCGTCGGTCCTGAGCCGCGCCAGGATCCACGGGCTCGTGACGAACCGCGACCTGCTGGTGTCGATCCTGCGCGATCCGGCGTTCCTGCGTGGAGAGGTGAGCACGGACTTCCTCGGTGGTGGTTTCGAGACAGGCGCTAGCGCGCCTTCCTCAACCACCGCATCGGCCGCCGCCGCCGCGATCGCCCTGGCCGAGCGGGCCAAGCAGGCGCGGACCGTGCAGCCCGGCATCCCGGTGGCCTGGCGCAACGTCGTCTCGCAGCCGCAGCGCACGGTGTTCGAGGAGGCGACGGTCGAGTGGTACGGCGCCTACGCCGTCGACGGCCACACGGTCGTCAGCGCCGGCGCGGCGGCGGTCACGCTGGAGACGGACGGCGTGCGGACGACGTACACGATCACTGTCAACGGCAGGGATGTGGACGTCGACAGCAGTCGCGGACACGTGCACCTGACGCGGGTGCCGCGGTTCGTCGACCCGGCCGACCAGGTCGCGAGCGGCAGCCTGCTGGCGCCGATGCCCGGCACGGTGGTCAGCGTGGCGGTCGAGGCCGGCCAGCAGGTCGCGGCCGGCCAGCCCGTCCTGGTGCTCGAGGCGATGAAGATGCAGCACACCGTGAGCGCGCCGTACGCCGGCGCGGTCACGGAGATCGACGTGAAGCCCGGGCAGCAGGTCGCTGCCGGGGAGGTTCTGGCAGTGGTGGAGGAAGCGTGAGCAACAACTTCAGCGAGACCGAGGAGCGCCAGGAGCTCCGCAACGCCGTGGCGAAGCTGGCGGGCAAGTACGGCCGCGAGTGGTTCACCGCGAAGGCCCGCGCCGGCGAGAAGACCACCGACCTGTGGCTGGAGATCGGCAAGAACGGCTACCTCGGCATCAACATCCCCGAGGAGTACGGCGGCGGGGGCGGCGGCATCGGCGACATCGCGGCCGTCTGCGAGGAGCTGGCCGCACAGGGCTGCCCGCTGCTGCTCATGGTGGTCAGCCCGGCGATCTGCGGCACGATCATCAGCCGCTACGGCACCGAGGAGCAGAAGCAGCGCTGGCTCCCCGGCATCTGCGACGGCACCAGCACGATGGCCTTCGCGATCACCGAGCCCGACGCCGGCACCAACACCCACAACATCACCACGACCGCCCGCCGCGACGGCGACGAGTGGGTGCTCAACGGTCGCAAGATCTACATCTCCGGCGTGGACGAGGCCGACAACGTGCTCGTGGTCGCGCGTGCGGAGGCTCTGTCACCTACGGGGGAGAAGACCGGCAAGGTGAAGCCGGTGCTCTTCGTCGTCCCGACCGACTCCGAGGGCTTCGAGTACAAGCACATCCCGATGGAGATCGTCAGCCCCGAGCTGCAGTTCCAGGTCTTCATCGACGACGTGCGGCTGCCCTCCGACGCCATCGTCGGCGACGAGGACGGCGGCCTCGCGCAGCTCTTCTCGGGCCTCAACCCCGAGCGGATCATGGCCGCGTCGTTCTCCACCGGGCTGGCCCGCTACGCGCTGGACAAGGCGGCGGCGTACGCCAAGGAGCGCACGGTCTTCCAGGGCGCCATCGGCTCGCACCAGGCCATCGCGCACCCGCTCGCGCAGGTGCACATCGAGACCGAGATGGCGCGCCTGATGACCCAGAAGGCGGCCGCGCTCTACGACGCCGGTGACGACTTCGGCGCGGGCGAGGCCGCCAACATGGCGAAGTACGCCGCCGCCGAGGCCGCCTGCAACGCCGCGGACGTGGCCGTGCAGACCCACGGCGGCAACGGCATCACGCAGGAGTACGGCGTGGCCGGGCTGCTGGTCGCCACCCGTGCCGGCCGGATCGCCCCGGTGAGCCGGGAGATGATCCTCAACTTCGTCGCGATGCACTCGCTGGGGCTGCCGAAGTCGTACTGACCTGCCGTCGGGATAGTCCGTCACGTTCTGGCCGCCTGCACCGGCGGGTCGCCGGCCAGAAGGTGACGGACTATCCCAGCGGGGCCGACTTGCCAGGGTCGAACACATGTTCGATCATGGAGCGTGGCACGCATCCGGAGCAGCGAGTCGGGGACGGCGGGCATCCTGCACGCCGACCTCGACTCGTTCTTCGCGTCGGTCGAGCAGCGTGACGACCCGCGGCTGCGCGACCGGCCGGTGATCGTCGGCGGCGGGGTGGTCCTTGCCGCGAGCTACGAGGCGAAGGCGCACGGCGTCCGGTCGGCGATGGGCGGGCGGCAGGCGATGCGGCTGTGTCCCGACGCGCTGGTCGTGCCGCCGCGCTTCTCGGCGTACGTCGAGGCGAGCCGCCGGGTGTTCGCGATCTTCGAGGACACCACGCCGCTGGTCGAGGGCCTGTCCATCGACGAGGCGTTCCTCGACGTGGCCGGGCTGCGGCGCCTGGTGGGCCCGCCCGAGCAGGTCGGCGCCGACCTGCGGCAGCGGGTCCGCGAGGAGGTCGGGCTGCCGATCTCGGTCGGCATCGCCCGCACCAAGTACCTCGCGAAGGTCGCCAGCGCCGTCAGCAAGCCCGACGGGCTGCTGCGGGTGCCGCCGGACCGGGAGCAGGAGTTCCTGCACCCGCTGCCGGTCGAGCGGCTCTGGGGCGTCGGCAAGGTGACCGCGGCGAAGCTGCACGCCGAGGGCATCCGCACGATCGGCGAGCTCGCCCGACGCGAGGAGCTCGAGCTGACGACCACGGTCGGACAGGCCGCCGGTCAGCACCTGTGGGCGCTGGCCAACCTGCGCGACCCGCGTCCGGTCGAGGTCGGGCGGCGGCGTCGTTCGATCGGCTCCCAGTGCGCGATCGGCCGCCCCGGGCGGCGCAAGAGCCGCCAGGAGCTCGAGGCGCTGCTCGCCGGCCTCGTCGACCGGGTCGCCCGGCGGCTCCGCGGCGGCGAGCGGATCGGCCGCACCTTCACGCTGCGCCTGCGCTTCGACGACTTCACCCGGGTGACGCGCTCGACCACGATCCCGCACTCGACCGCCGCCACCGCGGCCTGGCTCGAGACGGGCCGCGGGCTGCTCGACGCCGCCTGGCCGCTGATCGAGGAGCGCGGCTGCACCCTGCTCGGCATCACGATCTCCGGACTCGTCGACGCCCACGGCGCCGAGCAGCTCGAGCTGCCGCTCTTCGCGCAGGAGGCCGCCGCCGGCAGCCTCGACGTCGCGCTCGACCGGGTCCGGGAGCGGTACGGCGGCCGCGCCGTCACCCGCGGCAGCCTGGTCGGCCGCCACACCGGTCTGGAGATGCCGACGCTGCCCGACCACGTGCCGCCGCGCCGTCCGGCCCGGAGCGCCGAACGCCGATAGCGTGTGCGCGTGGCCAAGGTCGTCGACGCCGCAGATCGCGCCCAGCGGCGGTGGTCCGTGCTGGGCTATCCGATCGCGGTGATCTACAAGTACTTCGACGACCAGGGCAACTACCTCGCGGCGATCATCACCTACTACGCGTTCGTCGCGATCTTCCCGCTGCTGCTGCTCGGGTCGTCGATCCTCGGCTTCTTCCTCCAGGACAACCCGGAGCTGCAGCAGGACCTGCTCGACACCGCGCTGGCGCAGTTCCCGATCATCGGCGACGAGCTCGGCCGTCCGGACGGCGTCCAGGGGTCGACGGCCGGTGTCGTCATCGGTTCCCTCGTCGCGCTGTACGGCGCGCTGGGGCTCGGCCAGGCCCTGCAGAATGCCCTCAACATCGCCTGGTCCGTGCCCCGCAACAGCCGGCCCAACCCGGTGCTGCTGCGGCTCAAGAGCCTGTTCCTGCTGCTGACCGCGGGCGTCGCGGTGCTCGCGGTCTCGGTGTTCTCGACCCTGGCCGCCAACACCGAGGTGTTCGGCGAGACCGTCACGTCCTACGCCTGGCCGATCACGGTCGTCACCATCGTCATCAACACGCTGGTGCTGACCGCGCTCTTCCGGGTCGGGTCGGCCCGCAGCCACAACATCTGGCGCGGCTCGATCCCCGGCGCCGTCACCGCCTCGCTGCTGTGGATCGGGCTCCAGAAGGTCGGCACGCTCTTCGTCACCAACGTGCTCACCGAGACGCGCGGCATGAACCAGACGTTCGCGCTGGTCCTCGGCCTGGTCGGCATCCTCTGGCTGACCGCGGTCATCGGCGTGCTCGGCATCCAGGTCAACGTCGTGCTCGAGCGCCGGCTCTGGCCACGGGCGCTGCTCACGCCGTTCACCGACCGCGTCCAGCTGACCGAGGCCGACCGCCGGGCCTACACGAGCTACGCGAGAGCCCAGCGCCACAAGGGGTTCGAGACCGTCGAGGTCACCTTCACCGACACCCACAAGATCCGGCTGCGCACCGCCGCGGTCGAGGACGACCAGGCCGATCACGTGCCCTGAGCCGCACAGTCCGGCGCGGTACCTTGGCGAACATGACAACGACCGAGGCGGTGGTTCGCCGCTACTTCGAGGTCGTCGGTGACCTCGGCTCGACCCGGAGCGACCTGGAGCAGCTCCTCGACCCCGGCGCGCGGTTCGTCGAGCACCCCAATGCGGTGACGCCGACCGGGGCGGTCCGTGACGTCGCCGGGATCGTGGCCGGCTTCGAGGCGGGGAAGGTGCTGCTCGCCGAGCAGTCCTTCGAGGTGCACGAGGTGCTCGTCGCCGGCGACCGGGCCGCGGTCCGGGCCTCCTGGCGGGCCGTGGTGGGCGTCGACCGCGGACCCTTCTGTGCGGGCACCGCCCTCACCGCGGAGATGGCCGGCTTCGTCACCGTGCGTGACGGCCGGGTGGTCGAGCACGAGACGTTCGACTGCTACCCGCCGCTGCCGGGTCAAGCGTCGTAGTGCACCAGCCGCGGCCAGGCCTCGCGCCAGCCGCCCGTCGGGCCGTCGCAGACCCAGACGCCCGTTCCGACCTCCTCGTTCTCCGTGCCGGAGTCGTTGCGGAGCCGGTCTACGAGCTCGCAGCCCTCGAACTCGTCGGGAGGGACCTGGAGCACGACCACCACCGGCCCGGCGCGCTCGGGCGGTGGGCCCCAGAAGCGGTGGCCGTTGTGCCCGCTGTACGCCGGCAGGCCCACGTCGTACCAGCTCATCGCGCCGGCCTCACCGTAGTTGCCGGTGAAGATCACCGCGTCCTCGCGCTGCTCGGGTGGCAGCGACTCGACGACGGCGCTGACCTGGTCCGTGTACTCCGGCCAGCCGATCGTGTCGCCCTGGACGTCGTTGATCTCGGCCCAGAACGAGCCGCCGAACGACGACGCCGGCAGCACCGGCAGCATCGCGGGGTAGGCGACGGCCGCCGACGCGACGAGCGCCGCCCCGGTGACGGCGACCGCCCGCGTCGACCACCGCGCCGTGAGGTCGGTGCAGCCGGCGGCGATCAGCGGCGGCACGAGCCCCGCGAGGTAGTAGCCCTTGCCGCCGGTGACCAGGAAGACCGCGAGCACGACGAGGAACGCCCAGGCAAGCGGGCGGGCTCGCGCCCACTCCGGGCGCCGCAGCAGCCGCACGATGCCGAGGATCCAGACGGCGCCGATGAGGGGGCTGAACATGACCAGCGCGATCAGCACCATTCCGATCCGGCCGCCCAGGCCGCCGTACTCCTCGGCGATGTCGGCGGACAGGTCGAGGACCGGCCAGTCGTGCCGGGCCTGCCAGACCAGGTTCGGCACCCACAGCGCCAGCGCGGTCAGGCCGCCGAGCCAGGGCCAGGGGGTGCGCAGCACCGGCCGGGTCTCGCGGACGAGGGCGACGCCGACCAGCACGCCGAGCAGGCAGAACGCGATCGCGTGCTTGTTGTTGAGCCCGATGCCGGCGATCACGCCGGCCAGCAGCCACAGCCGCGGCCGGTCGTCGACGAGGGCCTGCGCGACGACCACGAGGATCGCGGTCCAGAACAGCAGGTCGAAGGTCGAGGTCGACAGCAGGTGGCCGAGGCCCGGCACCAGCGCCGAGAACGCGACGGTCACCGCGGTCAGCACCTGCCCGGCGCGCGCGGCGCCGAGGAGCCGGGCGGCCTGCACCGCCAGCAGCACCACGCCCGCGACCGCGACCACGCTGGGGATCCGCAGCACCAGCACGCTCGACGGTGCGATCGCATCCATCACGGCGGCGACCAGGGGCGTGAACGACGGCTGGTCCGGATAGCCCCATGCCGGGTGCTGGCCGGCGGTCACGAAGTACATCTCGTCGCGGTGCGGGCCGTAGTACGGCGAGAGCGCCAGCAGCGCGACCGCCAGGACGGCGACGACGAGGCCGACCTCGCGGACGGCGTACGGGTGGCGACTCACCCGCGGAGCCGCTCGCGCAGTCGATCGACGGTGTCGGGGGAGAGGCCGAGGCCGGCGTGCAGGTAGGCGTCGACCGAGCCGTAGTCGGCGCCGACCGCGGCGTACGCCGTCTCGAGGTACGTCGCGTCGACGACCATCGTCGGCTCGTAGACGGCGACCTTCTCGGGGCCGAGGTGCTCGTCGATCAGCGCGAGGTACTTCTCCCTCGTCGCCGACGACACCTCGTTGGTGAGCAGGTAGTCGGCGAGGACCGTGTCGCGGTCGACGCCGGCGACCTCGAGCAGCAGCGCGGCGGCCCAGCCGGTGCGGTCCTTGCCCGCGGTGCAGTGGAAGAGCTGCGGCCCGGGCTGGGCGGCGAGGTCGGTGAGCAGGGCGGCGTACGACGCGCGGGCCGGCGCCTCGCGGACGAAGGCCTCGTAGACCTCGTGCATCACCCGGACCGCATCGCTCGCGTCGGCGAGCCCGGACACCATCTCCGTCGGGATGCCGGTGACCTCGACGTGGTGCCAGGTCGCGCCGGGCACGTCGACGTCGGGGTGCGCCTCGACCTCCATCCGGCTGCGCAGGTCGTGGACCCGGGTGATGCCGAGCGTGCCGAGCGAGCCGGCGTCCGTGTCGGTCAGCTGCAGCTCGTTGGACCGGAAGAAGACGCCACGGTGGACTCGGCCACCGTCCGTGGTCGGGTAGCCCGGGCCCGTGCCTGCCACGTCGCGGAAGTTGTCGGCGGAGGCGAGCCGGAGCAGCTCGGTGGGCGCATCGGTCACGTGCGCAGGATAGGAGGTCGCTGCGTCACGGGGGTGAACGATCGTCAGCGCAGCGGCACGAAGCGGTAGTAGCCGTGCTTGCTGATCTTCGGGGCGCGGCCGGGCCGCGCTTCGACCAGCAGCATCTCGCCGTTCACCGGCGCCACCATCCGGCCGTCGTCGCTGAGCTGGGCGACGAGCGCGGTCGACAGCTCGAGCGCCTCAGCGGACACCAGGATCCGGTCGTACGGCGCGCCGTCGGGGTCACCCAGCAGTCCGGGCGTCGCCTGCTCGATGCGGGCCTGCGGCCAGTCGCCGTGCTCGAGGTTGGCGCGGCCGAACTCCACGAGGTCCGGCTCGAGCTCGAGCCCCAGGACCTCACCCTCGGGCCCAACGAGCTCGGCCAGCAGCCCGGTGGTCCACCCCGACCCCGACCCGACGTCGAGCACCCGGAGCCCGGCCCGGACGTCGAGCAGCCGCAGCATGGCCCGGACGGTGCGCGGCTGCGAGTTCGTCTGGCCGCTGCCGATCGGTAGCGGCCCGTCGTACGACGCGCGGGCCCGCTCCTGCTCGGGCAGGAACCATGCGCGTGGCACCGCCTGGAAGGCCTCCGAGACGTCCATCCACTCGAGTCTGGCACGCCGTCGGCCCGTCTTCACCCGGCAGCCGCTCGCCTCGTCGTCGGGGTGGGCGGGTCAGTGCGCCGCCCCTCCAGGTCCAAGCGGTCGGCTGTCGCTCAACCGCCTACGAGCGGCGGGTACAGGTCGGGCGGCTCGGTCCTCTTGTGGCAACGCACGCACCCCACGTACCGCTCGCCGTCCGCATGCTGCGGCCCCCACTTGTGGAAGCCCAGGCGGCATCGGAGCGGCTTGCGAGCCATGGGCCAATCGTCCGACGCGGACCGGAGGCGCGCAAGATCGCCCGTGCGAACGACGGTCAGAAGCCGGCCTGTGGACGGAAGGCGGCCCGCGGCCCGATCGATTCCGCGGACACCGGCGACCGGAGCCGCCACAATCCTCCTCGTGGTCAAGCTGGAGCTGCTCGTCGGGATCGTGACGTTCGTGCTGTGGGTCTACTGCCTGGTCGACGCGATCGGCACGTCGGACGCCCGGATGCGCAACCTGCCCAAGGTCGCCTGGGTGCTGCTGATCCTGCTCTTCCCGCTGGTCGGGTCGGTGGCCTGGCTGGTGGCCGGACGGCCGCAGTCGCCGACGACGCGGCGCTCGGCGTACGAGCGCGAGCAGCCGGAGTTCCCGGAGTACGACCGGCCGGGGCGGGCCGCCGCCGTCGACGCCGAGAAGGACGCGGACTTCCTGCGCGAGGTGCGTGAGCGGGCCGAGGCGCAGCGCAAGGCGTACGAGGCGCGGAAGAGGCGCGAGCGCGAGGCCGACGAGGCCTGACGCCTCGCCCAACCGTCACCGCGCCAGGCGCGCCTCGAGCCGCTCCACGGTGCCGTCGACGTCGGTGAGCTTGTCGAGGCCGAAGAGCCCGATCCGGAAGGTCGAGAAGTCGTCGCCCTCGCCGCACATCAGCGGTACGCCGGCGGCCACCTGGATGCCGTGCTCCTTGAGCCTCGCGCCGCTGCGGATCCCGGGATCGTCCGTGTAGGACACCACGACGCTCGGTGCCGCGAACCCGTCCGCCGCGACGGACGGGAACCCCTGCTTCGCGAGCACGGCGCGGACCCGCGTGCCGAGGTCGACCTGGGCCTTGCGCAGCTCCTCGAGCCCACGGGAACGGGTCTCGAGCATGAGGGCCGCGTCGTGCGCGAGCCCGTCGGTCGGCATCGTCGCGTGGTACGGCGTCTCGCCGCGGGTGTAGGCCTCGGTGATGGTCAGCCACTTCTGGAGGTCGACCGCGAAGCTGGTCGAGGTCGTCGCCATCACCTGGGCCCGGGCGGCCTCGCCGAGCATCACGTAGCCGGCGCACGGGGTGCCGCTCCACCCCTTCTGCGGCGCGCTGAGCAGGACGTCGACCCCGAGCTCGGTCATGTCCACCCAGAGCGCCCCGGAGGCGATGCAGTCGAGGACGAAGAGCCCACCGGCGGCGTGCGTCGCCGCGGCGAGGGCCCGGACGTAGTCGTCGGGCAGCAGCATGCCGGCCGCGGTCTCCACGTGGGCCGCGAAGACGACCTCCGGGCGGGTGCGCTCGATGGCCTCGACCACCTCCTCGACCGGAGGCGGGATCCATGGAGCGTGCCGCTCGTCGGAGACCGGGCGGGCGGTGCAGACGGTCGTCTCGGCGGGCACCGACCCGGCGTCGAAGATCTGCGACCACCGGTAGGAGAACAGCCCGTTGCGGACGACGAGGCAGCGCCGCCCCGTCGCCAGCTGCCGGGCGACGGCCTCCATCGCGTAGGTACCGCCACCCGGGACGATCGCGACCGTCTCCGCGGCGTACGTCGTGCGGAGGACGTCGATGACGTCCTGCATCACGCCGACGAAGCGCTTCGACATGTGGTTCAGGGACCGGTCGGTGAAGACGACCGAGTACTCGAGCAGACCATCGGGATCGACATCGCGGCGCGGAAGACTCACCTCGGCAGACTGCCACAGGTCCGGCGATCGCGGCGTCCCCGGCTCCACCGCCGAGCCGCGCTCGGGCATGCGGCAGGATGAGCCGCATGCCCGAGCTCGTGCACTACAGCGCTGCCGACGCGGTCGCGACGATCACCCTCGACTCCGAGCACAACCGCAACGCGCTGTCGCGCCAGCTGGTCTCCGAGCTGTTCGCGGCTCTGGAGCGTGCCGAGGCCGACGCCGACGTGAAGGTCGTGCTGATCACCTCGGCGGGCCGCGTGTTCTGCTCCGGGGCCGACCTCTCCGAGGCCGCGAGCGACGGGATGGACGAGGGGACCCGCAAGATCGTCGCGCTGCAGCGACTGATCGTGGGCATGGACAAGCCGGTCGTCACCCGGCTCGGCGGGGCGGTGCGGGCCGGCGGGATCGGCATCGTCGCCGCCTCCGACATCGTGGTCGCGAGCGGGGACGCGACGTTCGCGCTCACCGAGGTCAAGCTCGGCCTGGCGGCGGCGATCATCTCACTCACCGTGCACGCCCGCATGTCCCCGCGCGCGGCCGCGCTCACGACGCTCGGCGGCGAGGTCTTCACCGGCGCCGAGGCCGCGACGTACGGCCTGGTCACGACCGCCGTCCCCGCCGACCGTCTCGACGAGGAGGTCACGGCGGTGTGCGCGTCCCTCGCGACGGGCGCCGCCCAGGGCCTGCGCGAGTCCAAGCGCATCCTCAACCGCGACCTCCTCGCCCGCATCGACGCGTACGGCGAGGACATGGCCCAGCTGTCCGCGCGGCTCTTCGCCTCCGACGAGGCCCGCGAGGCGATGACCGCGTTCCTCTCGCGCAAGAAGTAGCGCTCCCTCACGACGTACTCCGGAGTGCGGACCCGGCCGCCGCGACGAGCACCGGCCGGACGCCGGAGTCGAGACGGAGCGCGTACGCGAGGTGACGGTCGGCCGCACGGGGCCGTCCCACGGCGTCCTCGATCAGGCCGCGGTGGATCCAGAACTGCGCGTCCGGGGTGCCGAGACGGGTGGCGACGCGGGAGTACCGCAGCGCCTCCTCGGACCGCCCGGTGCGGTGCAGGGCCCACGCCAGCGCGTCGGCGACGTGCACGCTGTGCCGGCGTGACCACTCGACCCGGGCGGCCCGGAGCGCCATGCGGGCCGACCCGTGGTCGGCCTCGAGGGTGGCGGTCTCGAGCTCCCCGTGGACGCCCGTCGCGGCCTCGCCGGCCACGATCTCGGCGGCCTCGTCGAACCAGCGGTCCGCGAGCCGGTCGCGGCCGGTGACCTCGTAGACCTCGCCCAGCTCGAGCGCGGAGTCGAAGTTCGGCGAGGTCTCGTTGACCTTGCGCCACCAACGCTCCGCGCTGCGCAGGTCGCCGCGCGCGGCGGCGAGCCGGGCCCGCGACGCCCAGGCCGGCACGTAGCGCGGGTCGGCGGCCGTGGCCGCGCGCAGGTGCCGCTCGGCCGTCGCGAGCCGGCCGGACCTCCGGTCGAGCTCGGCGACCTGGGTGAGGAGGTACGCCCGGTCGGTGTCGGAGCGCGCCAGGCGGAGCGCCTTCCGCAGCATCCGCCCGGCTCCGGCGATGTCGCCGCGCAGTTCCTCGGCGTACGAGCGTCGGGTCAGTACGGCGCTGCCGGGTGCGCGCCGGTCCGCCTGCGCGAGCGACCGCAGCTGGCCGTCGTACCGCCCGAGCTCGGTCATCGCGTCGATCCGGATCGCGAGCGCGACGGCCTGGTACGGGTTGACGCGCAGCGCCCGCTGCGCGTGGTGCAGCGCCTGGCCGAAGTGGTGCTTGGCGGCCGCCAGGGCGGCCTCGCCGGCGAGCGCGAGGTCGTCGTCGGGGCCGTTGAGGTCGAAGGCCTTGCGCAGTGCGTCCCGCGCCCGGTCGTAGTTCGTGGGGTCGCCGTTGAGGCGCGCCCTCTCGACGTACACGTGCGCCAGGGTGGCCCACGTGCGGCCGTCGCGAGGCTGGTCACCCACCTGGGACTCGAGTGCGGCGACCTGACTCTCGATGTCGCCCGTCGGCCGTCCCGGTGCGTCGACCGGGACGACGGCGACGTCGTCCTGGCTGGTCTGGTGTGCCACGCCGAACGCGCCGCTCACGGCGAGCGCGAGTCCGAGGGCCAGCACCGTCAGTGCCTTGATCATCGGTCTTCCTCTCCCCGGGACGGGTGACCCGGCGCGCGGACGCCGGGTCACCCCTTCCCCCAGGTCTCATGCGGCGACGGGCCGCGGACGACGGACGAGGACGACCGCCCCCGCCAGGACGAAGAGCAGTCCCGCGCCGGTCATGCCGGCGGCGAGGCTCGGGACCCAGTCGGCGGTTGCCGTCGGGCCGTCCGGCGCGGCTCCGCCGGTCAGTGACGTGAAGCCCGCCGTGCGCGAGTGCGGCGTGGTGTCCGAGCCCGACGTCGGGACGGCGAGGTACGGGAAGTCCTTGCCGAAGGCCACGTCGTTCTGGTTGACCGCGTCACCGAGGTCGTTCGGGCTGCCGGTGAGCTCGCCCTCCACGACCTGCAGGGAGATGTCGACGACGTCGTCGGTGAGACGCCGACCGTTCGGGAACCCTCCCTTGTCGCCCCCGATGACACCGAGCCGGTCCGGGTCGGCCGTCGGCGGGATCGACGTGTTCAGGCGCAGCTGCTCGCTGGGCCGCACGTGCTTCGGCTGGTTCAGGCCGGGCACGCCGGTGAGGAACACCTGCACGAGGTCGTTGCGCGGCGTCGCCGGGGCCTTGATGCCGTAGACCGCCTCGATCAGCCGGGCCAGCTCAGGGTCGGTGACGTGCTCGCCGAACTGAGCGTCGTCCCGCGGCACCGAGGCGTTGAACCGGTCCTTCTTGCCGACGGGGACGACGACCTCGTTGACGAGGGGCATGCCCAGCCGCGAGACCTGCCGGTAGTGACCGCGCGAGTCCTTGCGGTCCGTCGTCGACCAGATGCCGATCACGGGGTCCTTCCCGCGGGTGAGCATGTCCTTGTCGACCTGCAGCGCGACCGCGTTCACCCCGAAGCCGGCGAGCGTGTCGTCGCCGACCTCGCTGAGGTCACCGCCGTACAGCAGGTCGAAGACGCGCAGGTCGAGGAAGAACGGGTCCTCGGCCTGGCCGGCGAACGACTGGCCGCCGCGCACCTTCGTGATCGCCGCGTCCCGGAGCGACTCGTAGTCGGGCATGGACGCCTTGCCGACGTACGACGGCGCGACCGGCACGCCGCTCGCGAGCGTCTTGGTGTGGCCCTTCTGCCAGCGCGTCAGCGTGTAGGTCTGCCGGAAGTTCAGGTCCGGGTCGTCGAGGCTGGTGACCTGGCCGGTGTTGTAGAGGAAGGTGTCCCTCGACCGGTAGTGGTCCGCGAACTTCCACGTGTAGACGATGTCCGGCCGGGCGTCGCCGTCGTTGTCGATCTTGATGTTGTAGCGGGCGTCCTTCGCGAACGGGTAGAAGTTCGGACCCCCGGCGGGCTCCTCGAACGGGATCCAGTTGGCGATCAGCGTGACGCTGTCCTTGTCGTCCGGGCTCACGAAGGCGTAGACGTCGGTGTTGTCGTACTGCGGCGCCCCCGAGATCAGGGGTGCCTCGCGGTGGCTCGACGCGCTGGCCCCGGTGGGGCCGAGGCCCGCGATCCCCGAGGTCGCGAGCAGGCCGCCCGTTGCGAGCAGCACCCACGCCGCTCTGCTTCTCGTTGCTCTCATCGTGCTGTTCCCTCCAGTCCGCGGCATCGCTGGGGCGATGCCGTCGGACTGGGTTCGTCGCACGCGGCCCGGTGGATGGGTCGGTTCGCAGGACTTCCGTCGCATCGCCGGCCGCGCCGGCAGTCATCCGGTTCAGCGGCGCGGCAGCGACCCTTCCCTCGTCGAGGAAGGTCGACTGCTCACCGCGGGTGCGGCGGCGGGCCCGGTCAGGCGTCGGGTGTCTCGAAGTCGAACAGCGCGATCGGCTCGGTGGTCGGCTCCTCCGAGCCGCCGGCGGGCTCGACCGTGATGCCGGCTCCCGTGGCCGTCGCCGCGTCGCCCTCGAGCAGCACGGTCTGGTCGGCACGCTCCGGCATCAGGCCGGCGGAGACCATCCCCTCGCCGGGCTGGTCGAGCCAGACCTGGTAGACCTTGCCGTCCGGCGGCGGCGCCATGTCGTGCGTGACGATCACGGCCTGGCCCAGCGAGTCGGAGTGGGTCACGGTCGCGGAGGAGCCGTCGGGGAAGTCGATCGACGCGCTCGCCGCGTCGGCGGCGTCGAGCACCGCCTGGGTGGCCGTCGGCGGGGCGTCCTCCCACGGCTGCTGGGACACCACCGCGGCGCCGGCACCCAGGGCGACGACGGCGGCGGCCGCCGCGAGCAGGAGCGAACGACGGCGGTGTCGCGGACGCTCGACGGAGGGCGGGGTCTCGGGCGGCAGCGGCCGGACGCGGGCCGCGTCGGCGAGCACCCGGTCGCGCAGGCCCGCCGGTGGCTGGGTTGCCGTGGTCTCGGACAGCATCGCCGCGGCCTCACGGAGCTCGGCGACCTCGGCGCGGCACGCCGGGCAGTCGGTGAGGTGCCGCTCGAAGGAGGCGCGCTCGATGTCGTCGAGGGCGTCGACGGCGTATGCGCCGGAGAGTGCATGGATGTCGCTCATGAGCTCACTCCCAGGGCGTCTCGGAGCCTGATCAGGCCGTCGCGGATGCGGGTCTTGGCGGTGCCGACCGGTAGGTCGAGCATGGTCGCCACCTCCGTGTGTGTGTAGCCACCGAAGTAGGCGAGGCCGAGGGCCTCGCGCTGCACCTCGGTGAGGGCCTGCATGGCGGTGCGGACCCGGCGTGCTTCGAGTGAGGTCTGGACGGCCTCGGCGGTCGGGTCGTGGTCGACCGCCTGCTGCTGCTGGTGGTACGTCGTGTCCCGCCGGCTCGCCGCCTCGGCGCTGCGGACCCGGTCGACGGCCTTGCGGTGGGTGATGGTGAGCAGCCACGCGAGTGGGCTGCCCTTGGCTGCGTCGTAGCGCGCGGCCGTGCGCCAGATCTCGAGGTACGCGTCCTGCGTGACCTCCTCGGCCTGGGCCGGGTCGCGCACCACGCGGAGCGCCATGCCGTACGCGCGGGACGCGGTGGCGTCGTACAGGCGCGCGAAGGCGGCCTCGTCCGCCCGTCCGCACCGGCGGAGCAGGTCGGCGAGGTCGGGTGGCCCGAGGTCATCTCGGTCCGGCGGCTCGGCGGCCGGCGCCCCGTCGTCGGACGGGGCGCCGGAGCTCGCCGGGCGGGGGTGTTCCATTCGTCGTCCTCGAGTCAGCTCATCGAGCCCGGCATCAGCACCGAGTCGATGACGTAGACCGTCGCGTTGGCGGTCGGGATGTTCCCACACACCACTGTCGCGCCCCCGGAGCCGACAGTGAAGTCCTCGCCGGAGCCCTCGACCGTGAGGTCCTCGCCCTCGAGCGTCTTGTGGCTGCCGGCGAGCTGCTCGGGCGACAGCTGCCCGGGCACCACGTGGTAGGTCAGCACCTTGGTCAGTGCGGCCTTGTCGGCCAGCAGACCGTCCAGCGCCTTCTTCGGGACCGCCGCGAACGCGTCGTCGGTCGGGGCGAAGACGGTGACGCCGTCCGCGGAGTTCAGGGTGTCGACGAGCTTCGCCTGCCCGACGGCCGTGACCAGGGTCTTGAGCAGCGGGTTCGCGCTCGCCGCGGTCGCGACCGGTGCGGTCGCCATGCCGTCGAACGAGCCGGCGCCGTCGGTGGGCACCTGCGAGCAGCCCGCGCCGAACGTCTGCGCGCCGGCGTCGGAGCCCATGTCGGACTCCATGTCGGACTCCATCTCGGACTCCATGTCGGACGGCGACTCGCTCGTCTCGCTGGTCGAGGTGTCGCTGGCGGTACCGCCGCCGTCGTCGTCGCTGCAGGCGGCCAGCCCGAACGTGGCAACCAGGGCCAGGGCAGCGAGGCCGGTCGTGTGTCGGAGCGTGCGGTTCATGGGGGTGCCTTCCCGTGGGGATGTGGACACCCGTCGTTCGGCGCCGGCGCCGTACCGGATTGGTCAGCGGAGCAGCGCGTCGTCGAAGAACGCGGTCACGCGCTGCTCGTACTCGTCCGGGGCTGCCTGGTAGCCGCCGACGTGGCTGCTGTCGGTGCGCCAGGCCGCGCCGGTGGGGCCGGCGGCCTCGGCGTACTCCTCCGAGAGGACCTCGCCGCCCTGGCCACGCTCGGCGTGGATGAGGAACACCGGGCGGGGTGCGATGTCCGCGACGAGGTCCTTCAGGTTCTCCGGCGGGAGCGAGTCGGAGAAGAGCGCCACGCCGGCCGTCGTCACGGCCCAGATCGGCCAGCCGACCCACTTCTCCGCGCTGTCGACGGCGGCCACCTCGCGGTAGGAACGGATGCCGGCACCCTCGGACACGACCGCCTTCAGCCCGTCGTTCCGGGCCGCGGCCGTCAGCAGCATCTCGCCACCGACCGAGAACCCGATGCCGCCGACCCGGTCCGGGTCCACGTCGGGCTGCTCCTGGACGAACTCGACCGCGGCATCGATGTCCTGCGTGCTGTCCCAGCCGAGGGCGTTCGGGTCGCCGCCGCTGGTGGACTCGCCTCGCCGGTCGAACAGCAGCACGCCGTACCCCTCGGCGGCGAGGAAGCGTGCCTCGTCCTGCCCCTGGGCACGACCCGGGAAGGCGATCACGGCCGCGCCGTTGCGCGACGGCACCCACCAGCCCTCGAGGGTGACGCCGTCTCCGGTCTCGAACGTGACCTCCTCGTGGGCCACGCCCAGATCCGGCTCCGGCATCTCGCTTCGCGCGATGTGCGTGTAGGCGTACGTCATCAGGAACGGCTGCACGACGAGGAACGTCAGCACGACGCCGCCGACGCCGATCAGCGTCCGGCGCGAGTAGCGCCAGCCCCGCCGGTCGTCGAGGCGGCGCGAGCGCCACAGCTCGACCGCCCCGATGCCGAGCAGGGCGAGCGCGGCCGGCAGGACGAGGAGTCCCGTGTAGTCGTCGCCGCTCGGGCCGACCTCGAAGGTGTAGTACC
Source organism: Nocardioides sp. GCM10030259 (assembly GCF_042666375.1). Lineage (NCBI taxonomy): Bacteria > Bacillati > Actinomycetota > Actinomycetes > Propionibacteriales > Nocardioidaceae > Nocardioides > Nocardioides sp. GCM10030259. The sequence continues at coordinate 193,703 of NZ_JBHTDF010000018.1, read as the reverse complement.
AGCCCTCGGCGGCGGCCACGAGCCCGAAGCCACCCAGCAGCAGCGCGACCACTGCCCGGACGCCACCGCGCCGCGCCCGGACGTACGCCGCGGCCGCGACTCCCAGGAGGGCGAGCGGCACGAGCCCGCTGACGAGGTGGTCGGCGGCCGACGTGCCGGGCTGGGGGTTCACGAACGAGTCGTCGACGACGTGGATCGCGACGAACGCGACGGCCACGAGGAAGACGGTGCGGATGGGGGACGACATGGGAGGGAGCCTCTCGGAGCTGGCGGGGACTCCGAGAACGCTAGGAAGCCGGCGCCCGCCGCTCCATGGCGTCGCCCGCACGGTCCGGTGGGGTCATCCGCACCGTCCGGAGTGGCAGCCCCCTCAAGCGACGGTGACGACGATCTCCTGGATCCCGCTGGAGCCGTCGGGGAACGGCGTGGCGCGGGTGCCGGTCTGCACGGTGCCGTCGCCGGTGACCGCCCGGCAGGAGAGCGTGTGCTGGCCCGGCTCGGCCGTCCAGGGCAGGTACCACTGGCGCCAGTAGTCGACGCCCGCCGACCGCCCGAGCCGGGCCTGCTCCCACTCGCCGCCGTCCACCCGGACCTCGACCCGCTCGATGCCGCCCTGGTGCTGGGCCCAGGCGATGCCGCCGATGACGGTGCGGCCGGGCTCGATCGTGGACAGTGGCTTCGGGGTGTCGACGCGGCTCGAGACCTTGATCGGGGCGTCCGTCGCCCAGTCGCGCGCGGTCCAGTACGCCTCCTGCTCGGCGTACGTCGTCAGCGTCATCCGGGTGATCCACTTGCAGGCGCTGACGAACCCGTAGAGGCCGGGCACCACCATCCGGGCGGGGAACCCGTGCTCCCGCGGGAGCGACCGGCCGTCCATGCCGACGGCGATCATCGCGTCCCGGCCGTCGGTCGCGACGGCGAGCGGCGTGCTGATCGTCATCCCGTCGACGTCCGTGCTGAGGATCTGGTCGGCCCGGGTGCCGTCGATGCCGGCGCGGTCCAGCAGGTCCGTCAGTCGTACGCCGAGCCAGCGCGCGCCACCGACGTACTGCCCGCCGACCTCGTTGGAGACGCAGGTGAGCGTGATGTCCCGCTCGATGAGGGGCATCGAGAGCAGGTCGTCGATCGTGAACGTCACCTCGCGCTCGACGTCGCCGTCGATGGTCAGCGTCCACTCCGACACGTCGACGACCGGGAGCACGAGCCGCGTGTCGACGCGGTAGAACGCGTCCCGCCCGGTCCGGAACCGCGTGATGCCCGGGACGCGACCGTCGAGCCCGCGCGGGAACGCCGGCGCCGGGTCGGTCGCCGCGGGCAGCGCGATCTCGGTCTCGCGGATCCGGTACGACGTGATCCAGCGCCCCGCGCCGCCCATCGCGACGCCGGCGACCGCGAGCGTCCCGGCGGCGAGCAGCACGCCGCGCCGGCTCGGGTCGGAGGTGGCCGGCGCCGCCGGCCGGGCGGATCGGGTGAGCCACCACAGCGAGGCGATCCCGACGACCCCGGCGACGACGCTGGGCCACACCTGCGACGCGACGATCGCCGGGACCGCCACGAGCACGACCAGCAGCGCCGCGCCGTACCGGAGCCGGCGCCGGGCCAGCAGCCCGGCGACCGCGGCGAGCACCAGGACGCCGAGCGCCACCGAGCCGACGAGCACGTCCTTGTCGTGAGTGCCGAAGGTCCGGATCGCCCACTCCTTCATCGGCGTCGGCGTCAGGTCGATGACCTGCGAGCCGACCGCGAGGACGGGTGAGGCGGCCGGCTCGGTCAGTGCCGCGACCAGGTGGCCGGCGGCCACGCCGACGAGGGCGGCCAGGACGCCGAAGCCGGCGAACAGGAGGCGGGTGCGCATGTGGTGGGTTCGGAGCCGGCACCGCCGCGGATGGCCGGTGCGACGCGATGACGGCATTCCTGTCTCGCCCGGGGTGGCCGCCCGGTAGGCTTGTCGACTCGCCGGACTGGGCCGGCGGGTGTGGCGAGAAGAGGGAAGTAGCGCGTTGTCCGAGGAGCTGGTGCAGCGGGAGGTCGCTGCCGAGCAGGCGTTCGTGGACCGGGTCTACCGTCAGCTGGAGGTGTCCGCCAAGGCCGCCCAGGAGCTCGCCCGCGAGGGTCACAGTCGCGGCCGCCTCGGCCACGAGGGCGGCCTGGTCGAGCGCGACGCGATGGTGTTCCAGGCCGCGCGCCGGATCGCCCAGCTCGACGCCGCCCACGAGGGCCTGGTCTTCGGCCGGCTCGACATGCAGGCGGAGCTCGGCCCCGAGCCGCGCTACATCGGCCGGATCGGCCTGCGCGACGAGAACCGTGACTCGCTGCTGATCGACTGGCGCGCCCCGGCGGCCGCCGTGTTCTACCAGGCGACGGCGGCCGAGCCGCAGCGCGTCGTACGCCGCCGCGTGCTGCGCGCCGCCGGTCGCCAGGTCGTCGGCGTCGAGGACGAGCTGCTCGACGCCGAGGCGCTCGAGCAGTCCGGGGCCGACCTCCCGATCGTCGGCGAGGGCGCCCTGATGGCGCAGCTCTCCCGCGCCCGCGACCGCTCGATGCACTCGATCGTCGCCACCATCCAGGCCGAGCAGGACAAGGCGATCCGCGCCCCCGGACGCGGCGTCGTCTCGATCTCCGGCGGCCCCGGCACCGGCAAGACGGTGGTCGCGCTGCACCGCGCGGCGTACCTCCTCTACACCGACCGGCGTCGCTACGAGACCGGCGGCGTGCTGGTCGTCGGCCCGAGCGGCGTCTTCATGCGCTACATCGAGCGGGTGCTCCCGAGCCTCGGTGAGACGGCCGTCGCGCTGCGCTCGCTCGGCGAGGTCGTCGACGGGGTGCGCGCGATCCGGCACGACGAGCCTGCCGTCGCCGACGTCAAGGGCTCGGCCGTCATGGCCGAGCTGATGCGGCGCACCGCCCGCCAGCAGGCGCCGGGCAGCCCGCGCGAGTTCCGGATCTTCTGGCGCGACGACACGATCGTGCTCGACCGCGGCCAGCTCGGCGCGATCCGGCGCAACCTGATGTCGCAGGGCCGCCGCAACCGCCAGCTGCCCCGGGTGGCCGGCACGCTGCTCGACGCGATGTGGCGGCAGGTCCGCGGGGAGCGCGGCCGCGAGCGCGGGCGTGAGTCCTTCGACGACGACATGCTCTCCAACCACGCGTTCGTCGACTTCGTCGCCGCGTGGTGGCCGCCGCTCGACGCCACCGAGGTCTTCCGCTGGCTGCGCGAGCCCGACTTCCTCACGCGGGTCGGCGACGGCGTCGTCGGCTCCGAGGAGCAGCGACTGCTCGCGAAGTCGTGGGCCGACGCCACCGACCTCTCCGTCGAGGACATCCCGCTGCTCGACGAGCTCCGCTACGCGATCGGCGACGTCCCGGCGCGCACCGACGACGAGGCGACCCTCGACGACACGGGCCTGCTCGAGGGCGGGATCGACGTGCAGGAGCTCTTCACCGCCGCCGACCGCGAGTTCGCGCCGTCGGGCCGCGCGTGGGCGCCCCCGACCCACAAGATCGAGGACGACGCCTACGCGCACGTGCTGATCGACGAGGCGCAGGACCTCACGCCGATGCAGTGGCGGATGGTGGGCCGGCGCGGGCGTACGGCGTCGTGGACGATCGTCGGCGACCCGGCGCAGTCGTCGTGGCCCGTGCCCGCCGAGGCCGACGCCGCCCGCGCGGCGGCGCTCGAGGGCAAGGAGCGCCACGAGTTCCACCTCTCGACCAACTACCGCAACTCGTCGGAGATCTACGCACACGCCGCGGCGTACGCCGAGCGCGTGGGCCTCGACGCCGACCTCCCCACCGCGGTGCGGTCGACCGGCGTCGACCCCGTCGTCCGCGCCGGCATCACCGACGGTGACCTGGAGGCGGCCACCCGCGAGGCGGTCGCCGAGGTCGCCGCGCAGGTCGCCGGCACCGTCGGCATCGTCGTGCCCGTCGCGCGGCGCTCGGAGGTCAACGCCTGGCTGGCGTCGTGGTCCGAGTTCGCCGAAGACGCGCCCGGCGCGCGCGCCGCGGTCGACTCCGCCGTCACGCCGTCGGGGGAGGACCGGGTCGTCGTGCTGACCGGTCTCGACACCAAGGGCCTGGAGTTCGACGGCATCGTCGTCGTCCGTCCTCAGGAGATCGAGGACGAGTCGGCCACGGGCCGCGCCACGCTCTACGTCGTGCTCACCCGCGCCACGCAGCTGCTGACCACGCTGGGCTGACGGTCAGGCTCCGGCTGCCAGGGCGTCCCGGACGGCCGAGATCACCCGCTCCACCTGGACGTCGGTCTGGGCGGAGAAGATCGGCAGGCTGACCGCGCGCGGGAACGAGTCCGTGGCCACGGGGAAGTCCTCGGGCCGCAGGTCGAGTCGTTCGCGCCAGTACGTCATCAGGTGCAGCGGGATGAAGTGGACGCTGGTGGACACGCCCGCGCGGGCCAGGCTCTCGACGAAGGCGTCCCGATCGACGGGGGCGTCCAGCAGCCTGACCGTGTAGAGGTGCCACGCGTGGGTCACGTCGGCGGGCGCCGGGGCCGGCAGCTCGAGCGGCAGGTCGGCGAACGCCTCCGTGTAGCGCAGCGCGATGGCCTCGCGACGCCGGCGCATCTCGGGGGCGCGTGAGAGCTGTACGCGGCCCAGCGCCGAGGCGATGTCGGTGAGGTTGTACTTGTAGCCGGGAGCGATCACGTCGTACTGCCAGCGGGCGCCAGCGCGGGTGTACCGGTCGAGGACGTCGCGGTCGATGCCGTGGAGCCGCATGACCCGGGCGCGGGCGGCGACCCGGTCGTCGTTCGTGGTGAGCATGCCGCCCTCGCCGGTCGTCATGGTCTTGGTGGAGTAGAAGCTGAAGGCGGTCGCGAGGGAGTCGCCGGCGCCGACGAGCCGGCCGTCGGTGCCGGCCGGGAACGCGTGCGCGGCGTCCTCGACGACCGCCACGCCGTGGTCGCGGGCGAAGTCGGCGAGCGCGACCGGATCGACGGGCAGGCCGCCGAAGTGCACCGGGATCACGGCCCGGGTGCGGCCGGTGACCTGCCCGGCAGCCAGTTTCAGGTCGAGTGCCAGCGTCGTCGGGTCGACGTCCACCAGCACCGGCTCGCCGCCGAGGTAGCGCACCACCTCGGCGGTCGCCGTGAACGTCCAGGTGGGCACCAGCACCTCGTCGCCGGGGCCGATGCCGGCGGCCTCCAGGGCGAGGTGGAGCGCGGCGGTCGCGCTGGTGACGGCGACGGCGTGGGCGGCGCCGACGGACTCCGCGAACTCCCGCTCGAACTCGGCCGTGAGCCTGCCGGTGGTGAGCCATCCGGCCCGGATCGCGTCGCGGACGGCGTCTGCCTCGGCGTCGCCGACGTCCGGCTGCGCGAAGGGGATCGGCTCGTCCTGGGCGTTGATGACGGATCCTCGGGCTCTGGGGTGCGATCTCCCGGCGCACCCACTGGGGTGACATCTCACCCGATGGAACTGGCGGAAGGCAAGGAAGTTCACCGGCGTGGCCCAGACCGGGTACGGCGATCGCGGACATCGCTGCTGACCGGCCGGGGTGAGCCGTAGATTGGCGCCATGACTGCCACCACCTCTGCCCGGGAAGCCATCGCGGCCATCCAGGAGCACGAGGCGTGGGCGATCATCCGGCGTTCCACGCGGGCCGGCGACCGCGACACGGTCGGCGTCGTCGGCGGCCGGCGCAGCGTGGTCGAGTCGATCCTGGACGTACCCCTCGCGGAGGGCGTGCCGCAGGACGGCCACATCGCCGACCGGCTGCTCGCGATCCCCTTCCGGCAGGTCGCGGAGCGCGGCTTCGAGGCCCACGACGACGGCACCCCGCTGGTGGTCGTCGACGTCGAGACCGAGCTGGAGTTCACGGTCGAGGAGGTGATCGATGCGATCGAGGACACCGGGGTCGAGTTCGCCGACCGCGGCGGCTTCGAGACCGACGACGACGACTACGGCAAGCTCGTCTCGTCGATCATCGCCGACGAGATCGGCCAGGGCGAGGGCGCCAACCTCGTCATCGGGCGCCACTACCGCGCGACCGTCGCCGACTGGGGCGCCGACAAGGCGCTCACCGTCTTCCGGCGGCTGCTCGAGCGCGAGCGCGGGTCGTACTGGACCTACGTGTTCTTCACCGGCGACCGCTTCCTGATCGGCGCCAGCCCGGAGCGGCACGTCTCGATCCACGGCGGCGACGTGCGGATGAACCCGATCAGCGGCACCTTCCGTCTCCCCACTGACGAGGGTGCCGGCCTCAAGCGCCAGCTCCTGGACTTCCTCCACGACGAGAAGGAGATCTTCGAGCTCTTCATGGTCGTCGACGAGGAGCTGAAGATGATGTGCGACATCTGCAACGAGGGCGGCCAGGTGCTCGGCCCGTTCCTCAAGCCGATGAGCCGCCTCGTCCACACCGAGTACCTGCTCGCCGGCCGCACCAGCCGCGACCCGCGCGAGGTGCTGCGCGACACGATGTACGCCGCGACCGTCACCGGCTCGCCGGTCGAGAACGCGTGCCGCCTGATCAAGCAGTACGAGTCGGAGGGCCGCGCCTACTACGGCGCCGCGCTCGCGATCCTCGGCCGCGACGAGGAGGGCGGCCCGGTCGTGGACAGCCCGATCGTCATCCGCACCGCCGACGTCCGCCCCGACGGCCGGCTCACGGTCACCGCCGGGGCGACGCTGGTGCGCGACTCGGACCCGGCGTACGAGGTCGCGGAGACGCACGCCAAGGCGGGCGGCATCCTCAGCGCGTTCGGGCTGGTGCCACCGGCGCCGCGGCCCAGCGTCAACGTCGCCGAGCTCGTCAACGACGAGGACGTGCTGCTCGCGCTCAACGCGCGCAACCGGCGGCTCTCGACCTTCTGGCTGACCGACCAGGGCGGCGCCGCTCCCGACCGTCGGCTGGCGGGGAAGTCGGCAGTGATCCTCGACGGCGAGGACGACTTCGTGAACATGCTGCGGCACGTGCTCGGCGTGATCGGCATGACCAGCGAGGTGGTGCGGCACGAGGACTACGTGCCGGGCTGCCTCGACGGCTTCGACCTGGCGATCGTCGGGCCCGGGCCGGGCGACCCGCGCGACGGCGACGACCCGAAGATGGCGAACCTCCGCGCGGCGGTCGCCGAGCTCATGGCCGCCGAGCGGCCGTTCCTCGCCGTCTGCCTCGGCCACCAGGCGCTGTGCCACCATCTGGGCGTCCCGCTGGCCTACAAGGACATCGTCTTCCAGGGCACGCAGTCCCCGGTGACGATCGGCGGGCGGACGGAGCGCGTCGGCTTCTACAACACGTTCGTCGGCCGGCTCGGCCCCGACGGCGCGCCGTCGGGGGTCGAGGTCGAGGCGGACGTCCAGACCGGTGACATCCACCTGGTGCGCGGCCCGCACTACCGCGGCATCCAGTTCCACGCGGAGTCGATCCTCACCGAGCACGGCTTCGACGTGCTGCACGAGCTCGTCGCCGACCTTCTGATCGAGGGCCACGACAACGCGTCGGGCGGACGCTAGTCTGTGGAGTCACGGCGGAGCCGTTCATGGGCCCGGTGAAGACTGCCCCCCAGCTTCATCGGGCCCTCCGCACGCCCGGCGGCTCCGTGGTCGTGGTCGACCACCACGACTCCTACACGTGGAACCTGGTCCACCTCGTCGCCGCCGTCACCGGGACCCTGCCCACCGTCGTGCAGCACGACGAGGTATCGGCCGACGACGTGCTGGCGTTCTCGTACGTCGTGCTCTCGCCCGGTCCCGGCCATCCGGACTCCCCGGCCGACTTCTCGGTCGGGCGCGAGGTGCTGCGGCGCGCGGCCCGACCCGTGCTCGGCGTGTGTCTCGGCATGCAGGGGCTCGTCACGACGTACGGCGGCACCGTCGACCGCGTCGCTCCCGCCCACGGCGACGTGGCGTCGGTCGCGCACGACGGCCGCGGAGTCTTCACCGGCCTGCCCACGCCGCTCGCGGCGGTGCGCTACCACTCGCTGGCGGCCGTGCGGGTGCCGTCGTGCCTCGAGGTGACCGCGCGGTCCGAGGACGGTGTGGTCATGGGGGTGCGGCACCGCAGCCTGCCCCTCGAGGGTGTGCAGTTCCACCCGGAGTCGGTGCTGTCCGCGGCCGGCGAGCGGCTCGTCGCCAACTTCCTCGGCGGCGCGCGTGACTGACCCCGTGCCGGTCTTCCGGTCCATGGCGGCCTCGCACGCCCGCTGCTTCTGGCTCGACGGCGGCGGCGCCCGCGAGTGGTCGGGACGCCGCTCGATCGTCGGCTGGCTCGAGCCCGACGACGTGTCGCTGACGTACGACGCCGCCGCGCGCGAGGTCACCCGCCACGCCGGGGGCCGTGCCGAGGTGGTGGGGTCCGACGTCTTCGACGTGCTCGCGGCCGAGATGTCCGCCGGCCCGTCCGATGCCTCCTGGTTCGGCTACCTCGGCTACGCCTGCCGGCCCGACCTGCCCGCGTCGCCCGATCCCGGGATGCCGGATGCCGTCTGGATGCGTCCGAGCCACGTGCGGATGTTCGAGCACGCGGCCGACGGTGGTTTCGAGACGGTTGCCCGCGCGCCCTCCTCAACCACCGTGACGGTGGTTGAGGAGGGCGCGCTGGCGCCTGTCTCGAAACCACCACCCATCTACGCCGCCGCCTTCGACCGCGTCCAGGAGCACCTGCACGCCGGCAACACCTACGAGGTCAACCTGACCTACCGGGCGGAGGCGGCGAGCGACCTGGACCCGGTGACGGCGTACCTGCGGCTGCGCGACCTCAACCCCGCGCCGTACGCCGGATTCCTGCAGCACGACGTGCCGGGCGCGCGGGCGTGGCTGCTCAGCTCGAGCCCGGAGCGCTACGCGCTCGTGTCCGCGGACCGCACCCTGGAGACCAAGCCGATCAAGGGCACCACGCCGCGCGGCGCGACGACGGCAGAGGACGAGGAGGCGCGGGAGCGGCTGCGGAGCGACCCGAAGTTCCGGGCCGAGAACCTGATGATCGTCGACCTGCTCCGCAACGACCTCTCGGTGGTCTGCGAGCCGGGCACGGTCGTCGTGCCCACGCTCATGGACGTCGAGTCCTACGAGTCGGTGCACCAGTTGGTGAGCACCGTCCGCGGTCGGCTCCGCGACGACGTCACGACGGTCGACGCGCTGCGCGCGCTCTTCCCGGCCGGCTCGATGACGGGGGCGCCCAAGCTGCGCACCATGCAGGTCGTCGAGGAGGTCGAGCAGACGCCGCGGGGCGTGTACGCCGGGGCCTTCGGCTGGGTCAGCGCCGACGGCCGGGCGGACCTCGGGGTGGTGATCCGCAGCCTGATGACCGCCGGCGACGGCCGCTACGTGCTCGGGACCGGGGGCGGCATCACGGTCCGCTCCGACGTCGAGGAGGAGTGGGCCGAGTCGCGCTGGAAGGCGGAGCGACTGCTCCGGGTGTTCGACGAGCGCTGACCCCACCGTCCCGCTACTAGGCTCGGGGCATGGACACCGCACACGTGGTCCTCCTGTTCGGCGCGACCGGCGACCTCTCGCGGCGCAAGCTCATCCCGGGGCTCTTCCACCTGTGGCAGGCCGGGCTGATCGACGACTCACGCATCGTGGGCACGTCGCTGGAGGATCTCGACACCCCCGCCTTCGTGCAGCTCGCCCGCGACGCGTGCGGGGAGTTCAGCCACCGGCCCGTCTCCGACGAGCAGTGGGACCGGTTCGCCGAGCTGCTCACCTACGTCCCGCAGTCGGCCGGCCCGTCGGCGCTGGCCGAGGCGGTCCGCGAGGCCGAGCGCGAGGTCGGCCGCGGCGGCCAGCCGGTCCGGTTCCTCCACTACCTGAGCGTGCCGCCGAAGGCGGCGCTCGACGTGGTCCACCAGCTCGACGAGGCCGGCCTGGTCAAGAACTCGCGGATCATCATGGAGAAGCCGTTCGGCACCGACCTCGAGTCGGCCAAGCGGCTCAACGAGCGCCTGCACCAGGTCTTCGACGAGAGCCAGATCTTCCGGATCGACCACTTCCTCGGCAAGGAGGCGGCCCAGAACATCCTGGCGTTCCGCTTCGCCAACGGCCTCTTCGAGCCGATCTGGAACCGCAACTTCATCGACCACGTGCAGATCGACGTGCCCGAGACGCTCGGTCTCGAGGTCCGCACCAAGTTCTACGAGACCACCGGCGCCTACCGCGACATGGTCGTCACCCACCTGATGCAGGTGCTGGCGTTCATGGCGATGGAGCCGCCGACCTCCCTCGCGCCCGGGCCGATCAGCGACGAGAAGCTCAAGGTGTTCCGCTCGATGCGCCCGATCGAGCCGCACAACGTGGTCCGGGGGCAGTACGCCGGCTACCGCGACAACCCGGACGCCGCCGACGACTCCGACACCGACACGTTCGTCGCGCTCAAGGTCGAGATCGACAACTGGCGCTGGGCCGGGGTGCCGTTCTACCTGCGCACCGGCAAGAAGATGGCCGAGGGGGCGCGGATCATCTCGATCGCGTTCAAGGAGCCGCCGCTCACGATGTTCCCGGCGGGCTCCAACGCCGGTACCCAGGGGCCGGACCACCTCACGTTCGACCTCGCCGACCAGTCGAAGATGTCGCTCTCCTTCTACGGCAAGCGGCCCGGGCCGGGCATGAAGCTGGAGAAGCTGTCGATGCAGTTCGCGACGCACGAGACGTCCTCGGCGTACGCCGTCCTCGAGGCCTACGAGCGGCTCATCTACGACGCGATGCGCGGCGACCACACGCTCTTCACCACCGCCGACGGCATCGAGACGCTCTGGGAGAAGTCGATGCCGCTGCTGCAGAACCCGCCGCCGGTGCGGCTGTACTCGCCGGGCTCCTGGGGCCCGAACGCGATCCACCAGCTGGTCGCGCCGCACGCCTGGCGGCTGCCCTTCGAGCGGTCCTGGCGCCAGGCCAGCCGGGAGACCTGAGGGCTCAGACCCGGGACGCGGTACGCCGCTGGCCGTCGTCGGCGTACTCGACCCCGCCCATGTCGACCCGACGGCGGGCGTTGGCGAGCGCCGCGACCGTGACGGTGCCGAGGGCGCCGGCCCGGTCGAAGACCGCGGTGGTGCCGGACGCGATGCCGTCGTGCTCGACGCGGTCGGTCGCCAGCAGCCCGATCTCGACGCCGACCGGGTTGCGGGCCAGGGTCAGCGCGATGTCGGTGTTGATGTACTCCACGCCGCGGGTGCCCCAGTTGGTCACCATGCTCGCGCCGTCGGCCGCGGCGGCCACGGCCTGGAACGGTGAGAGCGGCTCGTCGGGCACGATCGGGATCGCGCTGCTCCACGACGCCTTGCGGTCGGCGTTCTGGTGCTCGGTGAAGTTCTGTGACCACTCCGAGGCCGAGCGCAGGAACGGCACGCGGGGCTCGTCGCTCGCCGGCGCGATCTCGAGCGGCGGGGGCGACGGACGCTCCGCGGGCTGCCAGACCTCGCCCGGCGCCGGCTCCGACGGCTTGAGGAACGTCGCCGACGCGCGCGCCACCCGCTCGCCGTCCTGGGTCAGCGTGACGTCGACGAGGCAGATCCGGGAGCCTTCGCGCACCACCTCGGCCGTGAACGTGCACGGCCGCATCCGCGCGGCGCGGAACAGGTCGACCACCCACCGCGCCGGACGCAGGTCGTCGCGGCCGGTCGCGGCGAGGCAGAGCTCCGCCGCCCGGGCGAGCGCACCGCTGAGTGCGACGCCGTGCATCTGGTCGTCGCTCCACATGCTGCACGCGAGCGGGGTCGGGACCAGGTCGTCCCCGGACTTCGTGTAGAACGCGATCTCGTCGGTCACCGCGCCATTCTGGCGGAGCGTGTCTCAGCCCGTCGGACCGGCCGGGGCGTTCGCCGCCAGCTCTGCCATCAGCGCCTTCGCCCCGGCGACGACCGCGTCCTCGTCGTACGGCTTCACCTGCACCGCGTTGACGCTCTGCACCAGCCCGTCGGTCTGCACGAAGCCGGTGACCAGGACGCCCGTCCGCTGCGGCCGCACGACCATCCGCGCGGCCTCGGCACCCTCGACCTCGACCGGCTCGAGCTGGGTGCCGGCCGCGCCCAGCGTGTCGAGCGCCTCCTCGAGCCCGCCCGCGAACCACAGGTAGCTGATGTCGTACGCCGCGCCGCCCTTGTGCTCCGGGACGAACGTGCACTGCGGCTGGGTGAGGGACCCGGTGCGCTCCGTCACCGGCTCGCCCACGAGGCGGCCGACCGTCTCGACGGAGAGGTCGTCGCACGGGCTCCAGGCGACGTTGGCGGCGGCGGACTCGGCCGCGGAGGGGGCGTCGGAGTCGTCCGACGAGCAGCCGGCCAGCACGAGCAGCGCTGCGGCGATTGCGGCGAGAACGCGCATCAGGCCGGGGTCCAGTCCGGGACCGGGCTCTCGGAGCCCGGGAGCCACATGGTCAGCCGCGCGCCGCCGCCGGGTGCGTCCTCGACGGCGACGCCGCCGGAGTGCCGCTCGGCGACCTGGCGGACGATCGAGAGCCCCAGCCCGGAGCCGGTCATCCCGCGCGACTCCCGGGAGCGGTAGAAGCGGTCGAACACGTGTGGCCGGTCCTCCTCGGCGATGCCGGTGCCCTCGTCGTCGACCGTGAGCGTGCCGTCGACGAGCCGCACCGTGATGGTCCCGCGCTCGGGGCTCCACTTCGCGGCGTTGTCGAGCAGGTTGGTGATCGCGCGCTCGAGCCCGGCCTCCTCGCCCACGACGTACCAGGGCGACAGCTCGATCGCGAAGGTGAGGCTCGGCGCCCGACGGCGGACGCGGGCGACCGCGCGCTCGACGACCTCGGGCAGGTCGACGGGCTCGACGACGTGCGTGAGCGGCTCGTCGCGGGCGAGCTCGACGAGGTCGCCGATCAGCGTCGTCAGCTCCTCGATCTGGGCGCGGACGTCGTCGAGCAGCTCGGCCTTCGCGCCGGGCGGCAGCTCCATGCCGCCCTCTCCGTCGGCCTGTGTGAGCAGGTCGATGTTGGTGCGCAGGGAGGTCAGCGGCGTACGGAGCTCGTGGCCGGCGTCGGCGACCAGCTGGCGCTGCCGGTCGCGCGAGGCGGCGAGCGCCGCGAGCATCTGGTTGAACGCCGTGGCCAGGCGGGCGACCTCGTCGTCGCCCTCGACCGGCAGCGGGCGGAGGTCCTCGGTGCGGGCGATGTCCTCGACCGACGCCGTGAGCCGGCGCACCGGGCGCAGCCCGTTGCGCGCCACGGCCCAGCCCGCCAGGCCGGCGCCGATGACCCCGGCGCCGCCGAAGAGCAGCATCACGATGCCCAGCTTGGCCAGCAGCTTCTCCTGGGAGTCGAGCGACTGCCCGATCACCATCGTCGTGCCGTCGTCGCGGTGGACGGCGGCCACCCGCCACCGGGTGCCGTTGCTGCTGACGGTGCGCACCGACGACGACGTCTCACCCTTGGCGACCGCGACCTCCGGGTCGCCGAGCAGCTTCTGGGCCTCGTCGGCCTTGCGGCCGATCACGATGCCGCGGCCGTCGGAGCTGACGCAGGCGACCCACACGCTGGCGGCGCCGAAGTACTCCGACTTCAGGGGCGTGTTGCCGTCGGTGCAGATGCTCTCCGCCGAGGTGGTCCGGGCGCGCTGGAGCAGGGAGTCGTCGAGTGTCGCCTGGAGCTGCATCCGGACGGTGATGTAGGCGCCGAACGCCACCAGCGCCACGGTCGCTCCCGCGGCGATCGTGGTCAGGAGGGTCACCCGGGAGGCGAGGGACCTGCGGTAGTGCCAACGGCCCTCGGGGCCGAACGGTGGGAGTACGGTCACGATTCCTTCAGCACGTAGCCGACACCACGCACGGTGTGGATCAGGCGGGCCTCGCCCTCGGCCTCGGTCTTGCGGCGCAGGTAGCCGACGTAGACCTCCAGCGAGTTGGCGGTGGTGGGGAAGTCGTAGCCCCACACCTCCTCGAGGATGAACGAGCGCTCCAGGACGCGGCGGGGGCGGCGCAGGAACAGCTCGAGCAGCGCGAACTCGGTCCGCGTCAGCTCGATCGTCCGGTCGTGGCGCCGCACCTCGCGGCTGGCGATGTCCATGGACAGGTCCGAGAAGCTGAGCACCTCGTCCTCGTGACCCTCGCGCGGGACCACCCGGCGCAGCAGCGCGCGGAGCCGGGCGAGCAGCTCCTGCAGCGCGAACGGCTTCGTGAGGTAGTCGTCGGCCCCGGCGTCCAGGCCCTCGACCCGGTCGCCGACCGCGTCGCGCGCCGTGAGCACGAGGATCGGCAGGTCGTTGCCGGCCTGGCGCAGCGCCTTGGTCGCCTCCAGCCCGTCGAGCCGCGGCATCATCACGTCCATCACGACGACGTCGGGGTCGGTCCGCGCGATCGCGGCCAGCGCCTCGGCCCCGTCGTTGGCGAGCGCGACCTCGTAGCCGTTGAACTCCAGCGACCGCCGCAGCGACTCGCGCACCGCCTTGTCGTCGTCGACGACGAGCACGCGCGGCTTGGCGGTGGGCTTGCTGGTCACGGCCCTACTTTGCCAGTCGAGCCTGAACCGGCACTGAGAACTGACCGGGGGAGAACCGTCACAGGTACGTCGCGGCCGCTTGGGCCGCACGCGCGGCGTACCCGCCGCCGAAGTGGCAGGCGTGCACGAGCAGCGGGAAGATCTGGTGCAGCGCGGCGCGGTCCTGCCAGCCGTCGGCGAGCGGCGCCGCCTCGTCGTAGGCGTCGAGCATCCGCGGCAGGTGCGGGAGCCCGAAGAGCGACAGCATCGCGAGGTCGACCTCCCGATGGCCGCCGTACGCCGCCGGGTCGATCAGCCAGATCCGGCCGTCGAGCCCCCAGAGCACGTTGCCGTTCCAGAGGTCACCGTGCAGGCGGGCCGGCGGCTCGTCGGGCACCAGCCCGGGCAGCTTGGCCACGACGGCCTCGATCGTCGCCGCCTGCTCCTCGTCGGCGTGGCCGCGGTCGCGGGCGAGCTTGAGGTAGGGCAGCACGCGGCGTACGGCGTAGAACTCCGCCCACGTCTCGGCCGGCCGGTTGGGCAGCGGCAGCCGGCCGATGTAGCCGTCGTCCTCGCGCCCGAAGGCGTCAGCGCCGGCGGCGTGGGTGGCCGCGAGCTCGCGGCCGAAGGCGGTGGCGGCGTCGACGGAGTTCTTGCCCGGCTCGACCCAGCGGATGATCACGCACTCGTGGTCGACGCCGAGCACCTCCGGCACCTGCACGCCGGTGCCCGCCGCCTCGCCGAGCCACCGCAGGCCGGCGGCCTCGGCCTCGAAGAAGTCCTCGGGGGCGTGCGGGAGCGTCTTCATCAGCGCGGTCGTGCCGTCGCTGAGCCGCAGCCGGGTCGCGTTGGCGATGTCGCCGCCGGCGACGGGCGCGGTCGCGATGACCGACGTGCCCAGGAGGTCCTCGGCACGTCGCGCGACCAGCGGCTGCCTCGTCACGGGCCCGGCCGGACCCGATCGGCGCCGTCCCAGGGCCGCTCGCGGCGCAGCGACTCGACGATCGCGGACGCCGTGCGCTCCACCATCCCCAGGACCTCCTCGAATCCGTCGTCCCCACCGTAGTACGGGTCCGGTACGTCGCCCCCGCGTTCGATGGGGTCGAAGTCCCGGAACATCCGCGTCCGCGTGCCCGCTCCGCCGATGTCGGCGAGGTTGGTGGCGTCCATCGCGAGGTAGAGGTCGGCGCCGTCGAGGTCGGCCCACTGGCGGGCCCGGTGCCGGCTCGCGTCGTACCCCGCCGCGGTCAGCGTCGCCGCCGCGCGCCGGTCCATCGGGTTGCCGACGTGCCAGTCGCCGGTGCCGGAGCTGGTCACCTCGACGACGTCGCCGAGACCGGCGTCGGCCAGCCGCTCCTCGAGCACGACGTGCGCCATCGGGGATCGGCAGATGTTGCCCAGGCAGACGACCTCGACGCGGTAGCGCCCGGGCTCACGGCCGTCCGGCAGGCTCTCCATGCCTCCGGGTCACGCCTCCGCGGCGTCGCCGAAGATCAGCCCGACGACCCACGTGACGATCGTGATCACGATCGCGCCGCCCACGGCGTTCCAGAACCCGTCGACGTAGAAGTCCATGTCGAAGAGCCCGGCCAGCCACTCCGTGAACAGCAGCATCAGCGCGTTGATCAGGAGCAGGAAGAGCCCGAGCGTGATGATGATGAACGGGATCGACAGGAACTTGATCACGGGGCTGACGAACGAGTTGACGATGCCCATGATCAGAGCGACGAAGACGAGCGGCCAGAAGTTGTCGGTGACCTCGTCCCAGCCGGACGAGCCCGTGAATCCGATGCCGTCGAAGATCACGCAGGCCGCGGCCAGCGCGACGACGTTGGTGGCGAGCCACCCGATGAACTTGAGGAGTCCCACGCCCACACCCTAGGGCCTCCGGGCCCGGGATCGGCTCAACCGCGGCGCGGCGCCCAGTTGCCGTGGAACCCGGCCGGCACCCGGCCGGGCAGGTGGACCGCGGCGACGTCGTCGAGCGTGGCGGCGTCGAGCAGGCGCAGGTCGCTGCGGCCGGTGCCGCGGTCGAACACGTAGCCCATCAGGACGCCCTCGTCCTCGGCGGCGTCGGGCGCGGCCGGGACGAAGCAGAACTCGCTGACCTCGCGTCCGGTGCCGAGCCTCCGTTCGATCGTCGTGCCGGCCACGACGTCGTGCTTGAGCACCGAGTCGCCGGTGCGCACGGCGTCGCCGGCCACGCCCGCGGCGTACCCGTAGCGGTGCCGGCGGCCGGTCAGCCGCTCGTCGTACCGCGGGAACTCCTGGCTGTGCTCGTCGAAGCGATGCTCGCGGACCTTGCCGGCGGCGGTGTCGATCGTGAAGCGGGTGAGGTACGCCGGGCCCTCGTTCGGGCCGCCGAAGTCGGTCGCGAACATCCGGTCGTGCCGCACCACGTCGATGACGACGTCGGTCCCCTCCTCGTAGGCGTTGAGGGTGTGGAAGACGTAGCACGGGTCGATCTCGAACCAGCGCACGTCGGCGCCGGTGCCCTCGCGCGGCAGCAGGCCGATCCGGGCCGGGTAGTCGGCGTCCCAGGAGTAGGGCAGCGACGCGTAGGTGCGGTCGCGGAGGGTCGCGTCGATCAGCCGGTCGGTGGCCTGGAGCGGCCGGGGCAGCTGGCCGGAGACCATGCCCAGGTCGAAGGTGACGGGCAGGTCGTAGACGACGACGTAGTGCTCGGTCAGCGCGCAGTCGTGGATCATCGGGCTGCCGGTGACCTCGATCTCGACCTGGTGCCGGACCTTGCCGCTGGTGTCGATCACGGAGTAGTCGACGAGGTTGCCGCGGGTCCACGAGTAGGAGATCGCGTGGAGCTCGCCGGTCTCGGGGTCCTCGTGCGGGTGCGCCGTGTAGCCGCCGGTCACCGTGCCGAGGTCGCACGGCCCGACGGTGTCGAGCTCGTCGGTCAGCTCGTACTGCCGGGAGCCCGCCTCGACGAGGGCGAGGGTGCGGCCGGCGTGGGCGAGCACGTTGGTGTTGGGGGCGAAGTCGTCGCCGGTCGGGCGGACCCAGCGGTTGCGGTACCACTGCGCGCGGCCGTCGCCGAGGCGCACGCCGTGCACCATCCCCGCGCCGGTGAACCAGTGGAAGTCCGGGCCCGGGTCGGTGGCCGGGTTGGGGCCGTTGCGCAGGTAGCGCCCGTCGAGGTGGTCGGGGATCGTCCCCGTGACCTCGAGGTCGAAGGCCGTGTGCTCCTCGTGGACGGGAGCGAAGCTGTCGTGCAGGTAGCGGTTCATCTCGGCACCTCCGCCGGATACATAACGCTGTTATAGAGGAATCGCACCATAACGCCGTTATGATCGCCTGGCAATGGCCCCCGCTCCCGATCCCGACGTACGCCGCCGCCTGCTCGAGGCCGCCGCCGACCTGCTCGGCGAGGAGGGCCCCCGCGCGCTCTCGGTGCGCCGCCTCGCCGCGGACGCGGGCACGTCGACGATGGCCGTCTACACGCACTTCGGCGGGATGCCCGCGCTGGTCCGCGCGGTCGTCGCCGAGGGCTTCGAGCGGCTGCACGCCCGGGTCGCGGCGGTCGAGCTCGGCGACGACGCGGTCGCGAACCTCGCCGCGATGGCGGCGGCGTACCGCGCGCACGCCCTCGCCAACCCGCACATGTACGCCGTGATGTTCGGCTCGGCCTCGCTGGGGGAGTACCGGCTGCAGGGCGACGAGCTCGCCGTCGGGCTGGCCGCCTTCCAGCAGCTCGTCGACGCCGTCGCGCTGGCGATGGACCAGGGCGTGCTGCGCCGCGACGACCCGAACGCCGTCGCCGGCCAGATCTGGGTCGCCCTGCACGGCTACGTGATGCTCGAGCTCGCCGGCTACCACTCCGTGGTCGAGGATCCCGAGGAGCAGCTCCTTCACCCGCTGCTGGCGAACCTGCTGGCCGCGCTCGGAGCGTAGCCCCCGGTCGGTAGCCTCGACCCGTGTTTCCGGTCGGTGGCGTGGGGGTGATGCTCGCCATCATCGCGGCCGCAGGCATGCTCTGCGCCCTGCTCGCCCTCTCGCTGCGACGGGGGCTCGGCGTGGTCACCGCGTGGTCGATCGCCGGCTTCGTCTGGTCGCTGGTCGTCATCGGCGCCGTCACCCTGATCCCCGCCAACGGCGCGCCCGGCATCGTCTCCGCCGAGGGCCGGCTGGAGACCTGCTCGTGGGACATCGGGGGCCCGGCGCCGGAGGGGTTCTGGATCTTCGCCGGCGGCCAGCGGATGCTCAACACGCTGATCTTCGCGCCGGCCGGCGTGCTGCTGGTCCTCGCCGTCGCCCGCTGGCCTCGGTCCGCGGTGGTGCTGGTGCCGCTCGGCCTGCTCGTGCTCATCGGCTACTCGGCCGCGATCGAGGGGACGCAGCTCGCGCTGGCCCGCATCGACCGCGCCTGCGACGTCACCGACGTCATCGACAACGTCACCGGGGCGGTCGTCGGCGTCGGCATCGGCATCGTGCTCGCGCTCGCGTTGCGGCCGTGGCGGCACCGCCGCCGCTGATCACCCCTCACTAGGGTGCGGATCATGACCACCCCCCAGCCCCGAGCGAACGTGGCGGAGATCCCGCCGTACGTCGCGGGCAAGCCGCCGACGGTCCGACCCGGGATGACGTCGTACAAGCTGTCCTCCAACGAGAACCCCTACCCGCCGCTGCCCGGCGTCATCGAGGCCGTGCAGGCCGGGGTAGCGGCGATGAACCGCTACCCCGACATGGGCAGCGTCGCGCTGTACGACGCGCTGGCGCAGGCCTTCGACGTCCCCGTCGACCACCTGTCGGTCGCGACCGGGTCGGTGGGGCTGATCTACCAGCTGGTGCAGGCCTTCTGCGACCCCGGCGACGAGGTCGTCTTCGCCTGGCGGTCCTTCGAGGCCTATCCGATCGCCGTCGCCGCGGCCGCCGCGAGCGCCGTCAAGGTGCCGGTCACCGCCGACGGCCGGCACGACCTCGACGCGATGGCGGCGGCGATCACCGACCGCACGAAGGTGGTGCTCGTCTGCACCCCCAACAACCCGACCGGCCCGGCGGTGACGCAGGCCGAGCTCGACGCCTTCCTGGCGAAGGTGCCGTCGCACGTGCTGGTCGTCGTCGACGAGGCGTACGTCGAGTTCGTGCGGATGGCCGACCCCGTCGACGGCATCGCGACGTACCGCCGCCACCAGAACGTCGTGCTCACCCGCACCTTCTCGAAGGCCTACGGGCTGGCCGGCTTCCGGGTCGGGTACGCCGTGGCGCCCGCGCCGATCGCGGCCGCGCTGCGGGCGGTGTCGCTGCCGTTCGGCGTCTCGAGCGTCGCGCAGGCGGCGGCGATCGCCTCGCTCGAGCGGCGCGACGAGCTCTTCGAGCGGGTGGAGTCGCTGGTCGTCGAGCGGACGCGCGTGGTCGAGGGCCTGCGCGCCGTGGGCTGGGACGTGCCCGAGGCGCAGGGCAACTTCGTGTGGTTCGAGCTCGGCGAGCGGACGCTCGACTTCGCGGCCGCCGCCGACGAGGCCGGGATCGTCGTCCGCCCGTTCGCCGGCGAGGGCTGCCGGGTGTCGATCGGGGAGACCGAGGCCAACGACCGGCTGGTCGAGGTGGCGCGCGCGTTCACGCGCTGACGAGCACGGGCTCCGGTCGTCGGTCGATCTCGCGCCAGTGGCGATCGACGGCCGGGAGCATCGTGACCACGAGGTACGCCGCGCCCGCGACCAGCAGCGCCGGTGCCAGCCCGAGGCCGGCGATGAGCAGGCCGCCGAGGATCCCGCCGAACGGCATGAGCGCGAAGCACATCGCCGTGCTCAGCGACGTCACCCGGCCCATGAGGGTCTCCGGGATCCGCTCGTAGATCACCGCGCCCAGGATCGGGTTGAGGAAGCCCGACGCGAACCCGCCCGCCGCGCACACGGCGAGGATCAGCCACATCGGCAGGTCGAGCGCGAAGGCGACGTACCGCGGGGCGCCGCAGACCAGGAACGCGATCAGGTAGGTCCGGTAGCGGGGCAGCCGGTCTGCCCACGCCGAGGCGCAGATCGCCCCGACCGCTGCCGCGCCGCCGAAGGTCGCGAACACCAGGCCGACGGTCGCCGCGCTGCCGGTCGCCTCCGCGGCCCACACGGGGACGAGGACGGTCGTGTAGGCGATGTCGAGCAGGTTGGTCAGCGACACCATGACCGCGATGCCGAGGAGGATCCGGTCGCCGCGCAGGAAGGCCCATCCCTCGCGCAGCTGGCGACCATAGGACCCGACCTCCTGGGGTCGATCCGGTCGAGACAGCGTCATCCGCGCGGTGGACCACGCGAGCACCGCCGCCGAGACGCCGAAGGAGGCGGCGTCCACGACCAGCGCGTCGGCCGCGCCGATGAGCGCGACCAGCCCGCCGGCAGCCGCGGCGCCGAGCAGGCTCGAGGTGCGCTCGACGGTGGAGTGCAGGCCGGTCGCGCGCTCCATCGGCACGCCGGCCTCGGCGACCAGGGCGGGGGTGAGCGCCCCCTTGGCGGCGTCACCCGGCCCGCGCAGCCCTCCCGCGACGGCGACCAGCAGCAGGAACACCGGGAACGGCAGCCAGCCCACCTCGTGCAGCAGCGGGATGGCGCCGACCACGAGCAGGGAGAGCAGGTCGCAGGTGATCGCGACCCGCCGCGCGCCGACCCGGTCGATGACCGGGCCGCCGAGCACCTTGAGCACGACCATCGGGAGCATCTCCGCCAGGGCGACGAGGCCGGTCTTCGTCGCGCTGCCGGTCGTGGTCAGCACGAACCACGGCAACGCGATCATCGAGATGCGGGTGCCGGTGAGCGAGATCGCCTCGGAGGTCAGCCAGCCGTAGAGGGGGCGGCGCGAGCTCATGCCGGGGGCACCTTCCCGGGGTAGGGGAACGCGCTGAGCTGCAGCAGGAACGGCGCCGCGTCGTCGTCGTCCTCCTCGTCCACCTGCTGCACGGAGTCGATGAGCATCTCGACCACGGCGCGCGCCTTGCGGGGCGTCAGCTTCACCACCCAGTCGCTGTACGTCGTGGCCTCGCGCCACTCGTCGGGCAGCAGCGGGAGCTCCTCGACCGAGCTCTGGAGGGCCTGGGTCATCACGACCACGACCGACTGCAGGTAGGCGTCGAGGGTGTCCCGGGCCTCCTGCTCGGCGGGGCCCGCCGTGTCGGTCGTCGTCACCTGGTGGGCGGCCTTCCACCAGCGGTCGCGGGCGTTGCCGCGCTCGGCGTCCTCGGTCACGAAGCCGTGCTGCGCGAGCTGGCGCAGGTGGTACGACGTGGCGCCGGTGTTGAGCCCGAGGCGGCCGGCGAGCGTCGTCGCCGTGGCGGGGCCGTCGATGCGCAGCATCCCGAGGATGCGGACGCGCACCGGGTGGGTGAGCGCCTTCATCTGCTGGGGAGACGGGGTGATCGAGGTGAGGTCCACCCCGGCACCGTACAACTGCAAAGACATCTTTGCAAAGAGTTCTTTGCAATCTTCCCTCCGCGGTGGGCCCGGAGGTTGGGCGTCCGTTGCGCTGGGTAGGTTCGACGGCGATGCTCCTCCGCCCGCTCCTCGCCACCCTCGCGCTGCTGACCGGACCCGCCGTCGCCTTCCCGGCGGCGGCCGAGCCGGTCCTCCACGGGGGGACGGCCACCCCGCCGCCGACGACGGTGCTCCGGGCCGAGCCGGCGCCGGAACCGGCGGGTGCCGAGCAGGTCCTCGACGGGATGACGCTGCGCCAGCAGGTCGGCCAGCTCTTCATGGTCGGCACCCCTGCCGACCAGGCCGACGAGCGCACCCGTGCGCAGATCGGCCGCTTCCACGTCGGCAACGTGATGCTCACCGGCCGCAGCCACGACGGCGTGCGCGCCCCGGCGCGCGTGTCGCGGGCGATGCGCGGCGAGGTGTCGCCGGCGGCGACCGCCGGCGTGCGACTGTTCGTCGCCACCGACCAGGAGGGCGGACTCGTCCGGGTGCTGCAGGGCCCCGGCTTCACCCGCATCCCGACCGCGCTCGTGCAGGGCACGTGGACCCCCGTGCGACTGCAGGCCGCGGCCCGGCGCTGGGCGGGGGAGCTGCGACGGGTCGGCGTGAACGTCAACCTGGCGCCCGTCCTCGACACCGTCCCCAGCCCGAGGGCGGCGCGCCACAACCCGCCCGTCGGACAGTTCGACCGACAGTTCGGCTTCACGCCGCGCGTGGTGAGCCGGCACGGGCTGGCGTTCGCGCGCGGCATGACCGCGGGCGAGGTCGCGCCGGTCGTGAAGCACTTCCCCGGGCTCGGCCGGGTGCGCGCCAACACCGACACCAGCGCGAACGTCGTCGACCGGGTCACCCGCCGCCACGACCCCTACCTCCAGCCGTTCCGCGCCGCCGTCGACGCCGATGTGCCGTTCGTGATGATGTCGACCGCGCGCTACACCCGCCTCGACCCGGCGCGGCCCGCCGCCTTCTCGCCGTACGTCGTCCGCACGATGCTGCGCGGCGACCTGGGCTTCGACGGTGTCGTGATCTCCGACGACCTCGCGCACGCCCTCCAGGTCACCGGCATCCCGCCGGCCCAGCGCGCGGTCCGCTTCCTCGCCGCCGGCGGCGACCTGGTGCTGACCGTCGACGCCGCACCCCTCCCGGCGATGTACGCCGCGGTCCTCGACCGAGCCCGCGACCGCGCGGGGTTCCGCGCCCTGGTCCGCGCCTCGGCCCTCCGTGTGCTGACCGCCAAGGAGCAGCAGGGCCTGCTGCCGCGCTGACAACTGCGCTGACAACGGCGCTGACACCGCGCGTGCAACTGAGATTGACACTTGGTGCCACATTTTTCGGCCGGGAGTCTAGAACCTGTTCTCGTTCTGTGGTGGAGTGACCGCGGCGCCATTGGGAGGTGGCGCCTGTCACATTCCACTTGGGAGGGATACTCATGACACTGCGCCACCGTCATTTCCGCACGATCGCGGCCGGCAGCGTGCTCGGCCTCGCGGCCGGGGCAACCGCGGTCGTCGGCACCGCCACCAGCGCGTCGGCCGTGCCGATCAGCTTCGACTGCACGGTCCCGGTCCTCGGGGCGAACACGTTCCCGACGAACGTGACGACCAATGCACCGAGCCAGATCGGGACCGGGCAGTCCTTCACGCCGAGCACGAAGGCGGTGCTGACGATCCCGGACGGCCTCGCCGACACGATGCGCTCGCTGCTGGGCACGACGGAGATCGGCGGGACGATCCAGTCGCTCTCCACGGTGAACGGCGCGCCGGCGCCGGTGACGCTGACCATCCCGCGCACGCCGGTTCCGGCGGACGGCGACGTCCCGCTCACCGGCACCGGGACCGGAGCGCCCATCACGGCCGGCCCGGCGGGCGGCACGATCGACATCGCCGCGGGGGCCCAGACGGTCGTCATGTCGCTCTTCAACGCCGGTGGCACGGAGTCGCCGTTCGAGATCCCGTGCACGCCGGCCAGCGGCTCGAACCTCCTGGTCAGCCGCACGGCCATTACTGCGACGCCGACGACCCCGCAGCCGCCTGCTCCGCCCGCGACGAAGGCGGCCTCGACCACCGTGGCCAAGGCGAAGTACCAGGCCCGCACCGACAAGGTCCGCGCGAGGGCGGCCGTGTCGCTGAGCCCGAAGTCTGCCGCCAGCGGCACGATCAAGTTCGCGCTCAAGCGCGGCAAGAAGGTCGTCAAGGCGAAGGCGGTCGGGCTCACGAACAGCCGTGCCTCGTACACCTTCAAGCGGGTGCGGAAGCCCGGGAAGTACACCCTGACCGCGACCTACCAGGGCGCGACCGACGCGAAGCGCTCCACGGACAAGGTCACCTTCCGGGTCCGCTGACCAGAGGCGTGCTGCCCAGCGTGCGCCCGAGCGCACGCTGGGTAGCACAACCCGCGTGGTGGGTACCGTCGCAGCATGAAGCTGATGAGGGCCGTGGCGCTGGCCGGTGTCGCCAAGAAGCTGTACGACGAGGCGCGCAAGCCGGAGAACCAGGCGCGCATCCGCGCCGCCACCGACAAGGTCCGCGAGCGCCGTCACCGTCGCCGCTGAGGTGCCCGTCGGCGGCCGGACGACGACACCTAGGGTTGAACGCATGGCTTACGCGAGCTCGGGCGAGTTCAAGCGCGACACGAACTACATCCAGGACCGGATCACCCGGGAGTCACGGACACCGGAGCACGGACCTGTCGAGGGCGAGATGTGGCCCGTCGAGCCCGACCGCTACCGGCTCGTCGCCGCGAAGGCCTGCCCGTGGGCGACGCGGTCGATCATCGTGCGCGAGCTGCTCGGGCTCGAGGACGTGATCTCGCTCGGCACGCCCGGGCCGACCCACGACGAGCGCAGCTGGTCCTTCGACCTCGACCCCGGAGGCGTCGACCCGGTTCTCGGGATCGAGCGGCTGCAGACGGCGTACTTCAAGCGCTTCCCGGACTACGACCGCGGCATCACGGTGCCGGCGATCGTGGACGAGCCGACCGGGCAGATCGTCACGAACGACTTCCCGTGGATCACGCACGACCTGTTCTTCGAGTGGCGCGACCACCACCGCGCGGACGCGCCTGACCTGTGGCCCGCCGACCTCCGCGACGAGATGGAGATGGTCATGCAGCGGATCTACACGGAGGTCAACAACGGCGTCTACCGATGCGGGTTCGCCGGCTCCCAGGAGGCGTACGACGAGGCCTACGACCGGGTCTGGGTGGCGCTCGACTGGCTCGAGGAGCGGCTCGCCACCCGCCGCTACCTGATGGGCGACGCCATCACCGAGGCCGACGTGCGGCTGTGGACCACGCTCGCCCGCTTCGACGCGGTCTACCACGGGCACTTCAAGTGCAACCGCCAGAAGCTCACCGAGATGCCGAACCTCTGGGGCTACGCGCGCGACCTCTACTCCGTCCCGGCCTTCGGCGGCAACACCGACTTCGACCAGATCAAGACGCACTACTACGTCGTCCACCGGGACCTGAACCCCACGCAGGTCGTGCCGAAGGGGCCGGTTCCCGCGGCCTGGCTCGAGCCGCACGGCCGCGGCTGACGGCCAACCGCCGACCCTGGGAGCGGACGGTTCCGTGGCCGACGCTCTACCGGGTCGGCGGTCACGCCGTGAGCCCGAGAACGGACCCGACCGACACCCCCGCCGCCGGTCGATTCCGCTCCGGGACAAGGACAGCCGACCCGTGCGGGTCGTGTCATCCGGGTTGCAGGTTCCTGCAACTCCGCGCTCAGCCCCCGGGGCCCTCGTCCCAGAGATCGAGCCGCACCCCGGCGGCGAACCGCGACTTCACGCCCAGCGAGCTGAGCACGCGGGCGACCTCGGACCGGACCGTGCGGATGCTGATCTCGAGGGCGGCGGCGACGGCGTCGTCGCTCAGGTCGGCCGCGAGCAGGGTCATGATCTGGTGCTGGCGCGCGGTCAGCCCGGTGTCGTCGGGCGAGCGCGGTCGGAACGGGATGGTGTGCGCCATCGCCGTCCGCCAGTACCGCCACGCGGCCTCCAGGCACGCGGGGTCCCAGACCTTCATCATCGAGATGTCGCCGGCGGTCACCGGGCCCGGGAGCAGCACGTAGCGCCGGTCGATGATCTTCATCGTCACCGGGACGACGCCGAAGAGGTAGGTGCCGACGCTCTCGTTCGCGAGCAGCACCTTCGCCTCGTAGTCGGTGCGCCAGAAGTCCCACAGGCTGATCATCTTCAGGCCGTTCGCGAGCCGGGTGCGGTTGACCGGGAGGCTCTGCTGGAGCTGGTCGGGGTAGCCGGCCATGTTGGCGGAGAGCATGTCGGTCGCTCCCGCGGACATGTCGAACAGCCAGTCGTTGATCTCGGTGAGTCCGACGGCCATCAGCTCGGCGCCGACGTCCGCGCCCGCCGACACGCGGGCGGCGAGGTCGGCGCGGCGCACCTGCAGGGTGGCGGCGGCATCCTGGACGACCTGGATGTCGACGCCCGATATCGGCGCGTGCGACCGGACGCGCCGCATGCCGGCACGCATCGTCACCTCGTCGGCCACTTGTCCCCCGTGCCCTTCCCGAGAATTCGTTCCGCGCCATGTCGCGGCCCGGTCCCGCAGTGTCCGTCGGGCGGCGGCCGCCCGCAACCGGAACGCCGGAATCGGTGGTGTCGCGGCCGTCACCGTGGCGGCGCCTGGCGACCCATGGGGGCGATTGGCGACAGCCGGGACGGCACGGGTACTTTTGCCGTGCACGATTGTGCTCCGGGTCACAGGTCGCACCACCCCCGCGGTCGCGCCCCGGCGCACCTGACCTCGGCACGCGGAGACCCCGCCAGGCCGGCGACCTCGAAGGAGTGCACGTGACCCAGCAGCCAACCCCACGCGAGGGCGGTGAGGGCTTCGGCCCCGACCTCGTCGAGGTCTTCGGCCCCTCCCAGCAAGACGGCGGACCGGAGCTCGTGCAGCTCCTGACCCCCGAGGGCGAGCGCGTCGACCACCCGGAGTTCCGGTTCGACACCGCGGGCCAGCCCGAGGACGAGGTCATCCGCGGCTTCTACCGCGACATGGTGCTGACCCGGCGCATCGACGTCGAGGCCACCGCGCTCCAGCGGCACGGCGAGCTCGGCATCTGGGCCCAGCTCCTCGGCCAGGAGGCCGCCCAGGTGGGCGCCGGCCGCGCGCTCCGCCCGCAGGACTTCGTCTTCCCCACCTACCGCGAGCACGGCGTCGCCTGGTGCCGCGGGGTGGACCCCCTCGACCTGCTCGGCCTCTTCCGCGGCGTCGACCAGGGTGGCTGGGACCCGGCCGAGAAGAACTTCGGCCTCTACACGATCGTCATCGGCGCGCAGACCCTGCACGCGACGGGCTACGCCATGGGTGTCCAGCGCGACGGCCTCGTCGGCACCGGCGACGTCGACCGCGACACGGCGGTGATCGCGCACTTCGGCGACGGCGCCTCCTCGCAGGGCGACGTCAACGAGTCGTTCGTCTTCGCCGCGTCCTACAACGCGCCGGTCGTCTTCTTCTGCCAGAACAACCAGTGGGCGATCTCGGAGCCCTTCGAGCGCCAGTCCCGGATCCCGCTCTACCAGCGCGCCCTCGGCTTCGGCTTCCCGGGCGTCCGCGTCGACGGCAACGACGTGCTCGCGACGTACGCCGTGACGCAGGCGGCCCTCCAGCGGGCCCGCGACGGCCAGGGCCCGACGTTCGTGGAGGCGTACACCTACCGGATGGGCGCCCACACCACGACCGACGACCCGACCCGCTACCGGCTCTCCGACGACCTGGAGCGCTGGAAGCTCAAGGACCCGATCGCCCGCGTCGAGGTCTACCTGCGCCGCAACGGGCTCGCCGACGACGACTTCTTCGCGGCGGTCCAGGCGGAGGCCGACGACCTCGGCGTCCACCTGCGCGAGGGCTGCAAGGCGCTGCCCGACCCGTCGCCGCTGTCGATCTTCGACCACGTGTACGCCGAGATGACCGAGGAGCTCGAGGTGCAGCGCGACGGCTTCGCGGCGTACCTGGACTCGTTCGAGGGAGCGCGCTGATGACGACGCAGAAGGTCACGCTGGCGAAGGCACTCAACATGGGCCTGCGCAAGGCCATGGAGGACGACCCCAAGGTCCTGCTCATGGGTGAGGACGTCGGCAAGCTCGGCGGCGTCTTCCGCATCACCGACGGGCTGCAGAAGGACTTCGGAGAGGACCGGGTCATCGACAGCCCGCTCGCCGAGTCCGGCATCGTCGGCACCGCGGTCGGCCTCGCGATGCGTGGCTACCGGCCCGTGGTGGAGATCCAGTTCGACGGCTTCGTCTACCCGGCCTACGACCAGATCGTCTGCCAGGTCGCGAAGATCCAGTTCCGCTCGCAGGGCAAGCTGAAGATGCCGATGGTCATCCGCATCCCGTTCGGCGGCGGCATCGGCGCGGTCGAGCACCACAGCGAGTCGCCGGAGGCGCAGTTCGCGCACACGCCCGGCCTCAAGGTGGTCGCCTGCTCCAACCCGGTCGACGGCTACTGGATGATCCAGCAGGCCATCGCCTCCGACGACCCGGTGGTATTCCTCGAGCCCAAGCGGCAGTACCACGCCGACAAGGCCGACCTCGACGACACCGCCACGCCGGAGCCGCTCTTCACGTCCCGGACCGTCCGCACCGGCACCGACGTCACGGTGCTCGCCTACGGCCCGACCGTGAAGACCGCGCTCAAGGCCGCCGAGGCCGCCTCAGGCGAGGGGCGCTCGCTCGAGGTCATCGACCTGCGCACGCTCTCCCCGCTCGACATGGGTCCGGTCTTCGAGTCGGTACGCCGTACCGGCCGCGTCGTCGTCACCCACGAGGCGCACGTCAACCTGGGCATGGGCGCCGAGCTCGCCGCGCGGATCACCGAGGAGTGCTTCTACTCGCTCGAGGCGCCGGTGCTGCGGGTGGGCGCGTTCGACACGCCGTACCCGCCGTCGCGGATCGAGGAGGACTTCCTCCCCGACCTCGACCGGGTGCTGGACGCCGTCGACCGATCGTTGGAGTTCTGACGTGGCCGAGTTCAAGCTGCCCGACGTGGGCGAGGGCCTCACCGAGGCCGAGATCGTGAAGTGGCACGTCGCCGTGGGCGACGTCGTCGAGATCAACCAGGTCATCGTCGACATCGAGACCGCGAAGTCGATCGTCGAGCTGCCGTCGCCGTTCGCCGGCGCCGTGACCGCGCTGCTGGTGCCCGAGGGCGAGACGGTGCCGGTCGGCACGCCGATCATCGCGATCGGCGACGAGGCGTCCGCGCCGGCACCAGCGCCGGCCGAAGCCCCGCCAGCCGAGATCGACCTGTCGAACCCGGCCGCCTCCGGCGGCGGGGAGGGCGAGTCGCTGGTGGGCCGCAACAAGGCCGACCGCGGGCCGGTGCGCCGCGCGCGCAAGGTCGCGACCGGTGCGGCCGCCGCCCAGTGGCAGACCCAGGCGGCCTTCGAGCCGGGCGCGACGCCGCCGATGGTCGAGGCCGAGCCGGCGCCCGAGCCGGTGCCGGCGCAGACCGTGGCCCCCGCGGCGCGCGGTGGCGCCGACGTACGCGTGCTGGCGAAGCCGCCCGTGCGCAAGCTGGCCAAGGACCTCGGCGTCGACATCACCGCGCTGACGCCGACCGGCCCCAACGGCACCGTGTCGAGGGCGGACGTCGAAGATGCGGCAGGCGCGGAGGCTTCGAGGCCGCTCGCTGGCGCTCGCGGCACCTCGACCACCGACCGCGAGACCCGCGAGCCGATCAAGGGCGTGCGCAAGATGATGGCGCAGGCGATGAGCCAGTCGGCCTTCACCAGCCCGCACGTCACCGAGTGGATCACCGTCGACGTCACGCGCACCATGGAGCTGGTCGAGCGGCTCAAGGGCCGGCGGGAGCTCCGCGACGTGAAGGTCGGCCCGCTGCTGGTGCTGGCGCGGGCGGTCATCCTCGCGATGCGGCGTACGCCGGAGATCAACTCCTGGTGGGACGAGGCCGCGCAGGAGGTCGTCTACAAGCGCTACGTGAACCTCGGCATCGCCGCGGCCACCCCGCGCGGGCTGGTCGTGCCGAACGTCAAGGACGCCGAGTCGCTCTCGCTCGTCGAGCTCGCCGGTGCGCTGGGCGAGCTCGTCGACACCGCCCGATCCGGCAAGACCCAGCCCGCGGAGATGAGCGGCGGCACGTTCACGATCACCAACGTCGGCGTCTTCGGCGTCGACGCGGGCACCCCGATCATCAACCCCGGCGAGTCGGCGATCCTCTGCTTCGGCGCGATCAACAAGCGCCCGTGGGTCGACGAGGCGACCGGCGAGATCGTGGCGCGCGACGTGACGACGCTGGCACTCTCCTTCGACCACCGGCACATCGACGGTGAGAAGGGCTCACGCTTCCTCGCCGACGTGGCGGGGATCCTCGAAGACCCGGCATCGGCGTTGCTCTTCTGAACGCGTCGATCGACCTCTGCCAGTCCGACGGCCGCCTCAACGAGGCGGCCGTCGGCTGGTACCGCCATCCCGCCGTCAATCCCAACCTCCGCGGTTGGGGCCGGACCAAGCGCTGGGAGTACTGGGGCGTCGTCACCGAGCGCTTCTGCATCGGGATCGTCGTCTCCTCGCTCGACTACGCCGGCGTCTGCTCGCTGTGGGGGCTCGACCGGGAGACCGGCCGCACCTGGGAGCACGAGGCGGTGTCGCCGCTGGGCCGGGGCGTCGCGATGCCGGCCGAGTACGGCGGGGTCGCGTCGCTGACGTCCAGGGCGCTGCACATCGAGGTGTGCCACGGAGTCCTGCGCGCGAGCGCGCCCGGGGTCGAGGTCGACCTCGCCGTCGCGCCGGGCGCCGACGTGCTCGGTGTCGTGGTGCCGTGGAGCAGCCGCCGGTTCCAGTACACGGTGAAGGACGTCTCGCGCCCGGTGACCGGGTCGCTGCGGCTCGACGGCACGTCGTACGACGTCGAGGGCTGGGGTGTGCTCGACCACGGCCGCGGCAAGTGGCCGTACGCGGTCACCTGGAACTGGGCCGCAGGCTCCGGACCGGGGCTCGGCATCACGCTCGGCGGCAGGTGGACCGACGGCACCGGTGTCACCGAGAACGGGCTGTTCGTCGACGGCCGGCTGCACAAGATCGACGCCGACCTGGTGTGGGAGTACGACCGCGCCGACTGGCAGCGGCCGTGGCGGATCCACGGCGACGGCGTCGACGCGACGTTCACGCCGTTCCACGAGAAGGTGTCGCGCACGAACCTGGGCGTGGTCGCCAACGAGACGCACCAGTGCTTCGGGCACTGGTCGGGCTGGGCCGCCGCCGACGACGGCGAGCGGGTGCCGCTGGACGGGCTCGTGGGCTGGGCCGAGGAGGCGCGCAACCGCTGGTGAGGGCTACGCCTCGATGCCGGTGACCTCCCAGCCCGGGGGCGAGATCGGGTGCAGCATGGCGTCGGTGCCGCCGTCGACGAAGATCACCGCGCCGACGATGTTGCCCGCGCCCTCGGACAGCAGGAACCCGATCGTCGCCGCGACCTCCTCCGGCCGGCCGGTGCGGCCGATCGCGGTCGGGTAGGAGTCGACGGCCGCGCCGAGCAGCGGGTCCGCGCGCATCTCCTCGACCATCGGTGTCTCGGTGGCGCCGGGTGCCACGGAGTTGAGCCGGATCCCCGCCCCGGCCCACTCGGGCTTCACGCCCTCCCGCCGCGACCACCAGGCCAGGGAGGCCTTGCTGGACGGGTAGACCATCACCGAGTCGACCTTCGCCGCCTCCTCCCGGGCGGTCGCCTCGTCGTCGCGGAGGCAGGCCTGCGCGACCGGGGCGTTCCAGCCGGGCATGCCGGTGATGGAGTTGGAGGCGAGCAGGACGACGCCCGCCCCGGCGTCCGTTGCCCCGCGGGTCAGCTCCTCGTGGAGGCCGGTCACCAGCGCGATCGCCCCGAAGAAGTTGACCGACACCAGCAGCGCCGAGTCGACGCCGGTGCGACCGGCGATCCCCGCCGCCGGCACCACCCCGTGGATCGTGTCGGCCGCCTGCTTGACCGCGGCCACCGCTCCGGCGCGCCCCTCACGGGTGGCGAGGTCGGCGACCACGTCGACACCTTCGCCCTCCGCCCGGTCGATCCCGATGACCCGGTGACCCTGGCCGCGCAGCATCCGCGCCGTCGCCGCCCCGATCCCCGATGCCGCCCCGCTCACGACGTACGTCCTCATGCTCCGGACTGTAACGCGTTCTAGTTCTGGTGCGGGCGGCCCGATGGCTGTAACGGGGTGTTGTGGCGTCTGCTGACCCGTCACAACGGGCTGGAGGATGCCACAACACCCCGTTACACGTAGCGGCGAGCCCGGTCGGCCGGCGAACCCGGACCGGCGTCGAGCAGGGCGGCGAGCTCGTGCTCGAGGACGGCACCGACCCGCTGGCAGAACGCCTCGGGCTCGTCGGCGGCGTCGGGGAGCTCGGCGACGACGCGGTCGACGATGCCGCGGTCGCGGAGGTCGAGGGCGCGGACCTTCTGCGACCGGGCCATCTCGGGAGCGTGGTCGAGGTCGCGGTGCACGATCGCGCTCGCGCCCTCGGGCGGCAGCGGGGAGAGCCAGGCGTGCTGGGCGGCGATCACCCGGTCGGCGGGCAGGAACGCGAGGGCGCCGCCGCCGTTGCCCTCGCCGAGCATCAGGCACAGCGTCGGAGCCTTCAGCGTGACGAGCTCGTGCAGGCAGCGGGCGATCTCGCCGGCCATGCCGCCCTCCTCGGCCTCGGCCGACAGCGCGGCGCCGCGGGTGTCGATGACGGTGACCAGCGGCAGGCCGAGGTCGGCGGCCAGCCGCATGCCGCGCTGGGCCTCGCGCAGCGCCTCGGGCCCCATCGGGTGCTCCTCGGTCTGGCCGCGGCGGTCCTGGCCGAGGAAGACGCAGGGTGCCTGGCCGAAGCTCGCGAGCGCGAGCAGCAGGCCGGGGTCGTGCTCGCCCTGGCCGGTGCCGTTGAGCGGGATGACGTCGCTCGCGGCGTACCGCAGCAGCCGTCGTACGCCGGGCCGGTCGGGCCGCCGCGACCGGACGACGGAGTCCCAGGTCTCCACCTCGGGCAGCGGCGTCAGCGGCACGGGCGCGGGCACCGGCTTGATGCCGTGCCGCGGCGCCAGCAGGATCGCGAGCGCGCGGTCGAGGATGCCGGCGATCTCCTCGGGCGGCAGGACGGCGTCGAGGATGCCGTGGGCGTAGAGGTTCTCCGCCGTCTGCACGCCCTCCGGGAACGGCTTGCCGTAGAGCGCCTCGTAGACGCGCGGGCCGAGGAAGCCGATCAGCGCGCCGGGCTCGCCCACGGTCAGGTGTCCCAGCGAGCCCCACGACGCCATCACGCCGCCGGTCGTCGGGTGCCGCAGGTAGACGAGGTACGGCAGCCCGGCGGCCTTGTGCGCGGCGACGGCCTCGGTGATCCGCACCATCTGGACGAACGCCGGCGTGCCTTCCTGCATCCGGGTCCCGCCGCTGACGGGCCCGGCGAGCAGCGGCACCCCCTCGCGGGTGGCCCGCTCGACCGCGGCGACCAGCCGGTCGGCCGCGGCGCGCCCGATCGACCCCGCCAGGAAGCGGAACTCGCCCATCACGACTGCCACCCGGCGCCCGTGCATCAGCCCCTCGCCGGTCAGCACCGACTCGTCGACGCCGCTCTTCTCGCGGGCGGCGGCGAGCTCCGCGGCGTACTCGTCGCTGAGGTCTTCGTACGTCGGCGGGGTGTCCCACGAGGTCCACGAGCCCTCGTCGAGGACCAGGTCGATCAGCTCGGCAGCGGAGAGGCGGCGCGTCATTCGGACAAGTTATGCCACCCGGTCAGCACCGCGGCCTCCCGATCGCGTGACATTCCGCTCACGGCGGCGTCCGGCGTCGCGCGGACCCAGGCGAGCGTGTCGCGGGCGGTGTCCGCGATCGGGCGGAGCACCAGTCCGGCGGCGTACGACGGCGCCGGGTCGTGGCTGCCGAGGCCGTCGTACTCGGGACGCGGGAGCCACAGCGGCAGCGCCTCCGGGCCCATCCACGGCTGCACGCCCTGCTCGGCGAGGAACTCCTGCGGCACCCAGGTCAGGCCGGCGTCCGAGCCCACGCCTACGGCCGCCTGCGCGAGGAGGTCGCCGATCGGCAGCACCTCTCCGACGCCGTCGTAGTCGCCGGGCGTGCGCTGCTCGGCGCAGGTGACGATCCAGGCAGCGAGGTCGCGGACGTCGATCACCTGCATCTCGTCCGCGGGCGTCCCGCCCGCCAGCGTCTCGCCGCCGTCGGCGAGCCGCACGGGCCAGTAGGTGAACCGGCCGGTCGGGTCGTCGGGCCCGACGATGAGGCCGGGCCGGATCACGGTCCACGACGCCGCGCCGTCGCGCACGACCTGCTCGCAGGCGACCTTCATCGGGCCGTACGCCTCGGGGTCGGCCTTCAGGTCGACGTCGTCGGGCTGCGGCTCGCGCAGCGGCAGCGTGCCGGGCCGCCCGCCGGGCGTCGAGTCGTCGGCGTACACGTTGACCGTCGAGACGAAGACCCAGTGCGCGCCGGGCCAGGCCGCGACGCTCGCGCGCACCCACGAGGGCATCCGGGCGACGTCGACGACCGCGTCGTACGCCGCCGCCGCGAGCTCGGCCGGCACGTCGTCGCCGCGGTCCCAGTGGACGAACGCTGCCCCCTCGGGCACCGGTCCGGACGTCCCGCGGTTGGCGCACGTGACCTCGTGGCCGCGCGCCAGCGCGTCGGCGGCGACCGCCTTGGACAGGAACACGGAACCGCCGAGCACCAGGATCTTCACGGCGGACACGCTGTCGCGAAAGCCCTTGTGGGGCAAGCGGTTCCGCCCACGGCAGAAGTCAGGGGGCGCGCTCCGGGGTCTCCTCGCCGAGCAGCCACTCGTCGAAGAAGTCGCTGAGGTCCTCGCCGGTCTGCTCCGACCACCACGTGGTGATGTCGTCGTAGTCGGCGTTGCCGTTGTCGTTGGCGGCCGGCCACTCCCGGACCAGCCGCCAGAAGAGCTCGTCGCCGATCCGCCCGCGCAGCTCGTGCCACATCAGCGCGGGGCTGGTGTAGACGTTGGTGCCTCCGAAGGCCTCGGGGTCGTAGTCGGCCGGAGGTCCGTAGTCCGCGCGCAGCTGCGCGTCGAGCTGCTCCCAGTAGTCCATGGTCAGGTCGAGCTCCTGGCCCTGGACCTCGTCCTGCCAGCTGGCCTGGAGGTACATCGCCATGCCCTCGTTCATCCAGACGTCGCGCCAGTCGACGGGGGTGACCTGGTCGCCGTACCACTGGTGCGCCATCTCGTGCACGAGCACCTCGGGCGAGGTGGCGTAGCGGGTGTCGCCGAGGGTGATCATCGTCTGGGTCTCCATGCCGCTCTGCGACTCGACGACGAGGAATCCCAGGGAGCCGAACGGGAACGGCCCGAGCCGCTCCTCCAGCCACGCCAGTCCGGCCGGGGCCTTGCGCATCCGCTCCACGAGGTCGGGGCGGTCGCGCTGCGTCCAGTAGGTGATCGGCACGCTCGACGGCGACCGGTCCTTCGTCATCACCAGGTCGCCGATCGCGATCGTGACGAGGTACGACGCCGCCGGCTCGTCGAGCGTCCAGCGGGTGATCGTGCGGCCAGCACGCTCCGAGCGGGACGTCAGCGTGCCGTTCGCGACGCCGACCCACGGCGACGGGACCGAGATGCGGAAGGAGTAGAGCGCCTTGTCGGACGGCTGGTCGTTGACGGCGTACCAGGAGTAGGCGCCGTACGGCTCCTGCATCGTCCAGACCTCGCCCGTGCGGGTGGTGGTCCAGCCGGTGGTGCTGAAGTCCTCGCGCTTGGTCGGCGCGGGCACCGGGCGCGGGGTGCCGGCGTACTCGATGACCACCGTGTAGCGGGTGTCCGCCTGCACCGGGTGGGAGACGACGAGGTCCTTGCCGTCGTGCTCGAACTCCGCCGCGGCGCCGTCCACGGTCACGGTCGCGACCTCGAGGTCGCCGGACAGGTCGAGCTGGAGGTTGTCGTCGTCCTCGGTCGACCGGAGGCGCACCTTCTCGCGACCCTCGAGCGTCCGCGTCGCGGGCTGCCAGCTGAGGTCGAGGTCGTAGCGGAGCGCATCCACCCCGGGGTCGCCGACGTCGGGGTAGACGCTGTCCTCGACGGGTTCGCTCAGCCCCGGCGGCCCCGCGGCCTGCTGGGTGGCGGACGGCGGGGCAGCCGGCGTCGCCGCGTCGTCCGGCTCGTCGCCCTCCGTCGTGCAGCCCGCGAGCAGCAGCGCGGCCGCGAGGCCGGCGCCGAGCGCGGCCCTCACTCGCCGCCCCGCAGCAGCGGACGGGCGAGCCGGCGGCCGTGGTGGATCTGCGCCTTCACCGTGCCGAGCGGGGCGCCGACGAGCCGGGCGATCTCCTCGTAGGGCATCCCGTAGACGTCGCGCAGCAGCAGCGGCTCCACGAACTGCGGGTGGTCCTTCTCGATGGTCTCCATCGCCTCGAGCAGGTCGAGCCGGGTGCCCGCGATCACGCTGGTCGTGCGCGGGTCCGGCCGCTCGACGCCGCCGTGCTCCATCGGGTCGCGGGGCGTCGCCTGGTTCTTCATGCGGCGGTACGTCGAGCGCGCGCTGTTGAGGGCGACGACGTGCAGCCACGTGGTGAACCGGCCCTGACCGTGCCACGACCCGATCCTCGAGGAGACGTTGATGAGCGCCTCCTGGCACGCGTCCTCGGCGTCCGGCAGGTGGGGGAGCACCCCGCGGCAGACGTTGAGCGTGCGCGGCCGGACGGCGGCCAGCAGCGACTCGAGCGCGTCGCGGTCACCGCCCTGCGCCCGCCTGGCCAGCTCGTCGATCTCGTCGGGACCCAGTCCCTCGTCGGTCATGAACGCACCCTTCCCCGTCGGCGGCACCATTGTGTCCGACGACGGGGAAGGGTGATCGGTTCGTTATGACGAGGCCTACTTGACCTCGGACCGGAGCACCGACCAGAGGCCGATCGCCATCGGGATCACCAGCCAGAAGAGGCCGGTCACCCCGAGCTGGGCCCACTGCTCGCCGGTCAGGTTGCCGTCGAAGAGCGCGCTCTGGGCGTAGTTGAAGTCGACCCACGGCTGGGCGTCCTCGAACCAGCCCTGGTTGGCCGCGAGCAGCATGGACAGCGGCGGCAGGGCGAAGCCGTAGACGAAGTAGCCGACGATGGCTCCGGCCGAGTTGCGCAGCAGCACGCCGAGCATGAAGCCGATCAGCATGCCGAGCACGTTGGCGAGGATGATGTAGCCGAGCTCGGTGGCGCTGACGTTCCAGACGGTGTCGGTGCCGGCGATGGCGGTGCCCACGACGTTGCCGACGGCGCCGATGGCGGCGGCGACGACCATCGACACGACGCCGACGGCGATCGTGACGGCCAGCTTGGCCGTGATGACGCGGCCGCGGTGGGGGACGAGCGTGAACGACGTGAGGCCGGTGCGCTGGCTCCACTCGCTGGTCACCGACAGGGCGGCGATGATGGGCAGCAGCACCGCCATCGGGAAGCCGATCGCCGTGGCGAACGCCTCGTAGTCCAGCTGGTCCTCCGGTGCGAAGAGGATCGTGGCGGCGGTGGCGATCACCGCGAGGATCGCGATGCTGGCCATCAGCCAGAAGCCGGACCGGGTGTCGAACGACTTGCGCAGCTCGACGCCCATGATCCGCGACATCGGGATCCGGGCGGGGGCCGGTCGCGACCGGCGCGCGGCCTCGGGCTCGACGAGGTCCACAGTGGTGGCGCTCATGCTGCAACTCCTTCGGTGTTCTGGTCACGCTGGGTCTCTGCGGTGAGCTCGAGGAACATCTCCTCGAGGCCGGCGCCGTCGGCGGCGCGCAGCTCGACGAGCGGCACGCCCGCGCGGAGCGCGACCTGCCCGACGAGGTCGGGGTCGGCCTCGACCCGCAGGGCGTCCGCCCCGCCGGTCGCGGCGCTCTCGACGAAGTTCAGGTCCGCGTCGACGAGGGCGCGGGCGAGGGTCCGGACCTCCGGCGTGCGGACCAGGGTGCCCGCGGAGGCGAGCAGCTCGGTCTTGGTGCCCTGGGCGACGATCCGGCCCTGGCCGATGACGACGAGGTCGTCGGCGATGACCTCGATCTCGTGCAGCAGGTGGCTGGAGAGCAGCACGGTGCCGCCCTGGTCGGCGTACCCGCGCAGCAGGTCGCGCATCCAGCGGATGCCCGCCGGGTCGAGGCCGTTGGCCGGCTCGTCGAGGATGAGCACCTCGGGCTCGCCGAGCAGCGCGGTCGCGATGCCGAGCCGCTGGCGCATGCCGAGGGAGTAGTTGCGGACCCGGCGGCCGGCCTCGGTCGGGGTGAGGCTGACCAGCTCCAGCATCTCGTCGACCCGGCGGGTCGGCAGCCCCATCGTGCGGGCGGCGACCGTGAGGATCTCGCGGCCGGTGCGGCCGGCGTGCTGGGCGGAGGCGTCGAGCAGGACGCCGACCTCGAGGCCGGGGTTCGGGAGGTCGGCGAACCGACGGCCGCTGACCTCCGCGGTCCCGGCTGTGGCCGGCGTGAGGCCGACCATGATCCGCATGGTGGTGGACTTCCCGGCGCCGTTCGGCCCGAGGAATCCGGTGACGCGGCCGGGCCGCGCCGTGAAGCTGACGTCGTCGACGGCGGCGAACCCGCCGTACTTCTTGGTGAGTGACTCGACCTTGATCATGGCGATGAGCCTCCCGGTCCGGGCCGGTCCGCCACATCGGGGACATCGGGGCACGCACCCCTGAGCCGACCCCGAGTCCTCTCAGGGATGCACCCCGGGAACCGGGTCCGGGTTTGCGATGATGCGGCGGTGCCCATGCCCGCCCGTCTCGGTCGCTACGCCGTGCGCCGACGCATCGGCGCGGGCGCGTTCGCGACCGTCTGGCTGGCGTACGACGAGCAGCTCGACTCGCCCGTGGCGATCAAGGTGCTCGCGGACAACTGGACCGAGGACCAGGCCGTGCGACAGCGCTTCCTCGAGGAGGGGCGCTTCCTGCGCCGGGTCGAGTCGCCGTACGTCGTGACCGTCTACGACGCGGGCGAGATCGACGACGGTCGCCCCTACCTCGTGATGTCGTACGCCGACCAGGGCACGCTCGCCGACCGGCTCGAGATCGACGGGCTCACGTCGGCGCAGGCGCTCGAGGTGGTCCG
Organism: Nocardioides sp. GCM10030259; assembly: GCF_042666375.1. NCBI lineage: Bacteria > Bacillati > Actinomycetota > Actinomycetes > Propionibacteriales > Nocardioidaceae > Nocardioides > Nocardioides sp. GCM10030259. The sequence continues at coordinate 154,863 of NZ_JBHTDF010000018.1, read as the reverse complement.
CCAGGTGGGCGCCGGGCTGCAGACCCTGCACGAGCGCGGGGTGCTGCACCGCGACCTCAAGCCCGCCAACGTGCTCTTCCGCGCGGTCGACGGGCGGGTGCGCGCGATGGTCGCCGACCTCGGCCTCGGCAAGTCGATGGAGGTCTCGTCGCGCCTGACGGTGATCGCCGGCACGCCGTCGTTCGTGTCGCCGGAGCAGGCGCAGGGCGAGCCGCTCGACCCGCGCGCCGACCTCTACTCGCTCGCGGCGCTCACCTACCTGCTGCTCAGCGGGCGCGCGGCGTTCTCGCACGCCACGCTCTCGGCGGCCGCCGCGCCCGGACCGCCGCCGCCCCTGTCGACCGAGGACCGCGCGTTCTCCGGCGAGGTGTGCGCCGTCGTCGCCCGGGGGCTCGCGGCCGACCGGGAGGACCGGTGGCCGGACGTCGCGTCGTACGTCTCCGCGCTGTCGGGCGCCCTCGCGCCGGAGCTGGACGCGGAGGACGCCGAGCCGTGGCTGCCGCTCGATCCCGAGCTCACGCACCTGGGTGCGGCGCCGTCGGTGCTCGCGGACGACGCCCCGCTCCCCGCGCCCGACCTGCCGCGGCCGCGCCGGCGCCGGTGGCTGCTGGGCGCCGCGGTCGCTCTGCTCGTGGTGGCCGCCGGCGGCGTGCTCGGCTACGTGCTCGGTGGGCGGGAGCCGGCGGAGGCGACGATCACGGACGAGTCGGGCTACCTGACGGTCACCGTGCCGTCGGCGTGGAGCCGGGCGGTGGCCGACGAGGGCTGGCAGCCGCAGGGCGTGGACGGCGACTACCCCGGCCTGTCCGTGGGCACGGCCGACGACTGGTCCACCAGCGACGCGGGGCAGGGCGTCTTCGCCGGGATCCTGCCCGGCATCGAGCTGCCCGACCGGGTGCCCGGCCACCCGGAGTGCGAGGCGGCGCGGTCCCCGATCGTCGGCACCGCCAACGGCGGCGACGCGCTGACGGTCCTCTTCACCGGGTGCGACGGCGGCGTGGTCGTCGAGCGGGTCGTGCAGCTCACCACGAACCGGCTGCTGTGGGTGCAGGTCCGCAGCGACAGCACCGCCGTCGCCAACCAGGTCCTCGACGACGTCGAGACGCACGGGTTCAGCTGAGGTTCGTCCTCGTGCCCGCCATCATCCGGTTGAAGAGGCTCCGGAGACCGGCCCGGTCGGCCTCCCGCCCGACGACGGCCACCCACAGGTAGGCGACGTCGCCGCGCGGGACGTAGCCCTCGAAGGCGACCCGCCGGTGCTCGTCGGCGACGTAGTGGCCGACGAACCGGTCCTGCGCCCTCTTCTCGACGACGAGGTCGTCGACGTCGTCGGCGTTGTCGAGGGCCACGATCCGGCTCTCCACGGCGGCCGGGACCGTCTGGTACGCCGCACCGACCTGGCGCACCCGCACGAAGTAGATGTTCTTCGTCTTCTCGGGGTCGGGGTACCACCGCCACTCGCCGGCGGTCGGGACGCTGCGCACCCACCCGCGGGGGATCGGCACCTGCACGTCGAACGGCGCCGTCCCGAGCCGGGCGACGCCGAGCGGCACGCCGCGCTCGAGCGGCGGGTAGGTGTCGTCGGGGACGACCCTCGCCGGGGTGACCGGGTAGCTCGGCGAGACCGCCGGCACCGGGTCGGCCGCGAACTCGCTCGGGGTCGGGCGACCGCCCTCGCCCAGACGGTGGCCGACGACCCCGGCCCCGACGGCCAGCACGGCCACGAGCGACAGCGTCAGCCCGGCCGGCACCACCCTCATGCCGGTCACCGTATCGGCGAGTCGCCGCACCCCGTCGGAGCAGGGGATGTGCCAGAGTGTGACCGGGATCGGCAAAACGGAGGGGCACCGTGAGCGACACCTATTTCGACCGTCATCGTCCGCGGCTGGAGGCTGCTGCCGCGGCCATCGCGAGCCGTGGGTTCTACTCGGCTTTCGACGAGTCACCGTCGCCGCGGGTCTACGGCGAGGAGGCCGCCCCGGCCGGGCGCGCGGCGTTCGACGCCTGGCTCGGCGAGGACTTCCCGGTCGCGACTCCGGGGGCCGAGGGCAGGGTGGCGACCGAGCGGTCGCCGTACGGCTTCGACCTCGACGTCCGCTACCCGCACGTGACCGACGTCGACGCGCTGCTCGCGGCCGCGGAGGCCGGGATGCGCGCCTGGCGCGACGCCGGTCCCGACGGGCGCGCCGGGGTGTGCCTGGAGATCCTCGACCGGCTCCACGCCCGGGTCTTCGAGCTCGCGAACGCCGTGCAGCACACGAGCGGGCAGGCGTTCGTGATGGCCTTCCAGGCCGGTGGCGCGCACGCCCTCGACCGGGCGCTCGAGGCCATCGCCTACGGCTGGGTCGAGATGAGCCGGACGCCGCGCACCGCGCTCTGGGAGAAGCCCGGACGCGGCGAGCCGCTGCGGATGGAGAAGACGTTCACGGTCGTGCCGCGCGGCGTCGCCCTCGTGATCGGGTGCAACACGTTCCCCACCTGGAACTCGTGGCCCGGGCTGTTCGCGTCGCTGGTGACCGGCAACGCGGTCGTGGTCAAGCCGCACCCGTCGGCGGTGCTGCCCCTGGCGATGACCGTGCAGGTGTGCCAGCAGGTGCTGGCGGACGCCGGCTTCGACCCCCACCTGGTGACGCTCGCGGTCGAGGAGCGCGACGACAGGCTCGCCGCCACCCTGGCGCGGCGGGCCGAGGTGCGGCTCATCGACTTCACCGGCGGCACGGCGTTCGGCGAGTGGCTGGAGACCCACGCCGAGCAGGCGGTCGTCTTCACCGAGAAGGCCGGCGTCAACACCGTCGTCCTCGACTCGACCTCCGACTTCGCGGGCATGTGCCAGAACCTCGCGTTCTCCTTCTCCCTCTACTCGGGGCAGATGTGCACCGCCCCGCAGAACGTCTTCGTCCCGGCCACCGGCATCGACACGGACCAGGGGCACAAGTCCGTCGACGACATCGCCGCCGGCGTCGGCGCCGCGCTCGAGAAGCTGGTCGGCGACGACGCCCGCGCGGTCGAGCTGCTCGGAGGCATCGTCAACGCCGACATCCCCGCCCGCATCGACAAGGCCGCCGGCACGGGCCGCGTGCTCGTCCCGAGCCGCGAGGTGCAGCACCCGACGTACGCCGACGCGACGGTCCGCACCCCGCTGGTGGTCGGGCTGACGGCCGACGACGCCGACGTCTACGCCAGCGAGTGCTTCGGCCCGGTCGCCTTCCTGATCGAGACGACGGACACCGTCGAGTCGATCGCGCTGTTCGAGCTCACCGTGACGCGGCACGGCGCGATGACCGCCTCCGTCTACTCGACCTCCGACAAGGTCGTCGACGAGATGCGCGAGGCCGCCCTCGAGGTCGGCGTCGCGCTGTCGGAGAACCTCACGGGCAGCGTCTTCGTCAACCAGTCCGCCGCCTTCTCCGACTTCCACGGCACCGGCGCCAACCCCGCCGCCAACGCGACGTACACCGACGGCGCCTACGTCGCCTCGCGGTTCCGGGTCATCCAGTCACGCCGGCACGTGTAGCCGCGCCGACCACAGGAAGCGAGGAGTCGAGATGGATCTGTTCGAGATCGAGGAGAAGCAGCGCCTGCGTCGTGAGGAGGCCGCCGCGCGCCTGCACGCGCTCGCCGACGCCATCGCCCGGAACAACTCCGTCGTGTTCGAGCGGGACGGTCGCCGCATCACCGTGAGCGTGCCCGACGAGGTCGAGCTGAACGTCGAGGTCGAGCTCGAGTCCGACGGCGGCGAGCTGGAGATCGAGATCTCCTGGTGACGCCGACGCCCTAACGCTCTCCGGCCTCCTCGAAGATCGTCAGGTGGATGCCCGCCGGGGCCTCGAACCGCGCGTTGACCGAGTCCCACGGCGTACGCGTCGGCGCCGCGACCTCGCTGGCGCCGCCCGCCACGGCGCGCTGCGCGGCCTCGGTGCAGTCGTCGACCTCGAGCGCGAGCCGGAAGTGCGGCGCCACCCGCCGACCCACCTCGACGTCGTCGATGAACTCGATCTGCGCGTCGTTCGCCAGCTCCAGGGTCGCCCGCCCCGCGTCGAGGATGGTGACCTCGGCGCCGCCGCCGGCCGAGTACGCCTCGGCGACCGGCATGCCCATCACGTCGCGGAAGAAGGTCAGGGCCTGCTCGTAGTCGCTCGCGTGCACGACGAGGCGCAGCTGCCGGACACCGGTCATCGGGGCTCCTTCGAGGTCGCGGACGCCTGGCCTGCGTCCCTGGGGCCAGACAACCAGATGCGCCCGGCGTCGACGGCGCCGAACATCCCCAGATCGGGCGGTTCGTGAGGCGCTCGGGCGTCGATACGATCACCGGTGGGCTCGGGAGAGGTGCATCGCTGTGGACGATGACGTCGACCTGATCGTGGCGACGGCCCACGACTACTTCGACGGGTACTTCGACGGCGACGCCGCGCGCATGCGGCGCGCACTCCATCCCGACCTCGTCAAACGGTCGCCCGGGCAGGATCAGGCGTCCAGCCTGGCGTTCATCACGGCGGAGCAGATGGTCGCCTGGACCGCGGACGGCGACGGCGTCGGGCTGGCCGACACCCTCGCCGACCGCAGGATCGTCGTCGAGGTGCTGGACGTCGAGGGCGGGATCGCGTCGGCGCTCGTCCGCTCCGAGCCGTTCCACGAGTACCTGCACCTGGTCCGCACCCGTGACGGCTGGAAGATCGCGAACGCGCTCTACCTCGCACACACCAGTCGTTGAGGCCGGGCCTCGCTGGCCGCAACGCGTAGCCTGCGACCAACGTCCCGAAGGAGAACCCCATGCGCAGTGAGCTGTTCGGCACGAACCTGGAGTCGGTGACCGGTGACGGCTTCACCCTGCAGAACCCCCGGATGCTCCGGATCGCGCTCGCCGGCGAGGTGATGGCGCGTCAGGGTGCGATGGTCGCCTACCAGGGCGAGGTCGACTTCGCCTACCAGGGATCGGGCGGGATGGCGAAGCTCCTGAAGAAGACCTTCACCGGTGAGGGCATGCCGCTGATGAAGGTCTCCGGACGCGGCGACGTCTTCTTCGCGGACGACGCCATGGAGATCCACCTGGTCAACCTCGAGGACGACGCGCTGACCGTCAACGGCAGCAACGTCCTCGCGTTCGACAGCACGCTCAACTGGGACATCAAGCGGGTGGAGGGCGCGTCGATGATGGCCGGTGGCGTGTTCAACACGACCTTCACCGGGACCGGGACCGTCGCCATCACCTCGCACGGAACTCCGGTCGTCCTCAACGTCGACGCCCCGACGTACGCCGACATCCAGGCGGCGATCGCGTGGTCGTCGTCGCTGGCCACGACCGTCCGGCGTACGGCCGGCGCCGGCGCGCTCATCGGTCGTGGCTCGGGCGAGGCGTTCCAGCTCGGCTTCAGCGGCCAGGGGTTCGTCGTCGTCCAGGCCAGCGAGGGCCGGATCGTCGCTCCCCACAGCCACTGATCAGCTCCCCGTCAGGTCGTGCTCGCACGGGTGTGCACCATGCGCCAGTTCACCGGCTCCCAGGACCGGCCGTCGTCGAAGGAGAAGTCCTGCTCCCACACCGGGTGATCACCTGAGGTGTCGAGCCAGCGGAACCGGGCGAGGAACTCGCGCCCGTCGTGCTCGGCCGGTCCGACGAACACGCCCTCGTCGCCCGTGAACCCTCCCCGGACCGGGTCGTCGAGCACACCGGGGCGTGCCTTGGACGCCCACCAGATCTGCCACTGGTCGGCGTCCGGCTCGTGGAGCCGCAGGCTGAAGCCGACGAACGATGAGCCGTCGGGAAGGGTGCCTCGGGTCTCGTCGGCGTTGCCGAGCCCGTCGAGGATCGGCCACACGGTCGCCTCGGACCGGAAGCGCACGGTCGCGCCGTCGGCCGGACCGAACGGGTCGACCAGCTTCTCGTGATCCACGTGCCAGGAGCCGGTGAGGAAGTCGAAGTCGGAGCTTGCCATGCCGCGGAGTATGGCGAGCGGCACCGACACCGGCGTCCGGATGGACTGGACCACCGACGACCGATGAGGAAATCAATCCGGCGAGGTCTGTCGATTTCGTGACTTCCGATTCGTGGACAGGGTGAGACCCCTTCCACCGAGGAGATTCGACGATGAACGACTTGACCACCCGGAGCCGCTGGCTGGCGCTGTACGTGCTGTGCCTCGGCGACCTCATGATCGTGCTCGACTCGAGCATCGTGAACGTCGCGCTGCCGTCGATCCAGTCCGACCTGGGGTTCTCCCAGTCGGCGCTGGCGTGGGTCGTGAACGCCTACCTGCTCACGTTCGGCGGCTTCCTGCTGCTGTCGGGGCGCCTCGGCGACCTGATCGGCAACCGGAAGGTGTTCCTGGGCGGCGTCGTGTCGTTCACGGTCGCGTCGGTCGCGTGCGGGCTCGCGCCGTCGGCGGGGCTGCTCGTCGTCGGTCGGGCAGTCCAGGGACTCGGCGGCGCCGCGGTCTCGGCCGTCGCCCTGTCGCTGATCGTCGGGCTGTTCTCCGACCCGGGCGAGCGAGCCCGGGCGATGGGCGTCTTCGGGTTCGTGATGTCCGGCGGCGGCGCCGTCGGCGTGCTGCTCGGTGGCGTGCTCACCGGGCTCTTCTCGTGGCACTGGATCTTCCTGGTGAACGTGCCGATCGGCATCGCCGTCTGGATCGCCGCGCGCAAGGTGCTGCCCGCCGACGAGGCCGTGGAGCGCCGCGGACGCATCGACGTCCTCGGAGCCGTGCTCGTCACCGCCGCCCTGATGACCTCCGTCTACGGCATCGTCGACAGCCGCCCGCTGCTGGTGGTCGGCAGCGTGCTCCTGCTCGCAGCGTTCGTCGCGTGGGAGTCGCGGACCGCCGAGCCGCTCGTCCCGCTGCGCCTCTTCCGGCTCCGCAACGTCGCGGTCTCGCAGGTCGTGGGCGTGCTGTGGGCGGCCGCGATGTTCGCGTGGTTCTTCCTCGCCGCGCTCTACCTCCAGCAGGTGCTCGGGTACGACGCCCTCGAGGTCGGCCTCGCGTTCGTGCCGACCAGCGTGGTGATGGCGTACTGCTCGCTGCGCGTCTCCGATCGGCTCGTCATGCGGTTCGGCATCCGCCCGCCGCTGGTGGTCGGGCTGGGGCTGGCCGCGGTGAGCCTGGCGCTCTTCTCCCGGGCGCCCGTCGGCGGCAGCCTGCTGACCGACGTGCTGCCCTCGATGGTCCTGCTGGGCGCCGGTGCCGGCATCGCCTTCAACCCGGTGCTGCTGGCCGCGATGGGCGACGTCGAGCCGCACGAGTCCGGGCTCGCCTCCGGCGTCGTCAACACCTCGTTCATGATGGGCGGCGCGCTCGGCCTCGCGGTCCTGGTCAGCCTGTCGACCGCGCGCACCGAGTCGCTCGCCGCCGCGGGGTCGGGACCGGTGGAGGCGCTCAACGGCGGCCTCCAGGTCGCCTTCGCCGCGGGCGCCGTGGCCGCCGCGCTGGCCGCGATCGTCGGCGGGGTCTTCCTGAGGCCGCAGCCGATGGGCGCACCGGCCGACGAGGAGGACGTCGAGGAGTCCTGCGCCGCCTGACCGATCAGGCGGTGAGCAGGCCGACGCCGAGGCTCACCAGCCCGGTGGCAAGGATCACGGCTCCGGCCGGGATCATCACGACCAGTCGGTTGGGGTGCTCCCGGCCGGCGCCCATCGAGGAGAAGAAGAACCCGCCGGGCATCACCAGGGCGGCGATGGCGGCGCCGGTGCGGGCGAGCCAGTCGACGAAGCCGCTGAGGTCGGCGGCGTCGGCGTACAGCTGGCACAGCAGGGCCACGAGCAGCAGCACCCCGGCGTGGGCGTGGCCGGCGCGCGCGAACTTCTCCTGGAACGGCGTGACGCCCGCCCGGCCGCGCACGATCTTCAGCATGTAGAGGCCGCCCGACTCGACCGTCACCAGGCTGAGCAGGAGGATCCCCGCGAGGATCCGGCTCTCGTCCGACATCGCACAACACCACCTTTTGGATAGTCAACTTCCCAAAGTGTTGGATAGAGCACTATCCAATGTCAAGATGTTCCCGTGTGGATCTCCGAGCTCTCCGAGCGCAGCGGCGTCCCGGTGCCGACCGTGAAGTACTACCTGCGCGAGCGGCTGCTGCACCCCGGTGAGGCCGTCGGCGCGACCCGCGCTGTGTACGACGACTCGCACGTCCGCCGGCTGCGGCTGATCCGGGCGCTGGTCGACATCGCGGGCCTCGGCCTCGACCGGGTGCGCGAGGTGCTGGCCGCGATCGACGACGACGGTGTCGACCTGATGGCGAAGATCGGCGCGGCCCACATGCAGCTGTCCGCGCCACCGACGCCCGAGCCGAGCGAGGCGGCCCGCGAGCGGGTCGCCGACCTCGTGAGGCGGCGGCGCTGGCACACCGACCCCGATGCGTCGCACGCGACCGCCCTCGCGGCCGCGCTCGACACCGCCGCGCTCGCGGGGCAGCCGATGTCCGACGCGACCCTCGACGTCTACGCCGCGGCCGCCGCCGACGTCGCGCGCCGCGACCTCGCGACGACCCCGCGCCGGGACGCCGAGGACGCGACGACCTACGCCGTGATCGGGACGTTGGTCAACGAGCCGATCCTCATCTCGCTGCGCCGGATGGCCCAGGAGAACCTCGCCCGCAGGCGGCTCGCCAGGGCGCGTTAGCGTCGGGCCCGTGTCGAGCATCCTGATCCGCAACGCCCGCCTGGTCCCGATCGGAGCCGGGGAGCACGCCCCGGACGCGCCCGCCGACGTCCTCGTCGAGCGCGGCACCGTGACCGGGGTCGGCCCCAGCCTCGAGTGCCCGCCCGGGGTCGATGAGATCGACGCCGAGGGCCGCTGGATGATCCCGGGTCTCTGGGACCAGCACACCCACCTCGCGCAGTGGACGCTCACGTCGGCGCGCCTCGACCTCGCGGGCGCCCGCTCGCCCGAGGACGCCACCCGGGCGGTGGCCGAGCGGATCGCGGCGTACCCCGACCTCCCGATCATCGGCTGGGGCCACCGCTCCGCCGGGTGGGACCGCGAGGTCACCGTGACGGAGCTCGACGCGGTGTCCGGCGACACCCCGGTCGTGCTGATCAGCGGCGACGGCCACCACGCCTGGCTCAACACGACCGCGCTCTACCACCTCGCGATGCCCGTGCGTGACTCGGTGGTGCGCGAGACCGAGTGGTTCGCGGCGTACCCCCGCCTCGTCTCGCTCGTCGGCAACGACGGCACCTCTCCGGAGGCGTACCGGCGGATGCTCGACGTCGCTGCCTCCCAGGGCATCGCCGGCATGGTCGACTTCGAGTTCGGCGCGAGCCGCGAGGAGTGGGCCGAGCGCTGGGTGCAGGGCTGCGACCGGCTGCGGATCCGCTGGGCGACGTACGCCGACACGCTCGACGACGTCATCGAGGCCGGGCTGCGCACCGGCGACACGCTGCCCGGCTGCGACGAGCGCGCGACCATGGGCCCGCTGAAGATCATCAGCGACGGGTCGCTCAACACCCGCACGGCGTGGTGCTGCGAGCCGTACGGCGACGCGCACCGCCTCGAGTACCCCGCCGGCGAGGCCAACCTGTCCGGAGCCGAGCTCCGCGGGCATCTCGCCCGGGCGCACGCCGGCGGCCTCGAGGTCGCCACGCACGCCATCGGCGACGCGGCCGTGCAGGAGGCGCTGGCGGCGTACGCCGACACCGGCGCCCGAGGATCGATCGAGCACGCCCAGATGTGCCGCCGCGACGACGTCCGCCGGATGGCCGAGCTCGGCGTCCGCGCCAGCGTGCAGCCGGCGCACCTGCTCGACGACCGCGACCTCACCGACCGGATCTGGGGGGAGCGGGCGGAGCGCTGCTTCGCGTTGCGGTGGATGCTCGACGACGGTGTCGACCTGGCACTCGGCTCGGACGCCCCGGTCTCGCCGCTCGACCCGTGGCTCGCGATGGCCGCCGCGGTGCACCGCAGCGCCGACGACCGCGGGCCCTGGCACGGCGAGCAGGCGCTGACCGTCCACGAGGCGCTCGCCGCGTCGGTCGACGGCCAGCCGACCGTCGGGGCGGGATCCCGGGGCGACGTGGTGCTGCTGGACCGGGACCCGCTGCTGCGCGACCTGGACCCGGCCGACACTGCGGCCGCGGATCAGGCGCTGCGCACGATGCCCGTGGCGACCACCGTCGTCGCCGGGCACGTCGTGCACGACGCGCGTTAGCCGGGGAGCCCCTCCAGCACCAGGTCGGCCACAGCCTGCTGCTCGGCGGCGAGCGGGTGGTAGGCGAGCGCGCGCTGGGCCGACGTGACCCGCCCGTTGATCCAGGGGTCGCCGGCGCAGATGTCGTGGCCCTCGCTCGCCGACCAGACGTCGACGTACTCCACGTCGGCCGCCGCGGCCGCCTCCTCGAGGGTCTGGGTCAGCCGCTGGTTGGTGTCCCGCGCGAAGGCGTAGTCGCCGGGCGCGAGCGGCAGGTCGGGGCAGGTGCCGGAGGCGGGCACGATCTGCGGGTAGCCGACCACGACGACGTGTGCGCGCGGTGCGCGGCGCTCGACGTCCCGGATCACCCGGGTGAGGTTGTCGCGGGTCGTCCCGAGCACCGGCTCGACCCGGTCGGCGAACCGGTCGGTGCAGGGGCTGCCGTCGGGTTCGGCCTGCGCGAGCCTGGTGCAGCCGAGGAGCAGCGTGCCGAAGAGGTTCTCGTCGTTGCCGCCGAGGCCGATCGTGACGAGGTCGGTGCCGCGGCGTACCGCGTCCAGCTGCGGCGGGACGGACCCCGCCGCGCCGCGCTGGACCACCCGGGTGTGCGCGGTCGTGGCGCCGCTGCAGCTGACGTCGGTGAGCGCGGTGCCCGGCATCGCCTCGGCCACGAGCGCCGGGTAGTTCACGCCCGAGCGCAGGCAGATCGTGCTCGTGTCCGTCGGCGGGACGAGCGGTGCGGCGGTGTAGGAGTCGCCGAGCGCGACGTAGGAGTCGTACGCCGTCGGCGACTGCGTCGGGTCGCCGGTCGTCCTCGCCGGCAGGGGTGCGGGGTCGGCGCCCCCGCTCGTGCAGCCCGCGAGCACCCCCAGGGCGAGGAGGAGGGCGGTGGCGAGAGGGGGGCGACGCATGCAGAGACCGTACGTGCGTGGCGCAGGTCACCCGGTAGTCGAGCGCGATCGCTGGGGTACCAAGGGTGCATGGCCACCACCGACGTACCCCGGGAGCCGAGCAGCGGCCAGTCGCTCTTCACCGTGCTCGTGGCCCTCACGGCCAACGCACTCCTGGCGGTGGCCAAGTCGTTCGCTGCCGTGCTCACCGGGTCGGCGGCGATGGTCGCGGAGGCCGCGCACTCGTGGGCCGACACCGGCAACGAGGGCTTCCTCGTGGTCGCCGAGCGCAGCGGGCGCCGTCCCCGCGACGAGGAGCACCCGCGCGGCTACGGCCGGGCGACGTACGCCTGGTCGATGGTCGCGGCCTTCGGGCTCTTCACGGCCGGGGCGGTGGTCTCCATCTGGCACGGCATCACCGAGCTGACGGCCTCCGCCGAGGAGGAGCCGAGCTACACGGTCAACTACGTGGTGCTGGCCATCGCGTTCGTGCTCGAGGGTGCGTCGCTGCTGCAGGCGAGCCACCAGGTGCGCGGCGCGTCGCGGCGGTTCGGCATGCACCCGCTGCGCTACGTCGCGCGCACCTCCAACCCGACGCTGCGGGCGGTCTTCTTCGAGGACTTCTCGGCCGTGGTCGGCATCCTCATCGCCGCGACCGGCATCGGGCTGCACCAGCTCACGGGTGACCGGAGGTACGACGCGCTGGCGTCCATCGCGATCGGCCTGCTGCTCGCGTTCGTCGCGGTCTTCCTGATCCGGCGCAACATGGACTTCCTGCTCGGCGAGGCGCCGACCGCAGACACCAGGTCGCGGGTCGCCGCCGGGATCCTCGAGCACCCGCAGGTCGAGCGGCTCACCTACCTGCACCTCGAGTACGTCGGCCCGCAGCGCCTCTTCGTCGTCGCCGCCGTCGACCTGGTCGGCGACGACACCGAGGACCACCTCGCCCTCCGGCTCCGGGCGGTCGAGCACGAGATCGAGAGGAGCCCCCTGATCGAGGACGCCGTGCTCACGGTCGCGCCTCCCGACGAGGCGTCGCTGGTGCCGTAGGGGTTGGCTACGACCCGCGCAGGTAGGCGATCACTGCCGACACCCGTCGGTCCGAGGCCGGGTCGAGCCGCAGCTTGGCGAAGATGTTGCCGACGTGCTTGCGCACGGCGGCCTCGCTGACGACCAGCTCCTCGGCGATCGACCCGTTGGTGCGGCCCTCGGCCATCAGCGCCAGCACCTCGCGCTCGCGGCCGGTGAGCGTCGCGAGCGGGCCGTCGTCGCGTCGGCGGCCGAGCAGCTGCCGCACGACCTGCGGGTCGACCACGGTCTCCCCGGCCGCGACCCGGCCGAGGCTGTCGAGGAACTCGCGCACGTGCCCCACCCGGTCCTTGAGCAGGTAGCCCACGCCGCCGCCCGGCGCCGAGTCCAGCAGCTCGGGCACGTAGGCCTCCGCGACGTACGCCGAGAGCACCATGACCGCGATCTCCGGGTGCTCCGTGCGGATCCGGGCCGCTGCGCGGAGCCCCTCGTCGGTGTGGGTCGGCGGCATCCGGATGTCGGTGACGACGACGTCGGGCAGCTCGCGGGCGGTGTAGACGAGGAGCGCGTCAGCGTCGGCGACCGCCGCCACGACCTCGTGGCCGGCCCGCTCCAGGATGCCGACCAGCCCCTCGCGCAGGAGCGCGGCGTCCTCGGCGAGCACGACCCTCAGGCGGCGCACGGCGCCTCCATCCGGACCTCGGTCGGACCGCCGGCCGGGCTCGACACCCGCAGGGTCCCGCCGAGCGCGTCGAGCCGTACCGCGAGCCCGGCCAGGCCGCTCCCGGCCTCGCGGTCGACGACCGCGCCCCCGCGGCCGTCGTCGACGACGGTCAGCACGAACGTGCCGCCCTGCCGCCAGCCGTGCACCTGCGCGCGCCGGGCGCCGGAGTGCCGGGCGACGTTGGTGAGCGCCTCGCTGACGACGAAGTACGCCGCGGTCTCGACCGGCTCGGGCAGCCGCTCGTCGAGGCGGATCTCGACCGTCGCCGGGACCGGCGAGCGGTCGGCGATCTCGTGCACCGCGGCGGCCAGCCCGTGGTCGGCCAGCACCCGCGGATGGATCCCGCGCACGGTCGTCCGCAGCTCCTCGAGCGCCTCCTCCGCCTGCCGGTGCGCCTGCCGGACCAGCGTCAGGCCCGTGCCCTCGGGGACGTCGAGCTCCGCGCTGCCGAGCGTCATCGTCAGCGCCACGAGCCGCTGCTGCACCCCGTCGTGGAGGTCGCGCTCGATCCGTCTCCGCTCGATCTCGAACGCGTCGACGAGGTCGACCCGCGACCGGCGCAGGTCGGCCACCGCCTGGGCGAGCTCGGCGTCACGAGGGCTGAGCAGCTGCCGCGCGAGGGCGGCCTGGGCGACCGCCAGCAGGCCCACGGCGTACGCCGAGAGCGCGGCGACCACGAGCCCGATCAGCACCGCGAGCCACGACTCGGCAACGGTGTCGATGGTCCAGCCGGTCACCTCCATGCGGTCGACCTGCGACAGCCAGGGACTGAGCAGGAGCACGACCGGCACCGAGACCGTGACGATCACGACCGCCGCGTCGATCGGCCAGAGCACCAGCGCGACCAGGAACGCGTAGCCCACCTCGGGCCACGACACGTCCAGTCGCCGGCCGGCGCGCAGGCGCTCGCGCACCGTCATCCCGGACGCCGGCGTGCCCTGCACGAGCCGCAGTCGCGCGCGCTCGACGACGCCCAGGACCCCCGCCAACACGGGGATCCCGGCCAGCACGACCACGCCGACGACGACCACCAGCGTGACCGTGCCGAGGAAGAGCGTGCTCGCCAGCACGACCAGGGCGACGATGCCGATCGGGACCGTGGTGAGGAGGTAGGCCAGCGCGCCCCACGGCCACCGGGAGCCCAGGTACTGCCGGGGATTCGCGCGCAGGGCGGTCCACGCGTCCGGCGTCCGGGTCATGGCACGACCCTAGGGCGCTGAACGCCCTTGCGGGGTAGCGCACGCGCTACCTCAGGTGTCGCGCGCAGGCCAGCGATCGCGAGCCCGATCCCGCGTGGGATGGACGCCATGACCACCACGTCCGTCGACACCGTCGCCGTCGCCCTCGACGGCATCACCCGCACCTACAAGTCCCGCGCCGGCGAGGTCCACGCGCTGCGCGGCGTCACCCACACCTTCGCCCGCGGCAGCTTCACCGCGATCATGGGCCCGTCCGGCTCCGGCAAGTCGACGCTGCTGCAGGTCGCGGCCGGGCTCGACCGGCCCACCCGCGGCGAGGTCGTCGTCGGCGGCCACCCCCTCGGCCGTCTCGACCAGACGGCGCTGACGAAGCTGCGGCGTACGTCGATGGGCTTCGTCTTCCAGTCCTACAACCTGCTCGACGCGCTGACGGCGTACGACAACGTGGCGTTGCCCGCCCGGCTCGCGGGCCGTTCGGTCGACCGCGCCGCCGTGCACGACGCACTCCACCAGGTCGGCCTCGACGGACTCGCCAGGCGCCGGCCGCCCGAGCTCTCCGGGGGACAGCAGCAGCGGGTCGCGATCGCGCGGGCGCTGCACAGCCGGCCCGACGTGCTCTTCGCCGACGAGCCGACCGGGGCCCTGGACCGCAGCTCGGGCCGCCAGGTCCTGGAGCTGATGCGGTCGGTCTCCGACGACCGGGGCCAGACGGTCGTGATGGTCACCCACGACCCGCTGGCCGCGTCGTACGCGCACTCCACGCTGTTCCTCGCCGACGGCGTTGTCGTCGGCCGCCTCGACCGCGCCGACGCCACCCGCATCGCCGCCGCCATGAGCGAGCTCGAGCGAGGATGCTGTCGCTGAGCCGGAAGACCGTCCGGCAGTCGTGGCCGCCGTACGCCGGCGCCTTCGTGGCCCTGGCGGGCGGCGTGGCCCTGATCTCGGTGGCGGTGACGCTGGGCGGCGCGATCGCCGTCAGCGCGGAGCGCGCCGGCGTGACCGCCGCGGAGCGGACCCAGCTCGACGACCTCGCCGCGATGGTCGGGATGATGTCCGTCGTCGCGCTCTTCATGGCGATGTTCGTGGTCGCGAGCACGTTCGGTTTCGTGATCGCCGCGCGCCAGCGCGAGCTCGGCCTGCTCCGGCTGGTCGGGGCCACCCCGCGTCAGGTGCGCCGGATGGTGCTGGGCGAATCCGTGGTCGTGGCCGTGCTCGCGACGATCGGGGGCCTGCTGCTCGCGACCATCGCGACGCCGGCGTTCGTCGCGCTCCTCGAGTCCAAGGGCCTGCTCGCCGTCGAGCTGACCATGCCGGCACCGTGGATCTCCTGGTCGGCGTCGGCCGGCGCCGGCATCCTCGTCGCCCTGCTCGGCTCCTGGCGGGCGTCGCGACGGGCGTCGCGGGTCGAGCCGGTCGCCGCGCTCCGCGAAGCCGCCCTGGAGCGGCGTCGGCCGACGGTCGTGCAGATCGTGGTCGGCACGATCTGCCTGGCGGGCTCGGTCGCGCTGTTCCTGGTCGCGAGCTCGGTCGGACCCCTCTTCGCGCTCGTCTGCGGGATCCTCGTCCCCGAGGTCGTCGTGATCGGCCTGGTCTGCTTCGGCCGGGTGCTCTTCCCGTGGCTCGGCGGGCTCCTCGCGCGGCCGTTCGCGCGCCGCGACGTCGCCGCGCGGCTGGCCCGCGACCACGTGCGCACCGGGGCCCGCACGCCGGCTGCGGTGGCCGCCCCGATCCTCGCGATCTCGGCCGTCGCCGGCTCGATGATGGTCTCCCTCGACTTCGGCGCCGACTGGAGCTCCGCGCTCGACCGCGCCCGGCTGCACGCCCCGCTCGTCGTCGAGACCGCGGGGGACCCGGCCGTCGCCCCGCTGCTGACGGGCGATCCCGAGGTGGAGCTCGCCGACCAGCGCGTCGTGATCGGTGAGCACGAGGTGGTCGACGTACGCCTCGCGCGGGAGGCGCGCGGCCTGCACGCCGTACGGGGAAGCCTCGACGACCTCGGCGACGAGCGGGTCGCGGTGACCGAGACCTACGCGATGGACGAGGGCGTCGGGGTCGGCGACGCAGTCCGGCTGCGCGTCGACGGGGAGCGGGTGCGGGCCGAGGTCGCGGCCATCGTCAGCGATGCGCCGGACCTGTACGCCGACGTGCTCGTGCCCCCCGCACTCGGCGGCGAGCGTGCCGATCGGGTGGTGCCGGACCTGGTCTTCGTCGACCCCGGCACCGCCGACGTCGAGGCGCTGCTGGCCGGAACCTCAGCGACCGTGCTGACCTCCGAGGCGTGGATCGACCAGGTCGACGCGCAGACCCGGGCGAACAACCGGATCGGCCTCTGGGTGCTGCTCGGCCCGGCCGGCCTCTACGCCGGCATCGCGATCGTCAACAGCGTGCTGATCGGGGTCTCGCAGCGCCGCCGGCAGCTGCGCACGGTCTCCCTGCTCGGCGCCACCGACGACCAGCTGCGCCGGATGGCGATCTGGGAGGCCGGGCTCGTCGGTGGGGGCGCGCTGCTGCTCGGCGGCCTGGTGACCGGGTTCGTGGGATGGCTGATCCGCCACGCGAGCACCCGCGACGTAGCCGACGTCGGCCTGACGATCCCGTGGCTCCCGCTCGCCGCCATCGCGGCCACCTGCCTCGGGCTGGCCGTGGCCGCCGCCCTCGCCGGAGCACGGGCCGCGAGCCGGCAGTCCTGACGGCCGGGCGACCGGGGAGACCGACCCGCCGAATTCCGGCGAAACGCTTGACGACGAATAAGTAAGTACGGTGAACTAACAAATGTGACCCCGACCTCACCGGTGGGCCGCCCCCTGCGGCCGCGCGGCAAGCTCCTCCAGGAGGACGCCCGTCGCCACCACCGCTCGCTGCTGCTCCAGCAGCTCTTCCGGGAGGGGCCGGCGAGCCGCGCCGACCTGGCCCGGACCACGGGCCTGACCCGGGTCACGATCTCCGACCTGGTCGGAGAGCTGGTCGGCGAGGGCCTCGTCCAGGAGCTCGGCGCACCCGCCGAGAGCCGGGTCGGCAAGCCGCCGACGCTGGTGGGCCTCGACGCCGACGCCACCCACGTCATCGGCATCGACCTGTCCGCCACCGACCGGATGACCGGCGCGGTCATCAACCTCGCCGGCACCGTCCAGGCACGGCACGAGCTCCCGCTCGAAGGAGCCGCCGGGGACGACGCCCTCGCGCTCGTGCACCGCCTGGCCGCCGAGCTGATCGCGATGGCCGGCCGCCCCGTCCTCGGCGTGGGGATCGGGAGCCCCGGTGTCGTCGACGCCGAGGGCACGGTCATCGACGCCCCCAACCTCGCCTGGACCGATACCCCGCTCGCCGCCAGTCTCGCCGCCGCGCTCGACCTCCCGGTCTTCGTCGCCAACGACGCCAACACGGCCGTCCTCGGCGAGCACACCTTCGGCGCCTCCGACGACGGCGGGCTGATGCTGCTCCGCGTCGGTATCGGTGTCGGCGCCGGCCTGGTCCTCGAGGGCTCGCTCCTGCACGGCCACCTCGGCGCCGCGGGCGAGATCGGCCACGTGGTCGTCGACCCCGACGGCGACCGCTGCGCCTGCGGGCGCGCGGGCTGCCTCGAGACGATCCTTGCCGTACCCCACCTGCGCAGGCGTCTGGCCGGCAACGACCCGAGCGAGGTGCTCACGAGGGTCGGCGAGCAGCTCGGCGCCGTGCTCGCGCCGGTCGTCGGGACGCTCAACCTCCACGAGGTCGTGCTGAGCGGCCCGCAGGAGCTGCTCGACGGGCCGCTGCGCGACGCCACCGACCGCACCATCCGGGAGCGGACCATGCCGGTCAGCTCCGCGGGCCTCGTGGTCCGCACCTCGACGCTCGGCGAGGACGTCGTCCTCGTCGGCGCCGCCGTCCTCGTCCTGGCGGGACAGCTCGGCGTCTCCTGAAGAACCGTCTCGGGACTCACCCACACCACGCAACAACGAAGCTCCAAGAGAGGAACACTGCGGTGCGCATCAAGAAGACACTCGCGGTCGCAGCGATGGCCACGATGGCCACGGCGACCCTCGCCGCCTGTGGCAGCGACGACGGCGACAGCGGCTCGTCGAGCGACGGTGGGCCCGAGGCCGCGGACATCCGCGTCTGGCTCAACGGCACCGACACGCCGCAGGAGGCGCGCGACTGGCTGAAGGAGACGTTCGAGGAGCAGAACCCCGGCTCCACGCTCACCGTCGAGCAGCAGGAGTGGGACGGCCTCGTCGAGAAGCTGACGACCGCACTCTCCAGCGAGTCCGAGACCCCCGACGTGGTCGAGATCGGCAACACCCAGGCGCCGACCTTCACCTCGGCCGGCGCGTTCGCCGACCTCACCGACCAGCTCGGCGACCTCGGCGGCGACGACCTGCTCCCGGGCTTCGTCGAGGGCGCCACCGTCGAAGGCAAGACGTACGCCGTGCCGTACTACGCCGGCTCGAAGTACATCTTCTACCGCAAGGACCTCTTCAAGAAGGCCGGCCTCGACGTGCCGACGACGATGGACGAGTTCGTCGACGCGGCCGTCACGCTGAAGCAGGAGAACCCCAAGCCGGCCAACTTCTCCGGCTTCTGGCTGCCGGGCCAGGACTGGCGCAACGGCGCGGCGTTCATCTGGGACGCCGGCGGCGACCTCGCCACCGAGGACGGCGGCGAGTGGAGCGGTGCGCTCTCGTCGGCCGAGTCGGTCGCGGGCCTGGAGCGCGCGCAGCAGCTCTTCTCCGAGGCGTCCAGCGCTCCCAAGGACGGCAACGAGGCGGACCCGTGGACGCCGTGGTGCGCCGGCGAGGTCGGCATGATGTCGACCCCGGGCTGGGTGACCGGCCTGATCAACGACCCGAAGTCCGGCTGCCCCGACACGCTCAGCAAGCAGATCGGCGTCTTCGCGATGCCGGGCAGCGACGGCGAGCCCGCCCCGGTGCTGCTCGGCGGCTCCGACATCGCGATCGCGGCGAAGTCGGCCAACCAGGAGCTGGCCCAGGAGGCCGTCGCCCTGATGCTGAGCGACGACTACCAGTCGATCATGGCCGAGGCCGGACTCACGCCGGCGAAGAACTCCCTGGCGTCGCTGCTCGGTGACGACGAGTTCGCGCAGGCCACGATCGCGGCGGCCTCGAACGCCAAGCTGACCCCGGCCGCACCCGGCTGGGCGACCGTCGAGGGATCCCGGGTCCTCGAGGACCTGTTCAGCGCGATCGCGCAGGGCGGCGACGTCGCCGAGCTCGCGGCCAAGGCCGACGAGCAGATGAACGAGCAGATCAACGGCTGACGCAGCCACGCGATCAACACAGCAGGACGGCCGGGGCGGCGCGATCCGCCGCCCCGGCCGTGCCGTGCCCGAGAACCGACAGCGAGGAGGACCGATGAGTGACACGGCCCCGAGCCGGCGACGTACGCCGCTGCCGTACGTGCTCCTGGTGCCGGCCACCGCCGCGCTCGCCCTGGCGCTCGGCTACCCGCTGGTGCGCCAGGTGGTGCTGTCCTTCCAGGACTTCGGCCTGGCCCAGCAGTTCGGCCAGCCGCCGGAGTGGATCGGCGTCGACAACTACCGCGACCTCGTCACGGACACCTACCTGTGGCGGGTCACGCTCCGCTCGCTGGTCTTCTGCCTCGTCAACGCCGTCGTCACGATGGCGATCGGCGTCGGCCTGGCGCTGCTGATGCGCCACATGGCCAAGGGCGTGCGCATCCTGGTGCAGACGGGACTCCTGCTGGCGTGGGCGATGCCGGTGGTCGCCTCGCTCACGGTGTGGCAATGGCTCTTCGACACGCAGTACGGCGTCATCAACTACGTGCTGACCGAGGCCGGCTTCGACTTCGCCGGCCACTCCTGGCTGCTCCGCCCGCTGTCGTTCTTCTTCGTCGCGACCGTCATCGTCGTCTGGATGAGCGTGCCGTTCGTGGCGTTCACCGTGTACGCCGCGCTGACCCAGGTCTCCGAGGACATGCTCGAGGCCGCGGAGATCGACGGGGCCGGCCCGGTCCAGCGGCTGCGGCACGTCGTGCTGCCGACGATCCGGCCGGTGCTGCTCGTCGTCGGGCTGCTCCAGATCATCTGGGACCTGCGGGTCTTCACGCAGATCTACATCCTCCAGCAGGCGGGTGGGTCGACCCGCGACACCAACCTGCTGGGCACCTACATCTACCGGCTCGGGATCGGCGGTGGTGAGTTCGGCATGGCGGCCGCCGTCGCGATCTTCATGCTGTTCCTGACGATCGTCCTCACCGCGCCGTACGTCCGCACGATGCTCAAGCAGGAGAGGGAATCCGACTGATGGCCCGCGCTCCCCGCCGATCCCTGCGGGTCACCGCCAACGTGCTGGGCGTGATCGCCTTCGTGATCGCGGTCTTCCCGGTCTACTGGATGGTCAACAGCTCGTTCCTGGACCGCAACGAGATCCGCAACCCGGTGCCGACCTGGGTGCCGCTCGGCGGCAGCCTCGACAACTACCGGACCGTCTTCGAGACCGACCAGTTCCTCAACGCCCTCAAGACGAGCCTGCTGGTGACAGTCCTGACGATCGCCGTCGCGCTGGCCTTCGCCTTCGTCGCGGCGGTCGCCGTGTCGCGGTTCCGCTTCCGCGGCCGGATGTCCTTCATCGTGACGCTGCTGGTGATCCAGATGATCCCGGTCGAGGGCCTCTTCATCTCCCAGTACAAGATGCTGGAGACGCTGGACCTGCTGAACACCGTCATCGGGCTCACCATCGTCTACGTGGCGCTCGTGCTGCCCTTCACGATCTGGACCCTGCGCGGCTTCGTCGCCGGCGTCCCGTACGAGCTGGAGGAGGCGGCGATGATGGACGGCTGCTCCCGCAGCCAGGCGTTCTTCCGGATCACGTTCCCGCTGCTGGCGCCCGGGCTCGTCGCGACCGGTGTCTTCGGGTTCATCCAGGCGTGGAACGAGTTCACCCTCGCCCTCGTCGTGATGACCAAGGAGGACCACCGCACGCTCCCGCTGTGGCTCTCGACGTTCACCGACGTCAACCGCGGTACCGACTGGGGCGGCATCATGGCCGGCTCCACGCTGATCGCGATCCCCGTCATCGTCTTCTTCCTGATCGTGCAGGGACGGATGGTCAGCGGGTTGACCTCGGGTGCGGTGAAGGGATGACGATCACCTCCATGACCGAACCCTCGCTCGAGACCCTGGCGCTCGCGGTGCAGCTGCCGGCCTTCGCCGGCAGCACGCTGCCCGACGAGTACGCCGTGCTGCTGCGGGAGGGCCTCGGCGGCATCTGCTACTTCGGCACCAACACCGCCGAGGGGCCTGAGTCCGTGGCCCGGCTGAGCGCCGCGATCCGCGCCGCCAACCCGCACGCGGTGATCGCGGTCGACGAGGAGGGTGGCGACGTGACCCGGCTGCACGCCCTCGACGGCAGCCCGGTGCTGGGCCCGGCGGCGCTCGGCCGGGTCGGCGACCTCGAGCTCACCCGCCAGACCGGCCGCGCCGTCGGCGCCGAGCTGGCCTCGGTCGGCATCACGCTCAACTTCGGGCCGGACGCCGACGTCAACAGCAACCCCGACAACCCGGTCATCGGCACCCGCAGCTTCGGCACCGAGGCCGGGCCCGTGTCCGCGCACGTCGCCGCCTGGGTCCGCGGCCACCAGGAGGCCGGCACCGCTGCCTGCGCCAAGCACTTCCCGGGGCATGGCGACACGGCCCAGGACAGCCACCTCGCGCTGCCGGTGGTCGACGCCGACCTGGCGACGCTGCGGGCGCGCGAGCTCGCGCCGTTCGCCGCGGCCGTCGAGGCGGGGGTCGCGGCCGTGATGACGTCGCACATCGTCGTACCCGCCCTCGACCCCGACCTGCCCGGCACCCTCAGCGCGCCGGTGCTCGGCCTGCTGCGCGACGAGCTCGGGTACGACGGCGTGATCGTCAGCGACGCCCTCGACATGGCCGGCGCCTCGGCGGTGCGGGGCATCCCCGAGGCGGCGGTGCTGTCGCTGGCGGCCGGTGCCGACCTGCTGTGCATCGGGCCCGAGAAGCCCGCTTCGCTCGTGCGCGAGACCCAGGCCGCGATCGTCGCCGCGGTGCACGACGGGCGGCTCTCCGAGGAGCGGCTGCGGTCGGCGGCGGCGCGGGTCGCGCGGCTGGGCGGCTTCGAGCAGCGCCAGCTGGCCGGCGCGCGACGCGCGCTGACCGTCGAGGGAGAGCTGCCCGACCTGTCCGGTGCGGTCGTCGTCAGCATCGCCACCACGGCCAACATCGCCGCGGGGGAGGTGCCCTGGGGCCTGGCCCCCGACGTCGTCGTGCGACCGGAGGACGGATTCGCGTCGACGGCCGACGCGCTGGTCGTCCAGGTGCGCGACGCCCACCGCCGACCGGAGGTGGCCGCGCTGCTGGCGCAGGTCGCCGAGCGCGTCGAGCGCGCGGTCGTCATCGAGTGGGGCTGGCCGGGGCCGTACGACGGACCGCTGTCCCGCGTGCTCACGCGCGGCTACTCTCGACCGGTGGCGACCGCAGTGACCGAGCTGCTGCGAGAAGCGGGGTGGGACCGGTGAAGCTCGGTCTGGACATCGGAGCGACCAAGACCCTCGGTGTCGTGCTGGACGACGACGGCGCGATCCGCGCGGAGGTCCGCGAGCCGACCACCCCCGGCCCCGACGGGGTCGTCGCCTCGGCCGGCCGCGTCGTCGACGCGCTCCGCGCCGCCACCGGCGACCCACTCTCCGGCCCGATCGGGGTGGGCATCCCCGGCCTCGTCGACGTCGAGCGAGGTGCGGTGCAGCACGCGGTCAACCTCGCCCTCGAGGGCGAGGTCGTCATGCTCGGCGACCTGCTCGGCGAGCGCCTGGGCGTCCGGGCCCTGATCGAGAACGACGTCAACGCCGCCGCCCTGGGCGCGGCCGCGTTCTTCGGCGAGAGCGACCTGGTCTACCTCGGCATCGGCACCGGCCTGGCCGCCGGCCTCGTGCTCGACGGCCAGCTCCGCCGGGGCGTCCACGGTGCCGCCGGCGAGGTCGGCCACCTGCCGGTCGACCCGCACGGCACGATCTGCTCCTGCGGCCAGCGCGGCTGCCTCGAGACGATCGCCTCCGGCTCGGCGCTCGCGGCGGCCTGGCCGTCCGGCGACGTACCTCCCTCCCAGGCGCTGTTCGCCGCCGCGCAGACCGGTGACGCGAAGGCGATCCAGGTACGCGACGACTTCGCGACCGGGGTCGCCGACGCCGTGCGCGCCCTCTGCCTGACGGTCGACCCGGCCACGATCGTGATCGGCGGCGGGGTCGCCCAGATCGGTGAGGCGCTCCGCGTCTCCGTCGCCCAGGCGCTGCTCGACCAGGCCGCCGACTCGCCGTTCCTCGCCTCCCTCGACCTGGCGGGCCGCGTCCGCGTCGTACCCGCCGACTACCCCGTGGCCGCCGTGGGCGCCGCCCTGCTGGGAAAGTGAGAGCCATGACCACCGTCTCCGGTCTCGTCGACATCCAGGTCAACGGCGCCGCCGGCGTCGACCTGACCGCCGAGCCGCACCGCCTGTGGGAGGTGGCCGCGGCGTTGCCGGCGCACGGCGTCGTCGCGTTCGTGCCGACCCTCATCACCAGCGACCCGGCGGCGCGCAAGCAGGCGATGGCCACCCTGGCCTCCGGGCCGCCCGCCGGATGGGTCGGAGCCGAGCCGCTCGGCCTGCACTTCGAGGGGCCGATGATCGCCTCGGCCCGCAAGGGCGCCCACCCCGAGCACTGGCTGCGGCCGCCGTCGCTCGAGCTGGTCGACGACTGGTCGCGCGAGACCGGCGTGCTGATGACCACGATCGCGCCCGAGCTGCCGGGGGCGATCGAGGTCATCGAGACGCTGGTCGCCCGCGGCGTCGTGGTGTCGGTCGGCCACACCGCCGCCGGGACCGCCGACGTGGCCGCCGCCGTCGAGGCCGGCGCCCGCTACTTCACCCACCTGGGCAACGCGATGGCGCCGATGCTCGCGCGCGAGCCGGGCCCGGTCGGCAGCGCCTTCGGTGGCGACGGGCTGCACGCCGGGCTGATCGTCGACGGCTACCACCTCGACCCGCTGTTCGTGCGGACGGCGTGGAGGACGCTCGGCCCGGAGCGCTTCGTCTCGGTCTCCGACACCACGGCCGCGCTCGGACTGCCCGACGGTCCGACGCGGCTCGGCGACCAGGACGTGGTCGTCGCCGCCGGCACCGTCCGGCTCGAGGACGGCACCCTCGCCGGATCGGCCGCGTCCCTGCTCGACTGCCTGCGGGTGCTGGTCGCCCAGACGGGCTGCACCCTCGACGAGGCGGTCGCGACCGCGACCACGACCCCGCTCGGCCTGCTCGGGCTGCCGCCGCGCGAGGAGCGGATCCGGCTCACCGACGACCTCCGGCTGGTGGTCGACTGATGGAGGTCGTGCCGCTCCCGTCGGCCGCAGAGGTCGGAGCCGTCGCCGCCGACGCGATCGAGGCGCTGGTGCGCCGGCGCCCCGACGCCGTCCTCGGCCTGGCCACCGGGTCGAGCCCGCTCCCGACGTACCAGGAGCTCATCCGCCGCCACCAGGCCGGCACCGGGCCGTCGTACGACGCCGTCCGCTGCTTCACCCTCGACGAGTACGTCGGGCTGCCGGCCGGCCACCCGCAGACCTACCGGGAGACGATCTTCCGCGAGTGCACCGACGGGCTCGGGATCGCGCGCGAGCGGGTCGCCGGCCCGGACGCCTCGCCCGACGGCCTGCCCGACGCGGGCGACCGCTACGAGTCGGCGATCGAGGCCGCGGGCGGCGTGGACCTGCAGGTGCTCGGCATCGGCTCCGACGGCCACCTCGCCTTCAACGAGCCCGGCTCCTCGCTCGCGTCGGCGACCCGGCTGAAGACGCTCACCGACCGGACCCGCACCGACAACGCCCGGTTCTTCGGGTCGGTCGACGAGGTGCCGCAGCACGTGCTGACCCAGGGCCTCGGCACGATCCTGCGCGCCCGGCACCTGCTCTTCGTCGCCGCCGGCCCCCGCAAGGCCGCCGCGGTGGCTGCCGCCGTGGAGGGCCCGGTCTCCGCCTCCTGCCCCGCCTCCGTGCTCCAGCTCCACCCGCACGTCACCGTGCTGCTCGACCCCGACGCCGCCTCCGGGCTCACCCGCCTCGACTACTACCGCGAGGTGTACGCCGCGAAGCCGGCGTGGCAGGGGCTCTGAGGGGCGTCAGGATCTGTGGGTCGGGGGATCGGCCGGCGACCCTGCGGTGGGACATCCACCGTCGCGCGGCCAGAAAAGGTGGCTGAGCCACCGCCACCCGCGGACGGCGTGCCGGCCGGGACCCGCAGCCACGCGCCCGCCGGCGCGCCTGGGCGGCGGCGACCGAGCACGGCCCTAGGTTCGCGCAGGTGACCGACGACTTCCGCCACGACCGCGTGGGTACGGCGCTGGCCGGGACGAATCCCACGGTGCTGCGGAGGATGCGGGCCGGGTTCGCGGTGATCGGCGACGTCCAGCACCTGCCGGGCTACTGCGTGCTGATCACCGACACCCCGGGCGTCGACCAGCTCACGGACCTCGAGCCCGACCGACAGCTCGTCTTCCTCGAGGACATGGCGATCCTCGGCCGGGCGGTGTCGGCGGTGTGCTCGAGGCGCGACCCGGAGCTCCGGCGGATCAACCTGGAGATCCAGGGCAACACCGATGCCTTCCTGCACGCCCACGTGACCCCGCGCTACCGCTGGGAGCCCGACGACATCGTCGGCTGGCCGGCCGCGCTGCACCACTGGACGAAGCGCGTCGAGCCCGGCCACGCCCTCGGCCCGCAGCATGACGACCTGCGCTCTGAGCTCGCTGCCGAGCTCGACCGGCAGCTACGCGTCGGCGGCTGACACCAGCCGGGCGGCCAGCGAGCGCAACGCCGCGCGGAGCTCCGGCGACCCGACCACCTCGAACGGCACCGGGAGCATCGCCAGGCGGCCGGCGTACCACTCCGGGTCGTCGGTGGTGGCGACCATCCGGGTCCGGTCGCCCTCGGCCGACAGCCGGGCGAAGCTGCGCGGCACCCAGCGCCCGACCTGCTCCACCGGCGCGTCGACGACGACCTCCGCGGCGTACCTCCACCCCTCCGCGAAGTGCTCCTCCACCACCCGCAGCGCGTCGATGCCCTCCGGCGGCGTGAACGTCTCGGGCAGCGCCGACACGTCGGCGACCCGGTCCACGCGCAGCACCCGCCGTGCGTCGCGGCTGCGCGACCAGCAGAGCAGGTACCAGTGGCTGTGCCGCAGCACGACCCCCCACGGCTCGACGACCATCTCCGAGGTGCCCTCGCCGATCCGGTAGTCGAGCATCAGCACCCGCGACGCCGCGCACGCCGCCACCAGGCGCTCGAGGTGCTCGTGCGGCAGGACCTCGCCGGCGGACTGCGGGTTGGGTACGGCGGGCCGCTCGGGCAGCACGCGCAGGATCTTGGCCAGCGCCCCGCCGACGACGTCGGCCGGGTCGGCCGCGCCGGGGTGTCCCTCCAGCGTGGCCATCACGAGCCCGGTCGCCTCGGCCGCGGTGAACATCAGCGGCGGCAGCCGCAGGCCGCGGCCGACGCGGTAGCCGCCGTACGGCCCGCTCACCGACTCGATCGGCAGGTCGGCCTCGCGCAGGATCGCGACGTACCGCCGGGCGGCGCGGCCGGTCACCCCGAGCCCCACGCCGAGCTGGTCGGCCGTGATGCCCGGGCGCGCCTGGATCAGCTCGAGCGCGCGCAGGGCTCGGGCAGTCGGGGAAGTAGATCGTCCGGGAATGCTCCTAGTCTGCCGGACATGACCACCACCCCGTACGTCTTCCGGACCGAGCCGCCGCTCGCCGGCACCGAGATCGAGGCCCTCGTCGGCTCCCTCGACCGGATGCGCGCCTACCTGCTGTGGAAGTGCGGCGGCGTCGACGACGCCGGCATCCGTGCGACCGTCGGCTCGTCGACCCTCACCCTGGGCGGGCTGCTCAAGCACCTGGCCGTGGTCGAGGCGATCACGTTCTCGTGGAAGCTCCACGGCCGGCGGCCGTTCGCGCCCTTCGAGGACGCGGACTGGGACGACCCCGAGTGGCACCTCCGGGTCGAGGACGACGACACCCCGGCCTCGCTCGAGGCGCTGTTCCGCGAGTCGGTCGCGAAGGGTCAGGCGCTCGTCGACGAGGCGATCGCGTCGGTCGGGCTCGGCGGCGACGCCGACGTCGCCGACGACGAGGGCAACCACGCCAACGTGCGCCGCCTCGTCCACGACATGATCGAGGAGTACGGCCGCCACGTCGGGCACGCGGACCTGATCCGCGAGTCCGTCGACGGACTCACGGGTGAGGACCCGGCGCCCGACTGGCGGCCGTAGCCCGGGCCTCAGAGATCGATCGGCAGCAGCACCCGGTCGATCACGTGGGCGATCTGCGGGTTGCCCCGGTTGATGTCGGTCTTCGTCACCCGCGGGTCGCGCAGGTCCGGGTCGGCGTCGCCGAGGCTGACGCGCTTGCCCTTCACCATGACCGTGACCTTGCCGCCCTGGGCGGTCGTGAGCTTCTTCCCGTCGGCCTTGACGACCTTGGCCGCGCCGAGCGTCTTGCCCGGCACCACGTGGTAGAGCAGCACGGTCTCGATCGTGTCGATGCCGGCCGCGCCGGCCAGGGCCTTGAACGTGCGCTTCTCCGTGTCCGGCCTCGTGCCGGTCAGCGTGCCGGCGAGGTGGCGGAAGGCGCGGTCGGTCGGCAGGAACGCCGTCAGCTCCGTCCTGCCCTTGGCCAGCACGGCGACCGGGCTCTTCGGCTTCGCGTCCAGGACGGCCGCCACCGCGGCGTCGAGGATGTCGAAGTCGCCCCACTTCTGGTCGAAGCGGTGCCCGTCGGCGGCGAGCACCTGGGCCAGGCTGGTGGGCCTGTCGCGCTCGGGTGCGGCCTGGGCTGAAGGGGCGGCCGTGAGGGCGGCGGTGCCGGCGAGTGCGGTGGCAGCGAGGCCGGCGGTCGTACGGCGGATCTTGTTCATCGGTTCGGTCTTCCTTCCCCTGATGTCCTCGCGCGCGCTCCCACGCCCGAGGGGTGGTCACTGACGCGCGTGGTTCGGAGCCGCCGCGGATCCGGATTGGTGTCAGCCCAGGGCGACGGTCAGCGCGAGCACGTACGCCGGGTCGTCGAGGCGGTCGCCGTACAGCTCGCGCAGCTGCCCCATCCGGTAGCGCACGGTCTGCGGGTGCACGAACAGGTCGGCTGCGACCTCGTCGCGCCGGCCCTGGTGCAGCAGCCACGAGCGGAGGGTGTCGGCGAGCTTATCGGCCGTCGCCGGCCGCAGGTCGGCCAGCGGGGCGAGCACCTGGGCGCGCAGGTCCGCGCGGGCCGCCGGGTCGGCCTCGAGCACCAGCGGCACCAGGTGGGCCTCGGTGTCGAGGTCGAGGCCCGCGGCCCGGGCGCGCAGCGCGCGGTCGTACGACGCGCGCACCTCGAGCCACGGCCGGGCCGGCCCCGCCGTGCAGCCGCGGGTGCCGAGCGTGCGCAGCAGCGCCGTACGCCGGTGCCCGTGCGCGTCGGGCACCAGCAGCAGCACGGCCTCGTCGAGCTCGGGCGGCTCGGTCGCCGCGATCGTCCCCGGCGACACCGCCGCCAGCACCGGACGCACCTGCGCCTCGGGCACGATGACGGCGGTCAGCGTCTTCGGCGGGTCCCAGCCCGCGCGCTCGGCGGCCGCGAGCACCGTGTCGGCGGGCGACCCGCTGAGCAGGTGGTGGGCGATCCGCTCGAGGCGCCGCTGCCGCGCTCGGCCCGTCGTCGCGAGCTCGTCGGAGTGGCCCGCGACGCTCGCGGCCGACAGCTCGTCGATGTAGGCGAAGACCAGCTCCGCGAACGCCGCGAGCGTCTCGCCGTCGAGCCCGTTGCGCACGGCGGTGGTCGACATCTCGCGCCAGGAGACGCGCGCGCCGATGCGGTACGCCGCGAGGATCGCCTCGGTCGTG
The DNA here is from genome assembly GCF_042666375.1 of Nocardioides sp. GCM10030259. Classification (NCBI taxonomy): domain Bacteria; kingdom Bacillati; phylum Actinomycetota; class Actinomycetes; order Propionibacteriales; family Nocardioidaceae; genus Nocardioides; species Nocardioides sp. GCM10030259. Next base: position 126,029 of record NZ_JBHTDF010000018.1, on the reverse strand, counting down.
CGGCCGCTGCGCGCCTCGCCGCGGCCGAGCTGGTAGGCGCCCTCGACCGCCGGCGCGGTCGGCGTCGACAGGTCGGCGCCGCGCTTGCCGCTGGCCAGCGAGAGGAAGCCGCCGAGCGCGAGCTGCACCGCGTTGCGGATGGTCTCGCCCATCGCCCCGCTGAACGCGTCGGTGTAGCTGGGCACCTCGTCGATGATCGCCGCGACCACGTGCTCGGCGACGTCGGGCAGCTCCGCGCGCATGCGCTCGACGGCCTTCGGGGGCAGTCGCCGGCCGTGGTCGGCGGTCTGACGGGCGGTGGCCATGCCTCATTTTGTCATCTGCGAACAACTGTGAGCCGCATCTTCACGTCCTGCGGTCATGATCTTGCGCGTCGTGGCCAGCAGACTGGTCCCATGAGCATCGCTCTTCCGTCCACCACGACCCGGTCCGGCCGCGGCCGCTCGCTGCGGGACGGGCTGCGCCGGATCGCGGACGCGGCCATCACGCCGCTCGAGCTGAGCGACGTGCTCGACGTCTTCCACCCGCTGCGCCGCGGCGCCGACCTGCGCGCGCGGATCGTCGAGGTCCGCCCCGAGACCCACCAGTCGGCGACGATCGTGCTCCAGCCGGGTCGCGACTGGGCCGGCCACGTGCCGGGGCAGTACGTCCGCGTGGGCGTCGACGTCGACGGCGTACGCCTCTGGCGCACCTACTCCCTCACCCACGGCCCGCGCGCCGACCGCCGGATCAGCATCACCGTCAAGGCGATCCCCGACGGCGTCGTCTCCAACTACCTCGTCCGTCGCGCGAAGCCGGGCCAGATGCTCCAGCTCCACCAGGCCGAGGGCGAGTTCGTGCTCCCGCAGCCGATCCCCGACAAGCTGCTGCTCGTCACCGGCGGCTCCGGCATCACCCCCGTGATCGGCATGCTCCGCAACCTCTTCCACCGCGCCCAGCGGCCGGCGACCGACATCCTCCTGCTGCACTCCGCGATGTCGCGCAACGAGGTCATCTTCGGTGGCGAGCTGCGGCAGTACGACGAGGCCGGGTGGCTGCGCCTCGTCGAGGTGCACACCGACACCCACGGCCTGCTCGACGTCGCGGAGCTCGACCGGATCGTGCCCGACCTCGATGACCGCGTCGCCTATGCGTGCGGCCCCGCCGGCCTGCTCGACTCGCTCCAGGAGCACTACGACGAGCGGGGCGTCCCGCTCGCGACCGAGCGGTTCCGCCCGGTCACCGTCGTGGCCGCCGAGGGCGGCACGGTCGCCTTCGCCGGCGGCACCGAGGTCGAGGCCGACGGCTCCACCCCGATCCTCGACGCCGCCGAGAACGCCGGCGTCCTCATGCCCAGCGGCTGCCGGATGGGCATCTGCATGGGCTGCGTCGTCCCGCTGAAGGAGGGCGCCGTCCGCGACCTGCGCAACGGCGCGCTCACCGTCGCGGTGCCCGGCGAGACCGGCCCCGGGGGCGTACCGATCCAGACCTGCATCAACGCGGCCGCCGGGCCGTGCGTGATCGACCACTGACCCCGACAGGAGTCCCGATGACCGCCATCACGAAGAAGCCCGTCAACCCGACCGCCCACCTCACGCCCGAGGACATCGAGCAGATCGGCATCGAGCTCGACGCGATCCGGCAGGACGTGCTCGACTCCCGCGGCGAGCGTGACTCGGCGTACATCCGCCGCGTCGTCGACGTGCAGCGCCGCCTCGAGCTCGGCAGCCGCGCGGTGCTCCTGTTCTCGTCGCTGCCGCCGGCGTGGATCGTCGGCACGATCGGCCTCAGCGTGGCCAAGATCCTCGAGAACATGGAGATCGGCCACAACGTGATGCACGGCCAGTGGGACTGGATGCGTGACCCGAAGATCCACTCGACCACCTGGGAGTGGGACAACGCGTCGACGGCCGAGGGCTGGAAGCACTCGCACAACGAGATCCACCACACGTACACGAACATCGTCGGCAAGGACAACGACCTCGGCTACGGCATCATGCGCGTCGACGAGGACCAGCGGTGGCACCCGGCGTACCTCGCCCAGCCGCTGTGGAACTTCATCAACGCCTGCTTCTTCGAGTACGGCATCGCGGCGTACGACCTCGAGCTCGGCCGCAACCTGCGCCTCCCGAAGGAGAAGCGGTCGGCGGAGTTCAAGCGCAACCTCAAGGGCACGCTGAGGAAGATCCGCAAGCAGGCGACCAAGGACTACGTCGTGCACCCGGCGCTGTCGATCCCGACCGGCTCCTTCCTCCCGACGCTGGCCGCCAACTTCACCGCCAACCTCGTGCGCAACGTGTGGTCGCACTCCGTGATCATGTGCGGTCACTTCCCCGAGGGCGTCGAGACCTTCGAGAGGAAGGCGATCCCGGCCAACGAGACCCGCGGCGACTGGTACCTGCGCCAGATGCTCGGCTCCGCGAACATCTCCGGCTCGAAGGCCATGCACATCATGACCGGCAACCTCTCGCACCAGATCGAGCACCACCTGTTCCCGGACCTGCCGTCCAACCGGTACGCCGAGGTCGCCCCCCGCGTGCGAGCGCTCTTCGAGAAGTACGACCTCAACTACCACTCCGCCCCGCTCCCGCAGCAGGTCGCGTCGGCGTGGCACCGGGTCGTCCGGCTGTCGCTGCCCAACGGCTGGATGTCGACGACCAACCTGAAGAACGCCCCGCAGCAGGTCGCGCTGCTCTACAAGATGTCGACCGGTGGCCCGAGGGTGCGTCGCGCCGCCCAGGCCCGGCTGGAGCAGCAGGCGCGCCGCATCGCGAAGGCCGCCTGACAGCTCAGAATCCGGGATAGTCCGTCACCAAGTGGTCGCCGAAAGGCCCTCGGGAGCGACCAGTTCGTGACGGACTATCCGAGCCTGCGACGTCCGAACGGGGATGATGGGCCCATGCGATTCACCGAGCACGAGCTGACCGCGGCGCTGACAGGGGCGGCCAAGAGCGTGCTCGCCGCGCAGGACAAGGACGTGCGCAAGGGACGCCGTACGGCCGACGACGCGTGGGAGGCGCTGGGGAGGTTCCAGCGCTTCCAGCTGCTCGACGGGCTCGGCGATCAGCTCCTGCCGGTGCTCGTGGCGCTCCCCGACGTCGAGGTCGCGGCGGGCACGCGGCCGACGTTCACCGACGAGCAGGTCACCGCCGCGGTCGAGGAGCGTCTCGGCGAGGAGGGCGGCAAGATCCGGAGGGCCGTCGTGCTCAAGGCACGGGTCGCGCTCGTGCAGCTCGCGCTCTCGCACCTCCCGCCGCGCCAGGACCCCGACGCGCTGATCGTGCCCGACCACCTCTGAGGAGCCGCGCTACCGCCCGACCTTCGTGAGGGTGTCGCGCTCCGCCTGGTGCTTCGGGGCGGGCGGGGCCTCGCCCTCCACGGAGACGTGCGGGAGCACGCGGTCCAGCCACCGCGGCAGCCACCACGCCGCCCGGCCGCAGAGCACCAGGACCGCCGGCGCCAGCGTGACGACGAGGAGGCCCGCCAGGAGCACCGCGACCGACAACCCCACTCCGAACTGCTTGATCGTCGGGTCGGTGTCGAGGATGAAGCTGGCGAAGACGGACGCCATGATCAGCGCGGCCGCGGTCGTGATCCGTGCGCTCGAACCGAGCGCAGACCGCACGGCGCCGCGGGCCTCCTCACCGGCGTGCACGTGCTGTTGCACGTGGCTGACCAGGAAGACCTCGTAGTCCATCGAGAGGCCGAACAGCCCCGCGAACATCATCAGGGGCACGTAGCTCGCGATCGGCACGGAGTCGGAGGCGGTGTCGATGCCGAGCAGCGAGATGCCCCAGCCCCACTGGAAGGCGGCGGTCAGCACGCCGAACGCGGCGGCCGCCGACAGCAGGTTGGTCACCGCCGCCTGGAGCGGGACCAGCAGCGAGCGGAACGCGACCATCAGGAGCAGGAAGCCGAGCAGCAGCACGGTGCCGATCACCAGCAGCAGGCGCGCCGTGATCAGCGAGGCGAGGTCGACGTACGACGCCGTGTAGCCGCCGACGTACGACGTGATCCCGCCGCCGGAGTTGGTCTGGGGCAGGACGTCGTCGCGCACGGTCCCGACCAGGTCGGCGGTGTCGTCGGACGCGGGCGACGTGCTCGGCACGGCGGAGAGCAGCACCACGTCGCCCTTGTCGTTGATCTGGGGCGGGGTCAGCGCCACCACCCCGGCGGTCGACGAGAGCCCCTGCTGGAGGTTCACGATGCGCGGGTCGGTGCCGCGGTCGTCGCCACCGGCCGCGGTCATCATGTCGGTGAGCTCCTTCTGGAGCTGCTCCGCCTGCTTCTGCTCCTCTTGCGCCTGCTTCTGCTCGGCCTTCAGCTCGTCGGCCTGCTGCTGCAGGGAGTCGCCCTCCTCCTGGAGCGTCGCGGCCTCGTCCTGGAGCTGGTCGGCCTGGCGCCGCAGCGACGCCGCCTGCTGCTGCAGCTGGTCGCCCTCTCGCTGGAGCTCGGCGGCCTGTCGCTCGAGGTCCGCCTTCTGCGCCTGGAGCTGGTCGGCCTGCCGCTGGAGGGCGGCGGCCTGCTGCTGGAGCCGCTGCGCCTCGGCCGCCAGCCGGCGGGCGCGGTCGGCGAGCCGGCGACCCTCCGCCTTCAGCGGCACGAGCTCGTCGCGTACGACGTCCTGGCGGTCGAGGTTTCGCGCGAGCCGCTCCTGCAGCCGGTCGACGCGGGCCGGGTCGCCCTGGGCGCGCTCGATGCGGCGTTCCAGCACGCGCTCCCGCGCGTCGAGCCGGGCGAGCCTCTTCACGAGCGGGCGTGCCTTGCCGGCGACCGCGCGGGCCCGGCGCTCGAGCGCGGTCCGCTCCGCCTGCAGGCGCTGCTTCTCCGCCTCGAGTCGCCGTTGCCGGGCCTGCAGCGCGGCGGCCTGCCGCTCCAGCGCCGCCTGCTCCGACTGGAGCTCGTCGGCCTGCCGCTCCAGCGACGCCTGCTCCGACTCCAGCGTCGCCTGCTCGTCCTCGAGCCCGGCCTGTTGGTCCTCCAGCGACTGCTGCTGCTCCTCCAGCGCGGCCTGCTGGCTCTCGAGCTCCTTCTGCTGCTGGGGGAGCTCGACCTGCGCCGTCTCCAGCTCCTGCTGCAGCGACTGCGCCTCGTCGTACTTCTTCGTGTACTCCGAGCTCGGCGCCGCCACCGGGTCGAGCTCGGAGGCCACCAGGAGCGGGCCGTTGTAGCCGACGCCGAAGCCGTCGGAGATCAGGTCGTAGGCTCTGCGCTCGGTCGTCTCCGGCGACGTCGCGCCGACGTCCTCCTGGCCCAGCTCGAGGGAGAACGCCGGGATGATGAGCGGCGCGAGCAGCGCCAGCGAGCCCACGGTGACGACGACCGGGTGCCGGCGCACGAACCCGGCCCACCGGGCCCAGAAGCCCGTGCCCGGCTCGCGCCGGCGCCGCAGGAAGGCAGGCAGCGACAGCCAGGCGATGCGGTGCCCGAGCAGCCCGAGGAACGCCGGCAGGAACGTGATCGCGACCAACACTGCTGTCACGACGGCGATCGCCGACGCCAGGCCGAGGGTGCTCACGAGGGGGATGCCCGCCACGGCGAGTGAGAGCAGCGCGACCACCACCGTGCAGCCGGCGAAGACGATCGCGCTTCCGGAGGTCGCCACCGCTCCGGCCACGGCGTCCACGACGGACCGGCCCTCCCGCAGGTGGTCCTGGTGCCGGCTGATCAGGAAGAGCGAGTAGTCGATCCCGACCCCGAGGCCGATCATCGTGGCGAGCGTCGGGCCGCTGGACGGGATCGCGAACACGTGGCCGAGCAGGCCCACCACACCGAGTGCCACCGCCAGGCCCGCCACCGCGGTGATGATCGGCAGCCCCATCGCGACCAGGCTGCCGAGCACGAAGCTGAGGATCACCATCGCGGCGAGGATCCCGACGATCTCGCTGGTCTCCGACTCGTCGGTCGAGAGCACCGTCCCGATCGTGCCGCCGGCCTCGACCGTGATGCCCGCGTCCTGCGTCTCCCGCGTGGCCGCGTCCATCACGTCCTGGGCGATCTCCTTCGTCACGTCGCCGGAGCCGATGTCGAGCAGCACCGGCGCGAACGCCGTCCGGCCGTCCTTCGAGAGCAGCCCGGCGGTCTGGCCGGAGCTGCTCACCGGGTTGGTCACGCTGTAGACGTGCGGCTCGGCCTTGATCGCGGCCACCGCGTCCTTCACGGCCGCCTTGTTGGCGGAGTCGGTGAGCTTGCCCTGCGAGACGTTGAAGACGATCGGGTTGACGCCGTTCTGCTGGGGCGGGAACCGCTCCTCGAGCAGGTCCGTCGCCTGCTGGCTCCCGGTCCCGGGCAGGGAGAGGTCGTTGTCGGTCCGGGCCCCCACGGTCACCACCGCCACGGCCACACCGGCGCCGAGCAGCAGCCAGGCCACGATGACGACGAGGCCGTGACGGGCGCAGAACGCGCCGAGTGCGTGCAGTAGTCGGGCCACGGGTCCCTCCCAAACCATTCACCCTGCCCGAGGGACACCCGCTTGACGTCACCGATGTGCGGTACGCCGCCGGCTCAGCCGAACGTGATGACCGCCCGACCGTCGACCTCGCCGCGCGCCTGCCGCTCCCACGCCTCGTGCACCCGCTCGACCGGGAACTCCTCGTAGGGCACCGCGAGTCGCCCGGCGGCCGCGTGCAGCTCGATCTCCTGCATCGCCTGCCGGCGCTCGTGGCCGGTCAGGTCGTTGTTCGTGTACCCGAGGACGGTCCGCGACCCGCTGCGCAGGTGGGCGGAGGAGAACGTCGCGGTCGGCGCCGCGCTGCTGCCGAGGTTGACCAGCCGGCCGCCGTGGGCGAGGCAGAGCAGCGCGGCCGAGGCGGGCACGCCGCACAGCGGGTCGAGCACGAGGTCGACGTCGCCGACGACGTCGCGCATCCGCTTCGCGAGCTCGTCGGTGGGCTCGTCGGGACGCAGCTGCACGAAGCCGTCGGCACCCAGCTCGGCGGCCGAGACGCCGGCGGAGTCCTCGATCGCGGCGCCGAAGACGGCTCCCGCGGCGTGCAGGCGCGCGGCCTGCAGCGCGACCCGGCCGACGACGCCGCTCGAGCCGAGCACGAGCACCCGCTCGCCCGGCCGCAGCCCGCCGCGGAGCAGCAGCGCCGTCCAGGCCGCGATCGCCGAGAGTCCCAGCGCCGCGAGGTGCGCGTCGTCGACGCTCCCCGTGACCGGCACGAGGTCGCCGTCGGGCACCACGGCCAGCTCGGCCATGCCGCCGTCCCCCGACGCCATCCCGGCCGGCGTCGGGAACCAGACACGGCTCCCCGCAGACAGGCGGTCGGACGACTCGATGACCCCGATGCCCTGCACGCCTGGCACGTACGGCGTCGCCGGCGCCCCGAAGTACGACGTACCGCTCGCGCACAGCAGGTCGAGCGGCGTGATCGGCGCGGCCGTCACCCGGACCAGCGCCTGCCCCGCGCCGGCGGTCGGCGTGTCGACCTCCACCGCGCGCGGCGGCTCGCCGCACGTGTGCAGGTGAGCGGCGCGCATCACGACTCCCCGGCCGGGTCGACGTAGACCGCGTTGCGGTCGACGGTCATGTAGACGTCGTTCGCGATCGGGCGGCGGATCTCCTCGGCGATGTGGCCGAGCAGCCCGGCGCACCGGGCGAGCAGCACGGTGCCGCGCAGCAGCTCCTGCGGGATGCCGAGGTCGGCGAGCGCCGCGCCGCTGACGCCGGCCCCGTTGAGGGGGAGGCGCTTGCCGAGGACCGCCTCGTGCGTGCGCCCGATCGCCTCGAACAGCGCGAGGTGCGGGCCGTAGAGCCCTTCCTCGTGGGCGATCTGGACCAGCCGCGGCGTCCGCGGGTCGCCGTCCTTGTGCACGGGGTGTCCGAGCCCCGGCACGAAGCGGCCGGCCTCCCGCTGGCGGCGTACGGCGGCCTCGGCGACCTCGTCCCACCCGGCCGCGTCGGTCGGCAGCCCGTCGAGGCCCGCGAGCACCTCGCCGAGGAACCGCCCGGTGTCCTCGGTGACGCCGAGGAATCGCGACCCGCCGCCGAGCAGCCCCGCGGCCAGCGCGCCCTGGATCGCGTCGGGCGCGCTGAGGTAGGTCAGCCGGGCCGCGATCGCGGTCGGGGTGAAGCCGTGGTCGGCCAGCCCGAGCAGCACCGCCTCGAAGAGCCGCGACTGCTGTGGCGTCGGCCGCTCGAGGGTGAGCAGCCAGTAGGCCAGCTCGCCGAAGGACACGTTGCCCATCAGGTCGCCGGCGAGGTCCCGGCCGAGCAGCGTGATGGTGGTGCCCTCCGACGTGCCGAGCGAGGTCGGGAACGACGGCGTGCTCATCGGGTCTCCTTCGGGAAGCCGAGCCAGGCCCGGATCTCGTCGCCGTCGCCGTCGAGCTCGGGCGGCGGCAGGTCGTGGCGGGTGGGGCTCTCGCTGAAGCGGATCGGGTTGCGCACGGTCGGCACGTCGCCGGCCATCGCCACCGGGGCGAGGCCGAGCGACTCGGCGAGCTCGACGCCGCCGCGCACGTCGTTGATCGGGCCGCAAGGGATGCCGGCATCGGTCAGCACCCCGAACCACTCCTGGGCCGACCTGGTCGCCAGCCGCTCGAGCAGCAGCGGCCGCAGCTCCTCGCGCCGCTCGTTGCGGCTGCCGACCGTCGCGAACCGCTCGTCGTCGGCGAGCTCCGGGGCTCCGAGGGCCTCGACCAGCCGGCGGAACTGACCGTCGTTGCCCGCCACCACGATCAGGTCGCCGTCGCCGGTCGCGAGCGGCTCGTAGGGGAAGAGGCTGAGGTGGGCGTTGCCCATCCGGTGCGGCACGACGTCGCCCGCGACGTACGCCGAGACCTGGTTGACCATCGTCGACAGCGCGGTCGAGAGCAGGTTGGTCTCGACGTGCTGGCCGCGGCCGGTCTCGTCGCGGTGCCGCAGCGCGGCGAGGATGCCGATGACGGAGTGCAACCCGGTCATCACGTCGAAGACCGAGATCCCCGCCCGGTACGCCGGACCATCCGGGTCGCCGGTCAGGCTCATCAGCCCGGACATCCCCTGCACGAGCAGGTCGTAGCCGGGCAGCGACCGCCCCCCGCCGGAGCCGAAGCCGCTGATCGAGCAGTAGACGCTGCGGGCGTTGCGGGCCGCGACGTCGTCGTACCCGAGCCCGAACCGGTCGAGCCCGCCCGGCTTGAAGTTGTGGATGAAGACGTCGGCCCGCGCGGACAGCTCGTGCGCGACCTCGCGGTCGCCGGGGTCCTCGAGGTCGAGCGCCACGGAGCGCTTGTTGCGGTTGATCGCGAGGAAGTAGGTGCCGACGTCGCCCCGGCGCGGCGGCACCCAGTGCCGGGTGTCGTCACCGGCCGGGCTCTCCACCTTGACCACGTCGGCGCCGAGGTCGGCGAGCAGCATCGTGGCGTAGGGACCGGCGAGCACGCGCGAGAAGTCGGCGACGAGCAGGCCGTCGAGGGGGCCGCGGGCGGCGTCGTCTCCGGGCACGTGGTTCCTTCCCTGAGCCGTTTGACGGACAGTTGTCCGCAAGCGTCGTCGTACCGCGTCCGGGGTGTCAACCACCCTTGACATGTGATCGGGGTTACTCCACGCTGCGAGGACAACGGACAGATGTCCGTTCATGGGGTCGGCAGCGGGGAGGCAGCCATGACCAGTCCGAGTCCCGAGTCCCTCGCCGGTGCGCCGGCCATCGTCCTCCGCGGCGGCACCGTGCTCACCATGGACGGCTCCCGCACCCTGCTGGAGGGTGGCGACGTGCTGGTCGTCGGCGATCGGATCGAGGCGGTGGGCCCGGCGCTCGACGTACCCGAGGGCACCGTCGAGATCGACGCGTCCGGCGGCATCGTGATGCCCGGCATGGTCGACACGCACCGCCACATGTGGCAGACCGCCGTGCGGGGGTACGGCGCGGACTGGACGCTCACCCAGTACTTCGTGTGGAACTACCTCGAGCACGGCAAGAAGTTCCGGCCCCAGGACATCTACGCAGGCAACCTGCTCAGCGGCCTCGAGGCGCTCGATGCGGGGGTGACCACCAGCGTCGACTGGTCCCACAACCTGCACACGGTCGACCACGCGGACGCCGCCGTCGACGCGCTCGAGGAGGTGCCGGGCCGCTTCGTGCTGGCCTACGGCAACATCCAGGCCGGGCCGTGGGAGTGGTCGGCGACGCCGGAGTTCCGCGACTTCGTCGAGCGCCGGATGCCGCGCAGCGACCTGCTCGGCTTCCAGATGGCGTTCGACGTGACCGGCGACCCGGCGTTCCCCGAGAAGGCCGCGTTCGAGGTGGCCCGCGACCTCGGCGCACCCGTCACGACCCACGCCGGCGTGTGGGGCGCGACCAACGACAACGGGATCCGGCTCATGCACGAGCACGGGTTCATGGCTCCGGAGACCATCTATGTCCACGCCGCCACGCTGAGCGAGGACTCCTACCAGCGCATCGCCGCGAGCGGCGGCAGCGCGTCGGTGGCCGCCGAGAGCGAGTCGAGCTGCGGCCAGGGCTATCCGTCGAGCTGGGCGCTGCGCCACTACGGCATCCCGATCTCGCTGTCGATGGACACCAGCGTCTGGATGAGCGCCGACATCTTCTCGGCGATGCGCGCCACGCTGAACGCCGACCGGACCCGCGAGCACCACGAGGCGCACGCCGGCAACGAGACCGTCACCCACCTCGGCGTCCGCGCCGCCGACGTCGTCGAGTGGGCGACCCGGGGCGGGGCGAGGGCGCTCGGGCTGGACGACCGGATCGGGAGCCTCGAGCCGGGCAAGAAGGCCGACGTGGTGCTGATCAAGAACGACGCGTCGCCGGTGATGTTCCCGATCCTCAACCCCTACGGCCACGTGGTGATGCAGGCCCAGCGCGGCGACGTCCACACCGTGCTGGTCGACGGCAAGGTCGTCAAGCACGAGCACCGGCTCGTCGGCGCCGACCTCGCCAAGGCGCGGCGCGTCGTGGGGGAGACCGTCGACCACCTGCGCGCCGAGCTCGGCGACGCCGACTGGACGAGCGGCATGAGCCCGGACATCCCGGAGTCGAAGGTGATGGACAACCCCTACACCTACACCGAGTACGCCGACTCCTCGACGCACGGCGGCTGACTTGGGCGTGCCTGGAGGATCAGCCGCCGACCTGGGGACGCGCCTGCCAGAGCGCCCAGTCCGCGGCGACCTGGCTGGCCGTGTGCAGGAGCAGCGGGAGGTAGTCCCCGGTGAGGGTCTCGACGCTGGTCTCGGCGGCGTGCACGGTCACGTTCATCGCGGCGCGCACGACGCCCTCGCCGTCGCGCACCGGCACGGCGACGGAGCGGATGCCCCGCGCGAGCTCCTCGTCGGCGAGCGCCCACCCGCGGGCCCGCACGGTGCGCAGCTCGTCCTCGAGCGCGGCGGCGTCGTACTCCACGGCCGGCAGGCCGGACCGGGTCGGCTCGGCCAGCGCGCGGGCGCGGTCGTCGGCGTCCAGCGCGGCGAGCAGGACCTTGCCCTGCGAGGTCGGGACCGCCGGGAAGCGGGTGCCGATGTCGACCCGGAGCGCGATGATCTTCGGCACGGCCACGCGCGCGACGTACACGATGTCGGAGCCGTCGAGCTGCGACATCGACGAGGACTCGCCGGTCTTCGCGACCAGGCCCTCGAGGTGCGGGCGCGCCATCTCCCAGAGGCCGAGCGAGCTGGCGTACGCCGTGCCGAGGCGCAGCACCTGCGGGGTCAGGGCGTAGCCGCCCCCGCCGGCGCGCACGTAGCCGAGCTCCTCGAGGGTGAGCAGCAGCCGGCGCGCGGTCGGGCGTGCGAGGTCGGTGGCCGCGGCGATCTCGGCCAGGCTCCGCTCGCGGTGGCTGGCGTCGAAGCACGTCAGCACGTCGAGCCCGCGCGCGAGCGCCTCGACGAAGTCCGGTCCGGTGCCGCGGCCTGCCATGGGCCGATGGTCGCACAGCGGACGCTCAGTCGACACCCGGCAGGCCGACACCACCGCGATGCGGACACGTGTACGACCGAGGAGAGGAGTGCCTGATGGCACAGCTGGTGGCGATCCTGGCCACGACCCACCACCCGTTCTTCCTCAAGACCAGCCAGCTCCCGCCCGACGAGGCGCCGCCGTTCGCCGCCGACTGGGTGCGCAAGGTCGAGGCCTACCGGGAGACGCTCACGGTCGCGCGGCCCGACCTGCTGGTGATGGTCGGCTCCGACCACTTCCACCAGCTCTGGCTCGACAACATGCCGCAGTTCCTCATCGGCAAGGCGCCGTACTACGACGGCAACTGGGACAACGAGATGCGGGAGTTCGGGCTCCCCAAGCTGTTCTTCCGCGGCAACGAGGAGCTGTCGGCCTACATGCTGCGCGAGGGCATCGACCGGGGCTTCGACCTCGCGTTCTCCAACGAGCTGCGCGTGGACCACTCGATCACCTGCCCGATCTTCACGGTCCGCCCGCAGAACGACCTGCCGATCGTGCCGGTCTACACGAACATCTTCGCGCCGCCGCTCCCGCGCCCCGAGCGGTTCGTGCAGCTCGGCCGGACGATCCGGGAGATCATCGACGCCTGGCCGAGCGAGCTGCGGGTCGCCGTGATCGGCACCGGCCACCTCTCGCTCGAGCTGGGCGGCCCGCGCCAGTTCGGGCCGCACGGGCCGGACCCCGAGTTCGACGCGCAGGCCGTGCAGTGGATCGCCACCGGCGACATCGACGGCTGCCTGGCCAACGTCACGCTCGACAGCCTGCACGCGCCGGGCAACGCGACCCACGGCTTCATGGACTTCATGCTGATGATGGGGATCGCCGGTTACAACAAGGCCGACTACGCCGACAACCTCGACCTCTTCCACACGATGGAGGCCTACTTCACCTGGTACCCCGATCCCGACCTCGTGCCGGGCCTGCCGCTCGCCGCGAAGGGGGCCCTCCTGTGAGCCGCTACCTCGTCGACAAGTTCCTCTACACGGTCGACCGCGACCACGACCTGACCGAGCGCTACCGCGACGACCCGGCCGGGACCGTCGCCTGGTGGGAGGCGGAGCGCGCCAACCACATCCTCAACTGCGCGGCCACGGAGCAGAGCACCTGGCTGGCGTTCAGCGACGAGGAACGACGCGCGCTCGTCGACCAGGACCACGTCGCGCTCTTCCAGATGGGCGCGCACCCGTTCCTCACCCTGACCCTCTGGATCGCGATGTTCGAGCGAGACTTCGACGAGCCGCTGGCCATGCAGCTCGACTACGCCGCGAAGCTGAAGCACCTCGGACTGCCCTACCCGGACATCTCGACCTAGCCTCGGAGGATGGGTCGCCCGCTCGCCCTGGCTCGATCGGCGCCCGCCGCGATGCTGGTCCTGGTCGGCGCGGCGGCGGCTTGGGGTGCGGCCCGGGGCGATCTGACCGACCTCTTCGTCTACCAGCACGCGGGCCGGTCCGTGCTCGACGGCCTCCCGGTCTACGGCGTCCGCGACCCGGTGATGGACCTGCCCTTCACCTACCCGCCGTTCGCGGCGGTGCTGATGGTGCCGCTGGGCGCGCTGCCGACCTGGGCTGCGGGCGCGCTGGTGACGGGGGCGTCGGCCGCGGCGCTCGCCGGCGTCGTGCACTCGCTACGCCGGGCGCAGGGGCGGCCCCTCGGCCCGTGGCCGGTCGTGGTGCTCTGCCTCGGCGCGCTGGCGATGGAGCCGGTATGGCAGAACCTCGTCTTCGGCCAGCTCAACATCCTGCTGATGCTGGCGGTGCTCGTCGACGTGCTCCGGCCCGAGCGACGCTTCTCCGGCGTGCTGGTCGGGATCGCAGCGGGGGTGAAGCTGACGCCGCTCGTCTTCGTCGTGCTGCTGCTCCTGCTCGGCCGGCGGGCCGCCGCGGGGCGGGCGGCGCTGGCCTTCGCCGGCACCGTCGCCGTCGGGTTCCTGGTGATGCCCGGCCAGGCCTCGGCGTACTGGACGGACCGGCTCGTCGACCCGGAGCGGATCGGTCCGCCGGCCCTGGCCCACAACCAGTCGATCGACGGCGCCCTGACCAGGCTCCTCGACGGTCCGCCGCCGACGCTCCTCTGGGTGGCGGTCGCCGGGCCGGTCGCGCTCGCGGTGCTGTGGACCGCCGCGCGGTGGTGGCGGGACGACCGGGTGCTCGGCGCCTGCCTGGCCGGGCTGGCGATGCTGCTCGCCTCGCCGGTGGCCTGGTCGCACCACTGGGTGTGGGCGGTGCCGCTGACGCTGGTGCTCTGGGAGCGCAGCCGGTGGGCCGGCGTGGCCTGGGCGGCCGTGTTCGTGGCGCGTCCGATGCTCTGGTTGCCGTGGGGCGAAGGCCGGGAGTACGAGTGGCGCTGGGTCGACCACGTCGTCGGCAACGCCTACGTGATCGCCGCGCTGGCCGTCTGCGCCTGGGCCGCCTCAGGGCACGGCTCCTTCTCCGGAAGCGCCTGCTGCGCGGGCTTTCGCATCCGATCTGGCGGCGTTGTCGGCGACTCGTCGGGACTCCGTCCCGCCTTCGCGCCTCCGCCTTGCCAGATGCGGCGCGAAACCCCGCTGGCGACGGCGCCGGAGAAGGAGACGCACCCTACTCGTCGCCGGTGAGGTTGAAGGCCCGCAGCCGGCGCCCGCCCAGCCAGGTGCCGCCGACCACGACGACGGCCGACGCGACCACGGCGTACGCCAGCGAGAGGTCGTCGACGAGCGACAGGTCCGCGACCCGGTCGACGATCTCGCCCGACCAGCGGGTGACGCTGAGCCAGCGCACCCCGTCGAGCAGGCCGCCGAGCAGCCCCTCCCAGATCAGCAGGTAGACCAGGCCGGCCACCACGGCGTGCCGGGTGAGGATGGAGAGCAGCGCGAAGAGGGCGCAGTACGCCGCGCCTCCGACCAGCGCCCCGATCGCGAACCCGATCGCCGTCGACGGCACGTCCGTGCGGACGATGAGCCCGGCAACGAGCATCGGCACGGCGCCGAACGCCACGACGCACACGATCGCCACGACGAGCTTGCTGACGATGATCGTGTGCCGCGAGATCGGCTTGGCCAGCAGGTAGGAGATCGAGCCGTCGTCGATCTCGGGCGCGAGGAGGCCGGACGTCGCGAGCAGCGCGACCAGCGGGACGATCACGACCATCCCGAGCCGGTAGAGGGTGTGCTCGCTCGCGGTCTCGTCCTGGCCGACGAGCGCGCGCACCAGGATCGCCAGGCCGAGCAGCACCAGCGGCAGCACGAACAGCAGCACGCCGCGCCACTGCCCGAAGATGCTCCGCACGCCCAGCCGCACGATGGTCCGCGAGATCACGACGACACCAGGTAGGAGAAGACGCTCTCGAGCGACTCGTCGGTCGGGGTGACCTCGCTGAGGCGGACGCCGTGCTCGCGTGCCAGCCGGGGGAGCACCTCGCTGAACCGCCCGAAGTCCGATGCCTCGAGCTCGATCCCACCGTCCGAGCGCAACCGGGCGCCGCGCACCGACGGGTCCGCCAGCAGGGCTGACGCCAGCAGCCGGTCGTCCGACGTGCGCAGCACGAAGCGGTTGGGGCGGTCGGTCATCAGCCGCCGGATCGCGCCGAAGTCACCGGACGCCGCGTGCCGTCCGGCGACGACGACCTCGATCTGGCGGGCGACCTGCTCGACCTCCTCGAGGATGTGGGAGCTGAAGAGCACCGTCCGACCCTCGGCGCCCATCGTGCGCAGCAGCTCCATCAGGTGGATCCGCTGCCGCGGGTCCATCCCGTTGAACGGCTCGTCCAGCAGCAGCACGGCGGGGTCGTGCACGAGCGCGGACGCCATCTTGATCCGCTGCCGCATGCCCTTCGAGTACGTCGAGATGCGGCGGTCCTGCGCGTCGGTCATCTCGATCAGGGCGATCGCGCGCTGCGCCGCGGCACCGGGGTCGGCGAGCCCGTGCAGCTCGGCGTTCGCGACGACGAACTCGCGTCCGGACAGGTAGTCGAAGAGCGCCTCGCGCTCGGGGACCAGGCCGATCCGGCGGTAGACCTGCTCGTTGCGCCACAGCGGCTCGTCGTCGAGGGTGACGGTGCCTGCCGAGGGAGCGAGGAAGCCCGACATCAGCGCGATCAGCGTGGACTTGCCGGCGCCGTTGGGGCCGAGCAGGCCGGTGACGCCGGGGCCGATCGTCATCGTGACGTCGTTGACGGCGACGACGTTGCGGAACCACCGCGAGACGTGGTCGATGCGGATCTCCGTCATGACCTGATCCTCCGGTAGCGGGCGAGCAGGATGCCGAGGGATCCCAGCACCACGACCACGGTCGCGACGCAGTAGAGGACGCCCATCGCGGTGCTGTCCGGTGGCGTGGTGGTCGCCTCGGGGGAGTCGAAGAGGAAGACCTGCACGCCGTTGACCAGCGTGTACGGCGAGAAGATGCCGGCCACCTCGCCCACGGCGAGGTTGTCGGAGTCGAAGGCGATGCCCTGGATCGTCGCGACCACGGTGTAGCTGACGAGCAGCACGACGATGACCGCCGCCACGGCCAGCCCGCGCCGGATGGTCAGCGCTGCGACCACCGCCGCGGGGCCGGCGAGGCAGGCCGCGAGCAGCAGCGCCCCGACCCCGGCGGCGAGGAAGCGCCCGGTCTCCCGCGCGAGCGGCAGGTCGGCCAGCAGCCCGCCGACGTACATCAGCAGCAGCGGAGCGACGACGAGGATGAACGTCGCGACGGTCAGTGACGCGACCCGGACCAGCACGTAGACCGACCGGCGCATGGGTCGCGCGAGGTAGAGCGTGATCGTGCTGAACCGCAGGTCCCGCGAGATCAGTGCCGGCGCCTGCGAGGCGACGAAGACCGAGACCAGCAGCTGCGTCGTGATCGGGTAGGTGGAGTAGGCGACGATCTGCTCGTCGAGGTCGAGGAGGTCCTTGGCCTGCACCAGCACGCCGACGAGGATCAGCGCGGGCAGCAGCATCAGCCCGAGCAGCCCCATCGGCAGCACCTTCGAGCGGGCCGAGCGGCCCAGGCCGTAGGTGTTGCGCAGCCCGGTGAGGAAGAAGGACCAGGCCACCGGGCCCTCGCCGAGGCGGGGTCCGGCGTACGGCCGGTAGCCGAGGTCGTGGATGACCCCGGCGGGACGGACCGACGGCTCAGGTGGGCTGGACACTGCCGGCACCTCCCTCGCGGAAGACGTCCTCGATGCGGTGGTGGCGCTCCTGCAGGCGCACCAGCCCGAGGCCGAGGTCCACGGTCAGGTCGCGGACGACGTCGGCGGTGCGCTCGTCGCGGATCTCGACCTCGATGAGGGTCCCGTCGACCGGGCGCGCCGCCAGCCCGGCGTCCACGAGCGCCTGGCCGAGCACCCGATCGGCGTCGTGGCGCCCCTGCACCTCCACGAGCAGGCTGCCGGTCGCGTGCAGGAACTCCGTGGTCGCCGACGACTGCAGGAGCCTGCCGCCGTCGAGGACGACGACGTGGTCGCTGATCCGCTCGAGCTCGCCCAGCAGGTGCGACGTGACGAGTACGGCGATCCCGAACTCGGCCCCGATCCGGCGCACCAGCGCCAGCATGTCGTCCCGCGACGACGGGTCGAGGCCGTTGGTCGGCTCGTCGAGCAGCACCAGCCGCGGGTCGTGCACCAGCGCCTGCGCCAGCTTCGCGCGCTGCTTCATGCCGGTCGAGTAGCCGCCGATCGGGCGGTAGCGCTCCTCCGCCAGGCCGACGTGGCGCAGCACGTCGGCCGCGCGCTCCCGCGCCGCGGCGTACGGCAGGCCCGACATCTGGCCGAGGTGCACGACGAGGTCGCTCGCGGACACGTCGGCCGGCAGGCAGTCGTGCTCGGGCATGTAGCCGACGAGGGCGCGGATCCGGCCGCCCGCGGTGGCCACGTCGTGGCCCAGCACGGTCGCCGTACCGCTGGTCGCCGGGACCAGGCCGAGCAGGATCTTGATCAGCGTCGACTTGCCCGCGCCGTTCGCACCGACCAGGCCGGTGACACCCTCGCCCACCGTGACGTCCAGGCGGTCGAGCGCGGTGACGCCCGGGTACTCCTTGGTCAGCCCCGCGGTCTCGATCACGCCCACGTCAGCAACCTAGCGGGTCGTCGAGCCGGGTCCGCGTCGCTGTTGAGTCGGGCCCAGCTCAACCCAGGGCGGCGTTGACGACCTCGCGCGCCTCGTCCTGCACCTGCGCGAGGTGGTCGGGCCCGCGGAACGACTCGGCGTAGATCTTGTAGACGTCCTCGGTGCCCGACGGCCGCGCGGCGAACCACGCCGACTCCGTCGTCACCTTCAGGCCGCCGATCTTCGCTCCGTTGCCGGGCGCCTCGGTGAGCTTCGCGGTGATCTCCTCGCCGGCGAGCGTCGTCGCGGTGACGTCGCCCGGTGACAGCGCCGCGAGCGCGGCCTTCTGCTCGCGGGTGGCCGCCGCGTCGATCCGGGCGTACGCCGGCTCGCCGTGCTGCTCGACGAGCGCGGCGTAGTGGGCCGAGGGTGACGTCCCGGTGGTCGCCAGGATCTCGGAGGCGAGCAGCGCGAGGATGATGCCGTCCTTGTCGGTCGTCCAGGTCGAGCCGTCGAGCCGCAGGAAAGACGCCCCCGCCGACTCCTCGCCGCCGAAGCCGAACGACCCGTCGATCAGGCCGGGCACGAACCACTTGAAGCCCACCGGCACCTCCACCATCTCCCGGCCCAGCGACGCCGCCACCCGGTCGATCATCGACGACGACACCAGCGTCTTGCCGATCCGCGCGCCGGCCGGCCAGCCGGGCCGCGCACCCCCGAAGAGGTGCCCGATCGCCACGGCGAGGAAGTGGTTGGGGTTCATCAGGCCGGCGTCCGGCGTGACGATGCCGTGCCGGTCGGAGTCGGCGTCGTTGCCGGTCGCGATGTCGTAGCGGTCGCGCTGCGCGATCAGCGAGGCCATCGCGGCGGGTGACGAGCAGTCCATCCGGATCCTGCCGTCCCAGTCGAGCGTCATGAACCGCCACGTCGCATCGACCAGAGGGTTCACCACGGTCAGGTCGAGCCCGTGCCGGTCGGCGATCTCGCCCCAGTACGCCACCGACGCCCCGCCGAGCGGGTCCGCGCCGATCCGCACGCCCGCCGCCTTGATCGCGGCGAGGTCGACGACGTTCGGCAGGTCGTCGACGTACGTCCCCAGGAAGTCGTACGCCGAGGCCGCGGCGCGGGCGCGCGCGAACGGCACCCGTCGCACCTCGGCCAGCCCGCCCCGGATCAGCTCGTTGGCCCGCGCGGCGATCACCGACGTGGCGTCGCTGTCGGCGGGACCGCCGTGCGGCGGGTTGTACTTGAAGCCGCCGTCCGCTGGCGGGTTGTGCGAGGGCGTGACCACGATCCCGTCGGCGGTCCCGCCGGCGCGGTTGGCGCGGATGATCGCGTGCGACACCGCCGGCGTGGGCGTGTAGCCGTCGCGGTCGTCGACGAGCACGGTGACGTCGTTCGCCGCCAGCACCTCGAGGGCCGTCGCCCACGCCGGCTCCGAGAGCCCGTGGGTGTCGCGCCCGAGGAACAGCGGCCCGTCGTACCCCTGGGACCGTCGGTGGTCGACGATCGCCTGGGTCGTCGCGAGGATGTGCGTCTCGTTGAACGCCGTCCGCAGCGAGGACCCGCGGTGCCCGCTCGTGCCGAACGCGACCTGCTGATCCGGGTCGTCCGGGTCGGGGACACCGGTGTAGTACGCCGTCACCAGGTGGGCGACGTCGACGAGGTCGGTGGGCTCCGCGGGCTGTCCGGCGCGAGGGTCGTTCATGGCGCCATCATGGCGCGTCGGCATTGTGATCTGTCCGACCCGTGGACCGAGGTGTGCGCCGGGTGGTCGGTGGACACCCTCTCAAGTGGTCGGCCCCGCTGCCGATGAACACACTGTCACCGTCGCACCCCCCGGGCCACCATGTCTCTCGTCGCTGTCGCACCCGCACCGATCCCGCCGATCGTCGCGAACATCCACCTTCCCCACCGCGCGTCCGCGCAGGAGCACGGGGAGCCGTTGCCCCGCCTCGGCGCCATCGCCCGGCGGACCGGGCTGAACCTGGCGATCGGCTGCGTCGTGCCGGCCACGGTGTTCTACGCCGTGTTCCACGTCGCCGGCGTCTGGACGGCGATCATCGCCACGCTCGCCTGGTCGTACGGCACGCTCGCGTGGCGGGCGCTGACCGGCCGGCGGATCCCGGGCCTGCTCGTGCTGACCACGGCGGTGCTGACCGGGCGCACGGCGCTCGCCCTGGTGATGAACAGCGCGTTCCTCTACTTCCTCCAGCCGATCATCATCGACATGGCGATCGCGACGGTCTTCCTGCTGTCGCTGCGCACGGGACGGCCGTTGGTCGCCCGCATCGCCGGCGACTTCTACCCGATCGACGAACGGCTCGCCGCCCGCCCGCGCATCCGCGCCCTCTTCCGCCACCTCACCGTGCTGTGGGCGACGCTCTGGGTCACCAAGGGCGTCCTCGGCCTCTGGCTGCTGCTCACCCAGCCGCTGCACGTCTTCATCCCGATGAAGGCCGTTGCCGTCCTGATCGTCAACGTCAGCGCCATGGCGATCACGATCGCGGCCGCGGCGTACGTCGGACGCCGCGAGGGGCTGGTCGGCGCGCGTCAGCGCGTCTCCTGACGAGTGGTGCGGCAGCAGCCGCCTCCCGGGGCTTCCCCGTCCCTGGAGGCAGCTGCCGCGTGCACGACCCCTCGTGTGTGACCCGTACAACGACAGTTGCTGCGGCACTCGGGGCGGGCTGCGTGCCCCGCACTTCCTGTGCCTGGGACGCCGCCGACGGCGATGCTAGCGACGCGGCCGCTCCGTCGACGAGCGCCACGCCGCAGTGTGGACGGAAGTCGTCCGGAGATCGATCCGGATCCGGCCGCCGTCCTGCATCCCCGATCTGGGGTACCTCATCGCGTCCTGACGCAGGAGAGCACCCGGCCGGGTGAGCCTGTGGGCGGCACCGGGCGCACATAGTGACAAGCGTTGCGTCCATTCGGGAGGGGGCCGAGACATGGTCGACAGCGAGCAGGGCAACGGGCAGGACAACGGGCAGGACAACGGGGAGTCCAGGGGGAACGAGGACCTGCTCCCGCTCTTCGGGGGCATCGCACTGGGCATGGCCCTCATCGGGATCGTCTGGGCCGTCGTGGCGTTCGCGACCGGTGGGTCGGGCGAGGGCCCGGAGGTCGGAAGCGAGGAGTGGGACGGCGCGAGCGCCCCTGCGCTGGCGCAGCCGACCGTCTCGACCGGCCCGACGGAGCCCGATGCCGCCGAGCGGTGCCGCGACGCCGTCGACCTGCTCGAGGCCCCTCTCGCCGAGGCCGACCCGGCGATGAGCCAGTGGCAGGTCCACGTCGGCGCGATGAACAAGCTCGTCGTCGGAGAGATCACCCTGGCGCAGGCCAGCGCCTTCTGGAACCAGACCCGGGTCGGTGCCCATCGCCGGATCGAGAACTTCGACGAGGCGTCGGAGCAGCTGGAGCGGGAGGGTGTGGACTGCCCGGCGCCGGACCTGCTCGGGTCGGAGTCGACCGGCGCCCTGCGGGCCTGCAGCCGGCAGGTGCAGGCGGACGTCGCGGTGCTCGGCGTCGCCCGCACGGCGGTCACCACGTGGCGCCACCACGTGCGCGACATGGACCGCCTCAAGCTCGGCAAGATCTCGCCCGACGACGCGACCCGGATGTGGCTGTCGATGTGGGAGCGCGGCCAGCGCGAGCTCGAGGCCTACCGCATCGCCGTGCGCGCCGCCGAGCGTGGGCCCGGCTGCGGCATCGGCGCGTTCGCGCTCGAGCCGACGGAGCCGACCGAGACGACGGAGCCGACGGTCTCGCCCGACCCGTCCGAGACGACGGACCCGACGGACCCGTCAGACACGGCGGACCCGTCCGAGACGACGGACCCGACCGACCCCACGGAGTCGGCGGACCCGATGGACCCGATGGAGTCGATGGACTCCATGGACTCGATGCACTGAGCTCCCTCGCGGGGCGTCATCGCGACGCGCCCGGCTCGTCCTGCCGCTTCTCGTCCTGACGGCGCCGCCGCTTGATCTCGGCCCGCGCGAGGACGTAGGCCAGCACCACCGGCCACACGTAGTGGGCCACGTCCAGGACCTGCTCGACCCATCCCGGCAGCGACCAGTCCGGCAGGTCCGGGAGCGGGACGCCCGGCAGGTCCGGCCGGGGGAGCGACGGCAGGTCCGGGAGGTCCGGGAGAGGGAGGTCGATCCGGAGGGAGAACGCGAACCGCGCCAGCAGCACCGTCAGCAGGATCGGTACGACGACCTTGGCGACTCCGCCGACCGTCTGGATCACGGCGTACCGCTCGGGATGGGCGCGGACGGCCTCCTCGTGCCGGGCGGCCTTCGAGCCGGGCGCCGGGACCAGGTCGACCTCGTCTCCGTCGGTGTGCACCGTCGCGCGCCGGGGCGCACCGAGCGTGCTGAACCGGACCTCGAGCCGCCCGGTCGGCGCCTCGAGCCGGATCTTCTCGTCCATCGACTTCTTCTCGGCCGCGAGCTCGTCGTCGACGTACCAGCGCACCCGACGGCTCAGGCCCTCGTCGGCCTCCACGCGGTGCGTGCGGCCCTCGACGGTCGACGTCCAGGTCTGGGTGCTCACCCGTCAAGGGTCGCCGCGGCCGCGGCCACGCACATCGGCCGCAGGTCGGCGGCGGTCCGACTTTGGTCGGACCGCAGACCGGTCAGGAGTAGCGGCAGGCGCCGCCGGACAGGCCGGACGTCATGTCGTCGCCTGCGGTGTCGTACGCCGCCCAGGCCCCGGTGCGGTTGACGACGCAGATGCGGTAGGCGGCCTGCTCGGGGTCGGTCAGCTCGTACTCCGCGATCCGGTTCTGCTTCACCAGGTCGACACCGGTCGCCTCGACCACCTCGTCGGCCGTCGCCGGCAGCGGCTTGCCGTCCGCGACCCGGTCGGTCAGCCCCGTGACCAGCAGCTCCAGGTCGATGGCCGCATCGAGGCGGCCCACGAGGGCGTCGACCTCACGCAGCGCGGCCGCGCACGCGCCACCCCCCGTACGCGCCTGCTTCTCGGACTTCCGGCGCAGCGTCTTGCTCCACGAGTCGTAGACCCAGGCCTTGGCCCGCGGCCGGTCGGCGTAGCCACCGGCGATGCAGAACCCGTCCCGGTCCCCGTTCAGCACCGGAAGGTAACCCACGGACATCTCGCGCGAGTCCGGGTCGACGAGCTTGTTGCCCTTCAGGAGGCCCGGGAGCTCTCCGTGCTCGGCCCGGAAGTCCTTGATCGTCGCGACCCCGGCCCGCACCGCTGCCTTGGCGGTCGGGGACGGGTCGGCGGCGTTCGCTGCCGTGGGCGCCGCGAGGGCGAGGGCGGCGCCGGCGGCGACGAGGGCGGTGCGGAGCTTCACGGTCTTCCTCCCGAGGGTCAGATGGCCCCGGAAGTATCCACGAGCCGCGCGGACCCCGCAGCGGAACGCCGGAACTCCTCAGGGGTAGGTGATGCCCACGGTCTGCTCGCTCAGCTGCCACAGCCGGCGCTGCGCCGTCTCGTCGTACGACAGCCGGTTGCTCCGCGTCACCTTCGGGCGGCCGCCCCACTCCAGGAAGCGGTCCGGGCCGACGTACGTCGCGCCCGGCAGGTCGGCCGTCGCCGCCATCAGCGTCGGCCAGGCGCCCTCGGCGGCGGTGTTGGGCGACACCAGCTTGATCGCGCCGTCGAGCACCGACGCGATGCCACCGGACGAGCGGCCGTACTGCCCGTTCGCCGCCAGGTGGGTGGACGCGAAGCCCGGGTGGGCCGCGAGCGCCTTGACCGGGAGCTCGGCCCGCCGCAGCCGGCGCTCGAGCTCGTAGGTGAAGAGCAGGTTGGCGAGCTTGGTCTGCCCGTAGGTCGACCAGGTCCGGTAGCGTCCGTGCGGCGCCCGCGGGTCGTCGAGCGGCGCCGAGCGCGCGACCCGGTGCATCTGCGACGAGACCGTGACGACCCGGGCGTCCTCCGACGCCACGAGCTGCGGGAGCAGCAGCCCGGTGAGCAGGAACGGGCCGTAGTGGTTGGTCGCCATCTGGAGCTCGAGGCCGTCGCCGGTGCGGGAGTACGGCGTGCCCATGACGCCGGCGTTGTTGACCAGCGCGTCGATCGGGCCCAGGC
The DNA here is from genome assembly GCF_042666375.1 of Nocardioides sp. GCM10030259. Classification (NCBI taxonomy): domain Bacteria; kingdom Bacillati; phylum Actinomycetota; class Actinomycetes; order Propionibacteriales; family Nocardioidaceae; genus Nocardioides; species Nocardioides sp. GCM10030259. Next base: position 102,080 of record NZ_JBHTDF010000018.1, on the reverse strand, counting down.
CGGCGATGGTCGCGGCCGCGCGCCGCACCGACGACAGGTCGGCGAGGTCGAGCTCGACGGTCTCCAGCGCCGCACCGGGCACCTCGTCGACGATCGCCTTGTGGGTCTCTTCGAGGCGGGCGGGGTTGCGACCGGTCACCAGCACCCGCGCTCCGCGGCGGGCGAGCTCCAGCGCCGTGAAGTGACCGAGCCCGCCGAGGGTCGTGCCGGTCACCAGGACCGTGCGGTCGGCCTGCTCGGGGATGTCGTCCGTGGTCCAGCGGTCGGCGCGGGTCACGGGGTGGTCGCCATGGCGTCGATGATGCGCTGGCCCAGCTCCCGGTCGCCGACCACCTCGACGGTGCCCGGGTCGGGATCGCAGCGCCCGCCCGCCAGGCGGATGAAGGCCTCGCGCTCCATGCGCAGCAGGACCGAGGGGTCTGCCGGTGCGTCGGGCAGCCGCTCGCCCCGGCCCGCGTCGTTGACGGCGAACGCGAACGGCAGGCTGCCGTCGAGCTCGAGCACGACGGCCGTGCCCGCCGGCGCGCCCACGCGCTTGGCCACGACGTACCCGAGTCCCTCGGCGAGGTAGTCGGCCGTGTGCCGCGCGGCGGCCGAGCCCATGCCGCCCGGCCGGTCGACCGCGCGCCGGATGTCCTGCTCGTGCATCCACACGTCGAGTGGCCGATTGCGCAGCAGCGTGCGCCAGTCCCACGGCACGCCGCCGAAGATCGGCTCCGGCTTGCCCGCGGCGTCGGTCGGCGGGTCGGCGAGCAGCGCGGTGTGCCGGGCCGTCGCGGCGGCCCGGATCTCGTTGATGATCGCGTCGGGGCTGGCGTCGCGGCGGGTGACGACGCCGATCTCGGTGTAGAGGCCCATCAGGCCGGTCACGTGCGGCGGCTCGCCGACCTCGGCGGTCTCCTCGGGCTGCCCGGCGAGGATGCCCTCCAGGTGCGCGACGTGTGACGCGACCGCCTTGACGTCCCATCCGGGCAGGTCGGTCGGCCGCGTCCAGTCCTCGGGCGACAGCTCCTCGAGCAGCTCGGTGAAGTCGTTGATCGCCTGCCACCACACCTCGACGTACCCGGCCAGCAGCTCGCGATCACCCATGATCTGCACCCTAACCATTCGCGGCGGTGCCGAATCACCCCAGTGCCAGTGAGATCGCGATCGCGATCATCGTCACGCCGATCAGCACGTCGAGGACCTGCCAGGCCCGCGGTCGCGCGAGCCAGCGGCTCGCGTAGCGCGCCCCGAAACCCAGGCCCGAGAACCACAGCAGGCTCCCGGCGCACGCGCCCACCGCGAACCACCAGCGTCCGGGGGACCCGTGCTGGTTGGCGATGGTGCCGAGCAGGAGCACGGTGTCGAGGTAGACGTGCGGGTTCAGCCAGGTGAGGGCCAGGGCGCGCGCCGCGACTCCGCGGCGGCTGACCGTCACCCGGTCGGCGGCGCGCAGCGTCTCGGCCCGGCGGGCGCGCAGCAACGAGCTCACGCCGTACCAGGTCAGGAAGGCGACGCCGAGCCAGCGCACCACGTCGAGCGCCCACGGCGCCCGCTCGACGATGCTGCCGATGCCGGCGACGCCCGCGGTGATCAGCACGACGTCGGAGAGCGCGCAGATCGCGACCACCATCCCGACGTGCTCCCGCGCGAGTCCCTGCCGCAGCACATAGGCGTTCTGCGCGCCGATGGCGATGATCAGGGACAGCCCGGTGAGCAGGCCGGCGAAGGAGGAGTCGAGCACGGCGCAACGCTAGGTGCGTCGGCCGATGAAGACCAACGAATGTTTCTGCAGGACCATTAGCATCGCTTCATGGACCTCGCGCCCGGCCAGCTGGAGGCGCTCGTCGCGATCGCGGACCACGGCTCCTTCGAGGCGGCGGCCAGGCACCTGCACGTGACGCCGTCGGCCGTGAGCCAGCGGATCCGGGCGCTGGAGTCCGAGGTGGGTCAGGTCCTCGTGCAGCGGACCACGCCGTGCCGGCCGACGGACGCCGGCGAGGTGCTGGTGCGCCTGGCCCGGCAGACCCGGCTCCTCCACGACGAGGCCCGCGACGCCCTCGCACACGGCAGCCTCGGCACCGTCGACCTCCCGATCGCCGTCAACGCGGACTCGCTGGCGACCTGGTTCCGCGCCGCCCTCGGCGAGGTCGCGGGATGGTCCGACGTGCGGCTGCGGCTGCACGTCGAGGACCAGGCGTTCTCGGCCGACCTGCTGCGCAGCGGCGGCGTGCTGGCCGCGGTCACCTCCGAGCCTGTAGCGGTGCAGGGCTGCTCGGTCGAGCGCCTCGGTCAGCTGCGGTACGTGCCCGCCGCGGCCCCGGAGGTCGTCGAGCGCTGGCGACGGGGGCGCGGCCCGGACTGGTCGGCGATGCCGATGGTGGTCTTCAACGAGAAGGACAACCTCCAGCACGACGTGCTCGCGGCCCGCGGCGCGGCCGAGCCGCCGGTCGTCCACCGGGTGCCGACCTCGGCCGACTTCCTCGAGGCGGTCGGCCTCGGCCTCGGCTGGGGCATGATCCCGGAGCCGCAGCTGACCCCGCTGGTCGGGTCGGGGCGCCTGGCCCCGCTGGGCAGCCGGCTGCACGTCGACGTACCTCTCCACTGGCAGCGCTGGCGACTGGACTCGCCGGTCCTGGACCGCATCACCGACGTCGTACGACGGAGCGCGCGAGCGGCTCTCAGGCGGGGCTGACCGCCGCCATGTGACCCGGCGAACAAGCCGCCGCGGACTGCTTCATGTTTGTTCACTTCCTGTTCAGAATTGTCAGGCCTCGCAGTCACGGGCGCTCCCTAGCGTCCTCGACGACAACAGGACGGATCAGGCGCTGCACACGGCGGCGCCCCCTACCTTGAGAGGCAAGTCCCTGTGAAGCGAAACACCAAGATCTTCCTCGCCCCGGTGGCCCTGCTCTCCGTGCTCGCGCTCGCTGCCTGCGGCGGCGCTGACGCCGGCGACGACAGCGGCGACGGCGGCGAGGGTGGTGCCAGCGGGAGCGTCGTGGTGGACGGCTCGTCGACCGTCTTCCCCATGAGCACCGCCGCCCAGGAGCTGCTCAACGAGGAGAACCCCGACGTGCAGGTCACGGTCTCCGAGGCCGGCACCGGCGGTGGCTTCGAGCGCTTCTGCAACGACGAGACCGACATCTCCGACGCGTCCCGTCCCATCGAGGACGACGAGATCGCGGCCTGCGAGAAGAAGGGCATCGAGTACACCGAGCTCCAGGTGGCCACGGACGCCCTCACGGTCGTCGTCCACCCCGACCTCGCCGTCGACTGCCTCACCACCGACCAGCTCATCAAGCTGTGGGAGCCGGGCTCCAAGATCACCAACTGGCAGCAGCTCGACCCGAGCTTCCCCGACCAGGAGGTCGCCCTGTTCGGTCCCGGCACCGACTCCGGCACCTACGACTACATGGCGAACGACGTGATCGGCTCCGAGGAGGAGGCGACCCGTGACGACTACGAGGCCTCCGAGGACGACAACGTCCTGGTCCAGGGCGTCGCCGGCACCGAGGGTGCCACCGGCTACTTCGGCTACACCTACTACGAGGAGAACCAGGACACCCTGAAGGCGGTGAGCATCGACGACGGCAACGGCTGCGTCGAGCCGTCCGCCGAGACCGCCCAGGCCGGCGAGTACACCCCGCTGGCGCGGCCGCTGTTCATCTACGTGAACAACGCCAAGTACGCCGACAGCGCCGCGGTCAAGGAGTACGTCGACTTCTACATCGAGAACCTCTCCGACATCGCCGAGATCGGTCAGTTCATCCCGCTCAGCGACGAGCTGTACTCCGAGACGCAGTCGAACCTCGAGGGCATGACGTCCTGACTCGAAAGGCCCGTTGACCTGCCATGAGCAGCCTCAGCAGCGCCGCAGCGGGCCCGCCCTCCGGGGCGGGCCCGCTTGGGGCGCCCAACCTCAGTCCTCGGCCGCGACCCGGCGAGGCCGTCATCAGGTTCGTCCTGATGGTCTCGGCGTTCCTGTCGGTCGCCATCACCGTCGGGATCCTCATCGCCCTCGTCGAGCCGGTCGTGCACTTCTTCGGCCAGGTGCCCCTCGGCGACTTCTTCGCCACCGAGGGCCGCTTCGCCGTCATCCCGCTGGTGGTCGGGACCCTGGCTGTCACCGTGATCGCGCTGCTGGTGGCCGTGCCCCTCGGCCTCGGTGCTGCGATGTACCTGTCCGAGTACGCCGGCCGCCGGGCCCGCAAGATCCTGAAGCCGACGGTGGAGCTCCTCGCCGGGGTTCCGTCGGTCGTCTACGGCTTCTTCGCGCTGTCCTTCGTCACGCCGACGCTGCTCCAGGACATCCTCAGCATGGACGTCGGCTTCACCAACGCGCTGGCGGCCGGGCTCGTGCTCGGCGTGATGATCATCCCGACCGTCGCGTCGCTGGCCGAGGACGCGATGTCTGCCGTGCCGCACTCCTTGCGCCAGGGGTCCCTGGCCATGGGTGCCAACCGGATGCAGACCACGCTCCGGGTGGTCTTCCCGGCGGCCCTCTCGGGCATCGCCGCGGCCGTCGTGCTCGGCCTGTCCCGGGCCGTGGGCGAGACGATGATCGTCGCCCTCGCCGCGGGAGCCCTGAAGAACATGAGCTTCGATCCGCGCGAGGGGATGCAGACCATGACCGGCTACATCGCCCAGACCGCCGGCGGTGAGAACCCGGTGGGCTCGGTCGAGTACAACTCGCTGTTCGCGGTGGGCCTCCTCCTCTTCGCGATCACGCTGATCATCAACGTCATCAGCATCGCCCTCGTCCGTCGTTTCAGGCAGGTCTACTGATGAGCGTCGCAGCCTCCACAGCTCGCGAAGTCACCGCGAGCGTCGTCGCCACCGGCCGCAGCCGCGACAAGACCCCGGCCTCGCTGGTGTTCCTCGGCCTGCTGTGGTTCTCCCTGTTCTTCGGGGTCATGGTGCTCGTCGTCCTGATCGTGGACACGGCGGTCGCCGGCGCGGGCCGCTTCGACTCCGAGCTGCTCACCAACTACTCCTCGCGCATCCGCCCCGAGTCGACCGGCTTCCGCGCCGGCATCCTAGGCTCCCTGTGGCTGATGCTGTTCACGACCCTCATGGCCGTGCCCCTCGGGATCGGCGCGGCGCTCTACCTCGAGGAGTTCGCCGACAAGGAGCGCTGGTACAACCGGCTGATCGAGCTCAACCTCCAGAACCTCGCCGCGGTGCCCTCGATCATCTACGGCCTCCTGGCCGTGGCGGTCATGTCGCTCCTCGGCTTCAAGCAGACCGGCATCGTGCTCGGCGGCGCCGTCGCGCTCGCCCTGCTGATCCTGCCGGTCATCATCATCACGACGCGCGAGGCCGTCCGGGCGGTGCCGACCGAGATCCGGCAGGGCTCCCTGGCCCTCGGCGCGACGGTCTGGCAGACGACCTGGCGGCAGACGCTGCCGTCGGCGATCCCGGGCATCGCGACCGGCACCATCCTCGGGCTATCCCGGGCGATCGGTGAGGCGGCGCCGCTGGTCGTCGTCGGCCTCGCCGGGTCGGTCCTCTTCAGCCCCACCGGCGTGCTCAGCCCGATCACGGCGCTGCCGATGCAGATCTACTCCCTGACCTCCCAGTCGCAGGAGGAGTTCCGGGAGGCTGCGTCCGCGGCCATCATCGTGCTGCTCGTCATGATCCTCGGGCTCAACGCCCTGGCCATCTTCATCCGCAACAAGTTCCAGAGAACCTGGTAGGAGACACCTCGTGGCAACCACCCCCGCGACGTTCAGCACGGGCGCGAGCATCTCGGACGACCTGATGATGTCTGTAGCCGACGAAAGCCATGAGCCCATGCCGGAGATGCCCCCCGAGCCAGTGATGGAGACCCGCGGTCTCAACGTCTTCTACGGCGACTTCCACGCCGTGCACGACGTCTCGCTGTCGTTCGGCAAGCACGAGATCACGGCGCTCATCGGGCCCTCCGGCTGCGGCAAGTCGACCGTGCTGCGCTGCCTGAACCGGATGAACGACCTCGTCACCGGCGCCCGGGTCGAGGGCCAGGTCACCTACCACGGCAAGAACATCTACGACCGTGGCGTCGACCCGATCGCCGTACGCACCAACATCGGCATGGTCTTCCAGAAGCCCAACCCGTTCCCGAAGTCGATCTACGACAACATCGCCTACGGCCCGCGGGTCACCGGCATGAAGGTCGACAACATGGACGACCTGGTCGAGCAGGCGCTGCGCGGCGCCGCGCTGTGGGACGAGGTCAAGGACAAGCTCAAGCAGTCGGCGTACGGCCTCTCCGGCGGTCAGCAGCAGCGGCTCTGCATCGCGCGCACCATCGCGACGAAGCCCGACGTGATCCTGATGGACGAGCCGTGCTCGGCGCTGGACCCGATCGCGACCGCGCGCATCGAGGACCTGATGCTCGAGCTGCGCGACGACTTCACGATCATCATCGTCACCCACAACATGCAGCAGGCGGCCCGCGTCTCCGACCGGACGGCGTTCTTCACCGCGAAGGCCGACGAGACGACGGGCAACCGGACCGGGCTGCTCGTGGAGTTCGACCGGACCAAGTCGATCTTCTCCTCGCCCAGGGACAAGCGCACCGAGGACTACATCTCTGGTCGCTTCGGCTGATGCACGATGACCGGAGCACTCGGAAGTGAGCAGTTCCCCTCAGATGTGCCAGCCGACTACCTGACCCCGAGCCCGTCCCGGACGGTCGTCGCACGGGTCGACCAGCGTTGGGCGGAGACGACGGGCGCGCACCTGCTCGTCGTCGACCCCGACATCGACGGCACGAGCCTGCGCAACGACCTGGCCGCCCGGGGCGTGCACACGACGGTGACGAGCTCGACCACGGACGCGCTGGTGGAGTACGGGCGCTGCCACTCGACCGCCGTCATCGTCGCGCCCACCGCCGCCGGGGTGGTGCCGGTCGAGTTCGTCGAGACCATCAGGCGCTTCGGCAGCCCGTTCGTGGTCGCGGTCCTCGACCGGGCCGACGACCCGTGCGCGGGCGACCTGATGCGCGCCGGCAGCAGCGCCGTGATCGAGCGGCCCTACGACGGCGCGACGGTCTGGAAGCTGCTCCAGGGCTCGAGCCACGCCCTCGACGGGCAGGCCCGGGTCTCCTTCGGCCCGATCGAGCTCGACGCCCGCGCCTTCACGGTCACGGTGCGCGGGGAGCGGCTCCAGGACCTCCCGCTCAAGGAGTTCGAGCTGCTGCGCAGCCTCATGTACCGCGCGCCGGAGGTCATGTCGAACGACGAGCTGCGGCTCGCCGTCTGGGGTGCCCACGGCGGCCAGATCCCGGACAACACCCTCGCCGTACACGTGGCGCGCCTGCGCAACCGGCTCCAGGGCACCGCCCGGATCCGCCGCATCCGCGGTCGCGGCTACGCCCTCATCCTCGACTGAGGGGGCGGCAGCCTGAGCGTCGGGATCCCCGGTGGGCCGGGGATCCCGACGCCGGCCGCACGCCCGAAATGCGCTGACCCGGCAGAGGATCTCTGCCGGGTCAGCGCGTCGTTCGAGACGGGTCGCTCAGAAGGCGGACTCGTCGAGGTCCATCAGTGCGAGGTCGGTGGACTCGGCCAGGACCCGCTCGGCGGAGATCTTCGGCAGCACGTTCTGGGCGAAGAACTGCGCGGCCGCGACCTTGCCCTCGTAGAAGGACTTGTCCTTGCCCGGGTCGCCGCCGAGCTTCTCGAGGGCGACCTCGGCCTGGCGGAGCAGCAGCCACGAGCAGACCACGTCACCGAGCACCATCAGCAGGCGGCTGGTGTTGAGGCCGACCTTGTAGATGTTGCGCACCTCGTCCTGGGCGGACATCAGGTCGTTGATCATGTGGCCGACGATCGCCTGGGCGTCGTCGAGGGCGGTGGCGAGCAGCTCGCGCTCGACCTTGAGACGACCGTTGCCGGCCTCGCTCTCGACGAACGCCTTGATCTCGCCGGCCAGGTGGCCGAGCGCGCTGCCCTGGTCCTTGACGATCTTGCGGAAGAAGAAGTCCTGGCCCTGGATCGCGGTCGTGCCCTCGTAGAGCGTGTCGATCTTCGCGTCGCGGACGTACTGCTCGATCGGGTACTCCTGCAGGAAGCCGGAGCCGCCGAAGGTCTGCAGCGACTCGGTGCCGAGCAGCACCCACGAGCGCTCCGAGCCGTAGCCCTTCACGATCGGCAGCAGCAGGTCGTTGACCTTCTCGGCCAGCTCGTCGCGCTCGCCCGCGTGCTCGGCCAGCATGACCTTGTCCTGCCACGTGGCGGTGTAGAGCACGAGCGCGCGCATCGCCTCGGCGAACGACTTCTGCGTCATCAGCGAGCGGCGTACGTCGGGGTGGTGCGTGATCGTCACGCGCGGAGCGGTCTTGTCGGCCGACTTGCTGAGGTCGGCGCCCTGCACGCGCTCCTTGGCGAACTCGAGCGCGTTGAGGTAGCCGGTCGACAGCGTCGCGATGGCCTTGGTGCCGACCATCATCCGGGCGTTCTCGATGACCTGGAACATCTGCGCGATGCCGTTGTGCACCTCGCCGAGCAGGTAGCCGACGGCCTTCTCGCCGCCGCCGACACCGGGGTCGCCGAAGGTGAGCTCGCAGGTGTTGGACACCTTGATGCCCATCTTGTGCTCGACGTTGGTGACGTAGGCGCCGTTGCGCTCGCCGAGCTCACCGGTCTCGAGGTCGAAGTGGTACTTCGGGACGATGAAGAGGCTCAGGCCCTTGGTGCCCGGTCCGCCGGCGCCCTCGACGCCCACGGGGCGGGCCAGCACCATGTGGATGATCTGGTCGCTGAGGTCGCCCTCGGCGGAGGTGATGAAGCGCTTGACGCCCTCGATGTTCCAGGTGCCGTCGTCGTTCGGGGTGGCCTTGGTGCGGCCGGCGCCCACGTCGGAGCCCGCGTCGGGCTCGGTGAGCACCATCGTGGTGTTCCAGCCCTTGTCGACGACGAGCTGGGCGATCTGGCGGTCGCGGTCGGTGCCGTTGCGGTGCAGCACGCCCGCGAACATCGGGCCGGCGCCGTACATCCAGATGGCCGGGTTGGCGCCCAGCACCAGCTCGCCCATCGCCCAGCAGATGCTGGACGGTGCGGGGGTGCCGCCGAGCTCGGCGAACGTGGTGAGGCGCCAGTACTCGGCGTCCATCCAGGCCTGGTAGCTCTTCTTGAACGACTCCGGCAGCGGCGCCGTGTTGGTCTGGGGGTCGAAGACCGGCGGGTTGCGGTCGGCGTCGACGAACGACTCGGCGAGGTCCTCGCGGGCCAGCCGGTCCACCTCGGCGAGGATCTCGCGGGCGGTCTCGGCGTCGACCTCGGCGAACGGTCCGGTGCCCAGCACCTCGTCGCGGCCCAGCACCTCGAACAGGTTGAACTCGATGTCGCGGATGTTGCTCTTGTAGTGGCTCACAGCCCCACCTTCAGCCTTGGATCTCCGAGAAGCCTCGGACGAATACTCGTCGGTAACTTCCATCGTACGTACCCGTCAGTAACCCTGCAACCGGAACCCCCAAACCTCACAGGCGACTTCGCTCACCCGGTTGACTCCGCTCTCCTTGGCAATAACCATAAGATCGATAGACATTGACGACGAAGGGGGCGGGTGATGCGCAAGCTGGTGATCCTGGCCCTCGTCGGCCTGGCGGCACAGCTGGTCGACGGCTCCCTCGGCATGGGGTACGGCGTCACGTCGGCCACCCTGCTCGTCGCCGGGGGCATGGGACCGGCCGCGGCGTCCGCGGCCATCCACTTCTCCGAGATCGCCACCTCGCTCGCCTCGGGCGCCTCGCACGCGGCGTTCGGCAACGTCGACTGGCGCACGGTCGCCATCCTGGCCTGCCCGGGATTCGTCGGGGCGTTCGCGGGCGCGACGTTCCTCTCCAGCCTGGACGGCGACGCGGTCCGGCCGGTGGTGGCCGTGATCCTGCTGGCGCTGGGCGGCTACGTCACCTGGCGGTTCCTGTCGCTGCGGCGGCTGGAGTTCCGGGGCCGTCCCTCCGCGCGGCTGCTGGCGCCGATCGGGCTCGTCGCCGGTGGGCTCGACGCCGTGGGTGGCGGCGGCTGGGGCCCGGTCGGGACCACGACCATGCTGTCGTCGGGGCGACTCGAGCCGCGGCGGGTCGTCGGATCGGTCGACACGGCCGAGTTCGTGGTCACTGTGGGCGCGTCGCTCGGGTTCCTGCTCGCACTCGGTCGCGACGGCATCGAGTGGGCCGCCGCGGGGGCGCTGCTCGTCGGCGGCCTGGTCGCGGCGCCGGTGGCCGCGCTGCTGGCGCGCCACCTGCCGCCGCGCGTGCTGGGCGTCTGCGCCGGCGGGCTGATCGTGCTGACCAACCTGCGCACGCTCGCCGACGTCGCCGGGCTGTCGGCGATCAACACCGGGCTGATCGCTGCCGTCGTGTTCACGCTCTGGGTGCTGTGGGTGTCCTACGCGATCAAGCTCGAGGCCGCCGAACGGGCGGGCAGCGACGACCCGCTCGACCAGGTCCGCGCACACCTGCCTCTCTGAGCGAGCCGGCGCCCCGGCGTACCGACCAAGATCGAGTGAACAAGTCGATACATCTGACACACTTGACCCATGCGAGTTTCCGCCAAGTCCGACTACGCCCTCCGTGCGCTGATCGAGATGGCCTCGCGTGAGGACGGTCGGGCGGTGAGCGCCGAGGAGCTCGGGCGGCGTCAGGAGATCCCGCACGGCTTCCTCCAGGCGATCCTCGCCGACCTGCGCCGCGCCGGCGTCGTGATGTCCCAGCGCGGACAGTCCGGCGGCTGGCGGATGGGCCGCTCGGCCGCCGAGGTGTCGGTCGCCGACGTGATCCGTGCCGTCGACGGCCCGCTGGTGTCGGTCTACGGGCTCCGCCCCGAGGCCGTCACCTACAACGAGACCGCCGAGGTGCTCCAGCATGTCTGGATCGCGGCGCGCGACTCGCTGCGGGAGGTCTTCGAGCAGGTGTCGATCCAGCAGCTCGCCGACGGGCAGCTGCCCGACGCCGTCACCTCGCGGACCGCCCGCGAGGAGGCCTGGCAGCCGCACTGACGCTGCCGCGCTGACACAGCCGCCGGCGATCAGGCGTCGGCCAGGCGTCGCTTGAGCTTGCGCCGCTTCTTCTCCAGCTTCGCGTTGAGGTCGGCGAGCGCCTGACCCTGCTCGCGCAGCCGCGCGACCTCGATCAGCGTGGCCGAGAGCAGCGCCGAGGTCCACCACAGCTGCTCCTCACCCGCCGTGGGTGCGTCGGCGCCGAGCTCGCGCCCGGTGGCATGGGCCAGCGACTGGACGAGGTACGCCGGAAGGCCCGGCTCCGGGAGCTCCAGCCGGCTCGCGTCGAAGCCGACGAGGTCGCCCAGCGCCCCCCAGATCCACGCACGCGGCTCGGCGTGCATCGGTACGACGAGCACGTGCACGCGGTCCGCGCTGCCGACCGCGTTCGCCCACCGCTTCGTCAGGTCGTCGAGCTCGTGTCGCTCGGCGTCGGCCCGCCGGGCCGTGATGACGACGTGCGTCTCGAGGCCGTCGAGGGTGTCGAGCAGGAGGGCCGCCTGGTCGGCGGTGCAGGCCGCGAGCAGCTCCTGGCTGAGGAGGACCGGTCCGTCGCTCTTGCGGGTGCGGCGACAGATCTCGGCCCACGTGCCCTCGACGTCGCGGCGGCCGCGGCCCCAGGCCTTGTGGTCGCGGCGGATCTCGACCGCCGCGTGGAACATCTCGTCGTCTGTCTCCACCGGGTGGTGCACGCCCATCCCGGACAGCGCCGCCGCGTGGGCGAAGAGCGCCGTCTCGACGAAGCCACCGCCGCTGCCGGGGAGTCCGATGTGCAGGTACGCCGTACGTCGCGCCATGCCGCCACCGTGGCAGGCGTCGGCGGCTCCGGGGTGAACGCCGGGTGAAGGCCCGGGACACTAGAACAGGTTCCAGTTCCGGCCTAGGATGCCGGACATGATCACCTCCGACGCCATCACGTGGAACGCGCCGAACGACGACCACCCGGCGCGCGCGGCCTCGCAGCGGTCCTACTCCGCCGTGGCGAAGGGCGACCTCGCCGAGTGGCTGACCGTCTATGCCGAGGACGCGGTCATCGAGGACCCGGTCGGGCCGTCGATGTTCGACCCGGAGGGTGCGGGCCACCGCGGCCACGAGGGCATCTCGGCGTTCTGGGAGAAGGCGATCGCGCCCATCGCGAAGTTCGAGTTCGACATCATCGACTCCTTCGCCAACCCGGGCAGCAACACGTGCGCCAACATCGGTCGCATCAAGACGTCCTTCCCCGACGGCAGCCACACGACGACCGAGCTGATCATGGTGTACGTCGTGCACGACGACGGCCGCGTCGCGTCGATGAAGGCCTACTGGGAGCCCGAGCGCACGATGGCGAGCTTCACGAAGGCCTGACGCCTACGCCGCTGCGTGCCGCGCGCACCACTCGACGAGGGGGCGCAGCGCGCGCCAGTCGTCGCGGACCAGGTCGAGCACCTCGGGGGTGTGGATCACCGGCTCGAAGCCGAGCTGGTGGCCGGCGGTCAGCGACCGGTGGCGGAGCAGCTCGATGCGTGGGTGATCGGCGTCGTACCCGCGCGGGCTGGTCTTGAGGCGGTCGCCGCCGATCTCGAAGCCCTTCTTCGCCAAGGCGCGCAGGATCTTCTCGAGCTCGGGGCCGAAGCGGTCGTGGGCGACGGCCTCGCGGAACGCCGCCAGCCGCGGGCCGCTCGCCTCGTAGAACCCGCCGCCGGTGCGCACCCCGCGCGGCGAGACCTCGACGTACCAGCCCGTCGACTCGCCGACCCGCACGAACGCGCCCTGGTGGGTCTTGTACGGCGTCTTGTCCTTCGCGAACCGGACGTCGCGGTAGGGCCGGAACACCTTCGCGCTCCGCCCATCCGGGGCGAACTCCGGGGCCAGCGCCTCGCAGAGCGCCTCCATCGGGCGGCGCACCGAGTCGGTGTAGACCGCCTTGTGCTGCTCCCAGAACGACTTCGTGTTGTCGACCTCGAGGTCGTCGTAGAAGTCGAGCGCCGCCACGGGGAATCCGGTGAAGCCGTCCGTCACCCGGCCAGCCTAGAGGTCGGCCGTGACCTGCTCGTCGCCCGACGACGTGCGGGCGGTGACGGTGATCGCGTCGCCGCCGCAGCGCGGCGGCTCGAGGAACGCCTGGCCCTCCGGCGACTCGTAGACGACCTGGGCGCCGGCGTCGACCGTCCACCGCACCAGCGTGGCCGGCTCGCCCTGCTGCTGCGGGTCGCGCACGAAGTACGCCGCGCCGGCGCACTCGACCAGGCTGCCGGCGACCCCCGAGCCGAGGTCGACGTACTCGTCTCCGACGCCGGCCTGGAAGCGGGCCTCCTCGATGCGCTGCTCGCGTGGGATCTCGGACCAGATCGCGCCGCCGTCGAGGGCGACGCCCTCCCAGCCCTTGCAGTCGGCCACGCCCGGGAACGGCGTGAGCTCTCCGTCGTCGACCGTCACGACGGTGCGGCACGACGGCCGCGAATCGTCGAACGTCAGCAGCGAGAGGCCGGCGTCGGACAGGTGCGCGGTGCTGAAGCCCTGTCGCTCGGGCGCGCACCAGGTCACCTCCGACTCCTGGGACTCGAGGTCGACCTCGGCGAGGCAGTAGGCGCCGTCCTGCACGGTCGCGTGCACGAGGCTGTCGTCACCGAGCGCCCACGTGCCGCCGTTGGTCGTGGGTACGTCGGACGTCCCGTCGAGCGTGAACGAGTCGCCGGACGAGAGGTCGGTGACGGTGGCCCGCCCGGGCTGCTGCTCGGTCTCCTCGTGGAGCACGACGACAGCCCAGTCCTCGTCGAGCAGGGCGTCGCTGACTCGCCAACCGGGGCCGGCTCCCTCGCCCGCCCCCGAGTCGCCACCGGACAGCTCCCACGAAGCGCCGTCCTCGGCGACGGTGAGCGTCCACTCGCCGTTGCGCGTGACGGGGTCGTCGACCGGTCCCTCGAGGGGGCGCCAGTCGAGCTTGCCGGCGCTGGCCGGTGGCGCGGCGGTCGCCGGACCGGGTTCGTCGGTCCCGGCGTCGGACGCGCACCCGGCGAGCGGGAGCAGCAGCGCGGCGGCTGCGACGTACCGGACTCGCATCAGACCCCCACGTTGTGGAAGGGGTGTGCCTGGTTGGCGCGGTAGCTCTTGTAGGCCTGCCGCCACTGGACACGGGCGATGTAGGGCTCGGAGGGGTCGAAGCGCTGCTGGTTCCACGGCTCGAAGTAGCCGAGCAGCAGGGGCCGCCGCCCGTGCTTGTCGTAGCCGCGGCCGACCTGGAAGTGCCCGGAGGCGTCGCCGGCCAGGTAGGGGTAGTACTCGTCGCGCAGCACGGGGTGGAGCACGACGGGCGCGCGGTAGTCGTGGATGTGCCGCATCATCAGCAGTCTCCACTGCCCGAAGCTCCAGTCGCCGACGTCGAGGGTGATGTACTGCCCGGCGCGCCGGGGCCGGTCGTAGCCGGTGTACCGGTTCACGGCCCGCACCATGTCGGTGATCGAGGTGCCGTCCCTCGTGGTGTTGAGGTGGCGGGCCCAGAAGCGCTGCGGCCGCACGCGGTCCTCCCAGCCCCAGCCGATCGCCTGCATCGTGGTGGGGCCGCACCAGTAGGTGCGGTTCTGCTCGCGCGCGTGGCGCCAGTTGAGGATCTTGGACTTGCGCGGGTAGTCGCCGGTCGACCGGCGGGCCACGCCGGCGGCGGCCGTGGCGCGGGCCTCCGGGTGGCGGGCGAGGAAGCCGCGGGGGAGCGGGACACCCTGGAACTCGTGGCGCAGCAGCCAGACCTTCGCGACCGCCTGCGCGGCCTCCGTCAGCTCGGCCCGCTCGGCGGCCGCCCGCTCGCCCGGGGACATGCTCGCGAGGCGGTCGAGGGCAGCGGCGGCGTCGAGGTCGCCGGTGGAGGTGGTGGTCGCCCGGGCGCGGTCCGCCTCGCGGGCGGCCTCCTCGACGCGGTCGCGTACGGCGTCCTCCGTGTCCCGGGTCCAGCCGACGCCGAGGCAGTAGCGCTGTCCGTCGAGCTCGGCGCAGCGCACCGCCTCGACTGCGGCGAGGCCGGCCTTGGTGCCGGGTGCGCCGATGCGGCGACCGGCCGCCACGACGCGGTCGATCTCGGCCTGCATCTCGCGGGTCACCCGGGACGGACCGGCCGCGTTCGCCGGCAGCACCCGGCCCTCCGCCGTACCGCCCTCGTCCTCCCCGGACGGGCGGATCGCGCCGTCGGGGTGGTCCTCACCCCGCGGGACGAACGGGGCCAGGGCGAGCAGGAGCGCCAGTGCGGCGATGCCGACGACGATCCAACGGGGGCGGGACATGCGGACCTCGAGACCGTGCGGGGAAGCTGGGTCGCTCCACACTGTCACCGTGCGTCACTAGTCTAGTCAAGTTGCACACCAGTCACAGGCGTCACGCGGGTCTGTCGTCGAGACACGCAGAACGGCCCCCCAGAACAGAGTTCTGAGGGCCATTTGGGGTGTCTCGGCGAAAGCTGGAGCGGATGACGAGGCTCGAGCTCGCGACATCGACGGTGAGCAGAGTGTCGCGCTCGTGAGCGCGGCCTGCCTCGGGTGCTGGGGCGGATGACGAGGGTCGAGCTCGCGACATCGACGTTGAGCGGAGTGTCGCGCTCGGGAGCGCGGCCTGCCTCGGGTGCTGGAGCGGATGACGAGGCTCGAGCTCGCGACATCGACGTTGAGCAGAGCGTCGCGCTCGGGAGCGCGGCCTGCCTGCGGTGCTGGAGCGGATGACGAGACTCGAACTCGCGACATCGACCTTGGGAAGGTCGCGCTCTACCAACTGAGCTACATCCGCAACGACCCTGCTGACGCTGGGGTCGCCGGAATACTAGTCGATGGGCGCGAGCGTGGGGCGCTTCGGGTCGAGCCCGTCGCCGGAGGAGCGGCCGGTGAGCCGACGGTGCACCCACGGGATCGCCATGCCGCGCACCCAGGCGATGTTCTCGCGGCGCTGCTCGGCCTTGCTGAGCGGCGGCCGGTCGGTCAGCGGCAGCGCCTCGAGGTCGTGGGGTACGCCGAGGGTGTCGAGCACCTCGATCGCCATCCGCTGGTGGCCGGCGGGGCCGAGGTGCATCCGGTCGGCGTCCCAGTAGCGCCAGTCGCGGTACTCGCGCATGGTCCAGAAGTCGACGACGGTGGCGCCGTGGCCGCGGGCGCTCGTGCGCACCAGCTCGTTGTAGAGGGCGAACCGCCCGCGCAGCGGCCGGTAGATCGCCGAGCCGCCCGGGTCGAACGCCGTGAACACGACCAGTCGCGCGCCGGTGGCCGCGAGCCGGCCGAGCGCCGCGTCGTACCGCTCGACGATCCCGTCGAGGTCGACCTTCGGTCGCAGGATGTCGTTGGCGCCGGCGTAGACCGTCACCAGGTCGGGCTCGAGCGCGATCGCCGGCTCGAGCTGCTCGTCGAGGATCGCCGGCAGCTTGCGGCCGCGGATCGCGAGGTTGGCGTAGCCGAAGGACGGGTTGTCGCGGCCGAGCACTGCGGCGGCCCGGTCGGCCCAGCCGCGCAGGCCGTTGGGGCGCGTGGGGTCGGGGTCGCCGACGCCCTCGGTGAAGGAGTCGCCGATCGCGACGTACCGCTGGAAAGTCACGACGACATTGTCCCGGTGGCGACGTCGCCGCCACCGGTAGGGTGCCAGCGTGCTGCTGTCAGATCGCGACATCACGGCCGAGATCGACGCGGGCCGCATCGCCCTCGAGCCCTACGACCCCGGCATGCTGCAACCGTCGTCGATCGACGTGCGGCTGGACCGGTTCTTCCGGGTGTTCGAGAACCACAAGTACCCGCACATCGACCCCGCGGCGGACCAGTCCGACCTGACCCGGGTCGTGGAGCCGGAGGGCGACGACCCGTTCATCCTGCACCCGGGCGAGTTCGTGCTCGGCTCGACGTACGAGGTCGTGACGCTGCCCGACGACATCGCCGCGCGCGTGGAGGGCAAGTCGTCCCTGGGGCGGCTCGGGCTGCTGACGCACGCGACCGCCGGGTTCGTCGACCCCGGGTTCTCCGGGCACGTGACACTGGAGCTGGCGAACGTCGCGACCCTGCCGATCAAGCTCTACCCGGGCATGAAGATCGGGCAGTTCTGCTTCTTCCGGCTGTCCTCGCCGTCGGAGCACCCGTACGGCTCGGAGAAGTACGGCTCGCGCTACCAGGGCCAGCGCGGGCCGACGCCCTCGCGGTCCTTCCAGAACTTCCACCGGACGCAGATCTAGCGTCGAGGTGAAGTTAGGCTAGCCTTACCTGGTGACCGCGACCCAGCACAGCCTCCCCATGATCGTCGACCACGTCGAGGTCGTGCGGGTGGACCGGCTCTCCCCGTCCTTCGTCCGGATCGAGCTCGGCGCCCCGTGCCTCGAGCACTTCGGGGTCGAGGGGCAGCCGCTGTACGACCAGCGGATCAAGCTCGTCTTCCCGGGTGTCCCGGGCGGGCCCCCGCCGTCGTTCGAGGGTGCCGACGAGTCGTGGTTCGAGACCTGGCTCTCGCGACCGGAGGAGGAGCGCGGCCACATGCGCACCTACACCGTGCGCGATGTCGTGGGCGCGGGCCCCGACACCCGCCTGGTCGTCGACATCGTGGTGCACGACGACGAGCACGGCGAGCAGGGCCCGGGCTGCGCCTGGGCCGGCGTGGTCGCGGTCGGCGACCGCCTCGCGCTGATGGGCCCGCGCCGCGGCGAGTTCTACGGCGGGATCGAGTTCGCCCCCGGCGCGGCGGGCCGCCTGCTGCTCGCCGGCGACGAGACCGCGGTGCCGGCGATGTGCGCGATCCTCTCCCAGCTGAGCTGGGACGCCGTCGGGGCGGCCTTCCTCGAGGTGCCCACCGCCGCCGACGTGCAGACCGTGCAGCACCCTGAGGGGGTCCAGGTGATCTGGCTCCCCCGCGAGGGTGCCGCCCACGGCGACCTGCTGCGGCCCGCGGTGCTCGAGCACCTCGACGCTCCCTTGGGCGACGCGGTCGTGACCGGCGACGACGAGATCGATCCCGACCTGTGGGAGACCCCGACGTACTCCTCCTCGGGCGAGGACGTCGCGGCGACGGAGCCGGTGACCGGCTCCGGGAACCACCTCGACGACCTCTACGCCTGGATCGCCGGCGAGTCCGGTGTCGTCACCGGCCTGCGCCGCGCCCTGGTCAAGGACCTCGGCGTCGACCGTCGCCAGGTGGCCTTCATGGGTTACTGGCGCCGCGGCGTGGCAATGAGGTCCTGATCGCTAGTTGTCCACCCGGTCGGCCAGGCGGCGCAACCGTTGGGCGAGCAGGTGGCGGTGGGCGGTCGCGGGGACCTTGGGGGTGCTCGCGCGGGCGATGCGCTCGGCGATCTGCTGGCGGTTGATCTCGCTGTCGAGGCTGCTGATGCCGTACTCCATGACGATGCTCCTCTGCTGATCGGTGCGTGAAGGCGAGGTGCTCAGACCTCGGCGAGGACGATGTCGCCGCTGACCGTCCGGGCCCGGATCTCGACGTGGTCGCCGCCGGGCTCGGGCCGGCCGGCGCCGGTGAGGTTCGAGCGGATGTCGCCGGTGACGGTCGAGATGTCGGTCCACACGGGGACGCCCGCGGGTACGCCGACGCGGACGTCGCCCGAGGCGCCCTTGGCGCTGACCCGGCCGCGGTGGGCACGGGACACGACCAGGTCGCCCGACCCGGTGGTGAGGGAGACGTCGTGGGCCGCGTCCGCGACCTCGAGGTCTCCGGACCCGGTCTTCACGACCGTCTGGCCCCCGGCGCTGACGACCCGGACGTCGCCGGACCCGGTCGAGATCGACGTGACGCCGGCGGCGTCCCGGATGACGACGTCGCCGGAGCCGCTCTTGATCTTGACCGCGTCCTGGGCGTCGCCGATGCGGACGTTGCCGGATCCGGTCTCTGCGAGCAGGGGCCCCGTCGCGGCCTCGACCTGGGCGTCACCGGAGCCGCTCTTGATGTGCCCGGTGCCGATGGTCCCGGCCACCGCGATGTCGGCGCTGCCGGTGCGCAGGATGACGTCGCTGCCGGTCGGGACCGTGATGCGTACGTCGAGGCGCGAGTCGCCCCCGAACAGGCCGCCGCGGCGGGGCGCGACGACGCTGATCTGGCGGCCGTCCTGGTGCACCTCCACCTGGTCGGCGTCACGCCCGGAGATCTCGACGTGCGTCTGCTCCGTCTCGGTCGCGGTGACGTCGACGCGGCCCTTGCCGATCTCGGTGAGCAGGGCGACGGGTTCGTAGGTGTCGAAGTGGTGCTCGGTCATCGTGTCTCTCCTGCGTGAGGGTGTGTTCGTCCGCGGGGCCGGCGGCGCCGGTCCCGGAGTGGGTTGGGGAGGAGGCCGGGCTACACCCAGCCGGACATCCGCTTGCCGGGGCGCTTGCCACCGAACGGGTCGTTGCCGAGGAAGGGGATGCTCGAGAGGTCGATGTCGACGTTGATGGCGCTCTCGCCGCGGGTCGCGCTGCGGACGACGTTGACCAGCCAGGTGTTGAGCGAGTGGCCGGAGCGGGCGGCGAGCTCCTCGGCCTTGGTCTTCACCGACTCGGGGATGCGGAGGGTGATGCGGGCGACGCCGCCCTCCTCCTCGGCCTCCTCCGCGGTCGGCGGCACCGGGGCCGCGGGCGGCGCGGGCGGCGAGGGCGGGGCGGGCGGCGCGTGCACGGCGAACTCGAGCTCGCGACCGTTGAGGCGTACGTCGACGCCGCCCTCGGGGAGCTCGGCCGTGATCTCGGCGGCCGCCTGCGAGATGGCCTCCATCAGGGCCAGCCGGGCAGCGGGGTCGAGCGCGAACGCGAGGCGGTCGGTGACCTCCCGGGCCTCCGGCCCGGCCGCATCGGCGGCGGCGAGCAGGTCGCGTCGCAGGCTCTCGACGTACGGCGTGATGTCCATGCGCACCACCCTGACATCACCGTGATGTCATGTCAAGCATCAAGTGATGTCACGTGACGTCATCGTCTGCAACGCGCGGGCGCACGCGTGTTTGTGCCGGAAGACGGCTGGGCACGGGATTCGGTGGTCCATCCGGATATACGCCACCGGATCGGTGTGAGAGGCACGGTGCATGTCGAGTCCGAGCGTGATGGCCAGCACCATCATCGACGCGCAGTTCGTCGACTACCTGATGATCTTCCTGTACTTCGCGGTCGTGCTGGGCATCGGACTGCTCGCACGTCGGCAGATCTCGGACTCCCTCGACTTCTTCCTGTCGGGCCGCTCGCTGCCGGCGTGGGTCACCGGGCTGGCGTTCATCTCCGCCAACCTCGGCGCGGTCGAGATCATGGGCATGTCCGCCAACGGGGCCGAGTTCGGCCTGCCGACCGTCCACTACTTCTGGATCGGCGCGATCCCGGCGATGCTCTTCCTCGGCGTCGTGATGATGCCGTTCTACTACGGCTCCAAGGTCCGCTCGGTGCCGGAGTTCATGTACCGACGGTTCGGCACCGGCGCCCACCTGGTCAACGCGATCTCGTTCGCGGTCGCGCAGCTGCTGATCGCGGGCATCAACCTCTACCTGCTGGCGAGCATCGTGCACGCGCTGCTCGGCTGGCCGCTCTGGGTGGCGCTCATCGTCGCTGCCGTGATCGTGCTGTCCTACATCACCCTCGGTGGCCTGAGCGCCGCGATCTACAACGAGGTGCTGCAGTTCTTCGTCATCGTGGCCGCCCTGCTGCCGCTCACCCTGCTGGGCCTGCACCGGGTCGGCGGGTGGGACGGCCTCAAGGACGGTGTCACCAGTGCAGCCGATGCCAACCCCGACACCGTCGCGCCTGCCGCGGACCAGCTGAACTCCTGGCCCGGCTCCGCGCTGACCGGCTTCTCCTCGGACATCTGGTCGGTCGTCGGCATCGTCTTCGGCCTCGGGTTCGTGCTGTCCTTCGGCTACTGGACGACGAACTTCGTCGAGGTGCAGCGGGCGATGGCGTCCGACTCGATCTCCTCGGCCCGCAAGACGCCGATCATCGGCGCCTACCCGAAGATGTTCGTCCCGTTCATCACGATCCTGCCCGGCATGATCGCCGCGGTCCTGGTCTCGGAGATCGCGGACGTGAAGGCGGGTGAGGCGGTCCCCGGCGGGGCGTCCGGTGAGGGCGTGGCCTTCAACGACGCGCTGCTGTACCTGATGCGCGACCTGTTGCCGAACGGACTGCTGGGCGTCGCGATCGCGGGTCTGCTGGCGGCGTTCATGGCCGGCATGGCGGCGAACGTCTCGGCGTTCAACACCGTCTGGAGCTACGACCTCTGGCAGCGGTACGTCGTGAAGGAGCGCAGCGACCAGTACTACCTGGTCGTGGGTCGGATCGCGACGGTGGCCGCGGTCATCATCGCCATCTTCACCGCTGGCCTCGCGTCGAACTACTCGAACGTCATGGACTACCTGCAGACGCTGTTCGGGTTCTTCAACGCGCCGCTCTTCGCCACGTTCATCGTCGGCATGTTCTGGCGGCGGATGACGCCGACCGCCGGATGGGTCGGCCTGGTCGGTGGCACCCTGGCCGCCGTCTTCGTCGGCATCGCCAGCGAGGACGCGCTCGGCTCGCTCAGCCAGGGCTGGATCGGCATCTCCGGCCAGGGCGCGTCGTTCGTGGCCGCGGGCGCGGCGTTCGTCGTCGACGTGGTGCTGAGCGTCGTGATCTCCCTGGTCACGAAGCCCAAGCCGGCCGAGGAGCTGCGCGGGCTGGTCTACTCGGAGACTCCCAAGGAGGATCTGGTGGATCCGGCCGAGGCGTCCCGTCCGTGGTACCAGCGCACGCTGCCGCTCGCCGGTGTCGCGCTGGTCATGGTCATCATCCTGAACGTGATCTTCTGAGGAGACCGACATGCCACGAAGCCAGAACACCGCCGGGATCTTCGACATCCGCAACATCATCGGCGGCCTGATCGGCGTCTACGGGATCATCCTGCTCGCCATGGGCCTCTTCGGCGACAGGGAGCTCGAGAAGACGGACGGCGTCAACGCCAACCTCTGGGCGGGTCTGGCCATGGCCGTCTTCGGCGCCGCGTTCATCGCGTGGGCGTGGTTGCGACCGGTCCGGGTCCCGCATGACCCGGATGACGCAGCAGGCCCGGGCGATCAGGACGCCGGGTAGAGCGCGACCGCCTCGACGCGGCCGGCCCGGTCGCGGTAGAGCTCGACCCGCAACGGACACCCGCTGCGGTCGGCCGACCACACGAGCACGGCGATCGCGTCCGACGTGCTCGCGACCGCCGGTGCGGGGACGCCGCAGCGCCCCACGCCCTCGGTCACGTCGACGACCCGGATCGCGGGCACGGCGTACGACAGCGGGTGCACCCGGACCAGTGACACGTCCTCGGCCGCCTGCGCGACCGGCGCGAGCACGCCCGCCGCGTCCCAGCTGTCGCGGTCCGTGGCCTCGGTCGCGGTGATCACGAACCGCTGGTTGTCGCCGGGGTAGACGAACACGCGGTCGGCGTACGCCGGCGCGGGCCAGCGGCCCAGCGCGAAGTCGAGCCACTGCCACGCGAGCTCCCGGTCGACGTAGTTCGTCAGGCAGGTGACGTCCGCCGGGATCGCGGTGAAGACCGTGACCCGGTCGCCGCGCTCGTACGCCGTGCCGGGCGGCGGGTTCGTGCCGACGACCCGGTCCCGGACCTCGCACGACTGGAACGGCTGCAGCTCGACCTCCAGACCACGCTCGCGGAGGTAGCGCTCGGCGGTCGCCCCGTCGAACGCGAACAGGGACGGGATCTGGTCCGCCTGCAGGTGGTCGTCGGGCGGCGGGTCGGGGCGGATGAGCGCGATGGCAACTCCGACCACCGCCGCTGCGGCGAGCACCGCCACCGCGACGGCCGGCCAGCGCCGGCCGTGGCTGCGCCTCTCGCGGCCCAGGACGGTGTCACGGAGCTCCGCCCGCACCAGGGGGTCGGGGTCGTCCGCGCGCCGGACCTGCCGCTCGAGACGGGCCAGCAGGGCGTCGACGACGGCGGGCGCCTCCTCGGCAGGTACGCCGAGCTCCTCGGCGTCGCGCAGCAGTGAGTGCCAGCGCGCGTCGCGGTAGTCGCCGGCATCCATGGCAGCTCCTGTTCGGAGCCGACGTTACGCCCGGCCGATGAACGGGTCGTGCGCCTGACGACGCGCCATGGCGCGGGCTCGGGCACACGACCCGCTGCTGCGGGTCTCAGAGGTCGAAGAGCGAGCCCGACTCGTGGATGTCCACGTCGGTCTTCGGCTGGTGCGCCTCGCCGCTCGGCTTCGGCTGGGCCTTCTCCTCCGCCTCCGGCTCCGGCTCTTCCTCCGCCTCCGGTTCGACCTCAGCCTCGTCCTCGGCGGCCTCCGTCGCGGCCTGGCTGAGCGCCACCGGATCCGGCTTGCCGCTGTCGGCGGGCTCGGGTGCCGGCTCGGGCTCGGGCTCGGGTGCTGCCTCGGTCTTGGCCTCCGGCTCGGGTGCCGCGATGTCGAAGAGGGAACCGCCGGATCCGAGATCGACTGCGGGCTCCTCCTCGGCTTCGGGGGTCTCGACGGGCTCGGGAACCGGCTCCGGCTCGGGGGCCGGCTCGGGCTCGGGCGCTGCCTCGGTCTTGGCCTCCGGCTCGGGTGCCGCGATGTCGAAGAGGGAACCGCCGGATCCGAGGTCGGCCGCCGGCTTCTCCTCGGCTTCGGGGGTCTCGACGGGCTCGGCCGCCGGCTCGGGCTCGGGCTCGGTCTTGGCCTCCGGCTCTGGTGCCGCGATGTCGAAGAGGGAACCGCCGGATCCGAGGTCGGCCGCCGGCTTCTCCTCGGCCGCGGGGGTCTCGACGGGCTCGGCCACCGGCTCCGGCTCGGGCGCCGGTGCGGGCTCGTCGGCCGCGATGTCGAAGAGCGAACCGCCGGACGCGGCGGGCTTCTCGGGCTCGGCCGCCGGCTCGGGCGCCTCTGCCGGTGCGGTCTCCGTCTCCGGCTCGGCACCGCCCAGGTCGAACAGCGACCCACCGGACGAGGGCTTCTCGGCTGCGGGGGTCTCGACAGGCTCGACCGTCGGCTCGGGCTCCGCGGCCGGAGCCGGCTCGTCGAACATCGAGCCCGCGTCGTCGAAGAGCGACGACCCGCCGCTGGCCTTGGCGGCCGGGCCGGCGTCGGCGGTGTCGACGACGGTGTCGTCGGTGATCGTCTCGTCGCCGGCCTCGGGCTCGGCCTTCGTCTCGACCGGGGCGGCAGCGGGGGCAGCGGCTGCGGCCGAGCCGGGAGCCAGCTTGGTCGCCATCTCGCCCTTCACCGACGCGAGCAGCATCTGCGCGACGTCGAGGACCTCGACCTCCTCGCGAGCCTCGCCGGCCGCCTGCTGCGCGGTGAGTCCGTCGGACAGCATCACCCGGCAGAAGGGGCAGCCGACCGCGATCTGGTCGGCGCCGGTGCCGACGGCCTCCTTGGTGCGGTTGACGTTGATCCGCTCGCCGAGCCGCTCCTCCATCCACATGCGGGCACCGCCGGCGCCGCAGCAGAAGGACCGCTCCGAGTTGCGCTCCATCTCGACGTACTCCGCACCGGGCAGCACCTGGAGCAGCTCGCGCGGCGGCGAGTAGACGCCGTTGTGGCGGCCGATGTAGCAGGGGTCGTGGTAGGTGATCGACCGCTTGTGGGCGCCCGCTCCGTCGGACACCGTGGTCAGCTTGCCCTCGCGCACGAGACGGTTCAGCAGCTGGGTGTGGTGCACGACCTCGAGCTCGACGCCGAACTCCTTGTACTCGTTGCGGAGCGTGTTGAAGCAGTGGGCGCAGGTCGAGACGACCTTCTTGACCTTGTACTCCTTGAAGGTCTCGGCGTTCTGCTGCGCGAGGCCCTGGAACACGAACTCGTTGCCGGCGCGACGGGCCGGGTCACCGGTGCAGGTCTCGCCGTTGCCGAGCACGCCGAAGGAGACGCCGGCCAGGTCGAGCAGCTCGGCCACCGCGCGGGTGGTCTTCTTGGCGCGGTCCTCGTAGGCGCCGGCGCAGCCGACCCAGAACAGCCAGTCGACTTCGTCAAGCGACTCGATCGAGTCGCCGACGACCTTGACCTCGAACGGCAGGTCCTTGGCCCAGTCCATGCGGGCCGAGGCCGACATGTTCCACGGGTTGCCCTTGTTCTCCAGGCCCTTGAAGAGGCCGTTGAGCTCCGCGGGGAAGTTCGACTCCACCAGGATCTGGTAGCGCCGCATGTCGACGATGTGGTCGACGTGCTCGATGTCGACCGGGCACTGCTGCACGCAGGCGCCGCACGACGTGCATGACCACAGCACGTCCTCGTCGATGACGAAGTCGCCGTCGGCGGGGTTGTAGAACCAGTCGAGCACCTCGGTGCCCGCCCCCGCGGAGGCCTCGGCGTCCGTCTTGCCGACGAGCGCCTTCGGCTCCGTGCCCGCCGGCGCCGCCGCGTGAGCGTACGCCGCCTCGCGCATGCCCATCACGAGCAGCTTCGGCGACAGCGGCTTCTCGGTGTTCCAGGCCGGGCACTGCGACTGGCAGCGACCGCACTCGGTGCAGGTCGTGAAGTCGAGGATGCCCTTCCAGGAGAAGTCGTCGATCGTGCCGACGCCGAGCTTCGCGTCCTCGTCGAGGTCGTCGATGTCGTCGAGCGAGATCGCCTTGCCGTCGGACGTCAGCGGCTTGACCGCACCTAGCGCCGTCCGGCCGGAGGCCTCGCGCTTGAACCAGATGTTGAACCAGGCCGTGAAGCGGTGCCAGGCGATGCCCATCGTCAGGTTGCGGGCGATGACGATGAGCCACACCATCGCAAGCGCGATCTTGAACATCGCGACGACGTAGATGATGTTCTCGAGGCTGCCGGGGGTCGCGGGGTAGAGCGCGTCGCCGAGCCACGAGGCGATCGGGTAGTGGCTGCGCCCGGCGGACTCGTCGAGTCGCCACTCCGCGCCACGGACGAAGAGGATCGCGCTGCCCTCGAGCAGCGCGGCGTACTCGACGAAGTAGGCCTGCCACTGCGTCGAGCCGTAGAAGCGGCTGTCCCGGCCCAGGTTCCGGGGGTGCTTCATCTGGCGGTAGACGATCAGCACGACGATGCCGATCGTGCTCAGCAGGCCGATGAGCTCACTGAACCACTCGTAGGGGTACCAGTGGCCGACGATCGG
Organism: Nocardioides sp. GCM10030259; assembly: GCF_042666375.1. Taxonomy (NCBI): domain Bacteria; kingdom Bacillati; phylum Actinomycetota; class Actinomycetes; order Propionibacteriales; family Nocardioidaceae; genus Nocardioides; species Nocardioides sp. GCM10030259. The sequence continues at coordinate 76,125 of NZ_JBHTDF010000018.1, read as the reverse complement.
CCAGGCGAAGTCGGGCTGGAAGAGCTGGAAGTACGCCGCCGCGACGGCCGTGCTGAGGAAGATGAACGCCGCGAAGACGAACCAGTGCATGACACCGATCCACGTCCACTGGAGCATCCGCGTGTGGCCCACGGTCTCCTTCAGCATCGTGAGCGTCCGCGCGAGGGGCTGGTCGCTGCGACCCGTCGCCGGCTGGCCGATCCGGATCACGCCCAGCATCTTGCGAACCGCGGGCACCAGGATCGCGAGCGTGACCGCGGTGAGCCCAAGGCTGACGACGATGGCGAAGATCTGCATGTAGCGGGACTCCCTCGGTGGCGGCAGTCGGGCGAACGCCGTACGGCGCCCGGTGGAGCCTATGCCCCGCACTCCACGACGTCAGTCCCCGACGAGACGTGAGAAGGATCCTACCCGCAGGTAACTTCGGGCCGCCGCTCGCCTGCCGGGACCGCGGTCCCGGGTTCGGGACCGCGGGCCCGGAGTTCCCGGCCCGCCTGGGCGTGCGGCCTCAGGTGACGGGACGCGTCCGCATCGGATCGTCGCCGTGGTGGCGCGACGGTCGCCGCCACGGGAGGGGTGGACGAGATGCGGATGGCACTCGGGATGGCCGTGATGGTGCCGTCGATCGCCGTGGCGGGGGTCGTGGCGACGCAGGCGGGCGGTCCATGGGGCGGCTCGTCGTCGGAGGGGACGACGAGCAGCAGCACGCCGAGCGCGGGCACCAGCGCGCGGCCGGGCGAGGACACCACGCCGGCGGCGGGAGACGGAGCGGATCAGCGCCGGTCCGAGCCGCGGGGATCGGGGGAGTGGCGCTTGGAGCGGAAGGCGCAGGACGGGGAGATCGACGCGTTCACGACCCGGACCAGCGACCTCGCGGGGGAGCCGATCGTCCTCAAGGTGTCGTCGACCGAGCCCAGCTACCGCGTCTCCGCCTACCGGATCGGGGCCTACCGGGGTGGTTGGGGGCACCTCGTGTGGCGCTCCGGTCCGGTGGCCGGGGAGGAGCAGGCACCTGCGACGTTCCGGCCGGCCGAGACCCGCACCGTCGTCGCCCCGTGGCGGCCGAGCCTGTCCATCGACACGGATGGGTGGCGTCCGGGCTACTACGTGCTGAAGCTGGAGACGTCGACGGGCTGGGACACCGTGGTGCCGTACGTCGTCCGCTCGGAGTCGGCCCGCGGCACGGTCGCGCTCGTCGCGCCGGTGACGACCTGGCAGGCGTACAACACGTGGGGCGGCCACAGCCTCTACGCGGGGCCGTCCGGTGACCGCCGCAGCTGGGCGGTCAGCTTCGACCGGCCGTACGACGGGCCGCCGGGGGCCAACGACTTCCGTCGGGCCGCGCTGCCGATCGTGGTGCGCGCGGAGTGGATGGGCGTCCCGTTGTCGTACTTCACCAACGTCGACCTGCACCTGCACCCGGAGGTGCTCCGCGGTGCCAGCGGCTACGCGTCGCTCGGGCACGACGAGTACTGGACGCCGTCCATGCGCGACACCGTCGAGCAGGCGCGGGACGCGGGCACCAACCTCGCGTTCCTCGGCGCCAACACGATGTACTGGCGGATCCGGCTCGAGGACGACTCCAGCGGCCCGGCCCGCACGGTCGTCGGCTACCGCAGCGACGCCCACCTCGACCCGGTCCGGGAGACCCGCCCGGCCGAGACGACCGGACGGTTCCGCGACGCTCCCGTGCCGCGAGCGGAGCACGGGGTCGTCGGGATGCAGTACGAGTGCTACCCGGTCGACACCGACTACGTGATCGTCTCTCCGCAGTGGTGGGGCTTCCGCGGGACCGGGCTCCGCGCCGGCGACCGGATCGTCGGCCTGGTCGGCCCCGAGGCGGACCGGGTCTACCCCGACGCGGCGTCGCCGAAGCGGCTCGAGGTGCTCAGCCACACGTCGTACGACTGCCGCGGCGTCACCACCACGACCCAGTCGGTCTACTACACCGTCCCGTCCGGGGCAGGCGTCTTCGCCGCCGGCACCCTGCGCTGGGGATGCGCGTTCATCGACGGGTGCGAGCACCCGCTCGGCCCGGACGCCCGGTCGTTCGTGCGGACGGTCACCGGCAACCTGGTGCGGGAGTTCGCGAAGGGCCCGGTCGGGGCACGTCATCCGGCCCGCCCGAACGTCGACCGGTTCGCCCTCCCGGTCACCAACTCGGTCGATGCGAGCTGAGACGGACGAGATGATCGTCGGCGATGATGAGGACCATGGCCCGCGGGTGGCGCTGCCACGGTCGGCGGGGTGCAGCCACGCGCCCCGCCCGTCACGGCGCGGTCGCCGCCGTGCTGCTCCTCGGCCTGCTCGCCGGCGGCTGCACGGGCGACGACGACCCCGGCCCGTCGACGACGTCCGAGGAACCGGTCGCCCTCCAGATCGAGACGGTCAGCGGTGCCGACCGGCTCGACCGCTCGACGCGGACCGACGTCGAGGAGCAGATCGGCGACGTGCTCTCGCAGTACGTCGTCGAGGGGTTCCTCGGCACCTACCCGCGCGGTGACTTCGTGCGTGCCTACGACTCCTTCACCGCGGGCCTGGTCCAGGACGCGGCCGCCGACCTCGACGTGCTCACCGCCGCATCGCTCGGCGACGCGGAGGCCGTGCGCGCGACCCGGCTCGACGCCCGCCTCTCCCTGCTGGCCGACGGCGACGCCGTGGTCGGCGCCAGCGCCGCGATCCGCTTCGGCTTCGAGGCCACGATGCCCGACGGCGAGACCCGTCCCTTCGCGCTGCGCGGGCGGCTGCTCCTCGAGCACCGGCGTGGCACCTGGTCGTTCTTCGGGTACGACGTGACCCGCAGCGGCGACTCCGCCGTTGCGGGAGAGGTCTCGTGATGCGCCGGGCGTGGCGGCACCTGGCCCGCGTGGCGGTGGTGCTCGCGGCGGTGGGGCTGGTCGTGCCCGCCTCGGGGGTGCACCCGGTGACGATCAGCCTGAGCAAGGTCGACTCGGTGAAGGAGGTCGACTTCGACGGGGGAACGGTCTGGCTGCTGCTGCTGGGATCGGATGCGCGGCCGGGCGAGGAGCTCGCGACCGAGCGCACCGACGCGATCCAGCTGGTCGGGATCGACCTCACGCGCGGCCGCGCGGCGGGCATCGGCATCCCGCGCGACGCCTGGGTGGACGTCCCCGGGGAGGGCCCCGGCCGGATCAACACGGTGCTGGCGGAGGCCGGTGCCGACGGTGTTGCCGACGTCGTGGAGACCGTCGTCGGGATCCGCGCCGACTACGTGCTGCTGACCGGGTTCGAGGGGTTCCGCGCCATGGTCGACGCGGTGGGCGGCGTCGACGTCCGCGTGGCTCAGGGGTTCTTCGACCCGGAGCTCGGACTGCGCGTGCACGAGGGCGTCAACAGCTTCGACGGCGAGGAGGCGCTGAGCTTCGCTCGCAGCCGGAAGACCTTCGGTGGCGGTGACTTCACGCGGTCCGCCAACCAGCAGGCACTGATGCTCGGGATCCTCCGCGACCTGGTCGCGCACGAGGACGAGCCCGGCTTCCTGGAGGGAGGGGCGCTGGCGGCGCTCACCGGGTTCGAGACCGCGCTGTCGCCGGTCGAGATCTACCGGCTGGCCCAGGCCGTCACCAAGGTGCGTCCCGACCGGGTCACCTCCTGCGTGCTGCCCGGGTCGCCGCGGACGACCAGCGCCGGCGCCGCGGTCATCGACCTGGACGCGGGCGCGGCGCAGGCGGTCGGCGCGGACGCCGCCGACGACGTACGACTCGAGCGCTGCCCCGGCTAGGTGTACCGCTACGACGGGTCCAGGCCCGCCTCGCGAGCCAGGATGATCGCCTGCGCGCGGTGGGCGACCTGGAGCTTCGCGAAGATGTTGCTGGCGTGGTTGCGCACGGTCTTGACCGAGAGCCCGAGGTCGCGGGCGATCTCGGCGTTGTCGAGTCCGTCGGCGATCCGGGCGAGCACGACGCGCTCGCGCTCGGTGAGCTGGGGGAACGCCTCCGCGGTGGGGCGGGTGCGGGCGCCGCGGAAGAAGGTCATCATCCGCTCCGCGATGCCCGGGCCGAAGATGACGTCGCCGGCGCCGACCGCCTCGATCGACCGGAGGACCTCGCTGCGCCTGGCTCCCTTCAGCAGGTAGCCGCGCGCTCCGGCGCGCACCGCCGCGAACACCGAGTCCTCGTCCTCCATCATCGTCAGCACGAGCACGCCGATGTGGGGCGAGGACTGCACGATCCGGCTGGTCGCCTCGACGCCGTTGAGCCGCGGCATGTGGAGGTCCATGAGCACCACGTCGGGCTGGAGCTCGAGGGCGAGGTCGACGGCGGCCCGGCCGTCGCCGACCGCGCCGACGACCTCGAGCCCGTCGGCCTGCGCCATCATCGCCTCCACGCCGCGGCGGAAGCCGTCGTGGTCGTCCACGATCAGGATCCGGAGTCGGTCACTGGTCATCCGGCACCTCCTCGCACCGACGTCGACGGAAGGGGCAGTCGCGCCTCGACCACGGTCCCGGTCCCGTCGTACGACGTCAACGTGCAGGTGCCGCCGAGCTCCTCGGCGCGCTCGCGCATCGAGGAGAGCCCGATGCCGGTGCCGCGCGCCGGTCCGAGCCCGGTGCCGCGGTCGCAGACGCGGATGTGGAGCGACGTGAGATCGCGACGCACGGTCACCGTGCAGGTCGACGCGGTGCTGTGCCGGGCGGCGTTGTTGACCGCCTCCACGACGATCCGGTACGCCGCGACCTCGATCGCGGCCGGGAGCTGCCCGATGTCGTCGGCCTCGACGCTCCAGGTCATCCGGTCCGTCCCGCTCGCCGCTCGGGCGGCCGAGTTGTGCTGGTCGGCCCGCTGCCGCAGGGCGGAGACCAGCCCGAGCTGGTCGAGCGCCGGTGGCCGCAGGCCCTCGACGAGCCGGCGGACCTCGCCGATCTCCGCCCGGGCCCGCTCCGAGAGCTCGGCCACGAGAGTGGCGGCGCGGTCCGGGTCGTCGGGGATCAGGTCACCCGCGGCCTCGAGTCCCATCGCGAGCGTCGCGAGTGAGGGGCCGAGGCCGTCGTGCAGGTCGCGCCGCACCCGGCGCCGCTCCTCCTCGCGGGCGGTGACCAGCTCCTGGCGCGACCGCTGGAGCTCGCGATTGATGGCGACGGCCTGCACGAGCACCCCGACCTGGCTGCCGACGTCCTCGAGCAGCCGGCGATCGCCCGCGCCGAAGGGGGCCCGGTCCGGCTCGACCTCGAGCAGCAGGCGCCCCACCGGTGCGCCCCCGACGACGAGGTCGACGGTCGTCGCCTCACCGCGGGACTCGCCGATCGCCGCGTCGACGGCGTCGGGCCCCGTCTCCTCGAGCGCGGCGTACGAGAGGTGGAGGCGGCGACAGAGCAGCGCGAGCGTCTCGCCGAGCACGTCCTCGGGTGCCGTCAGCGGGTCCAGCGCGCGCAGCTCGGTGACGACCTGGCGCGGCAGCTCCCGGTCGCGGTGCAGCAGCCGCACGACCGCGCGCTGGAGCCCCAGTGCGAGCGGGAGCAGCAGCAGCGCCAGGACGCCTCCTGCGACCAGCGCGTCGAAGGAGGTGTCCGACGCGCGGCCGACGGCGCTGGCGACGGCCGCGAAGACGCTTCCTACGACGAGCAGCGCGACGGCCTGGGCGAGCGCGCGCCGCACACTCGGCTCGATCTCCTCGAGCCGGTAGCGGAGCATCGCGACGACGACGCACGAGAGGACGGCGGGCACCAGCAGCAGGCCGAGCACCCCCCACGGCACGATGGGTGCACCAGCGAGCCATCGGGGCACGTCCACGAGGATCAGTCGCCCCGCCGCGCCCGCGGCCAGCGCCAGCAGCACGAGCCGCACCGCGAGGCGGTCCCGGCGCTCCCGAGCCCGGAGGTAGCCGAGCAGCAGGACGCCGGCGGCCACCGGGCAGGCCGCCACGACGGCCGGCACCGCGATCGTCTCGACCGTCTGGAGCCGCGCCGCCCCGGGCTCGTGGCCGGGGACGGCCACCGCGAGCCAGACGGCGTACCCGACCGCGGGGACGGCGAAGGGCAGGGCCGCGGTCCACGGCCGGCTCCGCAGCCAGCGGGGCACGCCGCAGAACGTCAGGGCCACCAGCAGCGCACACCCCATGCCGATGGCGAAGGCGGCCTGCCCGACGGCGTACGGCCAGGTGCCGCGGCCGCCCGCGAGGTCGATCGGTCCGAGGCCGAGCGGCGCGGCCGTGAGCGCTGCCGGAGCCAGGGCGGTCGCCGCCAGCAACGCCGTCGCCGGGCTGCTCGGCCGCCGCCAGAAGACCCAGGAGGCCGCGACCAGCGGCGTCGCGGCCATCGCCAGCGTCGGAGCGTGGGTGAGTGCGGCGTCGGCGAGCGGGTAGCGCTGCAGCGGGACCTGGACGGTGACGATGACGTCGAGGCCCGAGCCCGCGCGCCGGACCAGGTACGGGACGACGTCGCCGACCTGACGGTCGGGGGCGCCCTCCGTGACCCAGGAGTCCAGGTCGCGGCCGTCGATCTCGAGGACCGTGTCGCCCTCGCGCAGCGGCGAGTCGGCGTACGCGTCGGTGACCCGCACCGTGTCACCCCAGCGGCTGCCCGCGATCGAGGCTCCGTCGGACGGCCCGGACAGCAGGGCGACCGCGACCCAGGCGGCCGGTGCCGTCCAGGCCGCGAGCACGACCACCAGGCGGCGCGCACGCGACACCCAGCCATGGTCCCGCCGAGCGGCCCGCTCGGGAAGGACCTGTCAGGCCCGCCGCACCGAGACGACCTCGCCGGCCTCCGAGAACGTCACGCTCATCATCACCTTCGGGTCGGCCGCGGTCCGCGCGCAGAAGCGGTACGTCGTGCCGAGCCGCTCGTAGGGCTGGCCGACCGCCTTCATCACGTCCCGGGTCGACAGCCCGGTCCGCAGCAGCGACTCGACCGTGGAGACTGATCTGCGCAGGTCGGGGTTGCGGCAGGAGTCGGGGGCGATGCCCTCGGCGCGCTCCCAGGTCTGGAGGTAGGCCTCGGCGCCGCGCGCCATGTCGTCCTGGATCCGCGCGCCGTCGCCGGCCTGCTGGGACTCAGCGACCTTGCCGAGGTCCTCGATCCAGTCCGGGTAGAGGCCGTACTGCGCGACGCCGTCGACGTTGATGTCGTAGACCCGCTCGCCGGCGCGCTGCTGGTGCACGGTCGTGCCGCCGAGCCCCTCGAACGGATAGGTCACCGGGTTCGGCACGTCGGCGCCCCGGGGGTTGCCCTGCGCGCCGAGGCCGTTCATGTCCGCGCCGAAGCCGATGCCCCAGTAGTAGCGGGGGTCGGCCCACCCGATGTGCCGGCGCCACTTCTCGACGAACCCGGTCGAGTCGCCGGCGTACGGCGTGATGAAGCCGCCCTGCTGGTAGATCCGCGGGTAGGCGTCGGGGGTCGCCCACGAGTGGCTGGAGATGACCCCGTGGTAGCCGAGGTCGTCGATCTGGTCGAGGGCCGCGCTGCGGGCCTTGACGCTCATGTGGTCGGGGTCGAAGAGCATGTGGCGCTTCGCGAGGCCCTCGATGGTGTGCTCGCCGAGGGTGGTCAGGCCGCGGGCGTTGCAGTGGTGCGGCCGGCCGTAGAGCGGCAGCGCGACGCGGAGCTTGCCGAAGAGCTCGCCGACGGCGCCGAACAGCGCGTCCTGCTGCTGGGCGGAGATGTCGCCGCCGGAGGGCAGCGCCAGCTGGTCGCGGTCGTGGGACTCGCCGTCGGCGGGCTCGCAGTGGCGCATGTCCCAGAACGAGCCGGTCTCGAGGAAGTTCGCGGCGTTGACCGCGACCCCGACGGCGCCGTTGTCGCCGGCGACGCCGGACAGCGCGTTGTCGAACTTGTTGACGAGCTCCATCTGCCGCACGCCCATCGCGCGTACGGCGTCGAGCTCGGCGTCGATGTCGCCGACGTCGCACTGCGGGATGTCGACCTTCATCGTGCAGCCGAACGGCACGCTCGTCTCGATGCCCATGACGACCGCGAGCTTGCCCGCGTTGATCACCCGCCGCGCCTCGAACGGGTTGGTGACGATCCGGTAGAAGCCGCGGCCGGGCCCGCCGAACTGCGCGTCGATGTAGTCCTGCATCTGGCGCATGTCGGCGGCCTGCCGGCGGACCGACTCCATGTCGTCGCACCGGGCGTACTCGGGGCTCCGCTTCAGTGGGTAGATCCGGCACAGCTGGTCGTTCTCGACGAGCAGGTTGACGAAGATGCGCTGGCCGCCGCGCCACGCGCGCTCCAGCCAGCGGTAGTAGGTGCCCTCGTGGGTCAGAGACTCCGGCGCCGGCCAGTCCTTGAACGTCGGCCACCCGACGGGGTCGTGGTGCGGCTCGCCCGACAGCACCGACTCGAGCACGCCGCCGTAGCCACCCGTCGCCGTGTGGTCGGGGCAGTCGACGAGCGCGTACGGCGCGCCGTACTGGTCCCACGGCTTGCCGCAGTGGGCGGCGCCGCCCAGGAACTCGAACGCCATGCCGTGGGTGTGGGCGTCGACGTAGCCGCGCACCTCCTGGTACGGCGTGACGCCCGCGTGCGGACGGCCCGAGACGTCGATCTGCGACTCGGGGTAGGCCGTGCAGCCGGTCGTGCGGATGAGCTCGAAGGCGGTGACGCCGCCGATGGTGAGGGGCGACCCGTTGTTGGTGAACGTGAACGACGAGCCGGACCGCCGCGCCGTCCACACCGTCGACGCGGCCGGCTTGGCCGCGCGCGCCCCGCCGGCGGTCACGAACCTCCGGTCGGCGGTGTGGAGGAGGTAGTCGCCGAGGTCGGTCGGCTTGAAGTAGATCGGCTCGCCGGCCAGGTCGTAGCAGCCGTTGGCGATGGCGTAGCGGTCCTCAGGGTGGAGGCTGCGCGCCTGTGTGACTGGCACCGAGGTGAGCTCGGGGTCGGGGAGCGCGCGCTCCCGCTCGACGTACGACGCGCTCGCCGCCCGCTCGGTCGCGGTCGTCGGGTCCTGGGCGTCGTTGCCGGTCTCGCCGGCCCGGGAGATCGCGTTCTTGTCGTGGTCGCGTGCGCCGAGCGCCGCCTGGGCGACGCCGTACCGGGACGAGAGGCTGCCCTCGCGCAGCCCGGCCGTGCCGCCGAGCGAGACCGCGAGCGCGATCGCCGCGACCGCCACCACCGTTGCCCAGGCCAGCCGCCGCAGGCCCCTCCCACGTATCGCCATCCGTCGCTCCTCGCTCGCGGGTACGCACGCTCCAACGAGGGGGATTCCCGCAGGTCACCGCTGACGAACGGCGAGGGAGGTTAAAACCGCTGGGAGCGGAACGCCTCGACCAGTCCCCACGAGGCCATCGAGCGCACGTAGTGGTGGCCGCACTCGACCTCGTCGAAGGGGTTGCGCCGGCGCCCGTCGTGCCGCGCGCGGACGTCGGTGACGACGCGGAGGGCGTCGTCGATACGCCCCTCGACGACCAGCCCGACGGCGGCGGTGTACTCGACGCCGGTCCACACCTCGTCGCAGTAGGGGAAGGGCCGCGGAGGCCGGCCGTCGCGCGGGAACGTGCAGTTGAGCACGCCCGCCTCGTCGCCGAGCGCGTAGGAGCGTCGGGGGTTGAGGTGCCCGTGGAGGGTGGCGCGGTGGTTGTGCTCGACGATGCTGTCGAGCGCGCGGCTGACATTCTCCGGGCTCAGCCCGGTGACCAGCCCGCCGAGCGCCGCCATCGTGTGCCCGGCGAGCTGGTCGGCGGTGCAGCCCGGACCGATCTGGAGGTCGGGGTCGACGAGGTCGTCGGACCCGACGGCCGGGTCGTCGCCGTCGTACCGGATCCGGAGGCCGGGCGCGATGCGGTCCTCGGAGCCGGGCGGGATGACCTCCTGCTGGTAGTAGTCGCCGTTGAAGACGACCTCGTCGGTGCGCTTCGCTCCGGACGCGAGGACCTCGGCGCAGGTGGCGGCGAACTCGTCGTCACCGACGACGCCGGCCAGCTCGACGCAGGCCGCGAGCGCGGCGAGGTACCACGACTGGTTCACGCCGCTCGGCCCGTAGTACTCGACGTCCATGGTGTTGTGCTGGCAGCCCTCCATCAGGCCGTCGCGGTCGGCATCCCAGCCCAGCGGGATCCAGCAGAACTCCATCGCGCGGCGTACGCCGGGCCACAGCCGGTCGAGTCGGTCGCGGTCGGGGTCGCGGTGCCAGGTGCGGTGCAGCCGGACGATCGCCCCCATCTGTCCGTCGGCAGCGGCGGTCGGCCACTGCGTGCCGCGGCTCGCCAGCGGGAGGTCGGCCCGGAAGCTCATCCGCCCGCGCTCGTCGAGGGAGTGGACGAACTCGACCTCGCGCATCGACCAGGCGAGCTCGGGGAAGAGCGACTCCAGTGCGTACTGGTAGTTCCAGACGTGCGTGCAGCTCCCGTGGCAGCTGCCGGTGTCGTCGTTGGAGCCCTCCCAGGCGAGAAACGTGCCGTCGTCGATCCGGAAGCACACGGGTGACTTCAGCACCGCGAGGTTGGACAGCGCGGCGTCCTGCACGAGCGCCGGGAGGTCCGAGAGCGACTCGACGAACGCGACGGTCGCGGCCTCCAGCCTCGCCAGCCGGGGCAGGGCCTGCGCGGCGACGTCGGCCGCGTCGGCGTACCGGCCCGTGTAGTGGTTGCCGACCGGGACGTCGGGGTCGCCCCAGCCGTAGCGGTGGGGGAAGTGCCAGGTCAGCAGGAAGCGGAAGGAGCCGCCCTCGCCGGGGGCCAGGGTGCGGGTCAGGACCAGCGATCCGGTCGGCACCCTCGCCGGATCGTCGGGTTCGTCGACCTGGCCGTCGGCGGCGAGGTCCTCCCAGAAGTCGAGCAGGTCGTCGCCCCACGAGCGCCGGGCCCAGGTGGTGCGCAGGCTGGAGACCTCGCCGATCGCCGTGAGCGCGATGGTGCCGGTCGACTCGGCGGCGGGGTCGTGGCCGGTGCCCGTGCCGAGGAGGGTGGTGGCGCCGTCGAGGCGGCGTACGTCGAACCGGTTGCCGGCCGCGAGCTCCCACCGACGGTCGGGGCGCTGGGTGGCGCCGACGACGTGCTGGAGGCTGCCGCACACCGAGACGGTCAGCGGCTCGTCGCCGGTGTTGGTCAGCGTCGCGACGTACGACGCGAGCGGCAGCCCGCTCGCCGCGGCGTCGTCCGGCACCATCGGGTTGAAGACCTGCAGGTCCGCGGTGACCGGCAGGTCGGGATCGCTCAACCGGACGGTGCCGAGCGGGTACGCCGCGGCGAACGAGCCGTGCCGGAACCTCGGCAGCCCGGAGAGAGGCGCCGGGCTGCCGTGGGCTCCGTCCAGGTCGCCGGGGCCGAGCTCGGCCTCCAGGACCCGCGTCTCGCGCAGCGTCTCGCCGCGCAGGTGCACGGCGAAGAAGGTGGCGGGGTCGAAGCCCTTCGAGGGACGGTTGAAGAGCTCCCAGTCGACGAGCTGGCCGCGGCCGCCCAGGCTGACGCACCCGGTGCCGATCCCGCCGACCGGCATCCGGATGCGCGCCAGCGCGTCCTGCGGGTAGGTGCGGACCGCGGGCCAGCCCTCGGTCACGTGAGCGGGTCCATCGGCTCCCCGGCGACCTCGAGGTCGTCGACGTGCGGGAGCGCCGGGCGGGACGCCGTCGTGCGGTCGAGGTAGAAGAGCGCGACCGAGGAGATGTCGTCGTGCAGCAGCCGGTAGCGGTGGCCGGACTTCCAGCCCATCGCCTGGATGTCGACGGTCAGGTCCTGCTCGAAGTGGATCGGGTCGACGACGTGCCAGCGGTAGAGGCCGAACCGCTGCTGGGAGTGGTAGAGCCCGTCGGGGCGCAGCACCTGGGGCATGCCGAGGTACGGCGTGTTGTACTCCGTGTAGCCCTGACCGGGCACGTCGAAGTTCCACGCGCCGCCGAAGTAGTCCTCGGTGCCGGTGCCGCAGATGGTCGGGTAGCCCGCCTCGACGTCGCCGTCGAGGTAGAACTTGATCTCGCCCTCACCCCACCAGCCGGGGCTGTTCACGCCCCAGGTCATGTAGGTGCCGACGTACTGGCCCTTGCCCTCGATGCCGGTGACGAGCTTGTGCGTCTCCTTCTCGGGCAGCGGGTTGGACCGGCGGTACTGCGCGTGCAGGTAGCCCGACTCGGCCACCTCCGCCGCGACGGTCTCGCCGACCTCGTAGGTCACCTGGTAGTAGACGGTGGCGACCCGGTCGACGAGGTTCTCGATGGTGAGCCGGGCGCCCGACCGGAACGGCATCGGCCAGTAGGAGTTGAAGCCGCCGTTCGGGTTCGAGGCGATCATCTGCGACGAGACCTGGGCGAACTTTCCCCAGCCGTTGCAGAAGAAGTCGCCGAGCGGCACCTCGATCGCCGGCTCGTCCGAGCCGTCCCAGTAGGCACGCAGCACGAGCGTGCGCCAGTTGTCGCGGTGGGTGGTCAGCCAGATGTGGGTGATCCGGCCGGGCTCGTCGATGGTCGCCATGTCGAACGTCGACAGGCCGGCGATGTCGACCGACGGCGAGATCTTCCAGCCGGTGCCCAGGCCCGCGGCGCACGCGGCGCCGGTGCCCTCGGTGGCGCGGCCGCCGCCGGCCTTGGCGCCGTCGAAGTTCTCCGGGCTGATCGACCGGGTCGAGACCGTGCGCAGGCGGGAGATGTCGGGGAGGTTCACGAAGCTTCCTTCAGGTTGTCTGTGTCAGCTGAGGGCGACGTCGCCGCAGAGGTGGACGTGGATGCCGAGCGCGTCGAAGAGCGCGGCCTTCGCGGTCAGCGCCTTGTCCGCGGTCGCGGCGTCGGGCGCGTAGACGACGTTGGCGTGGTTGGCCTTGTGCCGCGCCATCAGCTGGTCGCGGCCGACGCCGTGCAGCACCGCGTGCATGATCGGCCACTCCGGGTTGGTGGCGTCGAGCCGGCGTCGGGTCTCCTCCTCGGGGAGCTCGACGACCGTGCCGCGGCCGAGGTCGACGTGCAGCTCACCGTCCATGATGAACACACGCGACCAGACGATCTCGCCCGGCCTCGAGACGCCGGAGAGGGTGCCGCCGCCGAGCGGGAAGAACATGGGCGGCTGGCGCAGGCTCCACGACTTGTCGTAGCCGCCGTTGTGCGAGGCGGGCACCGAGCCCGAGATCTCGAACACCCAGACGTACTGGCCGTCGTGCTCGTCGCCCCAGCGGATGTCGTGCAGCGTGGTCGAGGGGTCCATGCCCATCGCGGTCCACAGCCGGTTGGTCACCAGCGAGTCGACGGCGACGCCCTCGTCGACCTCGTTGAAGTGGGGCAGCGCCGCGCCGGCGTACAGCTCACGGCTGCCGTCGCGCGAGGTGACCGGCGGGCGGTGCGGGTCGTTGAGCAGCCCCTCGACCAGGTCGGAGGCGGGCACGACGTCCTTGAGGCCCTGCTGGTACTGGATGCCGACCGCGTCGAGCCCGAAGTCGTCGGACATACGCAGTGCGGCGACGTACATCTTGAACTGGCTGTGCAGCTGCGCGTCCGTGAGCTCGCTGGCCTCGTCGGAGCCGGTGCGGAAGTCCAGGCCGGCCTCGTCGAGCCAGCGGCGTACGGCGTGCGCCTCCTCGTCGGTGACCCGGCCCATCTCGGCGACCAGCGCGCTCTGCGAGAGCCGCTCCTTGTAGATGCCGAGCGGGTTGAGCAGCTCGTCGTCGAAGATCGCGTTGTACATGCCCATGCAGCCCTCGTCGAAGACGCCGATGATCGCCTTCTCGTCCTTGAGCTGCGCGGCCAGTGCGCGGCCGAGGTCGGTCTCCGGACCGACGGGCAGGCCCCCCGTCTCATCGGCGAGGTCGCGGACGTGGCTGAGGTCGTGCTCGATGTGGCCGGTCCGGAGCCAGGTCCGCAGGCGCGAGGTCGCCCACTCGTCGGTGAAGTCCTTGCTCCACAGTGTGGAGTGCTCGATCCCGGCCTTGGTCATGCTGGCGGTGAGGTTGAGCAGGCCGACCAGGCCCGGGAACTCGCCGGCCCAGTTCGCGACGACGAGGATCGGGCCGCGGTGGTCACGCAACCCGGCCAGCACGTGGTGGCTGTACTGCCAGACCGCCTCGACCACGATCAGCGGCGCGTCGGAGGGCAGCGCCTTGAAGACCTCGAGGCCGGCGCGCTGGCTGTCGATGAACCCGTGGCCCTTCGCCTCGTCGAACGCGTGCCCGCGCTGCACCTTCCAGCCCAGCTCGGTCAGCGCCGCCTCGAGGTCGGCCTCGAGCCGCTCCTGCGTCGGCCAGCAGGTGGTGTTGGCGCTCGGCCGCAGGTCCCCGCTCGCGATCGTGTAGACGGTGTCGGGCGCGGCGTCCGGCCGGACGATCGGTGCCGGCATGACGTACTGGGTCATTCAGTGCTCCTTCTGAAGGTTCGCGAGCGCGTGGGCGAGGTCGCGGGTCGAGGGGTAGAGGTCGCGGTAGCGGCCGTAGAGGTCGTCGTAGACCGCGCGGTTGGCCGGGTCGGGCTCGACCGTCGCGCGCGGTGGGTTCCAGTCCCGGATCGAGACGTCGGAGACGGACTGCGCCGCGAGCAGCGCCCCGCCGTAGCTGGCGCCGACGGTCTGCTCGGGGACGACCTGGGTCAGCCCGGTGATGTCGCTGACCACCTGGGTCCAGAGGCCGCCCTGGGTGCCGCCGCCGACCGCGACGACGCGGCGTACGTCGCCTCCGGCGGCGCGGAACGTCTCCACGTTGTGGCGCACGCCGAAGCCGGTCGCCTCCAGCGCGGCCCGGTAGAGGTCGCCGCGCCCGTGCGAGAGGGTGAGGCCGACGATCGCGCCGCGCGCGTCGGGGTCGAGGATCGGGGTCCGCTCGCCCGCGAAGTAGGGCAGCATCAGCAGGCCGTTGCTACCGGGCGGCGACGTCTCGGCGAGCCGCACCAGGTCGGCGTAGTCGGCGCCGCCGAAGAGGTCGCGCAGCCATCCGGTGATCGCGCCCGAGGTCGCCATGCCGCCGGCGAGTGAGCGGGTGCCGGGCAGGGCGCCGGTGGTGCCCCACAGCGACGGGTGGGTGACCTTGTCGGCGACGGTGTTCACGAGGAAGAGCGTCGTGCCGTACATCAGCATCAGGTCGCCGACGTTGTGCGCGTCGACGCTGAGCGCCTCGGCCCACGCGTCGATCGTGCCGGTGACGACCGGGACGCCGACCGGGAGCCCGGTCGCCTCGGCCGCGCGGGCGTGCACGGTGCCGGCGACGTCGCCGGACCAGCGCAGCTCCGGCAGCTCGATGCCCGGGCAGATCTCGTCGACCCACGGCGCGTACCACTCGACCGCGTCGACGTCGTAGAGCGGCGTGCACTGGCTCGCCGAGTGCCGGTCGAGGACGTAGGCGCCGGTGAGCCGGTGCGCCAGCCACGAGCTCGGCATGTAGAGGCGGCGGGCCCGGGCGAACAGGTCGGGCTCCTCGTCGGCGACCCAGGCGACCTTGGCGCCGGCCGCCTGCGAGGACAGCGAGGAGCCGCAGCGCTCGCGGATCTCGTCGTCGCCGTACCTGGTGGTCAAACGCTCGACCTGCGCGGCCGAGCGGGTGTCGACGCCGTACAGGATCGCGGGGCGCAGCGGTACGTCGTCGCCGTCGGTCAGCAGCACGCAGGGGCCCATGCCGCTGACGCCGACCGCCAGCACCTCCACCGACGGGTCGGCGGCCAGCAGCTCGCGGCTGATGCCCACGAACTCGTCCCACCAGATCTCGGCGTCCATCTCGACGTGCCCCGGAGAAGGGCGCGACACAGCGTGCTCGCGCGTGGCGGAGGCGAGGATCCGTCCGGACATGTCGACCAGGACGCCCTTGCTGCTGGAGGTCCCGATGTCGACGCCGAGCACTGCACCGGTCATGACGCGGAAGGTTGCCAGAAATCGTTTTCACGATCAAGCCAAACGACCAACCGAGTTGCGGAAGTGAAGCGAGGGCGACCGTTCAGGCGCGCGACGAGGACTCGCCGACCTTGAGCTCGGCAGGCAGCACGACGTTCTGGGCCGGCCCCTTCTCGCCGCCGACGCGCGCGAGCAGCAGCTCGGCCGCGCGGCGGCCGATCTCGTAGGTCGGCTGCTCCACGACCGTCAGGGTCGGGCGCAGCGTCCGCGCCCAGCTGATGCCGTCGAAGCTCGCGAAGGCGATGTCGCCGGGGATGTCGACACCCTGCTCCTGGAGCGCCTGGAGGGCGCCGAGCGCCATCAGGTTGTTCGAGACCAGCAGGCCGTCGGGGCGCTTGCGGCCGGAGAGCAGGTCGAGCGTCGCCTCGTAGCCACCCTCGACGCGGAAGTCGGCGCGCTTGACCAGGTCGTCGTCGCTCTTCAGGCCGGCGGCGCGCAGCGCGGCGCGGTAGCCGGCGAGACGGCGCTGGCCGGTGCTGGTGACCGAGGGGCCGGACACGAACGCGATCCGGCGGCAGCCCTGGGCGGCGAGGTGCTCGGTCGCCTGCCGGGCGGCGAGGTGGTTGTTGATCGAGACGCTGTCGATGTCCTGGCCGGGCAGCTGCCGGTCGACCGTGACCAGCGGGATGCCGTGCCGCGCGAGCACCGCGACGTCGGTCCGCTTCGAGGATGCGGGGGAGAGCACCACTCCGGCCATCTGCTCCGCGGCGGCGACCTCGAGGTAGCGACGCTCCTTGGCGAGGTCCTCGTCGGCGTTGGCCAGCACGACGGAGTAGCCGGCCGCCTGGGCCACGTCCTCGATGCCGCGGACCATGGCCGTGAAGAACGGGTTGGTGACGTCGGCGATGACCACGCCGAGCACCATCGTGGCGCGGGTGCGGAGGCTGCGGGCCAGCCCGTTCGGCCGGTAGCCGAGCTGCTCCACGGCCGCCTCGACCCGGACCTTGAGGTCCTCCGCGACCTCGACCTTGCCGTTGAGCACCCGGGAGACGGTCGCCGGCGAGACACTGGCGGCGGCCGCGACGTCGCGGATCGTGACGGCCACGGCGGACCCTCCCTCGGATGAAATGGTGACGACACCCTAACCCCCCGAAACCCTTGTGGATGCGGGGATCCGAGAGTCGGCGCCCGGGCCGACGGGGGATGTCCCGAAATCTCGAGAAATCGGTTACAAACTCCCGGTGCAGAATCTGAGCTTCGACCCGAGGCACGCCTGGTACCCCGTGCCCGACCTCGGCGGCATCGTCTCCGGCGCCGAGTGGACCGTGGAGGTCTTCACGACCGAGGACGCGCTCGGGCTGGACGCGCAGCGCACGCGGTTCGACGGACGGACGCTGGTCGCGGACGGCCTCCAGTGGCTCGGTGGCCAGCGGTCCGTGCCCGGGCAGCTGCGGGTCGAGATCGGCCGGGAGCAGGACGCCGTCACGTGGCGGATCCACGTCGACTCCGGCGCCGACAAGACACCCGTGAAGGGCGCGAAGCTGCTGCTGCGCGGGCTGCCCGACGCCGTCGTCGAGACGGGCTGGTGGGGCGCGACCACCCCCGCGGGCGAGTCCCGGGTGACGCCGCTCGGCGACTGTGTGCGGCTCGCCTACCCGTTCCCCGACCTGCAGACGCCCTGGCTGGCGGCGGGCGAGGGGCCGGGGCTCACGCTCTCCGCGCGCGACGACGAGGTGCGCGCGCACCGGTTCTACCACTACCGGCCGCACTGGTCGCCCACCCCGGTCGCGGAGGTGATCTGCGACGAGCTGGCCACCCGGCGGTCGCGCACGTTCGTCTCCTCCGGGATCCGGCTGCGCGCGTGCCCGACGTACGACGCACTCCTCGGTGACCTCGACGCGCACCTCGACCACGTCGCCGCCGCCCACGGCCTGGTGGCCTGGGAGGACCGCACCGACGTGCCGGGCTGGGCCCGGGAGATCGACCTGGTCCTCACCCTGCACGGCCAGCACTGGACCGGCCACGTCTTCAACACGTTCGACCGGATGACCGAGATCCTGGAGGACCTGTGCGGCGACGTGCCGGGCGAGCGGGTCATGGCCTACCTCCCGGGGTGGGAGGGGCGCTACTACTGGCAGTACCCCCAGTACGCGCCGGGGGAGGACCTCGGCGGCGAGCCGGCGTTCGCGCGGCTGGTGGCGACGGCCCACCGGCTCGGCGTGCACCTGATGCCGATGTTCGGTGCGAACGGCGCCCACGTGGGGCGTTACCCGCGCTGGCGGGAATCGGTGTTCCTCAGCCCGTCCCACCGCTTCCCGGTCCACGTGAACACGCCGGACTGGGACAACGACCGGGCGCCCGAGGACGACCAGGTCTTCCTCAACCCCGGCGAGCCGGGCTTCCGGGCGCACCTCGTCGCCCAGGTGAGTGCGGTCGTGGAGAGGTACGACGTCGACGGCGTCTTCCTCGACACGAGCGGTGTGTGGCTCGACGACCCGCGGCATGAGCTGCACGCCGGCTACCGCGACCTGGTCGCCGACCTCCGCAGCCGCCACCCGGGCCTGCTCGTGTGCGGCGAGGGCTGGTACGACGGCCTGCTCGGGCAGCTCCCGCTCAACCAGAGCTGGCTCCCGACCGAGCGTCCCGTGCGCCACGCCGGCCTGCCGGGCCGGTTCGCCCGCACGTTGGCCCACCTCGTGACCGGTGCGCCGGGATCGGGGAGCACCGGCGTGCACGAGGAGGGCGTCTGGCCTGCTACGCCGAGCCTGCTCGGGCGCGGCTGCGTCCCGGCGATCGGAGTCGTCGAGGACACGTTCACCACGCACCGGGAGGAGGTGCGCCGACTCTGCCGTGAGCTCGTCGCCGCAACGACCGAAGATGGTTGAGAAATCGATTCCACGGCATTCCTTGACAGCCTGTGACTGCTGACACATACTCGCGCCAGTAATCGTTTTCTCGCACCTGTGGACGGAGCCGCTCAGCCCGATGTGGACCTCCACTTCCCGAGTGCGGACGGCGATCCTGGGCATCGGCGCGAGCGTCGCCGTGGCCGCGATCGCCGGTTGCTCCGCAGAAACCGAAGGGACAGGCATGACGACCGAGGCCACGACGAGGACGCTGACCGGCGTCTCCGACGTGACCGAGGTGTCCCAGCTGACTGGTCCCGACTCGCCCAACCGCACGGACGACTACGAGATCGCCGGCACCGACCTGGGGTCGATGTTCGAGGCCGACGGCAAGACCTGGTTCGTCTTCGGCGACACCTTCGGCCGGCGCGACCCGGGGCTCACCGGAGGCGGCGGCACCGAGTGGCGCTCCAACGCCCTCGCCTGGAGCACCGACGAGGACCCGACCGACGGCATCGCCCTCGACGGCTTCGTCGTCGACGAGGCCGGGTGGGCGGCCGAGCCCATCCCGTCGCAGAAGGTCGACTACGTCGAGATGACCGCGATCCCGACGTACGGCTTCGCGGCCAACGGCGCGATGTACCTCCAGTTCATGTCCGTGCGCCACTGGGGCGACCCGGGCGTGTGGGACGCCAACCATGCCGGCCTGGCCAGGTCGACCGACGGTGGCCAGACCTGGACCGTCCTCGAGGAGCCGCGCTGGCCCGGCGACAGCAACTTCGTCCAGGTGAGCGTCACCGAGATCGACGGCGAGCTCTTCTTCTGGTCGGTGCCGGCCGGCCGCTTCGGCGGCGTGCAGCTGATGAAGGTGCGCGAGGAGGACGTCGAGGACCTCTCCGCCTACCGCTACTTCACCGGCACGAAGGACGGGGAGCCCCAGTGGAGCAAGCGGATGGCCGACGCCGCCACCGTCGTCGACGACACCGTCGGCGAGCTGTCGGTCGTCTGGAACGACCACCTCGACAGCTGGTTGATGAGCTACACCGACGGCGCCGAGGCGAGCACCGAGCTGCGCCAGTCGCCGACCCCCTGGGGCCCCTGGGGAGATCCCGTCACGCTGCTCTCGCAGGGCGACGTCCCCGGCCTCTACTCGCCCTACATGAAGCAGGGCTACACCGCAGACCACGGCAGGACGATCTTCTTCAGCCTGTCCAAGTGGGATCCGTACAACGTGTATTGGTACCGGGCCGACCTGGTCACGGAGTGACCCGGGCACTTCAGACGAGCAACGCCGAACACCCCGACAAAGGAGAATCGATGTCCCTGCGTAGACGAAAGCTGTGGTCCGCCGCGGGCGCAGTCGTCGCCGCGTCCCTGGTCCTGAGCAGCTGCGGCGGCTCGAGCGACGAGGACGAGAGCTCCGACGGCAAGGCCCACGTGATCTTCTGGCAGCAGAAGTTCGAGGACTACCAGCAGGAGTGGTTCAAGAAGCACGTCGAGGAGTTCAACGCCTCCCAGGACGAGATCGAGGTCGAGTACGTCGTCGTGCCGGCCGACGCCTGGCAGCAGAAGCTGAAGGCCGCCCAGGCCGCCGGCAACCAGCCCGACGTCGCGACGACCAACTACGGCGGCATCCGCCCGGGCGTCGCCTCCGGCCAGTTCATGGCCCTCGACGACCTGCTCCCCGAGGACCGGTTCGCCGACATCAAGGAGAACGTCAAGGACTTCGTGACGGTCGACGGCAAGCACTACGCCTACCCGATGCTCGTCGAGCCCTCGACCGTGCTCTACTACCGCACCGACCTGGCCAAGGCGGCCGGCCTCGACCCGGCCAGCCCGCCGAAGACGTGGGACGAGCTGGTCACCTGGTCCGAGGCGCTCACCGACGGCAAGACCAAGGGCATGACGATGGCGTCGACCCAGATCGACCTCGCCTGGTCGAGCTGGGGCCTCCAGCTGAACGCGTGCGGCGACTTCCCGCTGCGCGGCGACTGGTCGTCCGCCGACGCCACCGACTCCTGCTACGGCGACGTCATCGACCTCTACACGCAGCTCTACCAGGGCGGCTCCATGCCCGAGACCCCGAAGGTCGGCTACCCCGACGCGTTGCCGTACGGTGAGGGTGAGGTCGCGATGATGGCCAACGGCTCGTGGGCCATCGGCCAGCTCAAGAACGACTTCCCGGACCTGGTGGAGAAGACCGCCGTCGCGCCGTTCCCGACCTCGGACGGCGACGCGACCAAGCCCACCGCCACCCTCGGCGGCTGGACCCTCACCGTCGACGGCAAGGCCGACGACCCGGAGGCCGCTGCGACGTTCATCGACTGGCTGCTCGCGGACGACCCGGCGATCATGGCCGACTTCTTCAAGATGAGCGGGCTGTCGAAGTACACCGTGCGCACCTCGGTCGACGAGGAGCTGGCCAACGACCCGGAGGCCAAGGAGGACCCGTTCATGAAGATCATCTCCGAGCAGGTCGTCCCGTACGCCGGTCCCGAGCCGGCCTACCCGATCGACATCTCCAACGCGATGGCCACCGCCATCGAGTCGGTGATGAAGGGCAGCGCCTCCACCGAGGACGCCCTCGCCACCGCCGACGAGGCGATGGAGGAGATCATCGAGAAGCAGGGCCTCGCGGGCGCCGGAGGCTGACCCACTCTCCCGGCCGGTGCCCGCTCGACCCGGGCGCCGGCCGGGACGCCACACATCGGACACGAGGAGACGAAGGCAGCGATGACCGCAGCGGACACGAGGGTGGCCGTCGAGGCAGGACCGGCACTGGCCCCCGGACCGCGGGGGCGCACGCGGCGTCGGCGTACGCCGCGTCGGGCCCAGGCGCCCAAGCACCTCCAGTCCAACCTGACGGCGTACATCATGATCGCGCCGATGGTGGTGCTGCTCGGGATCTTCGTCTTCTGGCCGCTGGGCTACGCGTTCTGGCTGAGCGGCCACTCGATCAACTTCTACCTCGGCAACGAGTGGGTCGGCACCCAGTTCTATCGCTACGTGCTCACCGACGAGCGCTTCTGGGACGCGATCAAGGTCGGCCTCATGTACGCCGTGATGGTGGTGCCGACCGGCATCGTCATCGCGCTCGTCCTCGCGATGTTCATCAAGACCCTCCGGGGTCGGTCCGCGTCGGTGATGAAGACGGTCGTCTACCTGCCGGCCGTGCTCTCGAGCGTGATCGCGGCGATCGTCTTCGCGTTCATGGGCCAGGACCAGGGGCTGATCAACGCGGCCATCGGTGTGGTCGGCATCGAGCCGATCGCCTGGCTGAACAACCCCGACTTCGCGCTTCCCGCGGTCGCGCTCGCGGGCGTCTGGCTCGGCCTCGGCGTCAGCACGCTGATCCTGCTGTCGGCGCTGCTCGACATCCCCGAGAGCTACTACGAGTCGGCCGCGCTCGACGGCGCCAGCTTCTTCCAGCAGACCTGGTACATCACGATCCCGCTCCTGCGGAACGTCTTCCTCTACCTGCTGGTCACCGGCTTCACGCTGACCATCCAGGAGTTCCAGCTGCCGCTGATCATGACGAACGGCGGCCCGGTCGGGGCCACCAAGACCCCCAACCTGTTCATCTTCGACAGCTTCCGGGAGAACACGCCGTACTCCACGAGCTTCTCGCTCGCGGCGGCTCTCCTGCTCTTCCTCGTCCTGGGCGCGATCTCGCTGGTGATCTTCCGGCTGCTCCGCTCCGAGAAGGCCGTCGACGCCTAGGCGTCGGGCAACAAGAAAGGCAACCCAGATGCAAGGCACGGGCGCGCCCCGGATCGTGAAGGGCCTCTTCACCCTGCTGATCGCGGTGGGGATCCTCTTCCCCGTCGCGTGGATGGCGATCGCTGCGTTCAAGGGCAAGAACGAGGTCCTGCGGTCGCCGTTCCAGTTCTTCCCCGACACCTGGGACCCGCAGAACTACATCGACATGGTCCAGGACGACGAGTTCATGCGCGCGATGACGGTGACGTTCGTCGGCGCGCTGATCTTCACGGCGCTCAGCCTGCTGGTGAACTCGCTTGCCGCCTACGCGTTCGCCCGGCTGGACTTCAAGTTCAAGTCGTTCTGGTGGGTGTACTGCCTCACGCCGATGTTCGTGCCGATGATGGCGATCCTGCTGACGTCGTTCATGGTCGTCACCAAGCTCGGCATGCTGAACACGATGGCGGTGCTGATCATCCCGGGCGTCGCCTCGTCGCTGCAGATGTTCTTCCTGCGCCAGTTCTACCTGGGCTACCCGGCCGCGATCGAGGAGGCCGCGCTCATCGACGGCGCCAACCGCTGGCAGATCTTCTGGACGATCTTCCTGCCGCAGTCGAAGGCCCCGTTCGTGGTCGTCGGCTGCGCGTCGTTCCTGGCCTACTGGAACGCCTACGTCTGGCCGGTGCTCACCATCACCGACCCGAACCTGACCCAGGTCATGCAGGTGCTCGGCAACTTCCGCTCCGAGCGCGGCGTCGAGTGGGGCCTGCTGATGGCCGGCTCGGCGATCGCCACGGTGCCGACGATCCTGCTGCTGCTGGTCTTCCAGCGCTACATCGTCTCGGGCGTGCGGATGGCCGGCATCAAGTAGCCGACCGCTCACCCGCCGATCCGGCGGGTGAGCGCGGTGGCCGTGGCCCGGACGGCCTCGGCCACCTCATTCTGGGACGGGTCGTCGGCGACGGCGTACGTCACCGCGACCGCCGCGACCGGGTGCTGGTTGTGGTCGCGGACGGCCACGGCCACGCTCGCCAGTCCGGGCGTCACCTCGCCGTCCTCGATGGCGTATCCGCGCTGCCGGGTGTCGCTGAGCACCCGGCGCAGCCCGCTCAGCGAGCGCGGCCCGACGCCGTGCCGGTCCACGAAGTCCGCCGGGCGCGAGTAGAGCGCGCGCACCTGGGGCGCGGGCAGGTCGGCGAGGATCGCGCGGCCGCTGGCGGTCAGGTGTGCCGGCAGGCGCACCCCGACGTCGGACACCAGGGGCGGGCGGCCCGGGGCGCGCTCCTCCACGACGTACAGGACGTCGCGTCCGTGCAGCACCGCGAGGTGGGCCGACTGGCCGACGCGGTCGACGAGCGCCGCCAGTGGGCGCCGCGCGAGGCGCTGGAGCGGCTCCTGGCGCGCGTAGCCGGTGCCGAGCTCGAACGCCGCGAGCCCCAGGCCGTAGCGGTGCTCGTCGGCGAGGTGGACGACGAAGCCCTGCTCGATCATCGCGTTGAGCAGGTGGTACGTCGTGCTGCGCGGCAGGTCGCACGCGCGCATGATCCGGTCGAGCGGCACGGGGTCGGGCTGGCCGGCCAGGAACCGCAGGACGCGCATCGTGCGAGTGGCGGCCGGCACCTGGCTCATGGCCGCAGGGTATTGCCTCCGGATCGCATCAGACCCCCGGCGTCTCCTTGCGATGGGTGCCCGTGCCCGGCTCGTAGTCGTCGGCGCGGTGGTCGACGTCGGGGTCGAGCGCGTCCGCCTTGCGGAGCGCGTCCTCCTGGCGAGCCTCCTCCATCTGCACGGCCCGGCGGGCCTCCGCCGCCTCCTGCTCGGCACGCTCCGCCTCGGCCCGGGCGACCTCCGCGCGGCTCTCGGACACCGCGGCCTCCTGCTGCGTGTCGCGGATCGCGTCGACGTGGCCTGCCGCCTGGGTGCGCACCTCGGTCGCGCGGTGGCGCTGCTGGTTGCGCCGGCGTCGGGTCGTCACGATCGCCGCGGCCGCGATCAGCAGCACGAGCACGATGACGATGATGACGATGGTGGTCGTGTCCATGGCCCCTCCTGGGTGTGTCCCCGGTCCCGGCAAGGCCGTACCCGCCGGGCGGCGGTTCACTCCCTCGGGGTGGGGCCCGGTGTCGGATTCCCCGGTGGGCCGGGGAAACCTGACGTTGTGGGGCAATGCTTCGCCCGAGAAGTTCAGGTTTCCCCGGTGGGCCGGGGATCCCGACGATCGAGCTCAGGACAGCGGGCGCTCGGCGCGCGCCGGCACCAACGGGGCGGCGAGGAGGGGGAAGAGCGCGCTGATCGCGAACGCCGCGGCGTACCCGAGGTGTCCGATCGCGAGTCCGGCGAGGGGCGGTACGGCGGAGGCGGCGAGGAACTGGGCGGTGTTCTGCATCCCGAGCGCGCGGCCCGACCAGCTCGGTCCCGCGCGCTCGGCGACCGCGGTGAACGCGAGCCCGTTGTCCGCGACCGTGACCAGCGTGGCGACGACGACCAGCAGCACGGCGACCGCGAGGTCGAGCGCGGCGGCGAGCCCGAGCAGCGCCATGGTGGCTGCGGCGGCGTACGCCACCCACCGCAGCGGGCGCATCCGGCCGCCGACGACGTCCGAGAGGTGTCCGACCGCGATCCGACCGAGCGCGCCGGCCACCTGCGCGACCGCGACGAGCGTGCCGGCGGCGGCCGGCGACCAGCCGCGGTCCTGCACCAGCCACACGAGGGCGAACGTCCACACGAGGAACTGCGGCACGACGAGCAGCACCGAGACGCCGTGGATGCGCGCGAGGTAGGAGTCCTCGCGGTACGGGTTGGCCGGCGCCACGCCGTCCTGCCGGTCGGGGCGGGGCGGGTCGATGACGACCGCGGCGGTGAGGAGCGCGGCGAGCGCGCACGCGATCGTGGGGACCCAGAGCGCGGCGTGCACGCCGTACGCGTCGGCGGTGACGGCGATCGAGACCGCCGCGATGCCGACGCCGACCGGCTGCGCCATCTGCCGGATGCCCATCGCGAGCCCACGGCGCTCGGGCGGGAACCAGCCGACCACGACCCGGCCGCTGGCGGCGTTGGTGCTCGCCGCAGCGGCGCCGGCCAGGAAGAGCGTCAGGACGAGCAGCGCGAGGCCGCCGGTGATCGCGCTGGCGATGCCGGCCGCCGTCGTGGCGGCGAGACCGGTCAGGAGGACGAACCGCTCGCCGCGCCGGTCGGTCACCCAGCCCCAGGCGACCAGTGTCAGCACCACCCCGATCGTGGGCGCGGCCGCCACCAGTCCGGCCTCGGCGAGCGTCATCCCCTCGCGGGCGTGCAGCGCCGGGATCAGGAACGCCGGGCCGTGGATCATCACCGCTGCAGCAGCCTGGGCCAGGGTGCTCGCGGCGAGCATCGCCCACCGGCGCGCGGCGTCGACGTCCTGGACGGGACGGGCCGGCGCGGCCTGCTGGGGGATGGGCACGCCCCAAGTCAACGCCGCGCCGGCCCGTGATGCCGTCGCTGTCTTGCAGAGTGGTTCTGCGGGGTGTTGCTAGTTGCCGCTCCTGCCGATCCGCAGTCGCGCGGTGGCGAGGTCGATGACGGCGCCGGTGCCGTCGAGCAGGGACACCCGCAGCCCGACGACCTTCATGCCGGTCTTGAGCTTCTCCACCACCAGCGGCTCGAGCTTCGCGAGGCCGGGGATCTCGAGCGGGCCGGTGTCCGGGAACGTCATCCGCTGGCCGTTGACCGTGACCGCGCCGATGGTCGAGCCGTCCCAGCTTCGGGTGATCTTCTTGCCCTTCCGCTCGACGGTGGCCTGGGCGACGACGCCCTCGATCTTCAGGGCACCGCCGAGGTCGACGTCGGCGATCTTCGACCGGGTGAAGCCCCAGGTGCCGTCGGTCTGGGTGCCCATGCCCTCGCTGGTCATCGCGCCGACCTTGACCTGTCCGGCGAGGTCGATTCCGGCCAGCGACGACTTCCGGACCTCACCGCCGGTGCCCTGGCAGGGCACCCGCTGCACGGGGTTGCGGCCGAGGCCGACGAGGTCGCCGCCGACTGCTCCGCTCACGCCGTACGCCGATCCGGCGAAGACGCCCTTGCGTACGCCGCTGAAGATCTCGGCGCCTGCGTGCGCGACGCGGACCCGGGTGTCGGTCGGGATCAGGTGCACGAGCAGGCCGTTGGCGTACGCCCGCGCCTTGTCGCTCTTCTCCCGGGTCCAGGTCGAGGCGAGCGAGATGGTCGCGACGCCGGGGACCGTGATCGGCTGCCCGGGCACGGGGAGCTTGAGCTCCTGCGTCTGGCCGCCCGGCGGCGTGAACGTGAGTCCGCCGAGGTCGGTGTTGGTGTAGGCGTGGAAGCCGCTGGCGTCGTGCGACGCCTTCGCGGTCGTCGTGATCGCGGAGATGCCCAGGGTGCCGAGCGGGGAGTCGCTGAGCACGACCTCGCCGACGCTGTGCTGGGTGGTGACCGCGGTCTCCTCGCCGGTCTGGCTGGTCCAGGTGCGGGTCTTGGTGGCGGACACGGTGCCGAGGCCCGGGAGCTTGATCGAGGCCAGGTCGTTGTTGCGGTCGATGCCGGCCTTGTTGGTGCAGCCGATGACCGCCAGCGCCGTGGCGCCGGACGCGGCGGGGATCTGGCCGCCCTTGACGTCGGTCGCGAAGCCGGAGCTGCGGAGCGCGAACTCGGTCGGGGTGCGGTCGCCTCGGCGCTCCGCCTCGGCGGCGCCGCCGGACGTCGTCGCTCCGGTGGTGGTGGCGGTGTCCGCCTTGCCCTCTCGGGCCGGCGTCGGGCTCTCGGGTGCGGGGCGCCCGGCGCCGGCGGGGCCGGCCAGGGCGAGCGGCGCGACGAGGGCGATCGTCGCGCCGACGGCGGCCGTCAGGGCAGCGCGGGGTCTGGACTGTGGCATTGGGTCTTCCCTCCGAGAGTCAGCTCGTCCGGGAGCTCCCCTCCCGGCCCGAGATCGAGCGTCGAGATGCGCATCCCCCGTCACTCTGCGTGTAAACCGTCGTTACTAGAACTCGTTACTGTGAGCCCGGTCACGGTGTGGTTCCGGGTCTCGGATCCCAGACGGGAGGCGGCGGGCCGCTCTGGTGACGCCCGGAGGCGACGGCGAGGATGGCGACCATGACCACCGGTGTGCGCCCCGCTCGCTCCTCCGTCGAGGTCGGCGTCGGCGCCGTCTCCTTCGACGACGTGATCGCCGTCGCCCGCGACGGCGCCCCCGTCCGGCTGTCCGACGACGCCCTTGCCGCCGTCGACCGGGCCAGGTCGGTCGTGGACGAGCTGGCGGCCGCGCCGACCCCGGCGTACGGCGTCTCGACCGGGTTCGGGGCGCTCGCGACCCGGCACATCCCGACGGAGATGCGGGCCCAGCTGCAGCGGTCGCTCGTGCGGTCGCACGCGGCCGGATCCGGGCCCGAGGTCGAGCGCGAGGTGGTGCGCGCGCTGATGCTGCTGCGGCTCTCGACGCTGGCGACCGGGCACACCGGCGTACGCCGTGAGACCGCGGAGCTCCTCGCCGGGCTGCTCACCCACGGCATCACGCCGGTGGTGCGGGAGTACGGCTCGCTGGGCTGCTCGGGTGACCTGGCGCCGCTGTCGCACTGCGCGCTCGCCTTGATGGGCGAGGGCGAGGTCCGCGACGGGTCCGGGACGCTGATGCCCGCCGCGGACGCGCTCGCCGCGGTCGGGCTGGCCCCGGTCGAGCTGGTCGCCAAGGAGGGCCTGGCCCTGATCAACGGCACCGACGGCATGCTCGGCATGCTCGTGATGGCGATCGCCGACCTGCGTCGGCTGCTGCGCACCGCCGACATCGCGGCGGCCATGTCGGTCGAGGCCCAGCTCGGCACCGACCGGGTGTTCGCCCCCGAGCTGCAGGCGCTCCGCCCCCACCCCGGGCAGGCCGACTCGGCCGCGAACCTGGTGCTGCTGCTCGCCGACTCCGGCGTCGTCGCGTCGCACCGCGGACCCGACTGCAACAGGGTCCAGGACGCCTACTCCCTGCGCTGCTCGCCCCAGGTCCACGGGGCCGCCCGCGACACCGTCGAGCACGCCGCGATCGTGGCCGGCCGCGAGCTCGCCTCGGCCGTCGACAACCCGGTCGTCGTGGGGGACCGGGTCGAGTCCAACGGCAACTTCCACGGCGCGCCGGTGGCCTACGTGCTCGACTTCCTCGCGATCGCGGCCGCCGACGTGGCGTCGATCAGCGAACGCCGTACCGACCGCTTCCTCGACAAGGCCCGCAACCACGGGCTGCCGCCGTTCCTCGCCGACGACCCGGGCGTCGACAGCGGGCACATGATCGCGCAGTACACACAGGCGGCGATCGTCTCCGAGATGAAGCGGCTCGCGGTGCCCGCGTCGGTCGACTCCATCCCGTCCAGCGCGATGCAGGAGGACCACGTCTCGATGGGCTGGTCGGCCGCTCGCAAGCTGCGCCGCGCCGTCGACGGCCTCACCCGGGTCGTCGCCGTCGAGGTGCTCACGGCCGCGCGAGCGCTCGACCTGCGCGCGCCGCTGGAGCCCTCTCCGGCGACCGGCGCCGTCGTCGCGCTGCTGCGCTCGTCCGGGATCGAGGGTCCCGGCCCCGATCGCCACCTCTCGCCCGAGATCGAGACCGCTGTCGCGCTGGTCGCCTCGGGTGCCGTCCTGTCCGCCGCCGAGTCCGTGACTGGAGAACTGCGATGACCACCGAGTCGAAGAATGGCCGCCTGCCGATCCACGCCGCCCACGGCACCGAGCTGACCGCCCGGTCGTGGCAGACCGAGGCGCCGCTGCGGATGCTGATGAACAACCTCGACCCGGAGGTCGCCGAGCGCCCGGAGGACCTGGTCGTCTACGGCGGCACCGGTCGCGCCGCCCGGTCCTGGGAGGCGTACGACGCGCTCGTGCGCACGCTCTCGGCCCTCGGCGACGACGAGACGCTGCTCGTCCAGTCGGGCAAGCCGGTCGGTGTCATGCGGACCCACGAGTGGGCTCCTCGAGTGCTGATCGCCAACTCCAACCTGGTCGGCGACTGGGCCAACTGGGAGGAGTTCCGGCGGCTCGAGGACCTCGGGCTCACGATGTACGGCCAGATGACCGCGGGGTCGTGGATCTACATCGGCACCCAGGGCATCCTCCAGGGCACGTTCGAGACGTTCGCGGCCGTCGCCGACAAGCTGGCCCGAAGGGCGTCGGTTGTCGAGGAGGGCGCGCTAGCGCCCGTCTCGAAACACGCCGGGACTCTTGCCGCCACCATCACCGTCACGGCCGGCCTCGGCGGGATGGGCGGTGCGCAGCCGCTCGCCGTGACCATGAACGACGGCGTCGTGATCTGCATCGAGTGCGACGAGTCCCGCATCCAGCGCCGCATCGACCACCGCTACCTCGACGTCCAGGCGGCGTCCCTCGAGGAGGCCGTCGCGATGGCGGTCGCCGCGCGCGACGAGCGCCGGCCGCTGTCGATCGGCGTGCTCGGCAACGCCGCGGAGATGCTCCCGGCCCTGCTGGAGATGGACGCCCCGGTCGACATCGTCACCGACCAGACCTCGGCGCACGACCCGCTCTTCTACCTGCCGGCCGGCGTCCCGTTCGAGGAGTGGGAGTCGCGTCGTACGGCGGACCCGGAGGGCTTCACCAAGGAGGCGCAGGCCTCGATGGCGGCGCACGTGCGGGCGATGGTGGAGTTCCAGGACAAGGGCGCCGAGGTGTTCGACTACGGCAACTCGATCCGCGACGAGGCGC
The DNA here is from genome assembly GCF_042666375.1 of Nocardioides sp. GCM10030259. Classification (NCBI taxonomy): domain Bacteria; kingdom Bacillati; phylum Actinomycetota; class Actinomycetes; order Propionibacteriales; family Nocardioidaceae; genus Nocardioides; species Nocardioides sp. GCM10030259. The sequence continues at coordinate 46,204 of NZ_JBHTDF010000018.1, read as the reverse complement.
GCAAGGGCGGCTACGACCGGGCGTTCGAGTTCCCGGGCTTCGTGCCGGCGTACATCCGGCCGCTCTTCTGCGAGGGCAAGGGCCCGTTCCGCTGGGCGGCGCTCTCCGGTGACCCGGCCGACATCGCCGCGACCGACCGGGCGATCCTCGAGCTGTTCCCGGAGAACGAGCGGCTGCACAAGTGGATCACCATGGCCGCCGAGCGCGTGCACTACCAGGGCCTCCCGGCCCGCATCTGCTGGCTGGGGTACGGCGAGCGCCACCTCGCCGGCCTGAAGTTCAACGAGATGGTGGCGTCCGGCGAGCTCAAGGCGCCCATCGTCATCGGCCGCGACCACCTCGACTGCGGCTCGGTCGCCTCGCCGTACCGGGAGACCGAGGGGATGCTCGACGGCTCGGACGCCATCGCCGACTGGGCGCTGCTCAACGCGCTGGTCAACACCGCCTCCGGGGCGACCTGGGTGTCGATCCACCACGGTGGCGGCGTCGGCATGGGCCGGTCCATCCACGCCGGGCAGGTGTGCGTCGCCGACGGCACTGAGCTCGCCGCCAGCAAGATCGAGCGGGTCCTCACCAACGACCCGGGGATGGGCGTGATCCGGCACGTCGACGCCGGGTACGACCGCGCCGCCGAGGTCGCGGCCGACCGCGGAGTCCGGATCCCGATGACCGACTGACCCCGGCAGAGGTCTCTGCCGGGGTCAGCTCGTCAGCGGTGGAACGTGTACGGGAGCGGATCCGGGACAGGTGCCGGGACCGGCGCCGGGGAGACCCGCGCGGTCCGCGTGCGCCACAGCGCCTTGCGGACGCACCCGCCGGCGAGGCCGGAACGACGCATGCCGGCCAGGTCACCCGCGCTGTAGCGGGCCCGGTAGACGCCGTCGGCGTCGGGCGGGCCGGTGGTGGGGTACATCAGCTGCTCCGGGTGGTTGACGTGCCGGAGCCCGAAGGCGTGGCCGATCTCGTGGAGCAGCACCATGCCGACCGTGAAGATCGGGCCGTCCCAGCCGGCGTACTGCGTCCCGTTGACCCACTGGTCGGTGTTCATCGTGACGCCGGACGACGTGATGCGCCAGACCTTGTTGTGGCCCTTCCGGGCGATGCCCGACCGGCCCGTGAGCGGACCCCCGATGCCGCCGGTGTTGCCCTGGAACCGCTTGATCTGGTCGCTGCCGGCCCAGGCGATGACGAGGTCGATGCCGCGTCGGGGCTTGGCGCGACGCTTGGCGAACGGCACGAAGTTCGTGGTGCCGGCGTACCGCACCTTCATGCCCGACGCCCACGCCGCCTGCTCCATCGCCATCTTGGCCAGGTCGATCCCGACCGGACCGACGTCGGAGGCGTTGACCTGGTAGCGGATCACCTGGCACGGGTCGAACTTGTACCGGTAGCCGCGGTTCTTCATGAAGCCGTGGGACGACGAGGCGCCGCGCGGCGCCCAGGACGGGTTCACGTGGATCTTCGTCGACTTGTTGAAGGAGCGCCGGCCACCGGCGTGGATGCGCACCTTGTGGGTGCCGTACCACTTCAGCCGGCCGTCGACGTGGAACTTGCCGGACTTCTTGCTGTGGCCGCGGGCGAAGGTGCGCCAGCCACCTGGGACCTTCACCTGGAGCTTGAGCTTGCGCTTGCCGCCCCGCACCTTCCCCGTCGCGGCGACCTTGAGACCGTCGGCGTCGCTGTAGGTGGTGTTGTGCCAGGTGACCTTGCGGGCGCGTTCGCGGGGCCCGGGGTCGGAGGCGCTGGCGGTGCCGATGGCAGGCAGCGCGGACAGGGTCGTGACGATGAGGAGAAGGCACGCGAGGCGGGCCACCCGAAGACGATTCACGCGCCGTGGATGCCCCGTCTCGCGTGCCTGGAAACCTGCGGGACTCCTAGTACACCCGACGCCGGGTGCCGCCGATCGGCACCAGGTTGAGCACGAGCCCGACGATCGCCAGGATCGCCCCGATCGTGGTCAGGATCGGAATGCCGGCCAGCAGGCCGATGAGAAGCAGGATGACGCCGAGGACGATCATGTTTCCTCCCTTTTCGTGGTCCGGGCTGGACCACGACGGGCTGTACCCGGGGGCCCCGGGGCCAAACCCGGCCGATCAGCGGGAGCCGCGCGGACTCTCGAGGATCATCGTGATCGGGCCGTCGTTGACCGAGGTGATGCGCATGTCGGCGCCGAAGACACCCCGCTCGACGTGGGCGCCGAGCTCGGTGAGCGCGGTGCACACGGCTTCGTAGAGCGGCTCGGACACCGGACCGGGCGCGGCCGCCTGCCAGGTGGGGCGGCGGCCCTTGCGCGCGTCGCCGTACAGCGTGAACTGGCTGATGACGAGCACCGGTGCGGCGACCTCGGAGGCGGACCGCTCGTCGCGCAGGATGCGCAGGTCCCAGACCTTGCGGGCGATCCAGGCGACGTCGGCCGGGCCGTCGTCGTGGGTGACGCCGAGGTAGACGAGCAGGCCGGGTCCGTCGATCGCGCCGACGACCTCGCCGTCGACGGTGACGCCGGCCTCGAGGACCCGCTGGACGACGGCGCGCACGTCAGGCCTGGAGGGCCTGGATCGCCTCGTGGATCGAGAGCGTGCGCTGCGCTGACTCGACGTGCAGGCTCTCGACCATCTTCCCGTTGTAGGTGACGACGCCGGAGCCCTTCCCGTCCTCGAACGCCTGGATCAGGCCGCGCGCGTCCTCGACGGCGTGCGCGGACGGCGCGAATGCGCTGTTGGCGCCGTCGACCTGTCCCGGGTGGATGAGAGTCTTGCCGTCGAAGCCCATCTGCCGGCCCTGCTCGCACTCCGCGAGGAAGCCGTCGGCGTCCTTCACGTCGTTGTAGACGCCGTCGAGGATGGCGATGCCGGCGGCGCGAGCGGCGAGCAGCGCGGTGTGCAGGCTGGGCAGGATCGGTGCGCGGCCGGGGACGTGCTCGGCGTACAGCTCCTTGACGAGGTCGTTGGTTCCGAGGACGAAGCAGGTCAGCCGCTCGCTGGCGCGGGCGATGGCGAGCACGTCGAGGATCGCGACCGGGGTCTCGATCATCGCCCACAGCTTCGTGCGGTCCGGCGCGCCGGCCTTCTCGAGGGCGCCGACCAGCTGGGCGACCTCGGCGGCGCTGTTGACCTTGGGTACGACGACCGAGTCGGGGCCGGCCTTCGCGGCGGCGGCGAGATCGGCCTCGTGCCACTCGGTGCCGATGCCGTTGACCCGGATCGTCAGCGTGCGGCGGCCGTAGTCACCGCTCGCGGCCGCGGCACAGGCGGCCTCGCGGGCGCTCGGCTTGGCGTCGGGCGCGACGGCGTCCTCGAGGTCGAGGATCAGGCCGTCGCAGGGGATCGACTTCGCCTTCTCCAGGGCCCGCTCGTTGGAGCTGGGCATGTAGAGGAGGCTGCGCAGCGGGGTGAACTCGGACATCAGGCCTCGCTGTTCTGGGTTTCCAGGCTGTCGTACAGCTTCTTCAGATCGGGGTCGATGGCCGCGAGCTGCTCGGCGAGCTCGACCATCACGAGGCACTGCTTCAGGGAGGCGTCGTCCTCCATCTTCCCGTCGAGCATCACCGCGCCCGTGCCGTCGCCCATGGCGGCGACGACGCGACGGGCGTGCGCGACGTCCTCGAGGCTGGGGGAGAAGACCTTGTGGGCGATGGCGATCTGCGTCGGGTGCAGGCTCCAGGTGCCGACACAGCCGAGCAGGAAGGCGTTGCGGAACTGGTCCTCGCACGCCGTGGTGTCCGTGATGTCGCCGAACGGCCCGTAGAACGGGTAGATGCCGTGCATCGCGCACGCGTCGACCATCCGGGCGATCGTGTAGTGCCAGAGGTCCTGCTGGTACGTCGCGCGGACGGCCGCCGGCTGGTCGGGGTTGGGGTCCTCGCGGACCAGGTAGCCGGGGTGGCCGCCGCCGACGCGGGTGGTCTTCATGCGGCGGTCGGCCGCGAGGTCGGCCGGGCCGAGGCTCAGGCCCTGCATGCGGGGGCTGGCGCCACAGATCTCCTCGACGTTCGCGACGCCGCGCGCGGTCTCGAGGATCGCGTGCACGAGGATCGGCCGGTCGAGCCCGGCCCGAGCCTCGAGCTGGGCGAGCAGGCGGTCGACGTAGTGGATGTCCTCGGCGCCCTGCACCTTCGGCACCATGATCACGTCGAGCCGGTCGCCGATCGCGGGGACGAGCGTGGTCAGGTCGTCGAGCACCCACGGGCTGTCGAGGGAGTTGACGCGGGTCCACAGCTGGGTCTTCGCGTCCGGTCCGCCGAGGCCGTCGGTCTGCTGCGCGATCTTCACGAGCCCCTCGCGCGCGGCGATCTTGTTGTCGGCCTTGATCGCGTCCTCGAGGTTGCCGAGCAGCACGTCGACGGTGCCGACCATGTCGGGGACCTTCGCCGCCATCTTCGGGTTGCTCGGGTCGAAGAAGTGGATCGCCCGACTCGGTCGGGCCGGGATCTCGGTGAGAGGCGTCGGTGCGCCGACCGCGAGGGGTCGGAAGAAGTCCTTGGCGCTACGGGTTCCGCTCATGGGGCGGAACGTAGCAGCGGATCGTTACTCGTCGGTATGACTGATCTGACAGTGCGGCGCGTGCCCACACGCCTGTTAGCGTGCGGCGGGTCGTGTCCGTCTCGGGCGAGGGAGCGACTTCGGGGGTGTCCGTCCGCTACCCCGGAGATTTCTCGAATGCGATCCAGAAGGTCCCGACCACTCGTCGACGTCCGCCCGCTGCGGGTACTGGCGCTGCTGCTGGTGCTGACGATCCTGGGAGGCGGCGGGTACGTCGCCGGTCGGGCGATGACCGACGGGCCCTCCGGTCCTCCGGCGGGGTCGGCCGACCCGGCCGCGTCGGCCGAGGGCGCGCGGCCGGACCTCACGCCGGACACGCCCACGTCCGGAGTCCGCACGCCCCCCAGCCGGAGCGGGGACCCGCGGGCGACCGCCACCGAGAGCTCGGAGACGCCCTCCCCGACGACGGCGACGATCCCGAGCCCCCGGACCACGCCGACCACGCCGACGCCGCCGTCAACGTCGACCGCGTCACCGAGCACGGCACCCGAGGATCCGTCGGAGAGCCCGTCCTCGACCAGGTCCGCGAGCCCGACCGCGACGCCGTCGCCGACCGGTCCGACCAGCCCGACCGCGTCGGCGGACACCACGCCTCCCGAGACCACGGTGTCCCCGGACTCCCTCGGGCTCGACGCGCTCTTCCTCGTCAGCGCGAACGAGCCGGCGACGTTCGCCTGCAGCCTCGATGGGGCGGCGTACACGGCCTGTGGCCCTGAGCTGCGCCTGGTGGACCTGGCGGCCGGATGGCACACGCTCGCCGTGCGGGCCACGGACGCCGCCGGCAACACCGATCCGACTCCCGCCGCCAGCCGCTGGCACTCCCACAAGGGAGGCGCGGAGGACTGACCGCGCGGCGGCTCAGCCGTACGTGTAGAAGCCGCGACCGGTCTTGCGGCCGAGCAGGCCGGCGTCGACCATCCGCTGGAGGAGCGGCGGGGCGGCGTACAGCGGCTCCTTGAACTCCTCGTAGAGCGACTCGGCGACCGCCTTGGTGGTGTCGAGGCCGATCAGGTCGGCGAGCGCGAGCGGGCCCTGCGGGTGGGCGGCGCCGAGCACGAGGCCGCGGTCGATGTCCTCGGCGGAGGCGAAGCCGGACTCGTACATCCGGATCGCGGACAGGATGAACGGGATCAGCAGCGCGTTGACCACGAAGCCGGCGCGGTCCTGGCAGTCGATCGCCTGCTTGTCCAGCGACCCCTCGACCCAGGCGCGGGAGCGGGCGGTGGTGTCCTCGGAGGTCAGCAGCGACGGCACCAGCTCGACGAGCTTGAGCACCGGGACCGGGTTGAAGAAGTGGATGCCGATCACCTGCGTGGGTCGGGTGGTGACCACGCCCAGCTTCATGATCGGGATCGAGGAGGTGTTGGACGCCAGGATCGCGTCGGGGGCGGCGACGATCGCGTCGAGCCGCTTGAACAGCTCGATCTTCGCCGTCTCGTCCTCGACGATCGCCTCGACGACGATGTCGCGGTCGACCGCCGCGCCCAGGTCGGTCTCGACCCGGATCCGGCCCAGCACGTCGGCGGCCGAGTCGATCTTGCCCTTGGCCTCCGCCCGCTCGAGCGACTTCTCGAGCCGGCCGAGGGCGGCCTTGGCCGCGTCGTCGTTCGACTCCACCACGATGACGTCGTGCCCGGCCCGGGCGCTGACCTCGGCGATGCCCGACCCCATCAGGCCGCCGCCGACCACTGCCACGTTCTTCATCTGCCTGCCTCTCCCCGGTTGCGGCTCCGATTCCACCAGTGCCGGCGCCGCGGCGGTACGGCGGGGGTGGGTCGGGCGGCCCGGCGGGCATCGCGTCGCTCGCGCCAGGCGGCGACGGTCGCCTCGACGTCACGAGGCATCGTGATCAGTGGCGGGCCTCCGTGGAGGGAGTAGCGGGCCTTGACCACCCGCTCGTTGAAGTCCTCGACGACCCGGCGTACCTCGGCCTCGTAGTTGATCCCGTCGAGGTGGTCGTCGAGCTCGGCGTCCTCCTTGCGCAGCGCCAGGCTGGGCGGCAGCACCGTGATCCGCTCCCGCTCGACCAGCTGCCTGACCCACCAGTCGGGGTCGCGCTCCTCTGGCATCCCCGCCAGCGTAGCCCCGCTACCGGAGCAGAGGAGTCGGCTCCTCGGGCACCTGCCGCGGGAGCATCGTGAGCGCGATGGCGGCGAGGAGTGCGGCGACCGCGCAGACGGCCCAGACGGTGAGATAGCCGGACAGAGCGGCGTGGCCCTCCTCCGGGTCGTCGATGGATCCGGTCGCCGACAGGGCGATGGCGAAGACGGCGGAGGCGATCGCGCCGCCGACGGTCTTGGTCGCGTTGGTCATGCCGGTGGCGAAGCCGGTGCGTTCGGGCGGTGCCGCCGCCGCAGCGGCGGCCGGCAGCGACGCGACCAGGGCGCCCGAGCCGAGGCCGATGACCGCCATGTTGATCAGCGCCTGGAGCGTCGAGCCGTGCAGCGGGAGCCACATCGCGTAGCCGATCGCGACCAGCAGCGACGAGACCACCAGCGCCCCGCGCGGCCCGAACGCACGCGCGCTCAGCGGCAGCGAGAACGCGCCGATCGCCATGAAGATGACGTAGATGCCGATCAGCGTCGACACGAATCCCGCGCTGGCGCCGAGGCCGTAGCCGGCCACGTCCGGGTCGGTGCGGGCGAACGTCGAGAGCGGGATCTGGGCGCCGAGCACCGACATCCCGAAGAGGAACGCCGTGAGCTGCACCGGCCACTGGCCGGGGGCAGCGAGCAGGCGTACGTCGACGATCGGCTCCTCCTGGCGCATCTCGAAGCGCGCGAACGGCACGGTCAGGGCGAGGCCGAGGAGCACGAGCAGCCAGGCGAGCGGGCTGCCGACGCCGTCGAGTCGCACCACGATCAGGCCGGCCATGACGAGGCCCAGCGAGGCGGTGATCAGGCCGAGGCCGCCCCAGTCGAGGCCGCCGGAGGAGGTGCCCTCCATGTCTTCGATGCCGAACCAGATCACCGCGAAGCAGACCGTCACGGCGATCGCCGGCAGCATCAGCAGCACGGTCATCGAGGTCGCCTCGACGAGCGCGCCACTGGTGAGCGCACCGATGATGACGGCGAGCTCGAGCGCGCCGACGAGGATGCCGGCCGCGCGGCGGGTGAGCTGGTGCTGGCGGCCGGTGCCGGCGGTGCGCCGGTGGATGATCGCGACCTCGAGCGGCAGCCACACGACGTACGCGCCCTGGATCGCGGAGCCCACGAGGAACGTCGTGAACGACGGCGCGAACGCCATGATCCAGGAGCCCAGCGCGGTGACGGCGGTCGAGAGCAGCAGGACCTTCTTGTGGCCGACGATGTCGCCGAGCCGGGCGAGGGGCGGTACGGCGAGCGCGGAGACGATCAGCTGCGCGGCCTCGAACCAGTTGACGTCGGCGTCGGCGATGTCGAGGTGGTCTGCGATGTCGCTGAAGATCGGCGTGTAGTAGCCCTGCAGGATGCCGCTGGCGAGCTCGACGCAGACGAGGAACCCGACGATGGTCGCGAGGCTCTTGGCCCGCGGGTCGTTGAGGACGGTCACTGTGCGGGGATCCTCTCGATCAGGCGCTGGTACCACCGCACGCCGTCGACGAAGTCGTCGACCCCGAGGTGCTCGTCGTAGCTGTGGATCGACTCGCGCTGCTCCTTGGACATCCGGAACGGGGCGAACCGGTAGACCCGGTCACAGATGCGCGTGAAGTGCCGCGAGTCGGTGGCCGCCATCATGACGTACGGCGCGGCGATCGCGTCGGGAAACACCTCGCCGATCGTCGCCTCGATGAGCTTGAACGCCTCGTCCATCGGGGAGATCGGGCACGGGTCGTTGCCCTCGACCACGATCACCTGCACCTGGTCGTCGTCGATGGTCTTGCGCACGTGCTCGAGCACGCTGGCGACGGTGTCGCCGACCATGATCCGGATGTTGACGCCGGCCCTGGCCGTCGACGCGATCACGTTGAGCGCGGGGGAGCCCGAGAGCGTCGTGATCGCGAACGTCGTCCGCGTCATCGCGGCCGGCTCCGGGCCGGCCGCGATCAGCGTGCGGGTGAGGACCGGCCGCAGCCGCGCGGCGTTCGCCATCAACGGGCGGAGCGCCCGGGGGCCGTGCGGGGCCATGCGGCGCAGCAGCTCGATCGTCGGGTCGGGGACGCTCGCCGCCATCTGGTGGCGGTCCAGCCGCCGGATCGCCCGGGCGATCCGGACCGTCGGGCCGTTCCGTGCGGGGGTCGAGGCGTGCCCGCCGCGGCCGTCGACGCGGAGCTCGAGCGAGGTGACGCCCTTCTCGGTGACGCCGACGACGCCGACTGGTGCCGCGACGCCCGGGAAGGCCTCTCCGGCGACGGCGCCACCCTCGTCCATGACGAACCAGGGACGTACGCCGCGGCTGCTCAGGGCCTCGACGGCGAGCGAGGCGGCCGAGCCGGACACCTCCTCGTTGCAGCCGAATGAGAGCCAGACGTCCTGGGCGGGTGTGTAGTCCTGCTCGAGCAAGGTCTCGACGGCCTCGCAGATCGCCACCAGCTGGCCCTTGTCGTCGAGGGTGCCGCGCCCCCAGATCGCTCCGTCGTGGATCTCGGCACCGAACGGCGGGTGCTGCCAGACCGCGTCACCGTCGACGGGGACGACGTCGAGGTGGGCCATCAGCACCACCGGTCGCGCGTCGCTGCGGCCCGGCCAGCGGAAGAGCAGGCCGTGGGTGTCGACCCGGGTCAGCTCGAGGCGTTCGTGCAGGAGCGGGAACTGCCGCTCGAGCTCGACGACGAACCGGTCGAACGCGTCGGTGTCGACGCTGCTCCAGTCGGGGTAGGAGACCGTCGGGATGCGGATCAGGGCCTGGAGCCTGGCCACGGCGCGGTGCGTCACGACCGACAGGGTAGGCCCGCTCCGACCCGTCTCGGATGCGAGACCCGGGACGGGTGTGGCGCGTTGACCGCGGGCAGCTACGCCGATGGACTGACCAAGTGGCCACCACCAGACCTCCGTCGCGCGTCCCGCACCCCGGGCGCGCACCGCGCTGCGTTGGCGTCGCTCGACAGACGGCCCGGTATGCCAGCGCTCCGCCGCCTTGCGCGGCACACACCCGGAGCACGGGCCGCCCCCGACGGACGTCGGGCGGTGACCACTAGTGCCCCCACCGCCCGCGATGCACGACGTCCGCGACCGGCTTGCGCCGGCGCTTGGCCGGGGAGCCCTGCGCGCCGCCAGCCTCGGGGTGACCGATCGTCACCACGCCGATCGGGTCGAAGTCGGGGTCGATGCCGAACGCCTCGCGCACGGAGTCCACCCGGGGCGTGGGGATGCCGATGAAGCACGACGCCAGACCGGCGTCCGTCGCGGTCTGCAGCATCAGCAGCGCGGCCATCGCCGTGTCCATGTGCCAGAAGGGCATCGGCCACCGGGACTCGTCCTGGTCGGTCCAGCCCTTGTCGGCCTCGGCGTACCGGCGCAGGTAGCCGGCCTTGCTCGAGCACGGGATGATCACGACCGGCGCCCGCATCATGCCGGTGAGCCAGTCGTCGGGGTCGTCGATGTCGTCGGCGGTCGCCTCCCAGTAGCGGCGTACGTCGTCCGGGGTGTCGAGCACGAGGAACGCCCAGCCCTGGCTGAACCCGGCGTTGGGGGCACGGGTCGCGTTGTGCAGGGCACGGGCGACGATCGCGGGGTCGACCGGGTCGGTCGAGTAGTTGCGGACCATGCGGCGGTGACGTACGACGTCCTGGAACTCCATGGTGACCAAGTATGAGGACAGCTGTGCCTGACGACTTCGAGCGGATGTGGACCGACCTCGCCCCGGTGGGGCGGTCGGCGGTCTCCGGCGGCTACTTCCGGCAGCCCTTCGACGCGGCCGAGCGCGAGCTCGCGGCGTGGTTCGAGGAGCAGTGCGCGGCGCGCGGGCTCCGGGTCGAGCGCGACGACTTCGGCAACGTCGTCGGCTGGTGGGACGTCGGGTCGGGACCCGCCGTGCTGACCGGGTCGCACCTCGACTCGGTGCTCGACGGCGGAGCGTACGACGGGCCGCTGGGGGTCGTCTCCGCCCTGGCGGCGATCGACCTGATGCGCTCGCGCGGCGTGGTGCCGGCGCGGCCGGTCGGCGTCTCGGTGTTCGTGGAGGAGGAGGGCTCGCGCTTCGGGCTGGCGTGCCTGGGCTCGCGGCTGGCGACCGGCGCGGTGTCGTGGGAGTCGGCGCGGTCGTTGCGCGACCGGGACGGGGTGGCGCTCGGCGACGTCGTGGCCGGAGGCTCGTCGTCGCTGCTGGAGTCGGTCGGCACGTTCGTCGAGCTCCATGTCGAGCAGGGCCGCGACCTCGTCGACCGGGGCGCGGCGGTCGGCGTCGCGAGCGAGATCTGGCCGCACGGGCGCTACCGCTTCGACTTCGCCGGGGCCGCCAACCACGCGGGCACGACCCGCATGGAGGACCGCCACGACCCGATGCTGACCTATGCGATGACCGCGCTGGCGGCCAACAAGCAGGCCCGGCTGTCCGGGCAGCGGGCGACGTTCGGGCGGGTGGACGTGATGCCGAACGGCACCAACGCCGTACCCTCCCGCGTCACCGCCTGGCTCGACGCCCGGTGCGCCTCCGACTCCGCGCTCGCGGAGCTCGTCGAGGCGATCGCCAAGCAGGCCTCCGACCGCGCGGGTCGCGACGGCACCGCGCTCGAGGTCACGGCGGAGTCGGTGTCGTCGTCGGTGGTCTTCGACCCCGCCCTCGCCGCGACGGTCGCCGCCGACCACGAGGGTGGCGACTGGCCGGTCATCCCGACCCAGGCCGGCCACGACGCCGGGATCCTCTCTGCTGCGGGCATCCCGACCGCGATGCTGTTCGTCCGCAACCCGACGGGCGTCTCGCACTCGCCCGAGGAGGAGGCGTCGATGGCGGACTGCCTCGTCGGCGTCTCGGCGCTCGCCGACACCCTCGACAGGCTCACCCGATGAACACGTCGTACCTCCTGGAACGGGCCTGGGTCGACGGCGCCGTACGCGACGACGTGCTGGTCGAGATCGAGGACGGACTCTTCACATCTGTCACACCGTTGGGGCAAAGCCTGACGTTGCCGGGTGAAGCTTCGGCCCACAACGTCAGGTTTCCCCGGCCCACCGGGGAAACCGCCACCCTTCCCGGTCTGACGATCCCCGGGCTGGTCAACGACCACAGCCACGCGTTCCACCGGGCGCTGCGCGGACGGACCCAGCGGGAGCGCGGGACGTTCTGGACCTGGCGCGAGCAGATGTACGCCGTCGCGGAGCGGCTCACGCCGGACACCTGCTTCGCCCTGGCGCGGGCGACGTACCGGGAGATGGTGGCCGCGGGCTACACGGCCGTGTCCGAGTTCCACTACCTCCACGAGCCGGAGCCGGCGATGGGCGACGCGCTGCGGTCCGCGGCCGCGGAGGCCGGCCTCGGGATCACGCTGCTCGACACCTGCTACGTCAGCAGCGGCTTCGGCGCCCCGCCCGAGGGCGTCCAGCTCCGCTACAGCGACGGTACGGCGGAGCGGTGGGCCGAGCGGGTCGGCGACGGACCGGCCGCGATCCACTCGGTTCGGGCGGTGCCGCGCGGCCAGCTGCACGTGTTCCGCGGCCGGGCGCCCCTGCACGTCCACCTGTCCGAGCAGGTCGCGGAGAACGAGGCGTGCCTCGCGGCGTACGGCGTCACCCCGACCCGGCTGCTCCACGACGAGGGTCTGCTCGGACCGGGCACCACGGTCGTGCACGCGACGCACCTGACCGACGACGACATCGCGGTCCTGGGTGCGACGAGGACCAACGTCTGCATCACCCCGACGACCGAGCGCGACCTCGCCGACGGCATCGGGCCTGCCCGGCGGTTGGCCGAGGCGGGCTGCCGGATCACGATCGGCAGCGACAGCCACGCGGTGATCGACCCGTTCGAGGAGCTGCGCGGCCTCGAGATGGACGAGCGGCTGGCGACCCAGGTGCGCGGCCACTGGTCCGCGGCCGAGCTGCTCGAGATCGGCACCAGGACCCGGATCGCGGTCGGCGAGCCCGCCGACCTGGCCACGATCGACACCGCCAGCCCGCGCACCGCGGGCACCGGCGCGGACGAGAACACCGCCGTCTTCGCGGCGACCGGCGCCGACGTCACCCATGTGGTCGTCGGCGGCGAACGCGTCTATACGAGCGCGGACGACGAGGCGATCGGGCGGGAGCTCGACTCAGCGATGGGAGCACTGTGGCCACGACCCTGATCACCAACATCGGCGAGCTCTTCACGAGCGACCCCGACGGACCGCTCACGATCGAGGAAGCCGCCCTGGTGGTCGACGGCGCGAAGGTCGCCTGGGTCGGCTCCGCGAGCGATGCCCCCGACGCCGATGAGATGGTCGACGTCGGCGGCCGCGCCGTGCTGCCGGGCTTCGTCGACTCCCACTCGCACCTGGTCTTCGGCGGCGACCGCGCCCCGGAGTTCGCCGCCCGGATGGCGGGCACGCCGTACGCCGCCGGCGGCATCCGCACCACCGTCGCGGCCACCCGGGCGGCGACCGACGAGCAGCTCACCAGCCACGTCGCCCGGCTCGTCGACGAGATGCGCCGCCAGGGCACGACGACGGTCGAGATCAAGAGCGGCTACGGCCTGACCGTGCACGACGAGGCCCGCAGCCTGGCCGTCGCGCGGCAGTTCACCGAGGAGACGACGTACCTCGGCGCCCACGTCGTCCCCGACGGCGACCCGCAGGAGTACGTCGAGCTCGTCACCGGCCCGATGCTCGAGGCCGCCCGCCCGCACGCCCGCTGGATCGACGTCTTCTGCGAGCGCGGGGCCTTCGACGCCGACCAGGCCCGCGCGATCCTCGACGCAGGCGCGGCCGCGGGCCTCCGGGGCCGGCTCCACGCCAACCAGCTGACCTACGGCGAGGGCGTCCGGCTCGCCGCCGAGCTCGGCCTGGTCGCCGTCGACCACTGCACCTACCTCAGCGAAGACGACGTCGCGGCCCTGGCCGACAGCGACACGATCGCCACGCTGCTCCCGGGCGTGGAGTTCTCGACCAAGCAGCCCTACCCCGACGCCCGCCGCCTGCTCGACGCCGGGGTCCACGTCGCGCTCGCGTCGGACTGCAACCCCGGCTCGTGCTTCACTAGCTCGATCCCGCTCTGCGTCGCCCTCGCGGTGCGCGAGATGGGGATGACCCCGGCCGAGGCGGTGCGCGCCGCGACGTACGTCGGTGCCCGCGCCCTCGACCGCAACGACGTCGGCGCGCTCGTGCCCGGCCGGCGCGCCGACCTGGTCGTCCTCGACGCCCCCAGCCACGTGCACCTCGCCTACCGCCCCGGCGTACCCCTGGTGGCGGCCACCTGGGTCGGGGGGCGACCCACCTAGGACGCCTAAGGCACTGCCTCAGGCGGGTCCGGGAGCCGAATAGGGCACCCACCCGATGTGCGGGCCTACCTCAGACGACGAACCTCGGGTCATCAACGAGGAGCTGAGGAGCCCACACCATGTTCGACAACACCGCACACCAGGACTACCTGAAGACCGAGATGGAGTACCGCCTCGGTCGGATCCGTTCCGACATCGCCGGCCGCCGCCGGCGTCGTTCGCTCGCTCGCCGCAGCAACGGCGACTGGCCCGGAGACACCGGCGACACGACCACCACCTGGGCCAGCTGACCGGCGGCGCGCCATGAGTGGCGTCACGCTGGCGACTATTCAGGAGCACGACACAACCGAAAACGGGATCATGGACGGCGTGGCAGCACACACCAGCCGGACCCTGGTCGGGCGAGACGCCGAGCTGACGGAGCTCTCTTCGTTGCTCGGCGTTCGTCCGTCCCCGACCTCCACGCCCGAGACGGGTACGCCGGGCGGGGTGGCGCTGCTGTCGGGTGACGCGGGCGTCGGGAAGACCCGGCTCCTCGTCGAGCTCCGCGACGAGGCGTTCGTCGAGGGCTGGCGGGTCTTCGCGGGCCACTGCCTCGACTTCGGCGACTCGGCGCTGCCGTACCTGCCGTTCTCCGAGATCCTCGGCCGCGTCGCGACCGACCTGCCCGACGTCGTCGAGCAGGTCGCGGCGCAGTACCCCGCCCTGGCCCGGCTCCAGCCGGGGCGCCGCGTGATGGGCTCCGCGGCCACCGCGCCCGACCAAGCGGGCACCCTCGACCGCGCCGACCTCTTCGAGGCCGTGCACACCCTCCTCGAGACCGCCGCCGCCACGGCGCCGGTCCTCCTCGTGGTCGAGGACACCCACTGGGCCGACCAGTCGACGCGCGAGCTCCTCAGCTTCCTCTTCTCGCGCCCGTTCGACGGTCCGGTCGCGGTGGTCGCGTCGTACCGCTCCGACGACCTGCACCGCCGCCACCCCCTACGCCGCCAGGTCGCCGAGTGGTCCCGCATCCGCGGCGTCCACCGGGTCGCCCTGTCCCCGCTGCCCGAGGACGCGGTGCGGGCGCTGATCCACGAGCTCGTCCCCGAGGGACTGGCCGAGAAGGAGCTCGCCGACATCGTCGAGCGCGCCGAGGGCAACGCGTTCTTCGTCGAGGAGCTCACCAGCGCGGCGGCCGAGCCGGGCCGGTGGGTGCCCGCGGACCTCGCCGACGTGCTGCTGGTGCGCCTCGACCGGCTCGACGAGACCGCCCGCCAGGTGGTGCGCACCGCGAGCGCGTCGGGCCGCCGGGTCTCCCACGACATGCTCGCGGCGACGTCCGGGCTCGACGGTGCGGCCCTCGACGAGGGCCTGCGCAAGGCCGTCGAGATGAACGTGCTGCTCGCCCAGGAGGGCCGCTACTCCTTCCGTCACGCGCTCCTCGGCGAGGCGGTCTACGACGACCTCCTGCCCGGCGAGCGCGCGCGGCTGCACGCGGGGTACGTCGCGGCGCTCCAGAGCGGCGCCGCCCGTGGGACCGCCGCCGAGCTGGCCCGCCACGCGCGGCTCGCCAACGACCTCGACACCGCGTTGACCGCCAGCATCCAGGCCGGCCGCGAGGCCTGGGACGTCGGCGGGCCCGACGAGGCGGCGTACCACTACCAGCAGGCGCTCGAGCTGCTCGCCGACCCGCGCCGCTGTGAGCGCACCGACGTCGACGTGTCCAAGCTGGCCACCAACGCCGCAGAGTCGCTGAGCGAGAGCGGCGACACGATCCGTGCGGTCGCGCTCCTGCAGGAGCAGCTCGACCGGCTGCCGGCCGACGCGCCGCCGGAGTGGCGGTCGCGCATGCTCACCGCCCGCGCCGGCATCCTCATCGTCGTCGACACCGACGAGGACCCTTCCGAGGTGTCGGCCGAGGCGCTCGCGCTCGCTCCGGAGGGCGACAACCACCTGCGGGCCCGAGCACTCACCACGCATGCCCGGGTGCTCGCCGGCATGGGTCGCTACGAGGAGGCGCAGCTGGTCGGGCTGGAGGCCCTCGCCCTCGACGAGCGCCTTGACCTCCACCAGCTCGCGTCGGAGGCGATCACCACCCTGAGCGGCCTGAAGAAGACCGGGCCCAAGGAGGGTCTGCGCGAGGCACTGCGCGAGGCGATCGCGCGGTCCGAGGCCGCGGACGCGATGCACGCCGAGCTGCGGGCGAGGTTCCTGCTCGCGCGGTCCTACGAGGACTGGGCGGAGTGGGACGAAGCGGAGCGGTGGTTCCGCAGCGTCATCGACCGGGCGGACGCCGCCAACCTGCCGTGGACGCCGTACGCCTTCGAGTCGCGCGTCCAGCTGAGCTGGATCCGCACGGTCCGCGGCGGCTGGGACGACGTCATCGAGCTGACCGACGCGAGCGGGCAGAACCCGCCGCCGATCCCGCGCGCCAACCTCGACGCGCTCCGGCTCAACGTGCTCCAGGCTCGCGGCGAGGACGTCGGCGCCGCCGCCCGCAAGCTGCGCCGCTTCTGGTCGCGCGAGGGCGGCATCGCGATCCACTCGGCCGCCCTCGAGATGGTGCACGCAGGCCGCAGCGGTGACGCCGCGGGCGCGGTGCAGGCGTACGACGACGTCGTCGCCGTGCTGTCCCGCACCTGGCACGAGTGGTTCAGCGCGCGGATCCGGTTCGGCGCCGTCGCCATCGGCGCCGTCAACCAGGCGCTGCAGAGCCTCTCGGGCGCCGAGCGCGTTGCCGTCATGCCGGCCGTCGAGCGGCTGAGCGAGGACGGCAACATCGTCGTCCAGCGCTACTCCGACCCCTCCGGGCACTGGGGTCCCGAGGGCCGGGCCTGGAAGAAGCGGCTCGACGCCGAGACGCTCCGGGCGCGCTGGATCGCCGGGGTGGACGCGCCGCCCCGGGAGGCACTCGTCGACGCCTGGCGCGAGACCGTCACGCTCTTCGAGGACTTCGGCCACGTCCACGAGCTCGCGCTGGTGCGCACGACGTACGCCGGCATCCTGCGCGCCACCGGCGACACCGCGGCCGCGCGAGAGCAGGGCGACCTCGCCCGTGCTGTCGCCCACGACCTCGGGGCCCACCCGCTGCTCGACGAGCTGAAGGCCATCGGCTCCGCGCCGGCACGCGCCGAGGCCGGCCCCGACGCGCTGACGCCCCGCGAGACCGAGATCCTGACGCTGGTCGCCGACGGACGCTCGAACGGCGAGATCGGCAAGCAGCTGTTCATCAGCGCCAAGACGGTCTCGGTGCACGTCTCGAACATCCTCGCCAAGCTCGACGCGGCCGGGCGGACCGAGGCCGCGGCCATCGCGCGCCGGCGGGGCCTGATCGGCTGACGCGACGGCCGTGCGGTGTACGACCCGGCCGCTCGGGTACGGCTTGTGAGCCGGTCCGCCTCCCAGCAGACTTACGGCACAGCCCGCACCCGACCCAGGAGGACGCGATGACCCCGGAAGAGCCCCTCAGCGACGACGAGATGACGACCACTGATCCCGGTGCGAGCGGTGGCGTCGGCGACGCGGACGGCACCGACGGTGACGGCACCGATGGTGACAGCGGCGACAGCGACGGCACCGACGGCGACGGCACGGACGGCGACGGCGGCGACAGCGACGGCACCGATGGTGACGGCACCGACGGTGACAGCGGCGACAGCGACGGCACGGACGGCGACGGCACCGACGGCGACGCGTCCTGAGTGACTGCTCTCGACCTGCTCAGCGGTGACGCCCAGACCTTCCTCGCGAAGGTCTGGGCGTCGCGCGTCCACCTCCATCGCACCGACCCCGCCGAGCTCGTCGCGCTGCTGTCGCTGGACGACGCCGACCACCTGCTGACCTCGTCGGCGATCCGCACGCCCTCCGTCCGGCTGGCCCGAGACGGGAACGTGCTGCCCGAGTCGACGTACACGCGCAGCGCGACGATCGCCGGCAAGTCGCTCACCGGGCTGGTCGACGCGCGCAAGGCGCTCGCGCTCTTCGACGACGGCGCGACCGTCGTCTTCCAGGGCCTGCACCGCTACTGGCCGCCGCTGACCCGGCTCGTCGCGGAGCTGGAGCTCGAGCTCGGCCACCCCTGCCAGGCCAACGCCTACCTGACGCCGCCGGCCGCCCAGGGGTTCGCGGTGCACTCCGACTCCCACGACGTGTTCGTCTTCCAGACGGCCGGCTCCAAGCTGTGGGAGGTGCACGGCGAGGACGGCCCCGAGGAGGTGCTCCTCGAGCCCGGCGTGTCGATGTACCTCCCGACCGGCACGCCCCACGCCGCCCGCGCGCAGGAGACCGTCTCCCTCCACGTCACGCTCGGCATCAACCAGCTGACGTGGCGCGGCCTGGTCGAGCGGACGCTGGCTTCGGTCGTGGAGGGCGTGCCCGCCGACCACCTCCCGGCCGGCTTCCTCGACGACCCGGCGGTGTTGGGCTCCGGCCTGGCCGAGCGGCTCGAGCAGGTGGCCGACGCCGTACGCGCCGTCGACGCGGACGCCGCCGTCGAGATCGAGGTACGCCGCTTCCTCACCTCGCGGCCGCCGCGCCTCACCGGCGGGCTGCACGACGTGCTCGGCCGCGGCGAGATCGCGGCGACCACGGTGCTGCGACGACGACCCGGCCATCCGTGCGTGCTGCTCGACCGCGGTGACACCGTCGAGGTCCTGCTCGGCGACCGGTCGCTCATGGTGCCGGCGCGGATCCGGCCCGCGCTCGAGGAGCTCCGCGGCCGCGAGGAGCTCACTCCCGGCGACCTGCCCCTGGATGCCGAGAGCGGCCTGGTGCTGTGCCGCCGGCTGGTCCGGGAAGGCTTGCTGGAGATCGCGTGAGGTTCCGTTGTGCGGCCGAGAGCCTGCTGCGGGACGAGCCCGTCGCCGGCACGGCCACCCACGTCCGCACCTGGCTGCTGCTCGAGCACGTCGGCCCGTGGGGTGACCGCGCGCTCCGCGACGCCCGGCTGCCCGAGGGACTCGGAGCCGAGCTCGAGCGCCGGGCGAAGGAGCACCGGGCCAAGGTGCTGCTGATCCGGCGCTTCAGCTCCCAGCCCGACTCAACCCACGGCGTCCGGGCCCTCGCGGCGTACGCCGACCCGGAGCGGCCGCGACTGGAGTCGGCGGTCCTCGCCGACCCGCGCGACGTGCTCGATGTCGACCTCGGGGCGCTCCGGCGCGGCGGCACGTCCGGCCTCCCGGCGTACGACGGCTCGATCTTCTGCGTCTGCACCAACGGCCGTCACGACGCCTGCTGCGCCGAGCGCGGGCGTCCGGTGGCTCAGGCGCTCGACCGCGCGCACCCGCAGGAGACCTGGGAGGTGTCCCACATCGGCGGCGACCGCTTCGCCGCCAACATGGTGGTGCTCCCGCACGGTCTCTACTACGGCCGTCTCGACCCGGCCTCGTCGATCGCGGTGGCCGGCGCCCACCTGGCCGGCGAGCTCGACCTCGACCGGTTGCGCGGCCGCGCGTCGTACCCGATGGCGGTGCAGGCCGCCGAGATCCACCTGCGCCGCGAGCTCGGCGCGACCCGCGAGGACGATGTCGTCCTCGCCGGCCGGTCCGTCGACGGCGACCTCACCTCGGCCTCGTTCACCGTCGCCGGCGGCACGTACGACGTCGTCGTGCGCACGATCCGCGACCCCGCCACCGCCACCCGCCTGACGTGCAAGGCCGGCAGGGACAACCCGGTGCCCGCGCACGAGCTCGTCAGCGTGGCTCGTCGCTCCTGACCACGACCAGCACGCCCTCGCCGCCGTCCCAACGGCCGTGCAGCACGGCGTCACTCTCCGGGGCCGTGCCGACCTCGTGGACGACGACGACCTCCGGTCGCACCACCGTTTCACCGCTCCCCGTGACGGCCACCTTCGGCTCGCGGGTCTGCTTGCGCCCGTCCACCTTGAAGTACTCCTCCGCGCCGCTGCCGCCCTCGAGCACCGTCGCCGTGACGGTCGCGATCCAGACCGGGTCGCCGGTCGCGTCGTACACCCAGCGGGTGCCGAGCACCGAGTGCTCGGTGGTCCCGACCAGGTGGTCCTCGGCGCCCTCGAGCGGCTCGGCGCGGTAGGTCAGCGGCACGTGCGCGACGACCGAGCCGTCCGCGCTGCGCAGCATGATCCCCTCCATGCCGACCTCGCCCGCCGGGTCGTCCAGCCGGTAGCCGCCGAACGGGGTCAGCCCCGGCAGGCCCTCCGCCCACGGCTGCCTGGGGATCCAGGTCGCGAGCAGCTCGGGCTTCGTCGGCGTCAGGGTCGCGTGGTGCAGCAGGGCCATGATCGTGAGCCTAGGGGTGATAGTCCGGCACGTTCCGGTCGCCCGACCGCAGTTTCAGCGACCGGAACGTGACGGACTATCCCCCTGATGCGGAAGCGACGGGACTCAGCCGGCCCGGCGATACCGGAGCAGCCGGTCGCGCTGGACCTCGTCGAGGTGGCGGCGCTGGCCTACCGTGAAGGTGGGGGTCCACCATGCGGGTGGCTCGATGGTCCACTGCCGGACGTCTTCGGGCTCGTGCCGGGCGCGGGCGTAGGTGCCGCGCAGCCGCTCGATGAAGGCGGCCCGGTCCAGGCGGTCCTGGGCGACCATCGTGACGTACTCGAGGCCGACCTCGCGGAAGGCGGACTCGCGGTCCAGGTCGTGTGCCCGCCGCTTGCCGGCGAGGTGCAGGGAGCCTTCGTACTCGCCGACGACCCCGGCCACCGGGTCGATCAGGTCGGGGGTGCCGACGTGCCGGCCCGTGCGGTCGAAGACGGGGCGGTTGCAGAGGGGGCGCGGGTATCCGGCCTCGACGCTCCACGTCCAGCGCATCTCGACCTCGGTGGGCGACCATGCGTTCTCGTCCGCGTGCGGGATCGCGTCGCGACACCGGGGGATCCCGGTCCAGGCCGGGTGTGCAAGTGCGTACGCCGTGAGCTCCTCGATCGAGACCAGGTCGGAGTACGCCGCCATGTCGAGCACCTTGACGGCCGCGAGGAGCGATGGCGCGTACCTCATCTCGAAGCACACGGACCGCACCGCCGTCGTCACCCGCATCTCGTCGATCGCCGTCAGGTCGGCAGGTTCGAGCCTCTCCTTGCACACGGCGATGCCCGGTTGGGGTCGGACGTTGAGCCCCGCGATCGCCAGCGTGATCTCGCGCCCGCCGCCCGCGCGGTCGAGCCCCTCGAACCATCGCGCGCCGGCCCAGCGCAGCATCGCCCACCCGGTCACGCCGCCGTACTCCGGCAGGACCGTCGCCGCCTCGAGGATCCGCTGCTCCGCCCGATCGGCGTCCACCCAGCTGGGGACGTAGTAGCCCTGTGAGGTCCTCCGCCACTGCGGTCCGCGCGCCTGCCGCCGCGTCGGGCCCGCAACCCCGCGCGGATCAACCCGGACCGGGGCGACGATCTCCGGCCGGCTCGGATGGAACTGCGGTGGCTCGAACACCGATGCATCGTGCGCCGTACCCGGCCGTCCCCGCTCCGGTCCTCCACAGGGCGCGATCCACGGGCGCCCTGGCGAGGGAGCATTCGGGATAGTCCGTCACGATCTGGCCGCCCGAGGACGCCGAAGGACGGCCAGAACGTGACGGACTATCCCAAATGTCCTCACTCAGCCGAAGGCGGCCAGCACGTGCTTGTTGAGGTCCGGGTAGCGCATCAGGTGGGCACCGCCGTTGATGTCGAGCACCTCGCCGGTGATCCAGGCCGCCTTCGCCAGGTAGACCGCGGCCTCGGCGATCTCCTCGGGCGTGCCGGGGCGGCCGAGCGGCGTGTTGTCGAGGTAGTCGTCCTCGATGCCGGGGATGTCCATCGCCGGCTGGGTGAGCGGCGTGACGACGAGCCCGGGCGCGATCGCGTTGACCCGGATGCCCTTCGGCGCCATCTCGAGCGCCGCGACCTCGGTCAGCATCGAGAGGCCCGCCTTCGCCGCGCAGTACGGCGCGAGCCCGCCGCCCGGCTGGCGGGCGTTGAGCGAGGACAGCGAGATGACCGTGCCGCCGGTGGAGAGCCGCTGACCGGCGTGCTTCAGCACCAGGAACGCGCCCGTCAGGCAGACGTCGACCACCCGCCGCCACTCCGCCGCGTCGAGGTCGGTGACGAGGCCGAGGGTGGAGACGCCCGCGCTGTTGACGACGACATCGAGCCGGCCGTGCGAGGCGAGCACGCCGTCGAGCAGCGCGGCCACCGAGTCCTCGTCGGTGACGTCGACCGCGACGTCCGCGCTCGTCGTACCGAGGTCGGCGACGACGACCCGACAGCCGTCGGCGGCCAGCCCGCGCGCGATCGCGGCGCCGATGCCCGACGCTCCTCCGATGACGACCGCCACGCGGTCGGATGCCTCACCCATGTGTCCCTCCGAATCAGTTGACGCGTGTCAACTTAGGGCCTACGGTCCCGAAATAGAACAGGTTCCAGCGCCGAGTGCACCAGGAGGACCGGTGTCCCGACCGACCACCGCCGTGATCGGGGCCGGCATCAGCGGCCTCACGGCCAGCAAGATGCTCGGCGACTACGGCGTCCCGTACGCCACCTTCGAGTCCTCCGACCGGGTCGGCGGCAACTGGGCGTTCGGCAACCCCAACGGCCACAGCAGCGCCTACCGGTCGCTGCACATCGACACGTCGAAGCACCAGCTGTCGTTCCGCGACTTCCCGATGCCCGACGACTACCCGGACTTCCCGCACCACACGCTGATCAAGGACTACCTCGACGCGTACGCCGACGCGTTCGGCGTTCGCGAGCACATCGAGTTCCAGAACGGCGTCGTGCACGCCGAGCGCCTCCCCGACGGCGGGTGGGAGCTGCGGACCCAGCGCGGCGAGACCCGGCACTTCGACCTGCTCGTGGTCGCCAACGGCCACCACTGGGACCCGCGGACGGCCGACTTCCCGGGCGAGTTCAGCGGCGAGACGATCCACTCCCACCACTACATCGACCCGTGGACACCGCTGCACCTGATGGACAAGCGGATCCTGGTCGTCGGCCTCGGCAACAGCGCCGCCGACATCACCGTCGAGCTGTCCCAGCGGGCGCTGCGCAACGACGTCACCCTGTCGACGCGCAGCAGCGCGTGGATCGTGCCGAAGCTGATGTACGGCAAGGCCGCCGACATGAACTACCGCACGATCCCCCAGCTCCCGCTCTCGTGGCAGCGCAAGGTCGCGCAGTGGGGTCAGCGCTTCACGGCGTCCGACCCCACGCTCTACGGGCTGCCCGAGCCCAACCACAAGTTCTTCGAGGCGCACCCGACCCAGTCGGGCGAGCTGCCGCTGCGCCTGAAGTCCGGCGACGTCACCCCGAAGGGCAACGTGTCCCACCTCGACGGGGCGACCGTGCACTTCGACGACGGCACCTCCTCGGACTTCGACGTGATCGTCTACGCCACCGGCTACAACCTCACCTTCCCGTTCTTCGACCCCGACTTCATCAGCGCGCCCGACAACCGGATCGACCTCTACAGGCGCATCATCAAGCCCGGCATCGACGACCTGCTCTTCGCCGGGTTCGCCCAGGCGACACCCACGCTCTTCCCGTTCGTCGAGAGCCAGGCACGGCTGATCGCGGCGTACGCCGTGGGGGAGTACGCCCCGCCGTCGGTCGCCGAGATGCACGAGCAGATCAAGGCCGACGACCAGCTCTACATGGGCCACATGCTCGACCGGCCGCGGCACACCCACCAGCTCGACTACTTCGTCTACGAGCACCAGATGCGCACCAAGGAGCTGCCCCAGGGACGCCGGCGGGCGCAGGCGAGGAAGGCGTCATGACCGGAGCCACCAAGGGCGACGAGCGCCGGGGAGCGCTGCTCGCCGCGCTCGAGGAGAGCCTGCGCGCGGGCAGCACCCTCGACTCGATCAACATCGCGGACATCTCCCGCAGCGCGGGCGTCACCCGCTCGGCGTTCTACTTCTACTTCGAGAACAAGGCCGCCGCCGTCTCCGCGCTGCACGACGAGATGTACGCCGAGGGCTTCGACGCCGCCGGCGTCCTCGACGGCGACGGCACGGTGCGCGACCGCATCGCGTCCGCGATCAGCGCGATCATCAGCGGCTGGAGCCAGCGCAAGCACCTCTACGCCGCGATCCTCGACGCGCGCGCGACCAGCCCTGCGGTGCGCGACCAGTGGGAGGAGTACCAGCAGTCGTACGTCGACGTGGTGGCCGACCTCATCGACGCCGAGCGTGCTGCCGGGATCGCGCCGGCCGGACCGGACGCGCGCGAGATCGCGCTCGCGCTGCTCGACCTCAACGACCGGACGCTCGAGCGCGTCGTACGCGCCCCGGAGACCAGCGACGCGCACCTCGACGCCGTCGTGCACGTCTGGCTCGCCACGATCTACGGGAGGACCGCATGAAGCACGACGACGTCACCTTCCTCTCGGGTGCAGCCGAGCGCCGGGCCGAGTGCCACGCCTGGCACTTCACCGGCGAGGGCGACGAGCTCGCCACCGACGCCGGCCGCCCGGTCGTGGTGATGGCCCACGGCCTGGCCGGCACGAAGGACTCCGGGCTGCGGCCCTTCGCCGAGGCGCTGGCGGGCGCCGGCCTCGACGTGCTCGCGTTCGACTACCGCGGCTTCGGGGCCTCCGGCGGCGAGCCGCGCCAGACGGTCTCGATGGCGGGCCAGCTCGAGGACTACCGTGCCGCGATGGCCACCGCCGCGCGGCTTCCCGGCGCCGACCCGCAGCGGCTCGTGCTCTGGGGCGTCTCGCTCGCCGGCGGCCACGTGCTCACCGCGGCGGCGCACCGCGACGATGTCGCCGCCGTGATCTCGCTGACCCCGCTGGTCGACGGCCTGGCCGCCGGCCGCCACGCCCTCGCGCACCACGCGCCGTCGGCGATGGCGCGCTCGACGGTCCTCGGCTTCCGGTCCCGCCTCGGCCGTCCGCGGATGATGCCGGTCGTCGCCCGCCCCGGCGAGCTCGGCGCGCTCACCCTCGAGGGGTGCCTCGAGGACTACCTGTCGATCGCCGGCCCGACGTGGCGCAACGAGATCGACGCGGCGGTCGGCCTCGAGCTCGGCAACCACCGCCCGGGGAAGTCCGCCGCCAACGTAGCCGCACCGATCCTCGTCCAGATCGCCGACTTCGACCGCAGTGCCCCGCCGCAGGCCGCGGCCAAGGCCGCGTTCGCCGGCCGGGCGCAGGTGCGGCACTACCCCTGCGACCACTTCGACGTCTGGCCCGGCAAGGAGTGGCACGAGCCCGCCGTCGCCCACCAGGTCGCGTTCCTGCATCGGGTCCTGGCGCCGGCCGTCACAGCCGACGGCGGCTGAGCAGGAGCAGGGCGGCGCCCGCGGCCAGGAGGCAGCCGCCCAGGACGGCGATGCCGATCGGGACCGGGGACCCCACCGAGGGCAGCGCGCCCTCGCCCGTCGCGACGCCGCCCTGGGTGCCGTTGCCGTTCCCGCTGTCGGTCCCGCCATCACCGCCGGCGTCCTCGCCGCCGCCCGCCATCCCGCTGTCGGCCTCCGCGGCGCACGGGATCGTGATCGGGCGGTTGACGACGACCCTGTCGTTGTATCCCGCCTGGACGTGCACCGTGCGTCCCGAGAGCCTCGTCAGGTCCGCCACGATCGTCGTCGTGTCACCGCCGTAGAGCGGGGCGGAGCGCCGGACGGGCCGGTCGTCGACGCGGATGAAGAAGACCACCGTGGAGTCGGGGTCGCCGTCGTTGCCGAGGACGACCGTCACTCGCTCGGGTGGGCACTCCAGGCCGCTGACCCGGGCGGCGGGCCGCGGCACCGGGGGCTGGCAGTCCGGAGTCACGGTGTAGGTGGCGACCACGACGCCGTCGACGAGCAGCTGTGCCGTCACCGCCTGGTCCTCCCAGCGGGAGGCGTCGATCGTGCGACTCTCGGTGGCGCCGGGCGCCACGGCGACGGGGTCGCCGATCTGCTCGCCGTCGACCTGAAGCACGACGGAGAGGGGGGCGACCCCGTTGTTGGTGACCTGCAGGGTCGCCTGCGCCGCCTGCTCGACGCAGTCGAGGGCTGCCTGGATGCTGACGGGCGGAGGTCCGGGCGAGCAGTCCGCGGTCACGACTCGGCTTGCGATGACCTCGCCGTCCGAGAGGACCTCCACGGCGGCGACCTGGTTCTCCGGGACGCCGGCGAGCGTGACCGTGGTGCTGTCGCCCGGTGCGATCGGTCCCACGGTCTGCACATCGGCGCCGTTGACCCGGATCGTGAACGTGGCGGGGTCGGTCGCGTCGGCGGCGTTGGAGACGGTGACCTCCACGCTCGGCGTGGTGCCCGTGCACGTGGCGTCGGCGATGCTCGCGCCGGGCATCGGCCCCGGATCGGGCGGCATCTCGCAGCCGTTGTCGAGGATCTCCCTGCCCTCGGCGGTCCAGTTCAGCCCGTCGGGCAGCCCGGGCTCGATGGGCGGGAGGATGTCACCCCACTTCTCGACGTCGGGCCCGAAGATCGGGCCGGTGTGACCCGCGTGCCCTTCGACGACTGCCTCCTCGGCGTCGTTGAGCTGGTTGTAGGGGTTCGTCCGTGAGTTGGTCCGGTGGCAGATCTTCACCTTCTCCTTCGGAGCCGCCTCCGCGGGGTCGGGCACGACCGTGAGGAGGGCGGCGAGGAGGCCGAGCGTGAGCAGCGCGCCCGCGAGGGCCCGAGAAGGGGTCGCCATGCGCTCGATCCGAACACGGCGGGCGGCCCCGCAGCCTCGCCCGATCCGGGTGACCACAAGTTATTGACGAGTTTTCAATAGCGGGCGTACCGTCGGGACGGTGACGACCCTGGACGATGTCGACCGGCTCACCGCCCAACGCTTCCGGAGGATGAGCCCCGGCAACCAGGACCGGCTGCCGCCCGTGGACCGGCGCGGCCTGCCGCCGGGCCCGCGGTGGCCGGTGCTGGTGCAGACGGCCGGCCTGCTGCGGTTCCGGCACCGCTTCCACCCCTACCTGCACCGCAAGTACGGCGACGTCTTCACGGTCCGGCTCGCCCCGGGCGGCCGGCCGCTGGTCTTCTTCACCCGCCCGGAGCACGCCAAGGAGATCTTCGCCGGCGACCCCGAGGTGTTCCACGCCGGCAAGGCCAACGCCATCCTCGGCCCGATCATGGGCGAGCACTCGCTGCTGCTCCAGGACAGCGCCGAGCACAAGCGCGCCCGCAAGCTGCTGATGCCGGCTTTCAACGGCCACGCGCTGCGCGACTACCAGTCCCTGGTCACCGAGGTCGCCAAGGCGCAGGTCGGTCGGTGGCGCACCGGCGAGACCTTCCGCTCCCTCGACCGGATGAACGCGCTCACGCTCGAGGTCATCCTCCGCGTCGTCTTCGGCGTCACCGACGAGCGCCGGCTCGCCCAGCTCCGCCCGCGCGTCAACGCCACCGTCAACATCAGTCCGGCGATCCTGCTCGGCTGGGGCTACCCGTGGCTGCAGCGCTTCGGGCCGTGGAAGGCGACCATCGACAACCAGCGCGAGCTCGACCGGCTGATGTACGCCGAGATCCGCGAGCGCCGCGACGCGTCCGACCTGGCCGAGCGCACCGACGTGCTGTCCCGGCTGATCCTCCAGGGCGAGGACGGCGACCGGCTCAGCGACACCGAGCTGCGCGACCAGCTCGTCACGCTGCTCCTCGCCGGCCACGAGACGACCGCGACGGCGCTGGCCTGGGCGCTCTACGAGGCCGGCCGCGACCCGGAGCTGCTGAGCCGGTGCCAGCGCGCGGCGGCGGAGGGCGACGACGAGTTCCTCGAGGCGGTGATGAAGGAGTCGATGCGGCTGCACCCCGTGATCCCGATGGTGGTCCGCACCCTGATGCGGCCCGCCACCGTCGCCGGGTGGGACCTGCCCCGCGGCACGACCGTCGGGCCGTCGATCATCCTGGCCCACCAGCGCGAGGACAACCACGAGGACCCGTGGACGTTCCGGCCCGAGCGGTTCCTCGGCCACAACCCGCCCACCAACACGTGGATCCCCTTCGGCGGTGGGGTGCGCCGCTGTATCGGCGCCGGCTTCTCGCTGATGGAGGGCGTTGCGGTGCTGCGCGAGGTGTTCGCGGCGTACGACGTCGAGGCGGCCGGCCGCGACCAGCCGAAGGTCCGCAACATCACCAGCGTGCCGCGGCACGGCGCGCGGATCCGGGTCACGGCTCGGTAAAACTGTCGGCGGCGCACGCCGATGTGCGGGACGATTCCCGTTTGTGACGTGGAGAGACCGTCTGCGCGCGATGCGCATGGACACCACCCCCCTGAAGGAGTCGCGCGACTTCCGGCTGCTCTTCCTCGCCGGCAGCGTCTTCTACTTCGGCGCGATGGTCAGCTACGTCGCGATCCCGTTCCAGGTCTACACGCTCACCGGGTCCAACCTCGCGGTCGGCGCGATCGGCCTCGCCGAGCTCGGCCCGATCCTGATCTTCGGCCTGTACGGCGGCGCGCTCGCCGACCACGTCGACCGCCGCAGGCTGCTCATCTACACGGGTCTCGGGCAGGCGGTCTTCACCGCCGTACTCGCCGTCAACGCGTTCCGTGACGACCCCGACGTCTGGGTGATCTTCGTGGTCGCCATCGCGCTGGCCTCGTGCTCCGCGCTGCAGCGGCCCTCGCGCGAGGCGCTGCTGCCGCGGACGGTCACCCACGACCAGCTGCCCGCCGCCAACGCGCTCGGGAGCTTCGGCATGCAGATCGGTCTGCTCGCCGGCCCCGCCGTCGGCGGACTGCTGGTGGCGTACGTCGGGATCGGCTGGTGCTTCGTCGTCGACGTCTGCGGCCTCGCGGTGGCGTCGTTCCTCTACCTGCTGATGCGCTCCTACCCCCACCGCGAGGAGACCACCCCGCCCAGCCTGGCCGGCATCAAGGAGGGCATGGTCTACGCGTTCCGCCGCCGCGACCTGCTCGGCACCTACTTCGTCGACATCGTCGCGATGATGTTCGCCGCCCCGGTCGTGCTGTTCCCGGCGCTGGTCGAAGAGGTCTTCGAGCAGCCGCAGCTGCTCGGCATGCTCTACACCGCCGAGGTGGTGGGCGCGATGGTCGCGACCGCGCTCAGCGGCTGGACCGCCCGGGTGCACCACCACGGCCGGGCCATCGTGCTGGCGGCCGCGGCGTACGGCGCGATGGTCGCGCTCGCCGGCCTGATGCCGAACATCTGGCTGGTCGCCCTCTTCCTCGCGCTCGCCGGCGCCGGCGACATGATCTCGGCGATCTTTCGGTCCACGGTGTGGAGCCAGACGATCCCGGAGTCCATGCGAGGCCGGCTCGCGGGCATCGAGATGCTGTCGTACTCCTTCGGCCCGCTCGCCGGACAGGTGCGCGGTGGCGTCACGGCCGACCTGTGGTCGGTGCGCGGCGCGATCACCTCGGGCGGCATCGCCTGTGTCGCCGGTGTCGCCATCACCGCCGCGATCCTGCGCGACTTCTGGTCCTACGACGCGCGCACCGACGAGCACGCCGTCGCCGAGCGGGCCGTGCGGGCGGCGGCCGGCGAGGAGTGAGAGCCGGCGCCCGACCACTCAGTCCTGGACGGGCACCCGCAGGCGCCAGCCGACCTTGATCAGGTCGGGGTCGTCGATGCGCGGGTTGGCCTTCACGATCTGGCCGACAGTGACCTTCGTGAAGCTCTTGAGCTTGCGGACGATCCCGCTGAGCGAGTCGCCGGACTCCACCCGGTAGAGGAGGAAGCCTCGGGAGCCGGGGAAGCAGATCACCTCGACCGTGCGGGTGTTGAACCCCGGGCTCGGTCCCTCGCCGGGCAGGCCGGGGTTGTCGCCGAAGACCTGGACGGTCAGCCGGGTTCCGGCGCGCGGGGGATCGGGGATGCGCACGCGGGCGACGAAGTCACCGACCCCGATGCCGCCGCCACTGGACTGCGCGGCGTCGGTGGCCAGCACCCTGCCGCCCGGGCCGAGCACCCGGATCCCGATCGTCCCCTCGAACCCGGCGCCGATGCCGGCGACCACGAAGCGGTCGCTGACCACGTCGTTCCGGCGCGGCTGCCGCACGCGCACGTCCGTCACCACTCCCATGGCCACATGGTGCTCTCCGCCGTCGATCGTGTCGGCGGGGATGACAGCGGTCGTCCGCCGGGTGCACTGTGAACGCACGTGCACGACCCAGGGATGACGGAGGGGACATGGGTGTCTACGCCGACCACGTGCTGCCGAGGATCGTCAACGTCGCGTGCGGTGCGAAGGTGGCGCACCCCCTGCGCGAGCGCGTGTGCGCCGGCCTGCACGGCCGGGTGGTGGAGATCGGATTCGGCACCGGGCACAACGTGCCCTTCTATCCCGAGGCCGTCGAGCAGGTCGCCGCGATCGAGCCGTCCGAGCTGAGCTGGCGGCTCGCGCGGGACCGGCTGGCGGCGTCGCCGGTGGCGGTGGAGCAGGCCGGTCTCGACGGCCAGTCGCTGCCCTTCGACGACGACACCTTCGACACGGCGCTCTCGACCTGGACGATGTGCACGATTCCCGACCCGGTCCGCGCACTGACGGAGGTCCGCCGCGTCCTGCGGCCCGGCGGCACCCTGCACTTCGTCGAGCACGGCCTGGCGCCCGACGAGGGCGTACGCCGGTGGCAGCGCCGGCTGGAGCCGCTCAACAAGCGGATGCTCGGCGGCTGCCACCTGACCCGATCGGTCGTCGACCTGCTCACCACGGCGGGCTACACCGTGGTCGACCTCGACGTCTTCTACGAGAAGGGCGCTCCCAAGGCGCTGGCCGCCGACTCACTGGGCGTGGCTGCTCCATTCTGACGGGCGCCGGTCAGCGCGCGGCCAGCCCGGCGATCTCGCCGGCGCGGAACGCCTCGACGAAGAGCGCGTGGTCGCGCCGGGCGGTCGCGGCGTACCCGATCGCGAACTCGACGATCTCCTCGACGAGCTCGTCCTCGCGGTCGCCGATGGCGGCGAGGATGGCCTCCTCGGTCTGGAACTCGACCAGCTGCTCGTCGCTGTCCTCGTCGGATGCGCAGTGCACCTTGGCCGTCGCGCGACCGAGGTCGGCGAGCAGCGGCTCCATCTCGTCGGGCTCGGTGATCTCGCTCCAGTCGAGGTCGAGCTCGTACGGCGACAGCTCGGCCACGACGAACCCGGTCCCGTCGATCGTGGTCCAGCCGAGGAACTGGTCGGTGTGCGCCTGCAGTGCGCGCTGGCTCACGACGGTGCGGTGGCCGTCGTGCTCGAAGGCCCCGCGGACCCGCTCGTCGTCCACGACCCGGGCGGCGGCCGGGTGGTTGCCCTGCTTCATGCTGAGCACGAGGTCGTTCTCGAGGGCCTGGTTGAACCCCTCGATGAGCACGTTGTAGGCGGGCAGGCCGGCGCTCCCGATGCCGAAGCCGGTGCTGGCGACGACGTCCTTGACGTCGTAGAACACCGCGCGGGCGGAGCGCTTGGTCGGCGGGATCGTCTCGAGGTAGCGGTCGAAGGCGGCGAGCACCATGGACCGCTCGGCGGCGTTGAGGTGTCGCGCCGACGCGTCGTCGACGAAGCGGCGCTCGTGGTCGGTCACCGTGGTCATCGACCCGAGGAGGTCGACGCGGGTGCGCGACCGGGCGGCCAGCAGCACGGCGTGCACCGGCCCGTCGGTGTTGTCGAGGCGGAGCGCGAACTCCCGGAGGTCGTCGTCGGTCTCGCGGTAGCGCCGGACCTGGTCGACGTACGCCCGCAGGTAGACCGCCGTGAGCCGGCGTACGTCGTCCTCGGGCAGCGCCTTCTGCCAGCACAGCAGGGCGAGGCTGGCGGCGAACCGGCGCAGGTCCCAGGTGAAGTGGCCGAGGTACGCCTCGTCGAAGTCGTTGACGTCGAAGACCAGCAGGCCCTCGGCGTTCATGTAGGTGCCGAAGTTCTCGGCGTGCAGGTCGCCGTGGATCCACACCCGTGAGGTGCGGTCGTCGGCCCACGGGTCGTCGAGGTCGGCCATGTCGGCGAAGAACAGGCACGCCGACCCGCGGTAGAACGCGAACGGGTCGGCCGCCATCTTGCGGAACTTGGTGCGGAAGCCCCGGGGGTCCGCGCGCAGGAGATCGGCGAACGCCTCGATGAGCACGTCGACGACCTGTCGCCGCCTGGCCTCGTCGCTCATCGGGCGCTCATCCGGCGTCCAGCACCCGCGACAGGAACCGACGTGTGCGCTCCTCGCGGGGGTCGGTGAGGACCTCCGCGCCACCGCGCTCGGCGACGACCCCGTCGTCGAGGAAGAGGACCTGGTCGGCCACGTCGCGGGCGAAGCGGACCTCGTGGGTGACGATGACCAGCGTCCAGTTCTCGGAGGCGAGGTCCCGGATGACGGCGAGGACCTCGCCGACGAGCTCGGGGTCGAGCGCCGACGTGGGCTCGTCGAGGAGCAGGACCTCGGGACGGAGGGCGAGGGCCCGCGCGATCCCCACGCGCTGCTGCTGCCCGCCGGAGAGCTGCGAGGGGTAGGCGTCCTCGCGACCGGCGAGCCCGACCTGTGCGAGCAGCTCCCGCGCGGCGGCGGCCGCCTCCTCGGGGTCGCGGCCCTGCACCTGGACGGGTCCCTCGATGAGGTTGCCGAGCACGGTGCGGTGCGGGAAGAGGTTGTGGGCCTGGAACACCATGCCGCTGCGGGCGCGCAGCGCCTTCACCGCCCGTCGGTACGCCGCCTTCTCGGCCGGCGGGGCGGCGAAGTCGATCGACGCGTCGCCGATCCGGACCACCCCGGCTTCCGGGGTCTCGAGGACGTTCATGGAGCGCAGCACCGTCGTCTTGCCGGAGCCGGACGCCCCGAGCACGGCGGTGACGGTGCCGGCGGGCGCGGTGAAGTCGACGCCCCTCAGGACCTCGTGGTCACCGAAGGACTTCGTCAGTCCGTGCACCTCGATCAGGTCGCTCATGCCACGTGCCTGCTCAGTCGTCGTTCGAGCGGTCCCTGCGCCAGCGAGACCAGGTAGCAGACCACCCAGAAGTAGACGGCGGCCATGATGAACAGCGGGAGGAATTCGGTGGTCAGGCCCGCAGTCGTCTGCGCCTCCCGGAACAGCTCCGGCACCAGCACCAGCGAGGCGAGGGCGGTGTCCTTGATCAGGGACAGCAGCGTGTTCGACAGCGGGGGTACGGCGATGCGGGCCGCCTGCGGCAGCACGATGCGCCGCATCGACTGCCAGTAGTCCATGCCGATGACGGTCGCCGCCTCGTACTGCCCGCGGGGCACCGACAGGATGGCGGCGCGCACCACCTCCGCGGCGTACCCGCCGACGTTGAGGCTGAGCGCGGTGATCGCCGCCGGATACGGATCGAGGTCGATGCCGATCTCGGGCAGTCCGTAGAACACAATGAACAGCTGCACCAGCAGCGGGGTGCCGCGGATGATCGAGATGTAGCCGCGGGCGATCCAGTCGAGCACGCGGATCGACGAGAGCCGAGCGAGCGCGGCGGCGACGGCGAGGACGAGGCCGATGGCGAAGCTCGCGATCGTGAGCGGGATGTTGCCCTTGACGAGCCCGACGAACATCGGCCACGCGGTGTCCTTCACGACCTCCCACGTCGTGCGCGAGTCGGAGGCCTCGACGTCGACCTCCTCGGAGCCGCCCTCGACGGTCACGTCGGCGCCGAAGTACTCGTCGGAGATCTCCGCCAGGGTCCCGTCGTCGGTGAGCGCCTGGATCGCCGCGTCGGCCTCCTGCTGGAGCTGGGGATCGCTCTGCCGGAAGGCCAGCGCCTGCTCGAGGACCTCGTCGCCGGCGTCGCCCGCGATCTTGACCTCGTCCGTGCCGGTCGTCGCGAGGTAGTCGAGCACGGCGATGTTGTCGTTGACGATCGCGTCGACCCGCCCCTGGATGAGGAGCTCCACGCCGGGCGCGAAGTCCTGGACGTACTGCACGTCGGCGCCCGCGTCGCGCGCGACGTCCGCCCAGTTGCTGCTGGACGTCTGAGCGGTCTTGCGCCCCTCGAGGTCGTCGAGCGTCGTGATGTCGTCGGTGTCGGCGGCGGTGACGATGACGCCCTTGGAGTAGGTGTACGGCGTGCTGAACAGGTAGCGCGCCTCCCGCTCCGGGTTGATCGTCACCTGGTTGGCGATGACGTCGATCCGCTCGGAGTCGAGCGCCGGGAAGAGCGAGTCGAACGGTGCCTCCACGAAGCGCACGTCCCACCCGGCCTCCTCGCCGATGGCCTCCATGACCTCGATGTCGAAGCCCGTGAGCTCGTTGGTCTCGGGGTCGCGGTAGGTGAAGGGTGGGTACACGCCCTCGGTCCCGACCCGGACCACACGTTCCTCGTCCGCGTCTGCGGACGCGGGTACGCCGAGGACCAGGGCGGACGCCAGCACGAGCAGCGCGAGGATCCGGGGGAGCGGCACCTGTCCCGCGTACCCCGTCGAGCTCACGCCGAACCCCCGGTGGCTCGAAGAGCCCGGGGGATCGGGTGGCGCGGGCCGGTCGGTCAGGCCGTCGCGAACGTCAGGCAGTCGGCCGGGTCGTCGCCGGCGCCGATGTTGACGCTCTCGGCCTGGCACTCGAGCTTGTCGTTGTGGATGCAGTCGCTGCGGTGGCAGGCGCCGACCTGACCGTGCGCGGCGACGCCGGCGTCGTGGGCGCCGTTGGAGACGAACGTGCCGCAGCTGGTGCCGTCCGTGACGGTGATCGCGCCGGCGTGACAGTCGTGGTCGTGGTTGTACGAGCACCCCTCGACGCTGCAGGTGCTGATGATCGGGAGCTGCATGGTGGTCATCGCTGGTCCTCCGAGGACGGTCCCGGGTCGAGCTGACAGCACCACCGTGGACCCGAACCGCGGCCGCGTCCAGCCAAGTGAGCCTTACCTATCCGCGGCCAGCCACTCGTCCCAGCCCGGACCGCGCACGAGCGCCCGGCCGGCCGGCAGCATCGCGCCGCCGGCGATGCTCGCGGGTGCTTCGACCGGCTCGACCCGGACGTCCTGCCCCGACCGCTCGACCAGGGTGCGGACCTGGTCGACCAGGCTGACCTGCTGCGGCCCGGCGAGCTCGGTGTCGCCCTCGAGCTGCCCGGTCGCGAGGTCGAGCAGCGCCCGGACGACCTCGGACGTCGCCACCGGCTGGGTCGGGACGTCGATGATGTGGGCGACGCCGTCCTGGGTCGTCCACCCCAGCATCTGGCCCGCGAAGTCGTGGAACTGGGTCGCCCGGAGCACCACGACGCCCGGGGCGGACTCCCGGTAGGCCTGCTCCTGCGCCAGCTTCGCGACGTAGTAGTCGTAGTCGGGGCTGCGGTCGACGCCGACGATCGACAGCACCACGCTGCGGCGTACGCCGGCCGCGGTCGCCGCCTTGCCGACGTTGTGGGCCACGGCCGGGAAGAACTCGCCCGCCTGGTCGAGCGGGCACGCGGTCACGTCGACGACGGCCTCGACGCCGGTCAGCGCCTCCTCGAGGCCGTCCGGAACGAGCAGGTCGAAGCCCTTCTCGCGGGCGATCTCGACGACCTCGTGGCCCTCCTCGCGGGCGAGAGCGGTGAGCTGGGAACCGATGAGGCCGGTGGCGCCGGCGACGGCGATCTTCACGATCGTCTCCTTCGATAACGCGGATAAGTCGTATCCGCGATTAGACCACGAACTCGGACACTTGTCATCCACGTATTCGCGTACGATGGAGACATGAGGATGTCCGGCGGGGTCGAGTGGGCGATCCACTGCTGCGTGGTGCTCAGCCAGGCCGACGACCCGGTGCCGGCCCAGCGGCTCGCCGAGTTCCACGGCATCTCGCGGACCTACCTCGCCAAGCACCTGCAGCACCTCTCCCGAGCCGGGCTGGTCAGCTCCACCGAGGGTCGCGTCGGCGGCTACGTGCTGACCCGGTCGGCCGACGAGATCACCGTGCTCGACGTCGTGTTGGCGATCGAGGGCCGGGAGCAGGCGTTCCGCTGCACCGAGATCCGCCAGAACGGCCCGCTGCCCGCCTCGCCCGCCGCGTGCAGGAAGGCGTGCGGTGTCGCGCGCACCATGCACGCCGCCGAGCAGGCCTGGCGGGACTCGCTCGAGGGCGTGACGATCGCCGACCTCGCCGAGGGCGTCCTCGAGGACGCCGGCCCGGACACGTTCGTGCGCGTGCGGGAGTGGCTAGGCGCGTAGCGCCGCCCACGCCAGGCAGGCCAGCGACGCGGTCGAGGTGACGGCGCGTGCGACGTTCCAGCGCACCCAGGCGGTCTCGAAGTCGGCGCGCGAGCCGCCGTCCGCCAGCGCGTTGTTCAGCGGGATGTTGCCGACCGCGGTGATCGCGACGGTGCCGAGTGCGAGCGCGAGTCCGGCGATCGCCCAGCCCCGGGCGCCGGACGGGCTCGCCGCGACCGCCGCCGCGGCGAGCGCCGGGGCACCGAGGAAGGTGAGCATGAAGACGGGGTTCACGATCGCGACGTTGATGTGGTTCATCGAGGAGACGAAGGTGCGGTCGTCGACCCGCGCGAGCCCGGGCATGACGCCGCTCGCCCAGGTGTAGTACGTGCCGGCCTGCAGCCCGGTGGCGAGCGTCGCGGCGAGCAGGATCGGGTTGCGGAGCTGGTCCAGGAGTTCGGTCATGCCCTCAGCCAACCGCGGCCGAGCGAGACGATCCATCGTCGTGCGCCGCTCTTCCATACGCGAGCGTCCAGATCTATCCTCGGCCCATGGACGGACTGGCGGCCCTGCTCGACGGCCCGCGCGCCCGGGGCGCGTTCCTGCTGCGCTGCCTGATGGAGCCGCCGTGGTCGGTGCGGCTCGAGGACGAGTCGCCGCTGACCGTGACCTCCGTGGTGTCCGGGGAGATGTGGGCGCTGCCCGACGACGGCCCGGCGTTCCGGGTCGGGCCGGGCGACGTCGTCGTCACCGTCGGCGCCGACCACTGGACGATCGCCGACTCCCCGGGCACGCCGGTCCAGGCGGTGATCCATCCCGGGCAGCACTGCACGACGCCCGACGGTCGCCC
Source organism: Nocardioides sp. GCM10030259 (assembly GCF_042666375.1). Lineage (NCBI taxonomy): Bacteria > Bacillati > Actinomycetota > Actinomycetes > Propionibacteriales > Nocardioidaceae > Nocardioides > Nocardioides sp. GCM10030259. Next base: position 9,553 of record NZ_JBHTDF010000018.1, on the reverse strand, counting down.
GCTCGCCGAGGAGATGCACCAGGGCGTGCGCAGCTGGGGCAACAGCGCGACCGGCTCGACCGTGATGCTGACCGGCGCCTACGCGCTGGAGGGCGAGGTGAGCCGGCGGCTGCTGCGGGCGCTGCCGCGCTTCGTCGTCCTCACCGAGGAGGAGCTCGGCTCGCCGCTCGTCCCGCTGCTCGCCGACGAGATCGTCAAGGACGCTCCGGGCCAGGACGCCGTCCTCGATCGGCTGCTCGACCTGCTGCTGATCGCCGTGCTGCGGGCGTGGTTCTCGCGGCCGGAGGCGTCGCCGCCGGCGTGGTACGTCGGCCAGTCCGACCCGGTCGTCGGGCCCGCGCTCCGCCTGCTCCAGCACCACCCCGAGCACCCGTGGACCGTCGCGTCCCTGGCCACCGCCGGCGGCGTCTCCCGCGCCGCCTTCGCCCGCCGCTTCACGGACGTCGTCGGCGAACCCCCGATGGCCTTCCTCACCGGCTGGCGGCTGGCACTGGCCGCCGACCTGCTGCGCGACAAGTCCGCCACGCTCGCCGCCGTCGCCCGCCAGGTCGGCTACTCCACGCCGTTCGCGCTGAGCACCGCCTTCAAGCGGGAGTACGGCGTGAGCCCGCGGGAGCATCGGGTCGTGGCGACGGCGTGAGCGAGTTTCACCGGGTACGCGGTGAATCTCGTGCTTCCCGGCTGCAGTTGCTCGACAGAGGCACGAGTTTCGCGACAGGAGCCGGCGTCAGCGGATCGTGCCGACCCCCGGGACCAGCGGCAGGTCGAGCGCGGTGACCCAGCCGGGCGGCAGGTCGTTGACGGCGGGTACGGCGTTGAGCGCCCGCATCCCGGTCGCCAGGCAGCCGGCGACGGCCGGGGCGCGGGCGGAGCCGTCAGTGAAGCGGAACGCGGTCTCCTGGCTGATCGACGGCGATCCGGTGATGTCGACGCGGTAGACGTCGTCGCCGGTTCCGGCCGGCCAGTCGGGGGCGGCGTCGAGGCCGATCCGGTTGACGTGCTCGAGCGTGATGACCTCGCGCCCGCCGTACACGCCGTTGATCGTGAAGCGGATCGCCGCCACGTTGCCGGCCTCGATCACGCCCTTGGCGGTCTTGCGGTCGGTGGGCGTCACCCACTTCTCCCAGGTCGTCGTGATGCCGTCGAGCTCGATGCCGGCGGCGTGCGCGATCATCGGCACCGTCGCGCCCCACGCCATGATCAGCAGGTCGGGGATCTCCAGGAGAGGCGTGTACGACGGGGGCCGGCCGATGCCCATCTCGTCCTCGTAGTCGCCCTCGTAGTCGGTGTAGTCGAGCAGCTCCGACGCGCGCACCGAGTCGACCCGGCCGCAGAGGCCCATGAGGGTCATCGGGAAGAGGTCGTTGGCGAAGCCCGGGTCGATGCCGGTCGTGAAGCAGGAGGCGCCGCCCTCGGCGCAGGCCTCCTCGACCGGAGTGATCCAGTTGCCGGGGTTCTGCTTCATCGCCGGCCACACCCACGGCGTCATCGCCGTCGAGCAGACGTCGATGCCGGCGCGCAGGAAGGCCGTCATCACGCGGATGTTGTCGTCGGCGTACTGCGCGGTGGGGCCGTAGTGCACCAGCGCGTCCGGCCGCAGCGCGACGAGGTCATCGACCGACGTCGTCGTGACGACGCCGGTGTCGGGCCGGCCCAGCAGCGCCCCGACGTCCTGTCCCGCTCGCTCCGACCGGGTGACCCCGACGCCGACCAGCTCGAAGACCGGGTGGTCGAGGATCTCCTCGATCACCATCGATCCCACGACGCCGGTGCCCCAGACGACGACCCGCTTCTTCTCCATGTCAGCCCCTGTCGAAGGCGTTGCGGACGCCGGCCTCGGTCAGCCCGTAGTCCTCGAGCGTGTAGGTGTGTGACGGTTTCGCCTTGCCCTGCTTGGACTCCTGGTCGATCTCCTCGATCGCCGCCTGCGCCTCGGGTGTCCAGTCGAGCCCGAACTGGTCGTAGACCCGCCGCGTCACGCCGAGCGGGTCGGTGACCAGGTCCTTGAAGGCGATGTCGATGAACTGGCTCTGGTCGTACGCCGCCCGCGCGTCGTGGAAGGCGTGGAAGGCTCGCGACCACAGATCGAGCTGGGTCCGGCCGATCACGTCGCCGACGTACGTCCTGCTGTGGCCCACCGTCGTCTCGGCCGAGAGCGAGCACGACGAGGCGATGCAGGTGACCGGGTCGCGGTGCGTGTAGATGATCAGCGCGTCCGGGTAGACGGTCATCAGCGCGTCGAGCGCGGTCGTGTGCGAGGGGTTCTTGAGCACCCAGCGCTTGGCGGAGTCGTTGAGGCCGACGAGCTGGAGGTTCTGCTTGTGCCGGGCGTAGGCGTCGGTCCAGTCCTGTCGCTGCAACCACTCCCTGTAGCGCGGGACGTTGGCCAGCGCCTCGTAGGAGTTGGACTTGCCGGTCTGCCGCAGCAGCCGCCAGCACTCCTCGACGGTGGTGGCGTCCATGTAGTGGATCCCCATGAACTCGGGGTTCTCGACGTGGTGCGCGGCGAAGCCCTGCTGCATCGCGTTGAAGATCGGGTCCGACTCCCAGGTCTCCCGCGGCGGCCGCGGCTGCGGGTACTGCGTCAGCCACATCTCCAGCCCTTGGGCGCCGGGGTCGGCGTGCAGGTAACGGTGCAGCGCGGTGGTGCCGGTGCGCGGCAGCCCCATCAGGAAGACCGGCCGCTCGATCGGCACGTCGGCGTGCTCGGGGTGCGCCTGGAACTGCGCCTGCGTGAGCAGTACGCCGACCAGTGCCGACTTCACCTCCGAGCGCTGGAAGTAGTTGCCCCGCGGCGTCAGCCCGGCCTCGGGCGACGACAGGTCATCGGTGAGGACCCGCAGGCCCTCCTCGTGGGCGCCGTCGCCGAAGTCGTCCATCCCCGTCGTCCGGACGGCCGCGGCGACGATGTCCTCGTAGCTCCCGACGTCCGCCCGCTCCCGGGTCATCACGTTGTCGGACATGGCGTCAGTCGTGGAACTCACCGCAGTCGACGGTGAGCATCTGCCCGGTCACCGCGGAGGCGAGGTCGCTGGCCAGGAAGAGCGTGGCCCGCGCGACCTCCTGCGCCGAGGCCAGCCGCTTGAGGTCGGTGGGCGCCGCCTTCTCGGCGTACACCTCGTCGTGCGTCTTGCCCTCGACGGCCGCGAGGAAGTCGAAGTAGCCGCGGTTGACGTCCTCGTAGATGTACGACGGCGCGACGCTGTTGACGCGGATCCCGCGCGGCCCGAGCTCGGTGGCGAGCGACGAGGCGAGGTGCTCGAGCGCGCCCTTGGACAGCTTGTAGCCGGCGTACTCCGGCTGCGAGGAGAAGGAGACGCAGGAGTTCAGCATGATGATCGAGCCCTTGGTGGCCGACAGCGCGTCGGCGAAGAGCGCGGAGAGCCGCAGCGGCGCGAAGACGTTGGTCTCGTTGGCGCGGGCCAGGTCCGCGGGGCTGATCTGGGTGATCGGGTCCATCGGCGGGATCGCGAACGCGTTGTTGAGCAGGCAGTCGACGCGCCCGAACGCCTCGAGCGCCTTCTCGACCAGCGCCGCGCGTGATGCCTCGTCGGTGATGTCGGTCGGCACCACGGCCGCGCGGCGCCCGTAGGACTCGACGACGGCCGCCATCTTCTCCAGGCGCGACTCGGTGCGGCTGGCGAGCACGAGGTCGGCGCCGAGTCGGGCCGCCTCCTCGCCGAGCGCGCGCCCGAGGCCGGGGCCGACGCCGGACAGCACGATCACCTTGTCCTGCAGGAGCGGGACGGGCTGGTAGCGGTCCTCGATCGACGTGTCGTGGGCCTGGGCGTAACCGAGGTCGGGCATCAGCTGATCATCCTTCGGGCAACGGAGCGCTGCCGGGCGGCGATCCGCGCGGCGTACTCCTCGGTGGTGAGGGGGGTGAAGTACGGGAGCCTCTCCGGTACGTCGGCGACGGCGACCCTCTCGACGACCGGGCCGTCCTCGGGGCCGAGGTCGCGGTCGAGCCGCTGCCAGCGCAGCATGATCGAGCCGGTGCGGTGACCGAGGCACTCGAGCCAGTTCGCGATGGCCCGGCCCTCCCCGGCGGGTGAGCGCTCGGAGATCACGAACCGCATCCGGCCGTCCGGGTCGACGACGGCCTGCGCCTTCGTGAGCGAGGTCTGGTGGGTCTCGTAGTCGGTGGAGACGTACCAGTCCGAGCCGATCTGGATCGCCTGGTAGGCGCAGTCGATGCACTCCGGCACGGTCACGATGAGCGCCTCGTCGTCGGCGAGCTCGTAGTGCCCGATCGACGAGCGCTGCGAGGACAGCCCGCCGGGCGTCGACTGCGGTGCGGTCGGCTGGTTGACCGGCTCCTTGCGCTCGAAGAACTGGGGGAACGCGAACCACGTCTGGATCGAGCCGGTCAGCAGCTTCGCGGCGACCTCGTACTTCCTCGCCAGCCGCTCCCTCGTCAGTGGCTTCGCGGCGACACCGACCGTGTCGGTCCGCTCGATCCAGAGCAGTCCCCGGGTCTCGGTGTCCCAGTCGTTGAAGACCTCGCGCACGATCATCGTCTTCGCGCCCGGCTCGGCGACGTACGTGAACTCGAACGACCCGTCGTCCTCGATGTCCAGCTCGCGGTCGTCGAAGGCGAGCATCGACGTCGCCGCCGAGTCGGCGGTGTACGCGCCGCCCATGACCTGGAACGACAGGTCCGCAGACGTCCCGCGCACCCCGCGCACGACGTACTCGACGCCCTCCTTCAGGTAGGCGTTGAAGTAGATCGCGTCCGGGTTGTCGAGCCCCTGGCGCGAGTACTGGTGCGTGGGGTTGATGAACACCGGTCGGTCGAGGTCGTGGTCGAAGGCCATCTGCATGGCCATCCGGATCCGGCCGGCCAGGTAGTCGTAGCCCTCGAGCAGGTCCTGCTCGGTCCGGATGAACGGCGCGCCCTCGATCAGCTTCTCGGCCTCGGCGATGGCGTCCTGCAGGGGCTTCGTGAGGTCGGACATCAGAGCTTGTGGATGATCTGCTCGGCGTACTGCTCGAGGTGCTTGACCTTCGTCTCGAGCGGCTCGGTGTCGGCGCCCTTGATGTAGGGCATCCGGAAGCCCACGATGCAGTCGGTGACGCCCTTGTCCTCGAGGCGCTTGACGCCGTCGACCGTGTAGGCGTCGTAGGAGATGACGTGCACCTCGAAGTCGTCGCGGGTGTCGCCCTCCTCCGCGCGGATCTCGGCGAGCCGGGTGAGCAGCCGGTCGAGCTCCTCCCCGTCGCCGCCGGCGTGCATCCACCCGTCGCCCTTGCGTACGGCGCGGCGGAGCGCCGCGTCGGAGTGCCCGCCGACCAGCAGCGGGACCTGCGTGGGCGCGCCCGGGCACTGCTTCAGCGCGTCGACGTCGTAGAACTCCCCGTGGTACTCGAAGAAGTCGCCGGTGGTGAGGCCGCGCAGGATGTCCATGCACTCGTCCATCCGCTTGCCGCGCTTCGCCCACGGCACGCCCATCGCGTCGAAGTCCTCGGGCCACGGCGAGAGACCGACGCCGAGCCCGAGCCGGTCGCCGGACAGGAACGCCAGCGACGACGCCTGCTTCGCGACCAGCACCGGTGGCCGGATGGGCAGCTTGAGCACGAACGGCGTGAGCCGCAGCGTCGTCGTGTGCGCGAAGAGGTGCGCACACAGCACCATCGTCTCGATGAACTCCTTGCCGTCGAGGAACTCGCGGTCCCCCGTGTCGGTGTAGGGGTACTTCGAGTCGGAGTCCTTGGGGTAGATGACGCTGTCGGCCACGGTCATGCTGGTGTAGCCGGCGGCCTCGGCGGCCTGTGCCAGCGGCGCGTAGTACGTCGCCTGGGTCATCGCCTCGGCGTAGCTGAATCGCATGCCGCTCAGACTAGAACGTGTTCCACTTTTCTGCCAGAGTTCCGGTGTGGACCTCCAGGAGATCAGCGACCGTCTCGAGATCGAGGGTGCGCTCGTCCGGTACACCCGCGGCGTCGACACCGGTGAGTGGGACCTGCTCGACACGGTCTTCACCCCCGACGCCCAGATCGACTACACCGAGTCGGGCGGCATCGCCGACACCTACCCCGCCGTGAAGGCCTGGCTGGCCGAGGTGCTGCCGGCGTTCTTCCCCAAGCGCATGCACTCGCTCGCGCAGGTGGACATCTCGTTCGAGAGCGCGGACGAGGCCCTCGCCACGGCGTACTTCCACAACCCGATGCCGATGGACGACGGGCAGGGCGGGACCAAGGTCGTCGAGTTCGGCGGGCTCTACCACCACACGCTCGTGCGCACGCCCGACGGCTGGCGCAGCTGCAAGCTGCACGAGGAGATCGTCTGGAAGCGCGGCCTCTGATGGGCCTGCCCGACGATCGACCCGACGGCCTGGACTCGCCGGTCACCGCCAAGATCATCAAGTACATGGCGAGGGCCCAGGTGCGCGTCTTCCGGCTGACCAACGGTCGGATCGGCTCGAAGTGGCGCATCGGCGCAGGCTTCCGCAAGCCGGTGCCGACGCTGCTGCTCCAGCACGTCGGTCGCAGGAGCGGCACCACGTTCACCACGCCGCTGCTCTATCTCCAGGACGGTCGGGACCTTGTCATCGTCGCCTCCCAGGGCGGGCTGCCGAAGAACCCGCAGTGGTACCCGAACCTGGTGGCGAATCCCGACACCGCCGTGCAGCTCCGCAAGGAGGGCGTACGCCGCGTGCGTGCCCGCGTCGCCGGACCGGACGAGCGCGCCGCGCTCTGGCCGCGACTCGTGGACCTCTACGCCGACTTCGAGAAGTACGCGCGGTGGACCGACCGGGAGATCCCGGTCGTCGTCCTCGAGCCTCGCTAGCCGGGTCAGGTCGCTCACACCCGCGTTTGCGGCCTTGTGCCCTGTCGGAGAATGGGGGCGACCGCACATTCGCGCCAGGAGGAGACCCGTGCCGGAACGGCTGCCGGAGCGACCGGACGAGGAGCACCCGATCCTCGCGGGTCTCATCGCCCTCGTGGGCGTCGGGCTCGTCGTCGGGCTGGTGCTCGGCGTCGTCGTGGTCGTCGGCACGAAGGTGCTCGGGATCGGCGAGGTCTCCGACGACACCGCGGGCGACGGCCAGGCCTCCATGTACCTGCCGTCACCGGAGAAGACGACCCCGGCCGACGACCCCCAGATCACGCTCGCCCCGACCGGGGAGGCCGCCGAGGGGTCCGGGGACGACGCGAAGAAGGCCTCGAAGGAGCCGAAGGCCACGAAGTCGCCGGAGCGCGAGATCAGCCTGGCCTCGTCCGTGACCGAGGCGGCGCCGATGGAGCAGTTCCTGCTCACCGGCGTCTACCCGGGCGGCGAGGGTGCGATCCTCACCGTGCAGCGGTTCGAGAACGGCGGGTGGGTGGACTTCCCGGCGACCGGGTCGGTCACCGGCGAGCAGTTCCAGATCCCGGTGCAGGCCAGCCTCCCGGGCGCCAACCGCTTCCGCGTGGTCGACTCCGACTCCGGTCTCCGGTCGGCCGAGATCCGGGTGACCGTCACCGGCTGAGCCGACCGGTCAGGCGGCGCGGGCCGGGACGACCTCGCGCTCGGGCAGGGTCCCGACGCGCGGCGTACGACGGCGCACCCGGTCGATGACGGCCGGCTGGCCGGCCGCGATGCCGGCGAGCACCAGCATCAGGCCGAGGGCCTGGGCGCCACCGAAGGACTCGCCCGCCAGTGCGACCCCGATGACGGTGCCGGCGACCGGGTTCAGCAGGCCGACGAGCGAGACGGCCGCGGCCGGCAGCAGCCGCAGCCCGCGGAACCACACGACGTACGCCACGACGGTGCCGGCCAGCCCGAGGTAAAGGAAGCCGCCGATCGCGGGGGCGTCGAGCGGCGGCGGCGCGCCCTCCACGAGGAGCGCGACCGGCAGCAGCACCAGGCCGCCGGCCACCAGCTGCCAGGCGGTGAAGGTGAGCAGGTCGACGGGCGGCGTCCAGCGCTTGACGAGGACGAAGCCCAGCGACGACATCGCCACGGCTCCGAAGGACGCCGCGACGCCGATCGGGTCGACGACGAAGTCGGCGCGCAGCACGAGCAGCGCGACGCCGGCCGCGCCGATGCCGGCGCCGGCGAGGGACGCGGCGCGCGGACGCTCGCCCACCAGGGTCCAGGCGATCAGCATCACCATCATCGGGGCGGTCGCGGTCAGGGTCGCGGCCGTGCCGCCGGGCAGGCGGTAGGCCGCGACGAAGATCAGCGCGAAGAAGGCGCCGATGTTGAGCGTGCCGAGCAGCAGGCTGCGCCACCACCAGACGCCCGACGGGAGGGTGGGGCGGAAGGCGAGGAGCAGCAGCCCGAACGGCAACGCACGGACCATCGCCCCGAACAGCGGGCGGTCCGGCGGGAGGAAGGTCTCCGTCACGTAGTAGCCGGAGCCCCAGGCGACGGGAGCGACGGCGGCGAGGCCGAGGGTGCTGCCCCAGCGGACGGATCCATTGCTTTCCATGGAAGACATAATAGTTTCCAAGTGAGATATATTCCGGACCATGGCAGCTGAGCGCACCGTGATCGTGGGCCACGACGGCTCCTCCACCAGCGACCTGGCTCTCGCGTGGGCCATCGACTACGCCGCCCGCTTCGACGCGGACGTCCGGGTGATCCGGGGCTGGTCGATGTCGACCGCACCGCGGCCGGCCTCGATGACCCCGGGCTACGTGCCGCCGATCGAGGAGTGGGAGGCGGCCGTCGTCGCCGACCTCGAGCGGGCCTGCTCCCGGGTGGTCGCCGAGCGGGGCGCCGGGGTCGAGGTCTCGTGCGAGGGCTTCCGGGGCGCGGCCGCCAACGGCCTCGTCGAGGCGTCCCAGGACGCCGACCTCCTGGTGGTCGGCGCCCGTGGCCTGGGTGGCTTCAAGGGGCTGGCGCTCGGGTCGGTGAGCGACCAGTGCGTCCGCCACGCCGCCTGCCCGGTCGTCGTCATCCGCGACGAGCACTCCTCCGACATCGAGCGCCAGCGACGCCTGGACAGCAACCTCGAGGCCTGACCCCGTGACCCAGCCCATGGGCCCGCCGGGCCTCGACCACGTCGGCCGCATCATGGCCCAGTGGGCGAGCGAGCGGCCCGACCTCGACGTCTCGCCGCAGGGCATCATCGGTCGGCTGCACCGGCTGGCCGCGCACCTGACCGAGGAGCTGGTCGCGGTCTACGGCCGCTACGGGCTGGGTGAGGGCGAGTTCGACGTGCTCGCGACGCTGCGCCGGTCGGGCACGCCGTACGAGCTCACGCCCGGCGAGCTCGCCGCCCAGACGATGGTGTCGTCGGGCGCGGTGACCAAGCGGGTGGACCGGTGCGCCGAGCAGGGCTGGGTCACCCGGCGGGTCAGCGACAACGACGCCCGGGGCCGGGTCGTCGCGCTCACCGGCGCCGGGCGCGCGGTGATCGACGAGGCGTTCACGGCCCACATGGCCAACGAGCACCGGCTGGTCGGCGCGCTCGACCAGATGGAGAGGGCCCGGCTCGCCCACCTCCTCGAGAAGTGGGGCCGGGCCCTCGACGCCTGAATCTCACTGGTGGACGTTGGGGGCAGACAGGAGTAGGTCTCTTGTCTGCACCCCGGGCCTATCGGGGCACTGCCGAGCTGAGCC
>NZ_JBHTDF010000017.1:0-999 GCF_042666375.1 Nocardioides sp. GCM10030259 | reverse complement strand
AACCGCCGCTACCTGTGCATCGCGTCGGTCGAGGGTGGTGTGGAGATCGAGGAGGTCGCCAAGACCAACCCGGACGCCGTCAAGCAGATCCCGGTCGACCCGGGCACCGGGGTGGACGAGGCGAAGGCGCGGGAGATCGCGACCGAGGCGAAGTTCCCCGAGCCGGTCTTCGAGCAGGCCGTGGCGATGATCCAGTCGCTCTACCGGGTCTTCGTCGAGGAGGACGCCACGCTGGTCGAGGTCAACCCGCTCGCGCGGCTGGCCGGCGACAAGCTCGAGGCCCTGGACGGCAAGGTGTCGCTGGACGACAACGCCTCCGAGGTCCGGCACCCCGACCACGAGGCGTTCGGGATCCGCGAGGAGGCCGACCCGCTGGAGGCGAAGGCCAAGGACAAGGGCCTGAACTACGTCAAGCTCGACGGCCAGGTCGGCATCATCGGCAACGGCGCGGGCCTGGTCATGTCGACCCTCGACGTGGTCGCGTACGCCGGCGAGGCCCACGGCGGCGTCAAGCCGGCGAACTTCCTCGACATCGGCGGCGGCGCCAACGCCCAGGTCATGGCCGACGGCCTCGACGTGATCCTCAACGACCCGGCCGTGGCGTCGGTGTTCGTGAACGTCTTCGGTGGCATCACCGCCTGCGACGAGGTCGCCAACGGCATCAAGGGCGCGCTCGAGATCCTCGGGTCCGAGGCGACCAAGCCGCTCGTCGTACGCCTCGACGGGAACAACGTCGACGCCGGGCGGGCGATCCTCGCGGAGCTGAACCACCCACTCATCACGCAGGTGGACACGATGGACGGCGCGGCCGACAAGGCCGCCGAGCTGGCGAACGCCTGAGGGACGAGGGACGACAACAGATGAGCATCTACCTCAACAAGGACAGCAAGATCATCGTCCAGGGCATCACCGGTGGCATGGGCTCCAAGCACACCACCCTGATGATCGAGGCCGGCAGCAACATCGTCGGCGGCGTCAACGCCCGCAAGGCCGGCACCA
>NZ_JBHTDF010000016.1:0-147792 GCF_042666375.1 Nocardioides sp. GCM10030259 | reverse complement strand
ATGGGCTCCAAGCACACCACCCTGATGATCGAGGCCGGCAGCAACATCGTCGGCGGCGTCAACGCCCGCAAGGCCGGCACCACCGTCGAGCTCGCCGGCACCACCCAGCCCGTCTTCGGCTCGGTGGAGGAGGCGATGAAGGAGACCGGCGCCGACGTGTCGGTCGTCTTCGTGCCGCCGGCGTTCACCAAGGACGCCTGCATCGAGGCCATCGACGCCGGCATCGGCCTGCTCGTGGTCATCACCGAGGGCGTGCCGGTGCAGGACACCGCCGAGGTGTGGTCCTACCTCCAGTCGGACCGGAACCACGCCGGCACCCGGATGATCGGTCCGAACTGCCCGGGCATCATCACCCCGGAGGAGTCCCTCGCCGGCATCACCCCGCACACGATCGCGGGCAAGGGCCCGGTCGGCCTCGTGTCGAAGTCGGGCACGCTGACGTACCAGATGATGTACGAGCTGAAGGACTACGGCTTCTCGACGGCGATCGGCATCGGCGGCGACCCGATCATCGGCACCACGCACATCGACGCCCTCGCGGCGTTCGAGGCGGACCCCGAGACCAAGGCGATCGTGATGATCGGCGAGATCGGCGGCGACGCCGAGGAGCGGGCCGCGGCGTTCATCAAGGACAACGTCACCAAGCCGGTCGTCGGGTACGTCGCGGGCTTCACCGCTCCGGAGGGCAAGACCATGGGCCACGCCGGCGCCATCGTGTCCGGCTCCTCGGGCACCGCCCAGGCGAAGAAGGAGGCCCTCGAGGCCGTCGGCGTGAAGGTCGGCAAGACGCCGTCCGAGACCGCCGAGCTGATGCGAGAGATCCTCAAGAACCTCTGAGTCATCCTCGAGTCGGCGCCGGATCACCGTGATCTGGCGCCGACTCGGCATTTGGGGTGAGGTGTCAGCTCATCTCGTCGACGACCGTCTGGCTGCTCTCGAGGTACGTCGCGCTCGCGTCGGGGTCGAACATCTCGCCGTCGTTGTTGACCAGGGTCTGGAGCACCGCCTGGCCGACGCGGACGACCTGGACGAGCTGGTAGCCCGGTCCCGGCTCGCCGTCGACCTCGTGGCGCTGGTACGCCGTGGCGGCGTGGTCGCCCAGGTCCGCGGGCTGGACCTCGTGGAGTGCGGCGACCCCGCGGTTGTCGGTCTCCTCGGGGCAGGTGGAGTACGGCGCCAGGAGGCCCTCGGCGTACGACTGGGCCTCGTCGACCGAGGCGAACGTCATCAGCTGGCGCAGGACGCCGTAGGCGGGGGAGCGGTAGCCGGCGTACAGCGTGTCGACCGGCTCGGGCAGCCCGGTCGGCGTCACGCCGCAGGCCTCGATCGAGTCGGGGGCGTACGGCGCGAGGTCGAGGTCGCGAGTCGGCGCCTCGAGGCCGACGGCGCCGCCGGACTGGTCCGTGGGCAGGCCCTTCTCGAGCGGGAAGTCGTCGGGGATGGTGCCGGACAGGCCGGTCGGCTCGTCGACGGCCTCGGAGGCGTCGGGGTCGGCCGGCTCGCAGCCCTCGATCGAGAAGGCGCACATCTGGTCGACGACGCCGTCGGCCTGGTCGCGCACGCGGTCCACCTCGCCGGGGGCGCTGCCCTCGTCGCCGGGCCAGCCGTTGACCTGCTCGACGAACACCGCGTTGCCGGTGCGGCCGACCTGGTAGACCGAGCCGCCTGCGGGTGTCCCGTCCTCCTGCAGCACACGCGCCGTGAACACCAGCGACTCCTCGGTGCCGAGGTCCGACGACCGGACCTCGGCGTCGTCGCAGTCCTGCACGGCGGTGCGGATCTGGTCGACCTGCGCGGTCGCTGCGGCCTGGTCGGCGTACACCGTCAGTGTGCGGTTGCCGCTCGACTCGGTGCCCGGCTCGGCATAGCCGACCCCGAGCCGGTCGACGCCGTCGCCCTCGAGCGGGGTGGCACAGATGTCGTCGTTGATGGGGCGGTCCTGTGGCCCGGCCCGGAGCTCCGGGTTCCACCCGTCGGTGAGGTCGAAGTCCTCCGGGATCACGGTCGTCCAGCCGCCGGGTGGCTCCGTCGCCGGTGCGGGAGTGGGGCGGCCCGGGTTGCCGCCGCCGGCGGCCAGCGCGATCGGCGTCGCGATGATGGCGACGGCAGCGACGGCCCCGATGGTGGCGAGGGCGTTGTTGCGCCGGCGGATCCGGGTGCCGCGACGGCGTACCTCGTCTGCGGGGAGCGGGTTCATGGTCAGTCCTGGAGCGGAGAAGTTGTCGAGCTCTGCCAAGAAATCGGGGTCTGCCGGGTCAGGCATGGCTCAGTCCTTCCTCGTCGGCGAGCAGGGCGGCCAGGGCCGCGCGGCCGCGGCTGAGCCGGGCCTTGATGGTTCCTTCGGGGACGCCGACCTCGCGGGCGACGTCGTGGACGGGCAGGTCGGCGATGTGGTGGAGAACCAGCGCCTGGCGCTGCGCCTCGGGGAGCTGCTTGAGTGCCGCGACCAGGGCGACGTGAGCCTCGCTGGGCGCGGCCGCCTCGAGCGACGGGCCGAGGGCGCGGTCGGTCGGCCGCTTGCCGCGCTGGACGCGCCGCCAGCGGCTCACTGCCAGCCGGTACGCCGTGGTGCGCACCCACGCCTCGGGGTGCTCGGCCTTCTCCAGCTTCCTGCGGTGCGCCCAGGCCCGCACGAACGCCTCCTGGACGCACTCCTGTGCCTCGTCGCGGCTGCCGATCATGGCGTACACCTGGCCCGTGATCCGCTGGAACGACGCGGCGTAGAAGTCGTCGAACTCGCGTTCGTCCATCGACTCTGGTCCCGTCTCCGTCTGGTCAGCACGGTTGCTGATCGTGGGGGATACGCCCCGACGGGGGTCACGGTTGCATGCGCGCGAGAAGATTCTCGGCATTCCCGCTACGGGTTCGGCATCTCCTCGAGCCGGGCGAGCGCCCGCTGGGCGAGGGCGAGGAACCGCTCGGACGGGATGGTGACGCCCGGGACCGGCACGAAGCCGAGCTGGCCGACGGTGGTGCCGTTGCGCAGCACCCCCATCAGGAAGTTGATCGACTTCTCCTCGCTGACCTCGGTGGTCACCCGCCACACGGTCAGCTCGCGCTTGCCGTCGCGCTGGTCGCGCAGGCGGACGACTTCGGTGCCGAAGACCTTCTTGGGGCACGCCGCGATGCGGTCGCGCACGTCGGCGACGAACGCCTTCGCCTTCTTCGCGTCCATCGTTCCCACGGTCTCGGTGAGGCCGAACTCGCTGGGCAGCCTCGCCTCGGGGATCAGGAACGTCCGGGTGAGGTTGTTGCTGATCTTCTTGCCCGCGAAGTCGGCGTTGTCGCAGTGGGTCGAGGCGGCGTTGTCGAGTGCGCGGCGGGGCTCGGTGCCGACCCACGGCTTGCGTACGCCGGTCGCCGGCGGCAGGTCGACCTCGGCCAGCATGCCGGGGACCACGCCGACGGGGACCGGCGTCGTCGCCCTGGTCGACGACCCGGTCGAGCAGGCGCCGCCCGCGGGCAGCTCGCACAGCCGGTCGACACCCTTGGCCAGCAGCTTCGCCACCGCGCGCGGGCGCGGGCCCTCGGCGCCGGGCGTGCTCGCGACCGCGGTCGTCGTGAAGCTGCCCGTGCGGGCGACGCCGGCGAGGACCCGGGTGTCGGGATCGCCCCACGTGTGCAGCTCGAAGACGGCGGCCTCGTCGCCGACCTCCGGCAGGTCGTACGTCGCGAGCAGCTGGGCGCGGTCGTCGCGGCAGTCGGCGAACCAGTGCAGCGCGGTGTCGTAGGCCCGGCCCGCCGCCCGCTCGGTGGGCGCGGCCTCGGCGGCCTGGACGACCGCGGTCCGGTCGGACCTCTGCTTCGTCCGGTCGGGGTCGAAGACCCGCACCAGCGCCGCGTCGGGGCGGTTGCGCGGCACGGCGTACCGCGACTCCTGGCAGGTCATCACGAGACCGCTGCCGCTGGTGTTGTCGTCGGTGCTGGTGACGCTCCACGTGCGGTTGGACTCGGAGCCCGCCACCGCCTGGGCGACGTCGTCGCCGCCGAGCATCGAGTCCTCGGGCAGCGCCACCGGCTCGCGCTCCTCGGGGCCCTGCGCGTCGGCGATGCGCTCGCCGGCCAGGGTGGGGCGCACGCCGTCGGCGTCGGTGACCAGCGTGCCGGTGACGACCATGATCGCCGCGGTGGCGGCGACGCCGATGACCGTGTGGGTACGCCGTCGGGTCGCGCCCGCCCGGCGCAGGATCGTGGGGCGCGGCCAGCGGGAGTGCTCGACGTGTGAGCGGGCGGCCTCGAGCACGCTGCGCACGCTGGTCGTGGGCACTCCGCGGTGGAGCGCGAAGGTCGAGGTGGCGGCCTGCAGCTCGCGCTCGGCCTCGGCGCGGGGGAGCCCGACCTCGCGCGCCATCGAGGTCAGGGAGGCGCTGGTGAGCTCGGTGACCAGCAGCACCCGGCGCTGGGTCATGGAGAGCTTCGCGAGGGCGTCGAGCGTCGCCTTCAGCTCGGGGGAGAGGTTCTTCTCGCGGTGCCAGAGCTTGGCGGTGTGCCGGCGCTGCGCGTGGCGGCACGCGTGCTCGCGGACCCAGCCCTCGGCGTCCTCGACGCGGCGTACCTTGCGCCAGTGGTGCCACGCGACGACGAAGGCGTCCCGGACCGCGGCCCGGGAGGACGGGAGGTCGCCAGTGAGGAGGTACGTCAGCAGCAGGAGGCGGGTGCGGACGTCCTTGTAGAACTGGTCGAACTGGTCGGGCTCCGTCATGGCTGACCCCACGGTAACCTGCGGCGCACATCGCGGCCGATTCGGCGTGTGAGACCCGATCCGGCGCCCGACGGAGGCGATGATGGCCGGACCATGACGTCGCTGCTGCCCGGATCCTTCGCCATCGGATCGTCCTCTCCAGGGGGCAGCACCGACCGCCGGCACCGGTCCCCGGTGGTCCCGGTCGCGCTGCTCGGCGGAGCCGCCGCGGCGGCCGCCGTGCTCATCGTGTGCCTGGCCCTCGGCGTCGTCGGCTGGTTCCTCTCCGACGCCGGCGCCCACGGCGCCCCGCGCGACGCGCTCCGCATGGGGGCGCTCGGCTGGCTGATGGCCCACGGCTCCGGTGTCGTGGTCGACGGCGTCGCCGTCACCCTCGTGCCGCTCGGCATCTCGGCGCTGTGCGCGTGGGCGGCCTGGCGCATCGGTCACCGGGTCGGCGACGCGATCTCGGGCCACGGCCCCGACGCCGACCGGATCGCCGACGGCGAGCGCGACTGGACCGTCGCGACCGCCGCGGCTGCCTTCACCGGCGGCTACCTCGCGGTGGCCGTCGTCACCGGCGTCCTCGCCTCGACCGACGCGACCGCGCCGTCGCTCGCCCGCGTCGTCCTCTGGTCGATCGTGCTGTGCGCGGCGTTCGGCTGGACCGGCATCGCGACCGGCTCCGGCCGGCTCGCGATCTGGGCGGCGGAGGTGCCGTCCTGGCTGCGGGCCGGCCTCGCGGGCGGCCTGCGCATCCTGGGCACGTTCCTGGTCGCCTCCACGGCCCTCTTCCTCGTCGCGCTGGCCATCGACCTCGGCACGGCGGTCAACGTGATGTCCCGCCTCCACGCCGGCGCCGGCGAGGCCAGCGTCTACACCGTGCTCACCGCGACGTTGGCGCCCAACGCCGTCGTGTACGCCGGCTCCTACCTGCTCGGCCCGGGTTTCGTGGTCGGCACCGGCACCCTGGTCTCGCAGTCGCTGGTCACGCTCGGGCCGGTCCCGATGTTCCCGCTGCTGGCCGCGCTGCCCGACAACGGCACCACGCCGGCCTGGGCGCCGTACCTCATCGCCGTGCCGCCGCTCACCGCCGCGCTCGCGGCGGCGTGGGCGCAGCGCCGCCGTCCGACCCTGCGCTGGGAGGAGGGTGCCCTGCGCGGCTGCGTCGGCGGGGTGCTCGCCGGCGTGCTGCTCGGCATCCTCACCGCGGTCTCCGACGGCGCGGCCGGGCCCGGCCGGATGCGCGAGATCGGGCCCGACGCGATGGACGTGCTGGTGCACGCGGTCACCGCGTTCGGCATCGGCGGCGTGGTGGGCGGCCTCGTGATGACCTGGTGGCAGCGCCGCGCGGCGCGCGCCACCTAGACTCGCCCGTCGTGACCAGCCCCGCCCGCCTCGTCGTGCTCGTGTCGGGCTCCGGCACCAACCTCCAGGCCCTCCTCGACGCCTGCGCGGACCCGTCGTACGGGGCGCAGGTCGTGGCCGTCGGCGCCGACCGGGACGGCATCGAGGGACTCGCGCGCGCCGAGCGCGCCGGGGTCCCGACGTTCGTGCTCCGGGTCCGGGACCACCCCTCGCGTGAGGCGTGGGACGCCGCGTTGGCCGACGCGGTCGCGTCGTACCAGCCCGACCTGGTGGTGCTCGCGGGGTTCATGAAGCTGGTCGGCAGCGCGTTCCTCGCCCGCCACGGCGGGCGGGTCGTCAACACCCATCCGGCCCTGTCGCCGTCGTTCCCGGGGGTGCAGGGACCCGCCGACGCTCTCGAGTACGGCGTCAAGGTCACCGGCGCGACCCTCTTCGTCGTCGACCCGGGTGTCGACACCGGCCAGATCGTGGCCCAGACGGTCGTGCCGGTGGAGGACGACGACACGGTCGAGACCCTCCACGAGCGGATCAAGGTCGCCGAGCGGGCGATGCTCGTCGAGTCCGTCGGGCGGATGGCCCGGGAAGGGTTCGTCGTGACCGGTCGCCGGGTCCGGATAGGCTGACGACACACGACTGGCGCAGGTGGGCAACCACCGGGGAGTGACGCCGGGAGCATCGTCCGCCTGGGTGCCCCTCATCCGCACAACAGGAGAGTCCGTGTCAGACCACCGCATCCCCATCAAGCGCGCCCTCGTCTCCGTCTACGACAAGACCGGCCTCGAGGACCTCGTCCGCGGCCTGCACGACGCCGGCGTCGAGCTCGTCTCGACCGGCGGGTCGGCCGCGCTGATCGCGGGCCTCGACCTGCCCGTCACGAAGGTCGAGGACCTCACCGGCTTCCCGGAGTGCCTCGACGGCCGGGTCAAGACGCTGCACCCGCGGGTGCACGCCGGCATCCTCGCCGACCGCCGCCTCGACTCCCACGTCGCGCAGCTGGCCGACCTCGGCGTCGAGCCGTTCGACCTGGTGGTGTCGAACCTCTACCCGTTCACCCAGACCGTCGCCTCCGGCGCATCGCAGGACGAGTGCGTCGAGCAGATCGACATCGGCGGCCCGTCGATGGTCCGCGCCGCCGCCAAGAACCACCCGTCGGTCGCGATCATCACCTCGCCGGACCGGTACGCCGACGTGCTGGCCGCCGTCGCCGCCGGCGGCTTCACGCTCGCCGAGCGGCAGCGCCTCGCGGCGGAGGCGTTCGTGCACACCGCGACGTACGACGTGGCCGTGGCCTCGTGGATGGGCAACGTGCTGACCGACACCTCCGACGGCGAGGGATTCCCGGCGTGGGTCGGCGGCACCTGGGACAAGGCGTCCACGCTCCGCTACGGCGAGAACCCGCACCAGAGCGCCGCGCTCTACCTCAACGGCTTCGGCACCGGGCTCGCCCAGGCCGAGCAGCTGCACGGCAAGGAGATGTCCTACAACAACTACGTGGACGCCGACGCGGCCCGGCGGGCGGCGTACGACTTCGACGAGCCGGCGGTCGCGATCATCAAGCACGCGAACCCCTGCGGCATCGCCGTGGGCGCCGACGTCGCCGAGGCGCACCGCAGGGCGCACGAGTGCGACCCGGTCTCGGCGTTCGGCGGCGTCATCGCCGTCAACCGGCCGGTGTCGGCCGAGATGGCCCGCCAGGTGGCCGAGGTCTTCACCGAGGTGATCGTCGCGCCGGCGTACGACGACGGCGCGGTCGAGGTGCTCCAGGGCAAGAAGAACATCCGGATCCTCGTCTGCGAGCCGGCGCGGCGCGGCGAGGTCGAGATGCGACCGGTGTCGGGCGGGCTGCTCATCCAGCAGCGCGACTACGTCGACGCGCCGGGGGACGACCCGTCGACGTGGACGCTGGCGACCGGCGAGGCCGCGTCGGCGGAGGTCCTCGCCGACCTGGCGTTCGCCTGGCGGGCGTGCCGTGCGGTGAAGTCCAACGCGATCCTGCTGGCCAGGGACGGCGCCTCCGTCGGGGTCGGCATGGGGCAGGTCAACCGCGTCGACTCCTGCAAGCTCGCCGTCGAGCGGGCGGGGGACCGTGCCGCCGGGTCGGTGGCCGCCTCCGACGCGTTCTTCCCGTTCGAGGACGGGCCGCAGATCCTCATCGACGCCGGCGTCACCGCGATCGTCCAGCCGGGCGGCTCGGTGCGCGACGAGCTGACGATCGAGGCGTGCACGAAGGCCGGCGTCACGATGTACTTCACCGGCACGCGGCACTTCTTCCACTGATTGGATGTCCCTGTGACTGCACAGAAGCTGGACGGCTCCGCCACCCTCAAGGCGATCAAGGCCGAGCTCACCGAGCGGGTGGCCAAGCTGCGCGAGCGCGGCGTGGTGCCGGGGCTCGGCACCGTGCTCGTCGGCGACGACCCGGGCTCGCACTGGTACGTCGGGGCCAAGCACAAGGACTGCGCCGAGGTCGGCATCGAGTCGATCCGGATCGACCTGCCGGCCACGGCGACCCAGGCCGAGGCCGAGTCGGCGATCGACCGGCTGAACGCCGACCCCGCGTGCACCGGCTTCCTCGTGCAGCAGCCGACCGGGCTCGACGAGTTCCGGCTGCTGTCGCGGGTCGACCCCGACAAGGACGTCGACGGGCTGCACCCGACCAACCTCGGGCGCCTCGTGCTCGGTGAGACCGGTCCGCTGCCCTGCACGCCGATCGGCTGCATCGAGCTGCTGCGCCGGCACGGTGTGGAGCTCAACGGCGCCGAGGTCGTGGTCGTCGGACGCGGCATCACGGTCGGCCGCCCGATGGGCCTGCTGCTCACGCGCCGCAGCGAGAACTCCACCGTCACGCTCTGCCACACCGGCACCCGCGACCTCGCCGCCCACACCCGCGCCGCCGACGTCGTCGTGGCCGCCGCGGGCGTGCCCGGGATCATCTCGGCCGACATGGTGAAGCCGGGCGCCGCGGTGCTCGACGTCGGCGTCTCCCGTGTCGACGGCAAGATCGCGGGCGACGTCGCGGACGACGTGTGGGACGTCGCCGCGTGGGTGTCCCCGAACCCCGGCGGCGTCGGGCCGATGACGCGCGCGATGCTGCTCTCCAACATCGTGGCCGCAGCCGAGCGACAGGCCTCGTGAGCGACCAGGAGCCGCTCGAGCCGCCGCACGAGCCGCACGACGAGGCGCACGACGAGGAGGAGCCCGCCTCTGCGGAGGCGATCGACGGGGAGGAGCCGCGGCGCTATCCCTCGACGATCGGCGGCGCCTTCTACCTGGCCGTGCTCGCCGTCGTGGCGATCGGGATCGGGATCGTGACGACGGGGGAGTGGCGCGCCGGGATCCGCTGGTTCGGCGCGGCGCTTCTCCTGGCGGCGGTCATCCGTGTGGTGCTCCCGGCCAAGGACGCCGGGATGCTCGCCGTCCGCGCCCGCTGGTGGGACTGCGCCCTCCTCGCCGGTACCGGCGCCGCGCTCATCTTCCTGGCGGGCTCGATCCCTGACCAGCCCCTGTAGACGACGCTGACCCGCCAGAGGTCTCTGACGGGTCAGCGCTGCTGGTGGCTCAGATGAGCCCGAGCTCCGTGACGGCCTCGCGCTCCTCGGCGAGCTCCGCGGTGGAGGCGTCGATGCGGGCGCGGGAGAAGTCGTCGATGTCGAGACCCTGGACGATCTCCCAGCTGCCGTCCTTCGTGGTGACGGGGAAGGAGGAGATCAGGCCCTCGGGCACGCCGTAGGAGCCGTCGGAGACGACCGCCATCGAGACCCAGTCGCCCGCGGCCGAGCCGAGCAGCCAGTCGCGTGCGGCGTCGATGGTGGCCGACGCGGCGGATGCGGCCGACGACGAGCCGCGGGCCTCGATGATCGCGGCGCCGCGCTTGGCGACGGTCGGGATGAAGGTGTCGGCGATCCAGGCCTGGTCGTCGACGACCTCGGCGGCGTTCTTGCCGGCGATCTCGGCGTGGAAGACGTCGGGGTACTGCGTGGCGGAGTGGTTGCCCCAGATCGTCATCTTCTTGATGTCGGTCACCGCGGCGCCGGTCTTGGCGGCCAGCTGCGAGATGGCGCGGTTGTGGTCGAGGCGGGTCAGCGCCGAGAACCGCTCCTGCGGGATGTCGGGGGCGTTGGTCATCGCGATCAGCGCGTTGGTGTTCGCCGGGTTGCCGGTGACTCCGATGCGGACGTCGTCGGCGGCGACCTTGTTGAGCGCCTTGCCCTGGGCGGTGAAGATCGCGCCGTTGGCCGACAGCAGGTCGCCACGCTCCATGCCCGCCGTGCGCGGGCGGGCGCCGACCAGCAGCGCCAGGTTGACGCCGCCGAAGATCGTCTCCGCGTCGTCGCCGATCTCTACGCCGGCGAGGTTCGGGAACGCGCAGTCGTCGAGCTCCATGACGACGCCCTCGAGCGCCTTGAGGGCCGGCGTGATCTCGAGCAGTCGCAGCTCGATCGGGCGGTCGCCCAGGAGTGCACCGCTGGCGAGGCGGAAGAGCAGGCTGTAGCCGATCTGGCCGGCGGCGCCGGTGACGGCGACCTTCAACGGGGTTGAGCTCACGACGGACTCCTAGGAACACGTGGACGAGGAAGGTGGGTTTCCGGCTCCCGACGCTAGCAGCGGCCGAACCCCCTGCGATGCTGGGGTCCATGACGGCACGAGCTCCGGTGGGCGCGGTGTTCGCTGCCGTGTTCGCTGCGGTGTTCGCTGCCGTCCTCGCGGGCGCTCTCGCCGGCTGTGGAACGGCCTCCGACCCGAGCCCGCCCGGCGGCGTGGACCAGCTGGTCGTGCCCACGCCGAGCCCCGACCCCGACGACTTCGTCGCCGGGGTCGACAATGCATGGCTCCCGCTGCCGCAGGGCCGCACCTGGACCTACGACGTCGTCGACCCCCGGGGAACGCACCGCCTCAACGTCGCCGTGGCCGAGGGCCCCGAGATCGCCGGGGTGGACACGACCGCGCGCGTGACGACCGAGCGCGGGGAGACCACGACGGACTGGTTCGCCCAGGACGACCGGGGCAACGTCTGGTGGTTCGGTCGCGAGGGGGAGTGGGAGGCAGGCGCCGACGGCGCCCAGGCCGGACTGGCGATGCCCGACCGCCCGCGCGTCGGCGACGGGTTCCGTACGGCGTACCAGCCCGGCGTCGTCGAGGACGTCGCCACCGTGACCGCTCTCGACGAGTCCGTCACCGTGCCGGCCGGCTCCTTCGGCGACGTGCTCGTCCTCCGCGAGACCTCGGACCTCGAGCCCGGCGGCGCCCGGGAGAGCTACTGGGCGCGCGGCGCCGGCCTCGTCGAGCAGAGCGGCAGCGCCCGGGTGCTCCGGCTGGTCGAGGTCAGCGACTGAGCTGAGCCACGGCCGTCACGCGTGCGGCGGCCGGATCTGGGTGCCGCCGTCGCCGGGGTCGCCCTCCGGCCACTGCGTCGACTCGGGCGCCCGCTCGGCCTCGGCGGCATCCCGCGCGGCGGCGGCCTGCTCGGCCTCCTGCTGGGCCCGCCACTGCTCGGGCGTCGAACCGACCGGGTGCCACTGCTGGCCGACGGGGTCCCACTGCCAGCCGTCCTGGATGATCGGCTGCTCGGCGGGGGCGGGCTCGGCGGTCGTCTCCGGGTTCCACTGCTGCTGGTACTGGTCCGGCGCGGCGTACCCGGGCACCTGGGCGGCGGTGCGGGGCCGGCTGAACCGGATGCCGGAGCCGGTCACCGCGTCGCTGGCCCGCCCGAAGAGCAGCGGGTAGGCCACGCCGGCGATCGCCCCGCCGATGAACGGCGCGAGGATGAACAGCCACAGCTGCTCGATCGCGTCGGGACCGGCGAAGAGCGCAGGCCCGATCGAGCGGGCCGGGTTGACCGAGGTGCCGGTGGCGGGGATCGCGACGAAGTGGATGGCCGCGAGCGTGAAGCCGATCGTCAGCGGGGCCAGGGACGGGTGCTCGTTGCGCTCGTCGGTCACGGCCAGGATCACGGTGACGAAGATCGCGGTCAGGACGAGCTCGAGGAAGAAGGCCGCGCCGGCGGCGTACCCGCTACCGGCGTCACCGTAGGCGTTCTGGCCCATGTTGCCCTCGGCGTCGAAGTTCTCGAACCCCTGCATCAGCAGGAAGAGCGCCAGCGCGCCCACGACGGCGCCGACGAGCTGGGCGAGGATGTAGAAGCCCACCTCGCGCCAGGCCATCCGGCCGCCCATCGCGGCCCCGACGGACACCGCCGGGTTGAAGTGGGCTCCCGACACGCGGCCGAACGCGTAGACCATCACCATGACGGCGAGGCCGAACGCGAGGCCGACCGTGGTGATCGTCGTCGGCAGCAGCGCACCCTCGTTGGCGGCCTGCGCGGTGCCGTAGACCACGACGGAGCCGCAGCCGAAGAGCACGAGGACGAAGGTGCCGATGACCTCGGCGGTGAGCTTCTGCTGGATGGTGGGCTCGGACATCACATCTGCTCCCTCTTGCGGAGCCCCCCGCGGGCCCGGCGACAGCACCCTACCCGCGTCGACCCCCCGGTAGACCTCACCAGGACCGGGTGCCAAGGTGGAAGCGCCGACCCCGTCAGGTATCTTGACGTCAAGGAAGTTCGGCCTGCCCCAACCGGTCCAGCCCTCAGCCGTCCAGCACAGGAGACGCAGAACCCTCATGGCGAAGATCATCTACACCCACACGGACGAGGCGCCCCTGCTGGCGACGTACTCCTTCCTCCCGATCGTGCAGGCGTACGCCGGCAAGGCGGGTGTCGACATCGAGACCCGTGACATCTCGCTGAGCGGCCGGATCCTGGCCCAGTTCGGGATCGTCGACGACGCGCTGGCCGAGCTCGGCAGCCTGGCCAAGACGCCCGAGGCCAACATCATCAAGCTGCCGAACATCTCCGCGTCGGTGCCGCAGCTCAAGGCCGCGATCAAGGAGCTCCAGGAGCAGGGCCACGACATCCCCGACTACCCGGAGAGCCCCGCGACCGCCGAGGAGAAGGACGCCCGGGCCAAGTACGACAAGGTCAAGGGCTCGGCCGTCAACCCGGTCCTGCGCGAGGGCAACTCCGACCGCCGTGCGCCCGCGTCGGTCAAGAACTACGCCAAGACCCACCCGCACCGGATGGGCGCCTGGACCGCCGACTCGAAGACGAACGTCGCGACCATGGGCCACGACGACTTCCGCAGCAACGAGAAGTCGGTCGTCCTCCCCGCCGACGACACCCTGACCATCAAGCACGTCGCCGCCGACGGCACCGAGACCGTGCTCAAGGACGGCATCAAGGTCCTCGCCGGTGAAGTCGTCGACGGCACGTTCATGAACGTCGCCGCGCTGCGCCGCTTCCTCACCGAGCAGGTCGCCCGCGCCAAGGCCGACGACGTCCTCTTCTCGGTGCACCTCAAGGCCACGATGATGAAGGTCTCCGACCCGATCATCTTCGGCCACGTCGTGCAGGCCTTCTTCCCGACGCTCTTCGAGCAGTACGGCGAGCAGCTGGCCGCCGCCGGCATCTCGCCGAACGACGGCCTCGGTGGCCTGCTCAGTGCCGTCGAGAAGCTGCCGGACGGCGCCGCCATCAAGGCGGCCGTCGAGGCCGGCCTGGCCGAGGGCCCGAAGATGGCGATGGTCGACTCCGACCGCGGCATCACCAACCTGCACGTGCCGTCCGACGTCATCATCGACGCCTCGATGCCGGCGATGATCCGCACCAGCGGCCACATGTGGGGCCCCGACGGCAACGAGGCCGACACCCTCGCCGTCATCCCGGACTCCTCCTACGCGGGCGTCTACCAGACCGTCCTCGACGACTGCCGCGCCCACGGCGCCTTCGACCCGTCGACCATGGGCTCGGTGCCGAACGTCGGCCTGATGGCCCAGGCCGCGGAGGAGTACGGCTCCCACGACAAGACCTTCGAGGTCCCGGCCGCCGGCCAGGTCCAGGTCGTCAACGCCGCCGGTGACGTGCTCATCGAGCACGACGTCCAGCCGGGCGACATCTGGCGCGCCTGCCAGACCAAGGACGCGCCGATCCGCGACTGGGTCAAGCTCGCCGTCTCGCGCGCCCGTGCCTCCGGCGCCCCGGCCGTCTTCTGGCTCGACGAGTCCCGCGCCCACGACGCCAACCTGATCGCGAAGGTCAAGGAGTACCTCCCCGAGCACGACACCGAGGGCCTCACCATCGAGATCCTGTCGCCGGCCGACGCCACGGCGTACTCGCTGGAGCGCATCCGCAAGGGCGAGGACACCATCTCGGTCACCGGCAACGTGCTGCGCGACTACAACACCGACCTCTTCCCGATCCTCGAGCTCGGCACGTCGGCGAAGATGCTCTCCGTCGTCCCGCTGATGAACGGCGGCGGCCTCTTCGAGACCGGCGCCGGCGGCTCGGCGCCCAAGCACGTCCAGCAGCTGGTCAAGGAGAACTACCTGCGCTGGGACAGCCTCGGCGAGTTCTTCGCGCTGGTGCCGTCGCTGGAGCTGTACGCCGAGCAGGCGGGCACCCCGGCCGCGCAGGTGCTCGCGGACACGCTCGACCGCGCCACCGGCACGTTCCTCAACGAGGACAAGTCGCCGACCCGTCGCCTCGGCGGCATCGACAACCGCGGTTCGCACTTCTACCTGGCTCTCTACTGGGCCCAGGAGCTCGCGCAGCAGACCGAGGACGCCGACCTCGCGGCCGCGTTCAAGCCGCTGGCGGACACCCTCGCCGCGAACGAGCAGCGGATCGTGGACGAGCTGATCGCGGTGCAGGGCTCGCCGGCCGACATCGGCGGCTACTACCGGCCCGACGACACCAAGTCGGACGCCGTGATGCGCCCGTCGGCGACGCTCAACGAGGCGCTGGCCTCCCTTGGCTGACCCGACGCCCGGCCAGCAGGACGAGGCCCACGCCGGCTATGCCAGCTGGGACCAGCGACCGGCGCTCGGGCGCCGGGGCATGGTCGTGATGGTCGGTGTCGTGGTGGTGATCGCGGCGGCGGCCTTCGGGATCGTGTCGCTGGTCTCGCGCGGGTCCGACACCCAGGAGACGGCGATCCGGGTGCCGACGTCAGGGTGGATCGACGGCCAGGAGGTCGGCTCCGAGACCATCGTCGGCACGCTCTCCGTCGACGACAGCCGGTGCGTCTACCTCGAGGGTGATGGCGGCCAGCAGGTGTTCCCGGTGTGGCCGGCCGGCTTCTACGGCCGGCTCGACGGGGCGAACCAGGTGCGGCTGTACGACGGGAAGGACGAGCTCGTCGCTCGCGACGGGGCCTCGATCCAGGCGTCGGGCACGTTCCAGTCCGCGGCGCAGTACGCCGGCGAGCCGTGCGTGCCCGAGGAGGGCGACGTCGCGGTGGTGCAGTCCGAGGTCACCGTCACCCGGTAGCGGTCAGCTGTACAGGCCGAGGAAGCTCCTGGCCGCCACGTCCACGATCTCGTCCGGCGTCGCCTCG
This sequence comes from Nocardioides sp. GCM10030259, assembly GCF_042666375.1. Lineage (NCBI taxonomy): Bacteria > Bacillati > Actinomycetota > Actinomycetes > Propionibacteriales > Nocardioidaceae > Nocardioides > Nocardioides sp. GCM10030259. The sequence goes on along the minus strand of NZ_JBHTDF010000016.1, from coordinate 132,354 downwards.
AGCGAGCCGGTGAGCCAGCGGGTGATCAGCTCGGCCATCCCGCCGATGAAGAGCGCGCCCGCGATCTCGTCGTCGCGCTCCCCGTGGCGCGCGCCCCAGAGCTCGCGCGACACCTCGGACGACCGGTGGGCGAAGTGGTGGAGCAGCTCCGCGCGGCGGGCGCGGAGGGCGGGCAGGGCGGCGGCCTCGATGATCGCGACGCGGCCCTTCCGCGGGTCCTCCAGCAGCAGGTCGACGAACTCGCGCACCGACGCGAGCACCTGCTCGGCCGGGTCGCCCGTGACGGCCTCCGCCGCCCGCGTGGTGCGCTCCTCGATCTCGACGGCGATGGCGTCGAGCACGGCGGCCAGGGCCTCGTCGAGGTTGCGGAAGCTCTCGTAGAAGTAGCGCTCGGTGAGCCCCGCCTCGGCGCAGATCCCGGTCATCGTCGTCCGGGTCTCCGGGTCCGCCCACACCGCCAGCGTCGCCTCCATCAGGCGCGCGCGGCGCTCGGCCATCCGCTCCTCGGCGGACACCCCGCGGTAGATCCCTGACGGCACGGCCATGGCGCCACCATCTCATGGCCGCCGGGCCGTTCCGACAAGGTTGACAGGATGCCCTTCCTGATTCAGTCTGGGCGGAAGGCACCCGGCAGCAGGAGGTCACCATGACGGACCAGGCGACGCCATCGGTCCCGGCTCCGGCGGCCCCGCCCAGGGAGGTGCCCGAGCAGCTGCGCAGCGACCGGGGCCTGCCGCTCGTCGGCCGCGTCTTCGAGTACGCCAAGGACCCCGTCGCGTTCTTCCGGCACCAGTGGGAGACCTACGGCCCGGTGTCGCCGTTCGCCGCGGTGCTCGACAGTGCGGTCGTGCTGCTCGGTCCCGACGCCTGCGAGCAGGCGCTGCGCAACGTGGACAAGGCGTTCGCCAACGAGCCGGCGTGGGGCCGGATCGTCGGGCCCTTCTTCAACCGCGGCCTGATGCTGCTCGACTTCGAGGAGCACCACGGCCACCGCCGGATCATGCAGGAGGCGTTCACGCGCGACCGGCTCACGGCGTACGCCGACCGCATGCACCCGGCCATCGCCCAGGGCATGGCGGCGTGGGACACGAAGCCGGGATTCCAGGCCTATCCGGCGCTGAAGCAGCTCACGCTCGACATCGCCGCCGACATCTTCATGGGCGGGGCGGAGCACACCAGCCGCGAGGAGATGGACCGCGTCAACAAGGCGTTCATCGCGTGCGTCCAGGCGGCCGCGGGCATCGTCCGCGCCGACGTGCCGTTCACCCGCTGGGGCCGGGCCTTCCGGGGCCGCAAGGTCCTCGAGGACTTCCTGCGCGGCTACCTGCCGGCGAAGCGGGCGACCCGCACCGACGACATCTTCTCGGTGCTCTGCCACATCGAGACCGAGGACGGCGAGCGGTTCAGCGACGACGACGTCGTCAACCACATGATCTTCCTGATGATGGCCGCCCACGACACGTCGACCATCACGACCTCGACGATGCTGCAGTACCTCGGCCAGCACCCGGAGTGGCAGGACCGCTGCCGCGAGGAGGCGCTCGCGCTCGGCCCGGAGCCGTCGCTCGCCGAGCTCGAGGGGCTGCAGGCCGTCGACTGGGTGATGAAGGAGGCGCTGCGGCTGCGCGCGCCCGTCCCGATCCTGGTGCGGAAGACGGTGAAGGAGACCGTCGTCCAGGGCTACCGGATCCCCGCCGACTCCAACATCATGGTCGGCGTGCAGTGGTCGCACCTGATGGCGGACCACTGGAGCAACCCGATGGAGTTCGACCCGGAGCGCTTCTCGCCCGAGCGCCGCGAGGACAAGTCGCACCGCTACGCCTGGGAGCCCTTCGGCGGCGGCGTGCACAAGTGCATCGGCCTCTACTTCGCAGGCATGGAGGTCAAGGCGATCCTGCACCGGCTGCTGCGCAACTACCGGTGGACCGTGGACCCCGGCTACGTCGCCCCGCTCGACTACCACTCGCTGCCGTTCCCCAAGGACGGCCAGCCGATCGACCTGGTGCGCACGGCGTAGGACGCCGATCCCGGCCGGCGCCGGCGCTTCCGGGACCGTCAGGACTCCGGTCCCGGATGCTTCTCCGACTTCCCGGCCGACCCGGGGCACGTGCCTCATGCGCGCGGCGTCCAGCTCCCTGACGCTGTCGTCATGGACATCAACCTTCGGCACCTCATCGCCTGCTCGACCTCCGGCCTGCTCCTCGTCGTGCTCGCGCCGGTCACCGCTTCGGCTGCTCCCGCGGAGATGACTCCCGAGCAGGCCGGCGCGTTCTACCTGCGCCACGAGTGCAGGAACAACGTGGCCCTCTTCCTCTTCATCGACGAGGTGACGCGCAACGGATACATCCGGCCCGCGGACGTCGAGAAGCGGTTCTCCCGGTTCAAGAAGGAGACCAGGAAGCTCGGCGTGGCCCAGACCCGGTTCGCCACCAACCTGCTCGCTCCACCCGATCTCTGGCCCGCGCCGGTGGCGGGTTCAGTGCAGGCCGTCGCCGACGCCGGACTCAGGAGCGGGGACCTCCTCGGTCGAGCCGCCGAGGCGTCGAAGCCCCAGGGGTGGTGGCGGAAGTTCAGGAAGGCCAACCGCCAGATGATCGAGGTCGAGGACGGCAAGACCGAGATCCGCACCCTCCTGAACCTGTCGGAGACCGAGTGCTGACCTAGGCAGTCCCAGGCTCAGTCGTCGGGAGGAAGCCCGGCGAGCAGCTGGTCGCGGGCGACCAGCTGGGGGGCGACCCGGCGGGGCAGCGTCGGCGAGCGTGCTCAGCCGGCGTACCGGCACTCCAGCTCCCAGCCGGACGGCGCGAAGGCGCGCACCTGATCCTCGGTGACGTAGGGAGCGGCGAGCCGACAGGCCTCGTCCACGTCCCAGAGCGGCCGCCTCAGCCGCACCGTCTCGTCGGCGCCGGCGGAGGCGACCAGGTGCCCGTCCGGGCTGAACGCCACCGTCGAGACCCGCCTGGTGTGGTCGTCGAGCGGTGGGCCGACCGGATCGCCGGTGGCCGGGTCCCACAGTCGCACCGTCCCGTCGGAGCCGGCGGAGGCCAGCAGCTTCCCGTCCGGGCTGAACGTCGCCGCCAGGACCTCGCCGCTGTGGCCGGTGAGCGGGCGGCCGACCGGGTCGCCGGTGGCCGGGTCCCAGAGCCGCACCGCTTCGTCGGCGCCGGCGGTGGCCAGCAGGCTTCCGTCCGGGCTGAACGCCACGGACGAGACCTCGTAGCGGTCCGCGTCGAGCGGGCGGCCGACCGGGTCGCCGGTGGCGGAGTCCCAGAGCCGCACCTTCTCGCCCTGGCCCGCGGTGGCCAGCAGCTTCCCGTCCGGGCTGAACGCCACCGTCGTGATCCCGTACTGGTGGCCGGTCCGCCACCGGCGCACCGGTGTGCCAGCGTCCGGGGCCCAGAGCTGCAGGACGCCGCCGTAGCCGGTGACGGCCAGCAGCCCTCCGTCCGGACTGAACGCCACCGCATAGATCCCGTCGTCGTGGCCGGTGGGCCACTGGTCGAGCAGGTCGCCGGTGTCGGCGTCCCACAGTCGCACCGTCTGGCCGCCGCCGCCCGACGCCAGCAGCCGCCCGTCCGGGCTGAGTGCCACCGCCCAGACCCCGTAGCGGTGGCCGGTGGGCCACTTGCCGATCGGGTCTCCGCTGTCCGGGTCCCACAGCCGCACCGTTCCGTCCTCGCCCGCCGAGAGCAGGCTCCCGTCCGGGTTGAACGTCGCCGCCACGACCGTGCCGCGGTGGCCGGTGAGCGGCCGGCTCACCGGATCGCCGATGGCCGGGTCCCAGAGCCGCACCGACTGGTCCTCGCTGACCGAGGCGAGCAGCCGGCCGTCCGGGCTGAACGCGACGGCCGAGATCCAGTCGCGATGGCCGGTGAGCGGTCGTTCGACCGGGTCGCCGGTGGCCGGGTCCCACAGTCGTACCGCTTCGTCCTGGCCGGCGGAGGCGAGCAGCCGCCCGTCCGGACTGAACGCCACCGTCGAGACCGCACCGCGGTGGCCGGTGAGCGGCTGGCCGACCGGGTCGCCGGTCTCTGGGTTCCACAGCCGCACCGTCCCGTAGTCGCCGGCGGACGCCAGCAGGCTCCCGTCCGGGCTGAACGCCACTGCCTGGACCGTGCCGCGGTGGCCGGCGAGCGGCTGCCCGACCGGGTCGCCGGTGGCCGGGTCCCACAGCCGCACGGCGCCGTACTCGCCGGCGGAGGCGAGCAGGCTCCCGTCCGGGCTGAACGCCACCGTCGAGATCGTGTCGCGGTGCCCGGTGAGCGGCTGCCCTATCTGGTCGCCCGTGGCCGGGTCCCACAGCCGCACCGTGCCGTCGGAGCCGGCCGAGGCCAGCAGTGTCCCGTCCGGGCTGAACGCGACCGCCCAGACCGCGCCGCGGTGCCCGGTGAGCGGCTGCCCGACCGGATCGCCCGTGGCCGGGTCCCAGAGTCGCACCGCCCTGCCGCGGTCGGAGGCCAGGAGCGTCCCGTCCGGGCTGAATGCCAGGGCGCCGACCCCGGTGCTGGCGGGGGCGGCGCGCCACTGGCGTACGGGGTCGCCACTGCTGGGGTCCCACAGCCGCACCGTGCCGTCGCCGCCGGCCGATGCCAGCAGCGTCCCGCCCGGGCTGAACGCCACCGCCCAGACCCCGTCGGTGTGGCCGGTGAGCGGCACGCGGACGGGTTGCCCGATCCGGTCCGCCATGGCCAGCCGCGCATCGACCAGCGCATCGGTCGCCTCTCGGAGCGGGTTCGAGCTCGCTGCGCTGCTCTCCGCTCCGAGTGCGACGGCCAGGGCAGGGTTGCTGTCGGCGACGTCGCGCGATGCGCTCGACAGGGCGAGGGCCGCCGCCTCGTTGCGCTGCTTCACGGCCTCCTGCCGCTGCTTCACCGCCTCCTGCCTCTGGTTGGTCGCGATGACCGCGGAGGCGAGCGCGCCGACGGTCAGGACGACGAGGGCGACGACTGCTGTGCGCCTGAGGCGTCGGAAGCGCCTGAGCTCCCGCACGTCGTCGCTCGCCAGCTCGTACTTCGGCTTGCCGTGGATCGGGGCGGCCAGGTCCGTGACCTTCTCCCGGAACATGGGGGCGTGCGGATCCCACGGCTCGTCGTCGCTCACGTCGACGTAGAACGGCTCGGCGACGAAGGCTCCCGGTTCCGTGAGCACCGGGAGCGCAGCATCGGAGGGGACCGGGTCGAACCTGGAGTGGCTGCCGTCCCAGCGCAGGCGCCCGCTGGCGACCACGAACAACACCTCGGCGGACCCGCGTCGTTCCAGCCAGTGCGCAACCTCCCGGTTCACCCATCCTGAGCCGACCGCGGCCGGCGAGAGGACGACGACCAGGTAGCGGGAGGCATCCATGGCCTCGACGACCTTGCCCCACAGGTCCGGGCTGGCGGTGAGGTCGGTCGCGTCGCGGAACACGCGGAGGGCGTTGAGCTGACCCATGCGCCGACCGATGCGGTGCAGGCACTTCTGGACACCCGCGGCGATCCGCCGATCATCGTGGCAGTACGAGATGAAGGCGTCGTAGGTCCATGGCTCCGACTGACCCGGAGTCCGCACGCTTGGAGCCTCCGAGACCATGCGCCATCTCCTCCTCGCAGCATCATCCTGCAAACGAGCAGCCGGCGACAGCGCATCCTCGTCGACCGATCGGGGGGCCAGGGCGGGATGGACCGAGGATCATCTGAGACATGTCGCTATGGAGCACGTACTTCAGGGTCGGCCCACCCGCGGAGCCCAGGGCAGTGAGCCCACACCTCTGGAACGACGAGGCCACGATCAAGGCGTACTACGCGCACGATGACCGGTACCAGGTCGCGATCATGGAGCAGTACAAGCTCTACGTGGAGCTGACGGACCGCATCTCCGCCCGACGGGGCCTCGCCAACACCTTCTTCCTCACCCTGCACGGCGCGATCCTCACCGTGATCGGCGTGTTCTGGAAGGACCGGCCGGACGACTTCTCCCCGTGGTTCCTGCTGCCTGTCCTCGTGCTGGCGCTCGGCCTCTGCCTGGCGTGGTTCTGGGTCGTGCGCTCCTATCGCCAGCTCAACTCCGGGAAGTTCGCTGTCATCGGCGCGTTGGAGGAGAGGCTGCCCGCGTCGCCCTGGTGGAACGGCGAGTGGCAGGCGCTGCGGGGGGAGCAGCAGGACAAGTCCCTCTACTGGGCGTTCACCCACGTGGAGATCTGGGTCCCGGTGCTCGTCGGGCTCGTCTACGTCTGCGGCGCTGCGGCCGTGCTCGCGACCAACCTCTGATCGCCGTTCGACCGAACAGCCCTCAGTCGTCGGGCGGCAGCCCGGCGAGCAGCTGGTCGCGGGCGGCCGTCCAGGCACGACGGATGGAGCGCTCGCTGGAGACCGCCCGCAGCATCCGCAGGCCGCGGATGGTCGAGATCGCGGTCGTCATCACGTCGGCGAACTCGTCGCGGTCGACCAGCTGGGGGGCGACCCGGCGGGCGGCGTCGGCGAGCGTGCTCATCACGGCGTGGTCGAACTGCACGAGGTGCCGGCGCAGCTCGGCGTCGGTGCGCGCGGCGGTGAACAGCTCGAGCTGGGCGTAGGAGACCGGACCGCTGAAGATCTCCCAGAGCCGGGTAAGGAGCACGGCGTACTGCCCCGCCGGCTCGTCGGCGACGTTGAGCGGCTTGGAGACCAGGTCGGCGACGAGCTTGTCGGTCAGGTGGCTCAGGGCCTGGACGACGAGCTCGGCCTTGGTCGCGAAGTAGTGGGCCTGGGCCCCGCGGGTCACCCCCGCGCGGCGGCACACCTCGGTCGTCGTGAGCCCGGCGTAGCCGTTGTCGACGAGCACGTCGATGGTGGCGTCGAGCAGGGCGCCACGGGTCGCGGCGCGTCGCTCGGCCTGGGTACGGCGTCGAGGTCGTGCGGGGCTGTCGGTCGTCATCTCGCCGTCAATCTAACCGCGTCAGACGGCCGCGAGGGTCGACACGAGCCAGTCGTCGCCCTCGCGCTCCATCGTGACGACGACCCGGCTCTGGTCGAGCTGGGGTCGCTCGATCCTCCGGCTCTGCGAGAGCTGGTCGACGAAGAGCAGCACCCGGGCGTTGTCGTCGTCGGACTCGAGCACGGTCGACTCCTTCACGTCGGCGGAGACGACGGCCTTCAGCCCGGGCGCCGACCGCGCCAGCGGCTCCTGGACGTCGGCGTACTCCCGCTCGGCGTCGCCGGTCAGCAGCGGGGTGGTGTCGGCGACCCCGGCCTCGAGCCGGCGGTAGTCGTAGGACAGCACCGCCGTCACCGCGCTCTCGGCGGCGTCGCGGATCGCGGCGACGCGGCGCTCCTCGCCGCGTCGCTCGTGCAGCGACCACTGGCCGACGGCGATCACGGCGAGCGCGGCGACCAGCACCACCCCGGCGACGACGACCAGGACCGTACGGCGGCGCATCTCAGGCCACCGGGCTGATGTCGGAGATCAGCCAGTCGTCGCCGACCCGGGTCAGCGTGATCTCGAGGCGGTAGCGCCGCTGCGATGGCGTGCGCGTCGCCTTGTTGGTGATGGTCGCGTCCACGGCGGCGATGACCACCGCCGCGCGCGACGTCTGCCGCACCACGCCGATCTGCGTCACCTCACCGCGCGAGATGCCGCCGGCCTCGCGGATCGCTCCCGTCAGGGCGCCCAGCGCCTTGGTGAACTCCTCGCGGAACGTGCCGGTGGAGATCGCCGCGACCCGGTCGAGGTCCTCGTCGATGTGCCGGTGGTCGTACGACGTGAACGCCGTCGCCGCTACGCGGCCCGCGGCCAGGGCGGCGCGCCCCCGCTCGTCGGCGGCCCGCTCGTCGCGCACCTCGAGACCGGTCCAGACGGCGCTGGCGACGGCGGCCAGCACGACGACCGCGGCGACCAGCGGCAGCCAATGACGGCGGCGCGGTGGGGCGGTCTCCTCGGGCGCCCCGACCGTCGGCGCCTCGGTGGTGTCGGTCGTCATCGCAGGTCCTCCTTCAGGATCAGTCCTTGCAGGTCGGTGGCCGGCAGCATCCGCACGTTCGCAGCGGCGTCGGCGGATGACTCGGCGGGCGGGTCGGTGGTGGGGGCAGGGTCCTCCTCCGCGGAGGACGCACCCGGCCCGAAGCCGCGCGGGTTGTCACGGGTCAGCACCTGCGCGGTCGGGTCGCCGGGCGGGCGAGGGACGTTCGCCGCGCCGCGTACGCCGATCCTGCTGCCCCGGGGCTCGGCGCAGAACGCGTTGAGGTTGGCGCGCAGCGGCGGGTTGCCGGGCTCGGCCGACCGCAGGTGGCCCTGCGTCGGGGGCGTCCCGGACGACTCGTAGCCGCGGGTGCACACGGCCTGCGTGGTGTCGATGACGGCGCCGAGCCGCGCGTAGCCGTCGCCGGGCTGGATGTTGAACGTGCCCTGGATGATCCGGGGCAGCAGCACGAGCTGGGTGTTGAGGCCGCGCAGCCGGATCGGCTCGGCGACGATCTCGCCGACCGACAGCAGGTTGCCGAGCAGCACCCCGACGTCTGCCTGGTTGGCCGCGAGCACCCGGCGTACGTCGTCGAGGGTGGCCGGCGCCTCGGCGAGGATCGCCTCCAGCTCGGGGTCGCTCTCGGCGAGGGTCCGGGTGAGCCGGTCGAGGCCGTCGCTGAGCGCGCGCAGGTCGGGGGCGAGCTCGTGCTGGGTGCGCAGCATCCGCTCTCCGTCGCGGAGCAGCGCGGAGGTGCGCGGCTGGATCGCGACGAGGTCGTCGCTCAGCTGGTTGGTGCGCACCAGGACCGTCGCGAGGTCCTGCCCGCTGCGCGAGAACGCAGTGCCGAGCTCGTCGACCACCTGCCGCAGCTTCGGCTTGCCGATGCTGGTCGCCAGCCGGTCGAGGTGCACCAGCAGGTCGGTCACCTGCTGCGGCGTCCTGGCCGCGGAGACCGGCAGCACCTCGCCGGCGGCGAGGTAGGGGCCGTCGTCGTCGGGCGGGATCAGCTGGACGTACTGCTCCCCGACGGCCGACAGGTGCGCCACCCGGACCAGGGTGTCGTCGGCGACCCGGATGTCGTCGTCGAGCTGGAGGTGGGCGCGTACGCCGTCGGGGGTGAGCTCGAGGGACTTCACCCGGCCGACGGGGACGCCGCGCAGCGTCACCTCGGCGTTGGGGAAGATGCCGCCGGACTCGGGCAGGTCCGCGGCGATCTCGTAGGAGCGGCCGAGGTAGCGCTCGGGGATGCCGACGTACTCCACGCCGGCGACCACGACGGAGACGACGGCGACGACCGCGAACAGCGCGACCCGGATCCGGCTGCTGATGCTCACGGCACGGCCCCCACTCGGGGCGACAGCAGGTCGAGCAGGCCGCCGACGATGTCACCGACGCCGCCGCCGCCGACGACGCCCTCGCCGAGATCCGGGGCCGACGGGGTCGTGGCCGGCTCGTCGGGCCGGCTCGGGGGAGCGGCCGGCTCGTCCGACTGCGGCGTCGGGGCGACCATCGACAGCAGCTGCTCGAGGTCGAGGACGACGGAGCCCTTGACCGCGCCGTACGTACCCGAGAACGCCGGCACCGCGGTGTCGGCGAAGGGGTAGGTGACCAGGAGCGTGATGTTCTCGGGCACGAGGTGGGCGACCTTGCCGAGCTCCTTCGCGACCGGCGCGAGCGCCTCGAGGTCGGCGACGGTGGCGTCGGTGCTCCGCTCGATCACGTGGGTCGCGTGCGCGTGGAGCTCGTCGAGGCTGCCCAGCGCCCGCTTCAGCAGGCCCACCTGGCGGGCGAGTACGCCGGTCGCGGGGTCGAGGTCCCTGACGGCCCGGCCCAGCACGTCGCGCTGGGCGGCGAGCACCCGGTTGAGCCGGGCGGTGCTCTCGAGCGCCGCGACGAGCGCCGGGCGGCCGCGGTCGAGGCCGCTGACGATCGCGTCGAGGTCGCCGAGCAGCGCCCGGGTGTCCTGCTCGCGTCCTCCGAGCGCGGTGGACAGCTCGCGGGTGATCGTCGAGAGCTGCTGGAGGCCGCCGCCGTTGAGCAGCGCGCCGAGCGACGACAGCAGCTGCTCGACCTCGACGTCCTGGGTGGTGCGCCCGACAGGGATGGTGCCCGCCTCGCGGAGGCTGCCGCCGCCGCGCTCCGGGGCGACGAGCGCGACGTACTTCTCGCCCAGCAGGCTGGTGCTGCGGATGACGGCAGCGGTGCCGGCGGGCAGGTCGTGGCCGTCGTCGATCTCGAGGTGGGCGACGGCGACGTAGCCGCTGTCGTCGCGGCCCACGTCGACCGAGGTCACCCGGCCGACCGGGACGTCGGCGACGCGAACCGTCGAGTTCGGCACCAGGTCGAGCGCGTCGCGGAAGCTGGCCTGCACCGCGTACGTCGAGCCGCCGCCCGCGGCGCCGGGGAGCCGCGCCCGGGTCACGTCGGGCAGCGCCCTCACGCCGAGCACGACCACCGCGACGGCGACGACCCCCACCGCCAGGGTCAGGGCCAGGGCCCGGGAGCGCGCCGAGATCCTCACCGGGCACCTCCCGGCGGGTCCGGGACCCCCGGCGGGCAGAGGGCGGCGAGCGTGGGGCCCTCCAGCAGCTGGCAGATCGTCGTGTCGGCGTTCGCGAGCAGGGGCGTGAGGTCGACGCGCGCGTCGAGCACACCCGTCTCGAGGTTGGCGGCGCCGAAGATGCCCTCGGTGCCGATCGGTCCGAGGTCGGCGATCTCCATCAGGTCGCGCTGGCGATCGGCGAGCGTCGTGGACAGCCGGCGCAGGAGGCGGACGTCGGCGGTCAGCGTGTCGCCGTTCTCTCGGACGAAGGACCGGACGGCGCGCACGGTCGCGCCGATGTTGCGCACGGTGGCGCGCAGCTGCCGGCGCTGGCCGGCGAGCTGGGTCGTCACCACGCCGAGGTTGCGCTCGAAGGACCGGATCGCCCGGTCGCTTCCGGCGAGGGAGGTGACGAACGTCTGGAGCTGCTCGATGGTCGTCACGATGTCCCCGCGGCTCTGCCCCATGGTGTCGAGCGCGTCGGCCACGTCGGTCAGGGTCTGGCGCAGCGTCGCCCCGTTGCCGTCGAGGGCGCCGGCGGCGGAGTCGACGAGGTCGGAGAGGGCGCCGTCGCGGTTGGCGCCCTTCGGGCCCAGCGCCCGGACGAACGAGTCGAGCTCGGCGGTGACGTCGTCGAGCTCGAGGGGCGCCGCGGTGCGCTCGGCGTCGATGCGGTCGCCGTCGCCGAGCCGGGGTCCCTCCAGCCACGGCTTGGTCAGCTGGACGTACCTGCTGCTGAGCACCCCGGGCGGCACGATCACCGCCCCCGTGTCCGGCGCGACCGGGGTCGCGGGGTCGAGCTCCATGACGACCTCGACGTCGCCGCCCTGCGGGTTGATCTCGTTGATGGTGCCCATCGGAACCCCGACGACGCGCACGTCGTCGCCCGGGTAGAGCCCGATGGTCGACGGGAACGTCGCGGTGACCGTGATCCGGTCCGGCGCGGTGCCCCTGGCCCACACGAACGCCGCGGCGACGAGCACCAGCACGACCGCGGCTGCGATCCTGCGGGTCATGGCAGGCCACCCCTCAGATCGACCGGGACCAGGCCGGCGAAGGTGCCGTCGAACCACCGCCCGTTGCCCACGACGTTGACGAAGTAGCGCAGGTACGGCGCGAGCAGCCGCAGCGACTCGTCGAGGTCGGCGCGGTGCCGGTCGAGCACCCCGAGCACCTCCTCGAGGTCGCGCAGGGCCGGCGAGAGCTCGCCCCGGTTCTCCCGGATCACCGCCTCGACGGTCGCCGCCAGGCTGCCCGTCGAGCGCAGCAGCGAGCGGATCACCTGCTGGCGCTCGGCGAGCGTGGAGAGGATCAGCGCGCTGTTGTCGATGAGCGTCACCACGTCCTTGCTGCGCCCCGCGAGCGTGTCGGCGATGGCGGCGGTCTGCGCGAAGAGCTCGCGCACGTCGGCCTCCCGCCGGGTGACGACGCGGGCGAGCGCGGACAGCCCGGTCGCCGCCGTACGCACCTCCGGGGTCGCCGGGTCGATCGCGGCGCTCACCGCGCCGACCGCCCGGGTGAGCCGCTTCGTGTCGATCGGCCGGAGCTCGTCGGCCGACCGAAGGAGCGCGTCGGTGACCCCGAAGGGCGTCGTGGTGCGGTCGAGCGGGATGGTGGCGCCCTCGGCGAGCGAGCCGGTGCCCGACGGCCGCAGCACGAGGCTGCTCTGCCCGAGCAGCGTGTCGAGACTCAGCGTGGCGGTCGTGCGGTCGCCCAACGGCGTCGAGGTGTCCACGGTCAGGTCGACGACGGCGTGGTCGCGCTCCACGCGGACCGCATCGACGGTGCCGACCGCGAGCCCGGCGATCCGCACCGGGTCGCCCGGCGCGACGCCGGCGACGTCGGTGAACTCCGCGTGCAGCTGCCGGCCGCCGCCGGAGAACAGGTCGGAGAGCGCGGACAGCCGGAAGGACGCGACCAGCAGCAGCGCGCAGACCACGAGGGTGACGACGCCGATCGGCCGGGCGTTGCGAGTGGGGCCGATCATGCGCCGCAGATCTCCGTGCTCGGCCCGGACGGGGGCACCGCCACGGGCGGCGCGTCGCCGGGCAGGTGGACCTCGAGGCCCAGGCCGCAGTTGAAGAACTGGAACCACGAGCCGTACTGCGCAGACCGCATGATCGCATTGAGCTTGACCGGCAGCAGCTCGACCTTCTCGGCGAGCTTGTCGCGGTTCTGCCGGAGCCGGCGACCGGAGTCGCGCAGTCCCTCGACGGTGCCGCGCAGGTGCGGTCGCGCCCGTGTGAGCAGCGTGTCGGTCGCGGTCGCCAGCCCGTCGATGCCCGCCAGCGCATCGACGATCTGGCCGCGGTCGCGGGCGAGGCCGCCGGTCAGGTCGCGCAGGTGGGTGACGAGCCGGTTGAAGGGCCCGGTCTGCCGGTTGAGCGTCGTCAGGACCGTCGACAGGTCCTGCACGAGCGTGCCGATGGTCCGGTCGCGGCGGCCGATCGCGTGACCGAGCGACCCGGTGCTGTCGAGCAGCGAGGCGATGGTGCCGCCCTCGCCCTGGAGCGCCTTGACGAGCGAGAGCGACAGCGCGTTGATCGAGCTCGAGTCGAGTCCGGCGAAGAGCGGCTTGAACCCGTTGAAGACGGCGGTGAGGTCGAGCGCCGCGCGGGTCCGCTCGAGCGGCAGGGTGTCGCCGGGCTCGAGCGGGCTGCCGCCGGGCACGGGCACCGACAGGGCGAGGTAGCGGTCGCCGATCAGGTTGCGGTAGCGGATCACCACCGACGTGCGCGTTCCGAGCCGCACGGACTCCTCGACCGCGAACTCGACGCGCGCCCGGGCGTCGTCGGTGAGGGTGACGGACTCGACGCGGCCGACGCTGACGCCGGCGAGGCGCACGTCGTCGCCCGGGGCGAGCCGGGTGGCGTCGGTGAAGACGGCGGCGTACGTCGGCGCGTCGTCGTCCTGGTAGCCCTGGATCGTGCGGGCGAGGAGCGCCGTCATGAGCACCGTGACGACCGCGAAGATCGCCACCCGGAGGAGGGACCGGCGGAAGCCGGTGTGCGGGCCGCTCATCCGAGCGCACCTCCGAGGAGCATCGGCAGCAGGTCGCCGAGCGGAGCGGTCGGGCTGCCCGGCAGCCCGTCGACGCTGTTGAGGGGGCCGGCGCCGTCCTGGTTGCGGATCCGGTCGAGCTCCTCCGGGATCTCCGGCCACGGCACGGTGCCCTTGCCGCCCTCCGGGGTGACCGGGCAGTAGGGGCCGTAGGCGCTCAGGTCCAGGCTCTTCGGGTCGTCGATGCCGGGCTGGTACATGCCCCGGCTGAGCGAGACGTACAGCCGCGCCTTGAGGTAGGGCCCGTCGGCGAAGACGGCCTCCAGCCGGTCCTTGGCCTTCACGACGCCGCGGACCAGGCAGGCGATCTCGGGCGAGTACCTCTGCAGCATCTCGAGCACCGGCCGGCTGACCTCGACGACCTCGATCGCGGTCTCGCCGACGAGGTCGACGAAGCCGCGGGTCACGTCGGCGAACCGGCGCGACGACACCAGGAGCCGCCGGAGGTCGCGGCCGTGGGCCGTCAGCGTCCGGGCGGTGACGCCGGACTGGCCGAACGTCCGCAGCAGCGGGTCGGCCACGGCGTGGTAGTCGTCGCCGACCTCGGCGAGCAGGCCGGCGTCGGTGACGACCAGCGGCACGGTCGGCCGGACGCCGCGGGTCAGCTCGCGGCTCGCGGAGATGGTCTCGCCCATCAGCTCGCCGCGCCCCTGCACCGCGGTCGCGATGGCGGTGAGCGTGGTGTTCAGCTCGGCGGGCGAGACGGCGTCGAGCAGCGGCGCGAGGTCGTTGAGCACGGTGCTGGTCTCGATCGCGACCGAGCTGCGGTCGCGCTCGATCACGGCGCCGTCGGCCAGGCGGGCGACGGCCGGCTCGGCCGGGAGCCCCAGGTCGACGTACTTCTCTCCGAAGATCGTCTTCGGCAGCACCTGCGCGGTGACGTTGGCGGGGATCAGGTCGAGGCGCCCGCGCTCGATCGCGAGGTCCAGGCGCGCGCCCCGGCCGCCGGGCGCGGGTTCGATCCGGTCGACGCGCCCGACGACGATGCCGTGGAGCTTCACGTCGGCGCCCGCCGACAGCTGCGACCCGGCCCGGTCGACCTCGAGCCGCACGCGGGCCGGGTCGTCGAACGCGTGGGTGAAGACCGCGATGGACATCGCGAGCAGGCCGACGACGACGGCGATCGCGAGCAGGCCCAACGCGTGCAGCGAGCGTCGGGTGTAGAGCCGCGCGAGCAGCCCGCCGCCCGGTGCCTCGTCGGCGTACGGCGAGGGCCGGCTCATCCGGCTATCCGGACGGTGTCGGAGGCTCCCCAGAAGGCGAGCGAGATGAAGAAGTCGCTGACGGTGACCAGCACGATCGACGCGCGCACCGCCCGACCGACGGCGACCCCCACGCCGCCCGGCCCGCCGCTGGCGGTGAAGCCGTAGTAGCAGTGCACGAGCACGACCATCACCGCGAACATCAGCGCCTTGACGAGCGAGAGCAGCACGTCGAGCGGCGGCAGGAACAGGTGGAAGTAGTGGTCGTAGGTGCCCACCGACTGCCCGAAGCTCTGCGTGACGACGAAGCGGGTCGCGAAGTAGGAGGAGAACAGCCCGGCGAGGTAGAGCGGCACCACGGCGATCAGCCCGGCGACGACGCGCGTGGTCACGAGGTAGGGGATCGGCGGGATCGCCATCGCCTCGAGAGCGTCGATCTCCTCCGCGATCCGCATGGCGCCCAGCTGCCCGGTGAAGCCCGCGCCGAGCGTCGCGGAGAGCGAGATGCCGGCGACGAGCGGCGCGATCTCGCGGGTGTTGAAGTACGCCGAGATGAAGCCGGTGAAGATCGAGGCGCCGATGTCGTCGAGCCCGGTGAAGCCCTGCAGGCCGACCTCGGTGCCGGTGAAGAAGGACAGCAGCAGGATGATGCCGAACGTGCCGCCGATGACCGCGAGCGCGCCCGACCCGAACGACGCCTCGCCCAGGAGGCGCCAGACCTCGTGGCGGTGGTTGCGGAGGGCCCCCGGCGCAGCGACCGCCGCCCGCCCGTAGAAGAGCAGCTGGTGGCCGAGCCCGGCGAGCCGGTCGCTCATCCGCTGCGCCGCTCCGGTCACTCCCGTCCCGCTCACGTCGGCACCGACCCGAGCTGGAGGTGGATCGACGTGATCACGAAGTTCGTGACGAAGAGCAGCGCGAACGCGATCACCACGGACTGGTTCACCGCGTCGCCGACCGCCCGCGGCCCGCCCTTGACCGTGAGTCCGCGGTAGCACGCGACCAGCGCGGTGAGCAGCCCGAAGACGGCGGCCTTGAGTTCGCCGAGCGCCAGGTCCTCCAGGGTGGCGATCGAGCGGAACGACGTGACGAACGCGCCCGGCGACCCGTCCTGGACGAGCACGTTGAAGACGTAGCCGCCGACCACGCCGACCACGCTCACCAGGCCGTTGAGCAGCATGGCGACGACGACGCAGCCGAGCACACGGGGTACGACGAGGCGCTGGATCGGCGAGATGCCGAGCACCTCCAGCGCGGCGATCTCCTCGCGGATCGTGCGCGAGCCCAGGTCGGCGCAGATCGCCGTACCGGCCGCCCCGGCGAGCAGCAGGGCGGTCACGATCGGCGACGCCTCGCGGATCGTCGCCAACGCCGACGCGGCACCGGTGAAGCTCTCGGCCCCCAGCTGCTTGGTCAGGTTGCCGAGCTGCAGCGCGATCACGGCACCGAACGGGATCGAGACGAGCATCGCCGGCAGCACCGACACGAACGCGATGAACTCCGTCTGCTGCACGAACTCTCGGGTCTGGAAGGGCGGGCGCAGCAGGTCCCGCAGCGTCCGCGCGGAGAAGGTCATCAGTCCGCCGACGCCGTCGACGAGCTCGCCGGCCCGGTTCGGGACTGATCGCATCGGCACCACGCCTCGGTCGGATCGTGGATCGTCTCGGCAGGTTGTCGGCGGGAGCGCCGACAACTTCGGCAACGAGGGGCCGACGGGGAGGTTACGCAGGTCACACTCCGCCCTCAGGGCCGCTCGAAAATCGACAGTTACATGCTTGAGCGCCGATAAGTCTTCTGCCACCCTGAGGCATGCCGTGTGACGCGGCACACCCTCCTGGAAGGACCGGCATGGACTTCGACGACACCCCCGAGGAAGCGGTCTGGCGAGCGGAGGTGCGGTCGTTCCTCGAGGAGCACCGGGACCGGCTCGGGACCCGCTCCGGGCGGCGCGAGCTCGACGAGAGGCTCTCCCGGGAGCGCCAGGCGCTGCTGTACGACGCGGGCTTCGTCGGCGTCACCTGGCCCGTCGAGGCCGGCGGTCGCGGCGGCACCCCGATGCAGCAGGCGATCATCGACCAGGAGATGACCCGGCTCGGCATCCCGGGCCTGATCAACCTGATCGGGATCGGCATGTGCGGCCCGACGGTGATCCACCACGGGTCGGACGACCAGAAGCAGCGGTATCTCAAGCGACTGCTGCGCGCCGACGACGTCTGGTGCCAGCTCTTCAGCGAGCCGGCGTCGGGCAGCGACCTCGCGGCGCTGCGCACCAAGGCCGTGGCCGACGAGCAGGGCGGCTGGCACATCACCGGCCAGAAGGTGTGGACGACGCTCGCCCACGTCGCCGACCACGGCATCCTGCTCACCCGCACCGACCCCGACGTCGCCAAGCACCGCGGCCTGACGATGTTCGTGGTCGATATGAAGGCGCCGGGCGTCACCGTGCGGCCGCTGCGGCAGATGAGCGGCGGCGCCGACTTCAACGAGGTCTTCTTCGACGACGTCGTCGTCCCCGACTCCGAGCGCCTCGGCGACGTCGGCGACGGCTGGCGGGTCGCGCTAACCACGCTGATGAGCGAGCGGCTCACCCTGGGCGGCGGCGGCACCGACATCGGGGTCAGCGTCGAGAAGGTCGCCGAGCACGTCGCCGAGCGCATCGGCGCGCTGCCCGAGGGCCGGCAGGCGCTGGTCCGCCAGTCCTTCGGGCGGGCGTACGTCGCGTCGCTCGGCATGCGCTACACCGGCTACCGCCAGCTCACCGCGCTCAGCCAGGGCAACCTGCCGGGGCCGGAGGCCTCGGCCGGCAAGCTGGCCGGCACCAAGGCCGCCCGCGACCTGGCCGACCTCGCCGTACGCCTGCTCGGCGACGACGCGGCGTACGCCGGCACCGCCGACGGCAGCACCGACTGGCAGGACCTGCAGGCCGTGCTGCCGGGCATGGCGATCGCCGGCGGCACCAACGAGGTGCTGCACAACATCATCGGCGAGCGGGTGCTCGGGCTGCCGCCCGAGCCGCGGGCCGACAAGGACAGGACGTTCCGCGAGCTCGCCGCCTCCGGCGCGTGACAGAGAGGCACTGACATGTACTTCGATCTCGACGACGAGCAGCGCGACCTGGCCGCGGCGGCGCGGGACTTCCTGGGCTCCTCGGCCTCCCCGGCGGCGGCGCGGGCCGCACTCGAGGGGGCCTCGGAGGAGACCCCGCCGGGCCGGATCGAGCTCGTGAAGAGCGGCTTCGCGACGATCACCGTGTCCGAGCGGGCCGGCGGCGGGGGCGGGTCGGTGCTCGACCTGGCCGTGGTCGCCGAGCAGGCGGGCCGGGTGCTCGCCGGGCCGTCCCTGGTGACCTACGCCCGGGCAGCGGTGCTCCTCGGCGACGACGACGCGCGGCTCGCGGCGCTCTGCGACGGCAGCCTGGCGCTCGCCGTCGTGGACGACGGCCCGGTGCTCGACGCGGTCGGCGCCGACACCTTCCTGGCCCGGCGCGGCGACGACGTGGTGGTCGGGCCCGGCAGCGTGCAGTCCCGCGACCCGATCGACCCGACCCGCGGCCTGGCGGACGTCGTGCTCGGTGAGACCGAGGTGGTCGCCGCCGACGCCGCGCAGCGCTGGACGCGCGCGCTGCAGGTCGGTCGCACGATTCTCGCCGCCGAGGGACTCGGCACGGCGGCCCGGGCGCTGGAGATCGGGGTCGAGTACACGAAGGAGCGGCACGCATTCGGCCGCGCGATCGGCTCCTACCAGGCCGTCAAGCACGCGCTGGTCGACGTCTACGTCGAGGTCGAGCAGCTCCGGTCGCTGGTGTGGTGGGCGGCGTGGGCCGCCGACCACGCTCCCGACGAGCTGCCGATCGCCTCCGCCGCGGCCAAGGGCGCCGCGGCCACCGCGCTGGAGCGGGCCGCCGAGACGCTGATCCAGGTGCACGGCGGCATCGGCTTCACGTGGGAGCACGACGCGCACCTCTACTGGCGCCGGGCCAAGGTGGACCGGCTGCTGCTCGGCGACGACGTCGCGGCGTACGACGAGGTCGCGGGCCTGGCCCTGGCCGGGAAGGGGAAGTGATGACCGTCGGTGCGCACAACCTGGCCCTGCTGGCCGAGCAGTCCCACGAGCGCCTCGGCGACTACGAGTCGCTCTTCTTCGAGGGCACCTGGCACACCGCAGGCGAGATCCAGGACCGCTCGGTGCGCGCGGCCGGCGGCCTGCGCCGGCTCGGGATCGAGCCCGGAGACCGGGTCGTCGTGATGACCATGAACACCCCCGAGGTGTTCGTCGGCTACCGCGCGATCTGGCGCGCCGGTGCCGTCGTGACCCCGGTGATCTTCCTGCAGACCGAGCCCGAGCTGCGGCACATCCTCGAGGACTCCGGCGCCCGGGCCGCGATCGTCAGCCCCGAGCTGCTGCCGCTGATCACGGGCGCAGCGGCCGGTCTCGACCTGACGCTCGTGGTGATCGGCGACGTCCCCGAGGGCACGCCCGACGCCGTACCCTTCGCCGAGCTCGAGGCCGCCGACCCGGCGCCGATCGAGCCGCGCGCCGACGACGACCTCGCCGCGCTGCTCTACACGGGCGGCACCACCGGGCGCGCCAAGGGCGTGATGCTCAGCCACCTCGGGCTCTGGGAGGCCGGCAGCGGGATCGCCGCGGTCGGGCGCACGATGTCGTCGACCCGGTCACTGCTGCCGCTGCCGCTCTCGCACGCCTACGGGCTGATCGTCGTGATCGGCGGGATGCACTCCGACCGGCAGCAGGTGGCGGTGCTGCAGCGGTGGTTCGACCCGCAGGGCTGGCTGGAGCTCGTGCAGGAGCACCGGCTCGAGTCCAGCCCGGTGGTGCCGTCGATGCTGCAGATGCTGCTCGACCTGCCGCACGCCGACTACGACCTCAGCTCGCTGGAGTCCTTCGGCTCCGGTGGCGCGCCGCTGCTCCCCGCGCTGCGCGAGCGGGTGGAGAAGACGTTCGGCGTGACGATCCTCGAGGGCTACGGGTGCACCGAGTCGAGCGCCGTGATCTCGGCCTCGACGGTGACCGAGAACCGGCCCGGCAGCGTCGGCAAGCCGCTGCCGCACCACGAGGTGGCGATCATGGACCCCCTGGGCGAGCGGCTCGCCGCCGGCGAGGAGGGCGAGATCTGCGTCCGCGGCTCCGGCGTGATGCTCGGCTACTGGAACGACCCCGAGCAGACCGCCGCCACGGTCGTCGACGGCTGGCTGCACACCGGTGACGTCGGCCGCTTCGACGAGGACGGCTACCTCTACGTCGTGGACCGGGTGAAGGACCTGATCATCCGCGGCGGCTTCAACGTCTTCCCGCGCGACGTCGAGGACGCCCTCATCGAGCACCCGGCAGTCTCGGCCGCGGCCGTGGTCGGCAAGCCGGACGAGAAGAGTGGCGAGGAGGTCGTCGCGGTCGTCGCGCTGCACCCGGGCTCGACCGCGACACCGGAAGAGCTGATGGAGCACGCCAGGGCCCGCCTGGCGCGCTACAAGTACCCCCGCGAGGTCCTGATCGTCGACAGCGTCCCGCTCACGAGCGTGGGCAAGACCGATCGGAAGGCCGTGCGGGCGATGGTGAGGTGACGCCCATGACCACAGCGAGTAGCGAGCGACCGTTCGAGATCACGGGGTTCTGCCACCTGGCGCTGGTGAGCTCCGACATGCAGCGCACCGTCGACTTCTACCAGGGCGTGCTGGGACTGCCGCTGGTCAAGACGCTGGAGCTGCCGGAGGGGGGTGGCCAGCACTTCTTCTTCGAGGTGGCGCCCGGTTCGTACCTCGCGTTCTTCTGGTTCCCCGACGCGCCGGACCCGGCGCCGGGCATCGCGTCGGCCGCCGACCTGCCCGGCTACGGCGAGATCGTGAGCGCGGTCGCGTCGATGAACCACGTCGCCCTGACCATCCCGGCGGACCGGTTCGACGAGTACAAGGCCAGGCTCGAGGAGGCCGGCGTACGCACCGGATTCATCCTCAACCACGACGACAGCGAGTGGGGCGTCGCGGCCGAGATGCACCCCGGCGTCTTCATCCGGTCGCTGTACTTCTTCGACCCCGACGGCATCCTGCTCGAGTTCGCGGCGTGGACCCGCGAGATCGGGCCGGACGAGGCCCGGCACGAGCCGCGCACGGCGGCCGACCGGCGGGTCGCCACCTGATGCCCCGGCTCCGCCAGGTCCCGCGCGCCGACGACAACGCACCGATCGTCACGACCATGTACGACCACGTCTTCGGCAAGGGCCGCGACCCGGTCGCCGAACCGGGCACCGCCGACGGCACGCCGGGGGACTGGTGGACGGTGATGGCCCTGGTGCCGGACGTGCTCGACCACGCCGTCCGGGGGTTCGCGCTCTATCGCTCCGACCGGCGGATGCTCGACCCGGTGCTGCGCGAGCTCGGCCAGACCCGCGTCGGCTGGACGGTCGGCAGCCAGTTCGTCTTCTCCCAGCACTGCAAGGCGTTGCGGGCCCTCGACGTCGACGAGGAGAAGATCGCGGCGATCCCCGGATGGCAGGTGTCCGACCGCTTCGACGAGGCCGAGCGCGCCGTGCTCGCGTACGCCGACGCGCTGGTCCACGACGGGGGCCGGGTCGCCGACGAGGTCTTCGAGCGGCTGCGCCAGCACCTGACCGACGAGCAGGTCCTCGAGCTCACCTACATCACCGCGCTCTACCAGATGCACGCGGTGATGAGCCGCGCGCTGCGCACCGAGCTCGACGACTCGTGAGCGACGCGTACGACCGGCCGGACCCGGTCGAGCTCGTCGACGCCGTGCGCGAGTTCCTCGACGGTGCCGGCGACGGCGCCCGGGACCGGCTGCACCGGCGGGTGGCGAGCAACGTGCTGGCCACGGTGAGCCGCCAGCTCGCCGCCGCGCCCGCCGACGAGGCCGCGCACGCCGACCGGCTGGCGGCGCTCGGCGTACGCGACAACCGCGAGCTCGCCGTACTCGCAGCTCGGCTCGACGAGGACGCCCCCCTCTACGCAGAGCTCACGGCCGCCCTCGCCACCTGGGCACGGGCGAAGGTCGCCGTCAGCAACCCGCGCTACCTGGAGGAAGCATGAGCACCGAGCTGCGCGCCCGTGTCAAGGAGTTCATGGTCGACCTGGTCGAGCCGGCCGAGCCGGTGCTCGACGCCGGCGGCCCGGAGGCGGCCCGGGTGCTCGCGGACCTGCAGCAGCAGGCGAAGGACGCCGGCCTGTGGGCGATCGGCCATCCGGAGCACCTCGGGGGCGGCGGCCTGCCGTTCCTCGACTACGTGCACGTCAACGAGGTGCAGGGGCGCAGCGAGTACGGCCAGCTCGCGCTCGGCACGTTCACCCTCCAGGACTCGCTGATGCTCGACCGCCACGCCAGCGACGAGTGGCGCCACCGATACCTCGAGCCGATCGTGCGCGGTGAGTTCTGGCCGAGCTTCGCGATGACCGAGCCGGGCGTGGCCGGCTCCGACCCGACGCTGCTGCGGACGAGCGCGGTCGTCGACGGCGACGAGTGGGTCATCAACGGCCGCAAGTGGTTCACGACGGGCGCGCAGCAGGCGCGCTTCACCACCGTCATGGTGCGCACCGAGACCGAGGCGCCGGTGCACGAGTCGTTCTCGCTGATCATCGTGCCGACCGACCACCCCGGCTACCGGATCGTCCGCGACACTCCCGTGCTCGGCATGGCCTCCGACCACTGCGAGGTCGCGTACGACGACGTACGGGTGCCCCTCGGCAACACGCTCGGGCCGCGCGGAGCCGGCTTCCGGATCGCCCAGGAGCGCCTCGGCCCCGGCCGGATCTTCCACGCGATGCGCTGGCTCGGCCAGGCCCAGCGCGCCTTCGACCTGATGTGCCGGCGCCTCAACGAGCGCGAGGCGCACGGCTCGCGCCTGGCCGACAAGCAGCTGATGCAGCAGCACGTCTTCGACTCGTGGACCGACATCCAGTCCGCCCGCCTGATGACGCTGGCCGCCGCCCGCCGGATGGACGCCGGAGACCAGGCCCGCGTGGAGATCGGCGCCCTCAAGGTCGCCGGCGCACGCACCCTGCACCGCGTCGTCGACCGCGCCCTCCAGGTCCACGGCGCCGAGGGGCTCACCGACGACACCCCGCTCAGCCGGATGTACCGCAACGCCCGCCTCGCGCGCTTCTACGACGGCCCCGACGAGGTGCACGTGCAGTCCGTCGCCAAGCGCCTGCTGCGCAGCTACGACGGCGGCGAGGGGTGGGACTTCGGCGAGCGCTGACACGGCTTGGGCTCTGGTGCAGGATGGGCTGATGGCCCAGCTCGGTGACGCCAGCCGCGCGGCTCGACGAGCCGCGACGCTCGCGCTGGCCGCGTGCCTGCTCACGTCCTGCGCCGGCTCGGAGCCGCGGGAGGCGGAGCCCCGGTCGCGGGCGTCGGAGGCAACGCCGTCTACGCCGGCGTCCCCGACGCCGACGACGGACAAGGCCTCGACCCTCGCCGACCGGCTCGAGGGTGCCGCGGCGACCATCAGGGACCGTGAGGCGACGAGGGCCGACGTCCGGCGCGCGGCGGAGTTCCACCAGCTGGCCGTCCGTGCGCTGGTGACCGCCCGAACCGCCTTCGTCCGAAGGGTCGTCGCCCGCCTCGACCCGTCGACGGCCCGAGACGTCCGCAGCGACCTCCGGGCCGGCTCGCTCCTCTACTCGATGACCGAGCCGCAACCCCGCCTGCCGCGCTGGCGGATCGTCGCCCCACCGCCGCCGTCGGAGCTGCGCGGATACTACCGGCAGGCGCAGCGCCGTACCGGAGTGCCGTGGAACTACCTCGCCGCCATCCACCTGGTCGAGACCCGGATGGGCCGCATCCGCGGCACCAGCACGGCGGGTGCGCAGGGACCGATGCAGTTCCTGCCGTCGACGTGGAAGATCTACGGGGCCGGAGGCGACATCAACGACCCGCAGGACGCGATCCTCGCCGCCGCCCGGCTCCTGAGGAGCAACGGGGCTCCGGGCGACATGGCCGAGGCGCTGTGGCACTACAACCCGTCCGACAACTACGTCGGCGCGGTGTCGGCCTACGCGCGCACGATGCAGCGATCGGAGATCACCTATCGCGGCTACTGGCACTGGCGCGTGCTGTACCGCCACGTGCGCGCGACCTACGTGCTGCCTGTGGGGTATCCGGTGAAACGGCCTATTGCCGTCGAGTGAATCTGACGTCGCCGTTGGGGAGTCGTTCGGTCTGGTAGCGGTGGTCGTGGGCGGTGTGGTGGTGGCGGTTGCAGAGGAGTTGGGCGTTGTCGAGGTCGGTGGTGCCGCCGTGGGTCCAGGGGAGCCGGTGGTGGGCTTCGCACCAGGTGCCGGGGATGTCGCAGCCTTCCTCACGGCAGGTGACATCGCGGAGCAGCAGCGCCTTGCGTTGGGCGGGGCTGAACAGTCGGCGGGTGCGGCCGAGGTCGAGGACCTCGGAGTCGGCGCCGAGGACGGCGGGGATGAGCTGGGCGGTGCAGGCGAGGCGTCGGGCCTGGGCAGCGGTGATCCGGCTCGGCTGGTCGGCGCCGGGGACGTGGCCGGTGCCGAGGAGGTCCGCGGTGGCTAGTTCCTTGCGGAGGTCCTCGAGGTCGATGGTGACGATGAGGGTGGTGGCGTCCCCGCCGTGGATCGGGAGCCGGGTGGGGTCGAGGGCCTCGAGGAGCTGGCAGAACGCCTGCCCGAGCCGACGCGGGTACGACAGCCGCTCGACCGGGTCACCGTCTTGGGGGCGCTGGCTCTTGCGGGGGTTGGTGTGCGCCTGGAGGTAGGCGGCGAGCCGGTCGGCGGTGGCGTCGGGCACGATCGCGGCGAGGCGGGTGGTGCCGTCGCCGCGGCGACGCAGGCTGAGCCGAGTCCTGGGCTGGGCGTGGGCCTCGAGGTCGGCCAGCCGCCGGGCTTCGGCGGCCTCGGCGATCTCGGGGGCGATCACGTCGAGGATCCGGGCGCCGAGCCGGGCCAGCGGGCGGGGCCCGAAGTCCGCGGCGTGTCCGACCAGGGTCTCCTCGGCCGACGCGAGGATGTCGGCCGGCACGTCGCCGGGCAGGGCGGCCAGGGCGCGGGCGATGACCTGGGCCTGGGCGAGGGTGGCGTCCCCGGCGCGGAGCGCGCCGCCGAGGACCGACCAGCGCCGGTCGACCGCGACGGCGAGGGCGAGGTCGGCGCGGGCGTCCTCGTGCCGGAGATGGGTCTGGGTCGCGAGCCACTCCGCGGACGTGTGGGCGGCGGTGGTCTCGGCGACGTCGCCGGCGTCGGCGTCGGCGAGGATCCGCAGCCGCAGCTCGGCCACCCGGGACTCGGTGCGCACGAGCTCGCGCAGCGCGGCCGCCTTCTCCGTCGTGGTCATGAAGGTCGGGTTCACGTCCGCGACTGTCTTGAGCGCCTCCTCGATGGAGGCGACCGCGGCGAGGACCGGGTGGGTCATCGACGACCTCCTCGGAGTGGGCACGACCTGTCATGGACTGGTCGTCGCTCCTGGAGGCCCGGTCTGCCCGGACTATCACGTCACCCTCGCGACTGGCGCTCATCCCCGATGCCCTGGACCCCGATCCGGTGGTCGGCGTCGTGGATGTAACGCTTGCGCCGAGCCTAGCATCTCGTGCTTAAATAGGAAAGAGTGTTCGAAGACTTGCTCTACCTCGGGGTGCCGACCCGCAGCCTCGCCGGCAACGGCAACTCCGCGCCAGCCGTACCGCCTTTGCTGCAAGACCGCGTCGACGCGAGCGGGCCCGCAGGGTGCTGGCAAGAGCTCAGCCGAGCAGCAGCATCACGTCGTACTCCGCCTCGGCGACCCGGCGCCCGACGGCGGCGAGCTCGACCGACCGCTCGGCGCCGGTGAGGTGGCGGCTGCCCTGGAAGAGGCAGATGACGCCCCAGCGCAGGCAGCCCATCACCTGCCACCAGCGCAGCCGGTCGGCGTCGACGGGGTCGCCGCCGGCGTCGACGTACGACGAGAGGAGCGAGGAGACCGATCCGCAGCCGGCGACCTCGGGCGCGTGCCCGAAGCGCCAGGCGCGCAGCGTCAGCCAGGCGAGGTCCTCGACGGGGTCGCCGAGGTGGGCGAGCTCCCAGTCGAGCACGGCCTCGACACCGGACGAGGAGACGATCAGGTTGCCGAGCCGGAAGTCGCCGTGCACCAGGCGCGGCGGGACGGGGGAGGGCCGGTGCCGGCGGAGCCAGGCTGCTGCGTACTCCAGGATCGGGTGGGGGTCCGGCTGGTCGGCGAGGATCCCGGTCCAGGAGTCGAGCTGGTCCTCGGTGGGCAGGGTGGGCAGCGCGGCCGGGGAGACCGTGTGCACGGCGGCGAGGATGCGGCCGCACTCGGCGGCGAACCCGTCCCGCACCGAGGCGAGCGCGGGGTCGCGCAGGATGCGCTGCGGCACCGACTCGCCGGCGACGTGCGACATCAGCACGTAGCCGTCGGCCAGCGGGCCGGGGCCACGGCCGTGGGCCAGCACGGCCGGGCTGGGTACGCCGTGCGCGCCGGCCACCTCCATCAGCGCCGCCTCGCGGAGCAGGGCGTCGCCGTCGAGGGAGCCGGGGGTGTTGAGCCGGAGCACCAGCGGCGACGAGGAGGGACGTGACAGGAGCCACGTCTCCCGGGACGCGCCGGCGGGGAGCCGCTGCGCCTCGCTCACGTCGTCGACGAGGCCGCCGGTGGCCGATCGGACCGCGGCCAGCAGGTCAGTCGCCTGGTCGGTCGGAGCAGTCGGCACGACAAGCACACTAGGCCAGTCAGGAATAGGGCACGAGGGTCGACCGGTTGCAGACTCGTGCCCGTGACGACGACCGCCCCGACCCCTGCCGCCGCGGACCAGTCGCCGGTCGGAACCCGTCACTACACGCTGGCGGTCCTCGCGCTCGCCCTCGGCGGCTTCGCGATCGGGACCACCGAGTTCGTCACCATGGGCCTGCTCCCGCAGGTCGCGGAGGGCGTGGGCGTCTCGATCCCGCACGCCGGCTCCTTCATCTCCGCCTACGCGCTGGGCGCCGTGGTCGGCGCGCCCCTGATCGCGATCTTCGGCGCGCGGCTCCCGCGACGCGCGCTGCTGGTCGGCCTGATGGCGGCGTACGCCGCGTTCAACGCGCTCAGCGCGGCTGCCGACAGCTTCGGTGTGCTGTTCGTCGCACGGTTCCTCGACGGGCTCCCGCACGGTGCCTACTTCGGCGTCGCCTCCCTGGTCGCGGCCGACCTCGCCGCCCCCGGACGCCGCGGCCGCGCGGTGGCGAGCGTGATGCTCGGCCTCTCGGTCGCGAACGTCGTCGGCGTGCCCGCCGCGACGTGGCTGGGCCAGCAGGTCGGCTGGCGCGCGGCGTACCTCGCGGCGGCCGGCCTCGCGCTCCTCACCGTGGTGATGGTGCTCGCAGTGGTGCCGCGGGTGCCCGGCAACCCCGAGGCCACCGGGCGCCGCGAGATGACCTTCTTCCGCAACGGCCAGGCGATGCTCACCCTGCTCGCGGGCGCGGTCGGCTTCGGTGGCCTGTTCGCGGTCTACTCCTACATCGCGCCGATCGTCACCGAGGTGAGCGGCCTGCCCGAGTCGGCGGTGCCGGTCTTCACCGCGGCGTTCGGCGTGGGCATGGTCGCCGGCACCTGGGTCGCCGGCCGGCTCGGCGAGTGGTCGGTGTTCCGGACCCTGATCGGGTCGGGCGTCGCGTCCGGGATCGTGATGCTGGCGGTGTGGGCGGCCGCGCCGTACGGCTGGTGGCTGCTGCCGATGGTCTTCCTGACCACGGCGACCGGCTCGGTGCTGGTCGTCAACCTGCAGCTGCGGCTGATGGCGGTCTCCGGCGAGGCGCAGACGCTCGGTGCTGCGATGAACCACTCGTCGCTCAACATCGCCAACGCGCTCGGCGCGTGGCTGGGCGGCCTCGTGATCGCCGCCGGCTACGGCTACCGCGCGCCGGCCCTCGTCGGCGCGCTGCTCTCGGTGGCCGGTATCGCGGTGCTGCTGTGGTCGGCCGCGGCCCACCGCCGCAGCGAGGAGCGCTCCTCCGGCAGCAGGTCGTAACCGACCAGGTCGACGGTCCGCCCGTCCCCGGTGCGTGCGGCGCGCCGCTGGACGCCGGTGCGCCGCATCCCGAGCGACTCGAGCACCCGGAGCGACGCCGCGTTGCCGGTGGCGGCGTACGCCGAGAGCCGGGCCAGGCCGAGCGTGTCGAACGCGTGGTCGACGACCAGCGCGCCGGCACGGGTCGTGAGGCGCCGCCCGCGGGCGTCCGGATGGGTCCAGTAGCCGAGCTCCGGGTCGTCGAAGCGGAAGATCCCGACCGCCCCGAGCAGGACGTCGTCGTGCCGCAGCGTGAACGCCCAGGCGTCGCCACCGTCGGCCCAGCCCCGCAGCACTCCGGCGTACGAGAAGCCCAGGCGCCACGCCGTACGCCGTGCCGCCCAGTCGCCCACCGGGACCCACCAGCCGACGCTGGTCGCCGTGCCGTCGCGGAACGCGGCGTCCAGCGCGGCCGCGAGGGCCACCTCGTCAGGCGCGGGCCCGCGCTCGACCTCGGCCCGACCCGGGCCCACCACTCGGAGCATGGTCCGAACCCTCCCAACCCCGCGCCCGTCGCCGCAATCGGATAGGCGAGAATGACCGCCATGTCCACCACGACCGCTCCCGAGGTCGCCGCGTCGGCGCAGGGCACGTCCACGTCCCGCCCGCGCGTGCTCTCCGGCATCCAGCCGACGGCCGACTCGTTCCACTTCGGCAACTACCTCGGCGCCCTGCGGCAGTGGGTGGACCTGCAGGAGGAGTACCAGCCCTTCTTCTTCATCGCGGACCTGCACGCGATCACGGTCGAGCAGGACCCGAAGGTGCTGCGGGAGCGCACCCTGCGCGCGGCCGCGCAGCTGCTCGCGATGGGCATCGACCCCGACCGCTCCGCGATCTTCGTGCAGTCGCAGGTGCCCGAGCACGCCCAGCTCGGCTGGGTGCTCCAGTGCCTGACCGGCTTCGGCGAGGCGCGCCGGATGACCCAGTTCAAGGACAAGTCCGCGAAGGGCGGCGAGGGCGCCGCCAGCGTCGGCCTCTTCACCTACCCGGTGCTCCAGGCGGCCGACATCCTGCTCTACCGGCCCCACTACGTGCCGGTCGGCGAGGACCAGCGTCAGCACCTCGAGCTGACCCGCGACCTCGCCCAGCGCTTCAACAGCCGCTACAAGAAGACGTTCCGCCTCCCGGAGCCGTACATCCTCAAGGCGACCGCGAAGATCACCGACCTGCAGGACCCGACCGCGAAGATGTCGAAGTCGGCCTCCTCGCCGTCCGGCATCGTCGAGATGCTCGACGACCCCAAGGTCTCCGCGAAGAAGATCCGCTCGGCGGTCACCGACTCCGGCTCGGAGATCAGGTTCGACCCGGAGACCAAGCCGGGCGTGAGCAACCTGCTCACGATCTACTCCGCGCTCACCGCGAAGCCGATCGTCGACCTCGAGGCGGAGTACGCCGGCCGCGGCTACGGCGACCTGAAGAAGGACCTCGCCGAGGTGGTGGTCGACTTCGTCACGCCGTTCCGCTCCCGCACGCTGGAGCTGCTCGAGGACCAGACCTATCTCTCCGACGTGCTCCGCCGCGGGGCAGAGCAGGCCCGGGCTGTGGCCACCGGGACGCTGCGCGACGTGTACCAGCGGGTCGGCTTCGTGGCGGCGGGCCAGTAGGGTCCGAGGATGCCGACGATTGGAGTGGCGGTCGCGATCCCGGAGCCCTGGGCGACCGAGCTGCAGGACTACCGGACCGCGGTCGGTGACACCACGGCGGCCATGATCCCGACCCACATCACGCTGGTGCCGCCGACGGAGATCGCCGCCGACGACCTCGCCGGCATCGAGGACCACCTGGCGAAGGCCGCCGCCGGGTTCGGCAGCTTCCTGGTCCACCTGCGCGGCACCGGCACGTTCCGGCCGATCTCGCCGGTGGTCTTCGTGACGCTGGCGGAGGGCATCTCGCACTGCGAGCGACTCGCCGACGCCGTACGCAGCGGACCGCTCGACGTCGAGCTCGAGCACCCGTACCACCCGCACGTGACCATCGCCCACCACCTCGAGGACGCGCTGCTCGACCGGGCCTTCGCGGAGCTCGCCGACTTCGAGTGCGAGTTCCAGGTCGGCGAGTTCCACCTGTACGTGCACGACGAGGAGATCGGCTGGCAGCCGACCCGGCAGTTCGCGCTGGCGACCGCGGAGTCCTGAGGTGCCGGCTCTCGGGGAGCGGGTGGCACGGGTCCGGCGACGGAGCCCGCTGGTCGACCACGCCGTCCGGACGCAGGAGCACTACTCGGGCGTCAACGCGGGGCAGCAGGCAGGGGCCGTCACCTACTTCGCGTTCCTGTCGTTCTTCCCGATCCTGGCCCTCGCGTTCTTCGTGGTCGGCTGGCTCGCGAAGGTCTGGGACAACGCCGACGAGAACCTCACCAAGGCGCTCGACGCCGTGATCCCGGGACTGATCGGCACCGGCGAGAACCAGGTGCAGATCAGCGACATCGAGCGCGCCGCGAGCACCGTCGGGCTGATCGGTGCCCTCGTGCTGCTCTACTCCGGTCTCGGCTGGGTGGCCGCGATGCGCAGCGCGCTGGTGATCGTCTTCGAGGTCCCGGCCAAGGAGCAGCTCGGCTTCGTGCGCGGCAAGCTCCGCGACCTCCTGACGCTGGTGCTCATCGGCGTGATCCTGCTGGTCTCGGTGGGCGTGGCCGGCCTGGTCGGCGGCTTCTCCAGCGACCTGCTCGCCTGGCTCGACCTCGACGAGGAGCTCGGCGGCCTGGTCCGGGTCCTCACCGTCGTGCTCGGCTTCGGCGCGAACATGCTGCTGTTCTTCGCGATGTTCCGGCTGCTGGCCAAGCCGCACACCCCGCGTCGGTCGCTGTGGTCCGGAGCCCTGCTGGGCGCGATCGCGTTCGAGGTGCTCAAGCAGGTGTCGGGGCTGCTGATCCGGCTCACCCAGGGAAGCCCTGCCTTCCAGGCGTTCGGCATCGCGCTGATCGTGCTGGTGTGGATCAGCTACTTCTCCCAGGTGGTCCTGTACGCCGCCTCCTGGGCGCACACCTCCCGCGCCGCCCGTGCCGCCCGGCCCGTCCCCGTCGCGGCTCCCGTCGCCGGGCCGCCGTCGCCGCCGCTGCGTCGTACCGACGAGGTCGAGCACGCCTGGGCCGCGCCGTATGCCGCCGGCGCGGCCACCATGCTCGGCCTCGTGGCCGTGGTCCGCAGGCTCACCGGAAGGAGCAGCTGAGAGTGGGACGCAAGACGGGGTGGTTCCTGGTCGCGATGGCGGCGTGGAACTTCCTGACCTGGACGATGTTCGCGCGCAACCTGTACGACGCGCACGCCTCGGGCGAGGACCGCGCGCAGGGCTACTGGATCGCCCACACCGGCCTGATCGTCGTGAACATGTGCCTGGGCGTCGTCTTCGCGGTGCTGGGGGTCAGGGTCCTTCGACGTCGAGCTTGACCGGTGGTCGGGCTCGACCGGTGGTCGAGCTTGTCGAGACCCCCGAAGCATGCGCAGGGCGGTGACCCACAGGGGTCACCGCCCGTCTCGCACCTCACCGGGCCTCGACACGCGGGTCGCGACTTCGCAAGCTCAGTCGCGCCGCTCGCTCGACCACCATCAGCGGGTCCGCTGGCGCGTCCTCGCTAGTGCCCGTGGCGCAGGGCGGCGTGCAGGTCCCAGTTGAGGCGGGAGATCACGTCGAGCGGGATCTCCTTGGGGCAGGCCGCCGTGCACTCGCCGATGTTGGTGCAGCCGCCGAAGCCCTCGGCGTCGTGCTGGGCGACCATGCCGACGACGCGGGAGTCGCGCTCGGGCTGGCCCTGCGGCAGCTCGCCGAGGTGGGTGACCTTCGCGCCCATGAAGAGCGAGGCGGAGCCGTTCGGGCAGGCGGCGACGCACGCGCCGCAGCCGATGCAGGTCGCCACGTTGAACGCACGGAGCGCGTCGTCGCGGGGGACCGGCACGGAGTGCGCCTCCGGTGCGGAGCCGGTGTTGACCGAGATGAAGCCGCCCGCCTGGATGATCCGGTCGAACGCGCCGCGGTCGACGACGAGGTCCTTGATCACCGGGAACGCGTCGGCGCGCCACGGCTCGATGACGATCTCGTCGCCGTCCTTGAAGGAGCGCATGTGCAGCTGGCAGGTCGTGGTGACCTCCGGGCCGTGCGCCTGGCCGTTGATCATCAGGCCGCACATGCCGCAGATGCCCTCGCGGCAGTCGGAGTCGAACGCGACCGGGTCCTCGCCCCTGGCGATGAGGTCCTCGTTGAGGACGTCGAGCATCTCGAGGAAGGACATGTCCTCCGAGACACCGTCCAGCTCGTAGGTGTGCATCGCGCCCTTGGTCGCGGCATCCGGCTGGCGCCAGATCTTCAGGGTCACCTTCATTACTTGTAGCTCCGCTGCTTCATCTCGATGGCGGTGTAGACGAGGTCTTCCTTGTGCAGGACGGGCATGCCCATCCCGTCGTCGGAGTCGGGGTCGCCCGCGAACTCCCAGGCCGCGACGTACGCGAACTGGTCGTCGTGGCGCAGGGCCTCGCCGTCCTCGGTCTGCGACTCGCCGCGGAAGTGGCCGCCGCAGGACTCGCGGCGGTTGAGGGCGTCGATGCACATGAGCTCGCCGAGCTCGAGGAAGTCGGCCACCCGGCCGGCCTTCTCCAGGGACTGGTTGAGGCTCTCGGCGGTGCCGAGCACCTTCACGTTGCGCCAGAAGTCGTCGCGCAGGGTGCGGATCAGGTCGATGGCCTTCTTCAGGCCGTCCTCGGTCCGCTCCATGCCGCAGTACTCCCACATGATGTTGCCGAGCTCGCGGTGGTAGGAGTCGACGCTGCGGGTGCCGTTGGTGGACAGGAAGTGGTCGACGCGCGACTGCACCGACTGCCTGGCCTCGACGACGGCCGGGTGCGACTCGTCGATCTTCTCGAACGGCCCGTCCACGAGGTAGTCGCGGATAGTGTGCGGCAGCACGAAGTAGCCGTCGGCCAGGCCCTGCATCAGCGCGGAGGCGCCGAGGCGGTTGGCGCCGTGGTCGGAGAAGTTCGCCTCGCCGGTCACGAACAGGCCCGGGATCGAGGACTGCAGGTCGTAGTCGACCCACAGGCCGCCCATCACGTAGTGGACGGCGGGGTAGATCCGCATCGGCGTCTCGTAGGGGTTCTCGCCGGTGATGCGGGCGTACATGTCGAAGAGGTTGTCGTACTTCTCCTCGATGCCGTCCCGGCCCAGCCGCTCGATGGCGGCGCTGAAGTCGAGGTAGACACCGCGGCGTACGCCGTCGACCTCCGGGCCGACGCCGCGACCCTCGTCGCACACGTTCTTCGCGGCGCGCGAGGCGATGTCGCGGGGGACCAGGTTGCCGAAGGACGGGTAGATCCGCTCCAGGTAGTAGTCGCGGTCCGCCTCGGGGATCTCGCGCGGGTCCTTGTCGCAGTCCGCCCGGTTCTTCGGCACCCAGATCCGGCCGTCGTTGCGCAGCGACTCCGACATCAGCGTCAGCTTCGACTGGTGCGCGCCGGTGACCGGGATGCAGGTCGGGTGGATCTGCGTGTAGCAGGGGTTGGCCATGTAGGCGCCCTTGCGGTGCGCACGCCACGACGCGGTGACGTTGGAGCCCATCGCGTTGGTGGAGAGGAAGAAGACGTTGCCGTAGCCGCCGCTCGCCAGGACGACGACGTCGGCGAGGTGGGTCTGGATCTCCCCGGTGACCAGGTCGCGGGCGATGATGCCGCGGGCCTTGCCGTCGACCACGATCAGCTCGAGCATCTCGTGGCGGGTGTACTGCTTGACCGTGCCGGCCGCGACCTGTCGCTCCATGGCCTGGTAGGCGCCGATCAGCAGCTGCTGGCCCGTCTGGCCGCGGGCGTAGAACGTGCGGGACACCTGGACGCCGCCGAACGAGCGGTTGTCGAGGAGGCCGCCGTACTCGCGGGCGAAGGGGACGCCCTGCGCGACGCACTGGTCGATGATGTTCGTGCTGACCTCGGCCAGGCGGTAGACGTTCGACTCGCGCGAGCGGTAGTCGCCGCCCTTGACGGTGTCGTAGAAGAGCCGGTGGACGGAGTCGCCGTCCTCCTTGTAGTTCTTCGCGGCGTTGATGCCGCCCTGCGCCGCGATCGAGTGCGCGCGACGCGGGGAGTCCTGGTAGCAGAAGGACTTCACGTTGTAGCCGGCCTCGCCGAGCGTGGCGGCCGCGGAGCCGCCGGCCAGGCCGGTGCCGACGATGATGATGTCGAGCTTGCGGCGGTTGGCCGGGTTGACCAGGCGGGCCTCGAACTTGCGCGTCTGCCAGCGCTCGTCGATCGGGCCGTCGGGCGCCTTGGTGTCGAAGATCGGCTCGCCGGGGGTGTAGTAGCCGACCGCGTCGTCGCCGTGCTCGGCGGGTGCGTCGTGGGAGGGGTCACCCGTGAGGGTGGTGTCAGGCATGTCGGTCATCTGCGGGCCCTTACTTGGTGATGACGCCGGCGAGGACGAAGATCGGGACGAGGGAGAATCCGCCGGCGATCACGACCGCGAGGATCCAGCCGATCGACTTCGCGTTGCGCCGGGCGCGCGCGTTGTTGGTCAGGCCCAGGGTCTGGGCGGCGCTCCACGTGCCGTGGTGCAGGTGCATGCCGAGCGCGAACATCGCGAGCAGGTAGATGACGGTCATCCACCACGTGTCGAAGGTGTCGACGAGCAGGTTGTACGGGTCGTTGGTCTCGCCGCCGGCCACGTTGACCTTGACGATCGTGAAGTTCAGCAGGTGCCACACCAGGAACAGCAGGATGGTCAGGCCGCCCCAGCGCATCCAGCGCGAGGAGAACGACGAGGCGATGTTCTTCTTCACGACGTACTTCTGCCGGCGGGCGCTGTTGGCGCGGCGCCACAGCTTCGCCGCGGCGTAGACGTGCACGACCAGCGCGAGGATCAGCGCGGCGCGCATGATCCAGAGGAAGCCCTCGTAGGGGAGCATCGGCTCGCCGAGCGTGCGCAGGTGGTGGGCGTACTCGTTGTAGGCATCGTGGCCCGCGAAGGCCTTCAGGTTGCCGTACATGTGCGCGAGCACGTACAGGATGAAGAGAAGGCCGCTCGCGGCCATCAGGAGCTTGAGTGTGATGGTCGAGCGCGACGCCCGCGCACCCGTCACCAAGGTCGTCGTTGCCACAAGGGGCCACGCTACCCCCGGTTCACCGGCACCTACCCGGCAGGCCGGTGTGACTTATAGCGCGTTACCGGCCGGTGTTGGCCGGCCGCCGAGGCCTTGCGGGTAGTGGAGGTCGACGAGCTCGTCGACGGCGTCGCTCCACGAGCGCGTCGCCAGCTCGCGGCCGCGGGCGCCGAGCAGTCCCCGGCTGCGGTCGGCGGCGAGCGCCTCGACCGCGCGGCGGAAGCCGCGCTGGTCGGCCGGGTCGTGGAGCAGCCCGGTCTCGAGATGGCGTACGACGTCCGGAGCGCCGCCCGCGCGGGGTGCGACGACGGGGACGCCGGCGGCGGACGCCTCCCGCAGCGCGTGGCAGCAGGTCTCGCGGGTCTCCGGGTGCACGAGAAGGTCGAAGGTCGGCAGCACCGCGGCGAGGTCGCCGGTGCCGAGCTCCCCGGTGAACTTCGCGTCGGGCAGCCGGCGCTCCAGCCAGCCGCGCTGAGGCCCGTCGCCGACCACCACCGGCCGGATGCCGGGGACGTCGGCGAGTCCCGCCAGGCGGCGTACGTCGTGCCGGTTGCGGAGGCTGCCGACGTAGCCCACGACGACCAGCGGGCGCGGTCGCGACCGCGCCTTCGACCAGCGCTCGTGCAGCCAGGCGTCGCGCAGGGCGGGGGTGAACGCCGCGGTGTCGACGCCCGGCTCCCAGAGGGTCGCGCTGCTGCCGAGCTCGGCGACCCGGTCGAGCATCCACCGGGAGGTGACGACGACGCCGGACGCGCGCTGGGCGACGCGCGAGCGCCAGTGGTCGGCGGTGACGTCGAGCAGGGGCGACTGCTCGACCACCAGCGCCGGGACGCCGAGCCGCTCGGCGTACTTGAGCGCCTTGGTGCCGAGCGTGCGCGGGGACGTGACGTGCACGACGTCGGGCCGGAACGCCTCGAGCGCGTCCCGCACCTGGCGGCCAGGCTTGTCGAGCCCGCGCACCCGGGCGACCGGGCAGCCCCGGTACGTCGTGAGGCCGGGCCCCGGCGCGATCAGCTGGACCCGGTGCCCCGTGTCGACGAGGCGGTCGGCGACGGCCTTGACCGTCGTGGTGGTGCCGTCGACGGCCGGGAAGAACGTCTCGGTCACGATGGAGATCCGCATGGAACCAGCGTGACCGGGCAGGGTGTCCGGACCGCTGCGTCGAGGTTGATGTCGCGTGAACCCGATTTCGCCCGGTCGGCACAATGGCGAGGACCGGCCTTCCCGAGAGGACCTCATGCAACGTTGGATCGTGGTGATCGCCGCGGCTGCCGTCGTGGTCGCCGCGGCCGTGCTCAGCGTGGTCACGATCGTGGCGGACGGGTCACCTCCCACGGGCGCCGGACCGGAGGCGACGCACACCCAGGTGCGGGTGGCGGTGCCGCAGACGCGGATGCCGGGCGAGGTCTTCCGCGTCCGGGGGGTCGCCAGCGTCGAAGGAGCGTCGCTCTCCGGCCTGACGGTGCACCTGCAGCGCCAGGACGAGACCGGCGCGTGGTCGGACGTGGGCGAGGTGCAGACGGGGCCGCAGGGGCGCTACGCCTTCCCGGAGGCGACGCTGGACGAGTTCGGGGGCACCTCGACCTTCCGCACGTACGTCGACCCCGGACTCAGCGCCGAGCCGGTCAACTCCTCGTCGGTCCAGGTGCGGTTCGTCCCGCAGACGGTCCGCATCGACGTGCAGCCCCGGCTGATCGCGCCGGGCGTCGACCCGGAGCCGCTGTCGGTGGCCGCCGCGCGCGCGCTGGTGACCGTCACGCCGGCGCGTGCCAACCGGCCGATCGACGTCTACGTGCGTGCCGCCGGGACCCAGGACGCCTGGCAGCCGATGACGTCGCTCAAGACCGACGACTCCGGCCAGGCCTTCTTCCGGGCCTGGGGCGCGCAGGAGTTCCGCGCGGTCGCGCCGGCCTGGCACGGCGTGGCGGAGGCGGCCAGCCTGTCGGCGGGGCTGGCCGACACGCCCGCCGCCGTACCGACGTTCGTCGACGAGTTCGACGCCTTCGACCCGGCGAAGTGGGTCGACCGGCCCGGCCAGGACGTGTACGGCGCCGGGACCGACACCATGTGCGCCAAGGCGTCGCCGGCGGCCAGGAGCGTCGCGAACGGCGTCCTCGCCCTCGGCGTGCTGCCCGACCCGGAGGAGACGAAGCCGTGCACGATCGGCGACCCCGCCTACGGTGAGCTCCGGCACCTCCTCCAGGGACACGTCCAGACGACGACGTTCACGCAGTCCCGCGGGTGGTTCGTCGCCCGGGCGAAGTTCCAGGCGGCGCCGGCCGGGAGCTATGCGGCGTTCTGGCTCAGTGCCGAGGGCTACGGCCGCGGCCAGGCCGAGACGGACATCGCGGAGTTCACCGGCAGCACCATCTGGGGCGACAGCATCACGGCGGACTGGGACGCCGCCGACGGCACGTTCCGGTCCAGCCCGCAGCGGTTCGCCTACCCCGAGCCCCTGGCGGGGGCGGAGTACCCGATCCCGCCCGACCTCCAGAGCCCCAACGGCGCCTTCCACGTGTACGCCGTGCACTGGACCCACCTCGGCTACGACTTCTACTACGACGGCAACCTGGTCGCCTCGCTGCAGGACCAGAGCGCGTACAAGCCGAGCCGTGTGGTGCTGAGCAACCTCGTGCGGGACTGGAACCAGGACCGCCTCCGCGACGTGTCGGACCCGGAGAAGCAGGCGGAGCAGGTCGCCTACTTCGACTGGGTGGCCGTCTACCAGGACTGACCGGTCCGGGAGCCCGGTCCGCTGGAACCTGTTCTCGAAATCTTCGGTGTGGCCCCTTTCACTGTGGGCAGGGACTGTGCAGACTGCACAGGCACCCGACCCACCGGAGGTGGCGATGGCGTCGACCGACGCGCGAGAGACAGCAGCAGGATCGACAGGTGTGGCAGCTCCGTCAGGGGTGAACGGGCCGACCCGGGCCCGGATCGGGGTGAAGACCCTCCGCACCGACCGGTGGTGGCTCTACCCGTCGGCGACGTTCGTGGTCTTCGCCGCGTTCATCGTCTACGCGACCTGGCGGGCCTTCGCGGGGGACAACTACTTCTCGGAGCCGTACCTCTCGCCGTTCTACTCGCCGTGCCTGACCGACTCGTGCGTCGAGGGCTCGTCGGACTTCGGGCAGCCGTTCAGCTGGTGGAACCTCTCGCCGGCGCTGCTCATCCTGATCTTCCCGCTCGGCTTCCGGCTGACCTGCTACTACTACCGGAAGGCCTACTACCGGGCGTTCTGGCTCTCCCCGCCGGCCTGCGCGGTCGCGGAGCCGCACACGAAGTACACCGGCGAGACCCGCTTCCCGCTGATCCTCCAGAACATCCACCGCTGGTTCTGGTACTTCGCCGTCGTGGTCGCGTGCGTCCTCACCTTCGACGTGGTGCTGGCGTTCCGGCCGGCCGAGGGCGAGCCCGACGGCATCCACATGGGCCTCGGCACCGTGCTGATGCTCATCAACGTGGTGCTGATCTGGCTCTACACGCTCTCGTGCCACTCGTGCCGCCACATCACCGGCGGTCGGCTGAGGCACTTCTCGAAGCATCCCGTGCGCTACCGGATGTGGACGTTCGTCTCCCGGCTCAACGCCCGGCACGCGGCGTACGCCTGGTACTCCCTGTTCTCCGTCGCGCTGGTCGACCTCTACATCTACCTGCTCGCGACCGGCGCCTTCGACGACCCGAGGTTCTTCTAGATGACGAGTGACTCCCGGCACCCGATGACCGGCAACGAGATGTCCGGCAGCAGCGAGGGCGGCATGGAGCGCCACCAGTACGACGTGGTCGTGGTCGGCGCGGGCGGCGCGGGCCTCCGGGCCGCGATCGCCGCCCACGAGGCGGGCGCGCGCACCGCCGTCGTCTGCAAGTCCCTGCTCGGCAAGGCCCACACGGTCATGGCCGAGGGCGGCATCGCCGCCGCGATGGGCAACCGCTGGCCCGAGGACAACTGGGAGGTGCACTTCCGCGACACCATGCGTGGCGGGAAGATGCTCAACAACTGGCGGATGGCCCAGCTCCACGCGCAGGAGGCGCCCGAGCGGGTGCAGGAGCTCGAGGACTGGGGCGCGCTCTTCGACCGCACCGACGACGGGCTGATCTCGCAGCGCGACTTCGGCGGCCACAGGTACGCCAGACTCGCGCACGTCGGCGACCGCACCGGCCTCGAGATGATCCGGACCCTCCAGCAGCGCACGGTCCAGCTCGGCATCGACGTGTTCATGGAGTGCACGGTCACCGAGCTGCTGAAGGACAGCGACCGGATCTCCGGTGCCTTCGGCTACTGGCGTGAGACCGGCCGCTTCATCACCTTCGAGGCGCCGACCGTCATCCTCGCGACCGGCGGCATCGGCAAGTCCTTCAAGGTCACGTCGAACTCGTGGGAGTACACCGGCGACGGCCACGCGCTCGCGCTGCGCGCCGGTGCGGCGCTGATCAACATGGAGTTCGTCCAGTTCCACCCGACCGGCATGGTGTGGCCGCCGTCGGTGAAGGGGCTGCTGGTCACCGAGTCGGTGCGCGGCGACGGCGGGATCCTGCGCAACTCCGAGGGCAAGCGGTTCATGTTCGACTACATCCCGGAGTTCTTCCGGGCGGAGACGGCCGACACCGAGGAGGAGGCCGACCGCTGGTACGACGACAAGAAGAACAACCGCCGGCCTCCCGAGCTGCTGCCGCGTGACGAGGTCGCCCGGGCCATCAACTCCGAGATCAAGGCCGGCCGCGGCTCACCGCACGGCGGCATCTTCCTCGACATCGCGTCCCGGCGTACGCCGGAGTTCATCCGCAAGCGGCTGCCGTCGATGTACCACCAGTTCAAGGAGCTGGCCGACGTCGACATCACCCAGGAGCCGATGGAGATCGGCCCGACCTGCCACTACGTGATGGGCGGGGTCGAGGTGGACGCCGACACCCAGGAGAGCGCGGTCACCGGCTTGTACGCCGTGGGGGAGTGCTCGGGCGGGATGCACGGCTCCAACCGGCTCGGCGGCAACTCGCTCGGCGACCTGCTGGTCTTCGGCAAGCGCGCGGGCGAGGCGGCCGCGACGTACGCCGCCGGACTCCCGGCGCGGCCGGTGATCCGTGAGGACGACGTGAAGACCGCCCAGGCCAGTGCGCTGGCACCTTTCGAGGTGGAGGGCGGCGAGAACCCCTACACGATCCAGCAGGACCTGCAGCAGTCGATGAACGACCTGGTCGGCATCATCCGCACCGGCGCCGAGCTCGAGGAGTCGCTGCGCGAGATCGAGGCCCTCAAGGTGCGGGCGACGGCGATGGTCGTGGAGGGGCACCGGCAGTACAACCCGGGCTGGCACCTCTCGATCGACCTGCGCAACATGCTGCTCGTCTCGGAGGCGATCGCGAAGGCGGCGCTGGCCCGCGAGGAGTCGCGGGGCGGCCACACCCGCGACGACTTCCCGAAGACCGACAACGAGGTCTGGGGCACGAAGAACCTCGTCGTCACCCTCGACGGCGACGGCACCGGCGTGGACCTGTCCGAGAAGCCGCTCCCGGTGATGCCGGACGAGCTCAAGAAGTACTTCGACTGAGAGGCACTGACGTGGGCTACACGCTGAAGATGCGGATCTGGCGCGGCGACCAGTCGGGCGGCGACCTCGGTGACTACGACGTCGAGGTGTCCGAGGGCGAGGTCGTGCTCGACGCCCTGCACCGGGTGCAGGCCACCCAGGCCGGCGACCTCGCGATCCGGTGGAACTGCAAAGCCGGCAAGTGCGGGTCCTGCTCCGCCGAGGTCAACGGCCGACCGAAGCTGCTGTGCATGACCCGGCTGTCGGACTTCGACCCGAGCGAGACGATCACGGTCACCCCGATGCGCACGTTCCCGGTGATCCGCGACCTCGTCACCGACGTGTCGTACAACTACGAGAAGGCCAAGGAGCTCCCGTACGCCGAGCTCGGCCCCCGCGACGCCGACGGCAAGCGCAGGATGGCGCAGATCGACGTCGAGCGCGGGCAGGAGTTCCGCAAGTGCATCGAGTGCTTCCTGTGCCAGAACACCTGCCACGTCGTCCGTGACCACGAGGAGAACAAGCCGGCCTTCGCCGGACCCCGCTTCTTCCTGCGGTACGCCGAGCTCGACATGCACCCGCTCGACACCCACGACCGCCGCAAGCTCGCGCAGGAGGCCGCGGGCATCGGGATGTGCAACATCACCAAGTGCTGCACGGAGGTCTGCCCGGAGGGCATCAAGATCACCGACAACGCGATCATCCCGATGAAGGAGCGGGTCGCGGACCGCAAGTACGACCCGCTCGTCTGGCTCGGCAACAAGATCGGCCTCCGCAACAAGGACAACGACGGGCGGTCCGAGCCGTAGGCCGAGCCGGGGTCCGAGCTCGGCAGTGAAGGTACGAGCTCCGCGATCAGGCCGCGGAGCGTCGCGGCTCCGCGCCTCGTCCCCGTGCTCCCCACGCCGGCGCGGAGGCCCGTTCGAGACTGCCGACGGGCAGCAGCAACCAGTGCCGGCCGGCGCAGACCACCTTCGCGATCTCCACGGGCCCGTCGGTGCTCTCGACGACATCGCGCCAGTGCACCTCTGCCAACGCACCGCACTCCGGACACCAGGTCATGTCCATCTCGCACCCCCGAGGTCTCGTTCACAGGAAGAGCAGGGCACGTCGCCTCAGATACGGAGTCCCCGGTGAGCGAGGATCTCGTCATGGCACCGCTGGGCGCTCTCTGCCTGGTCATCCAGTTCACCTTCGACGGGATCGGAGCCGTTGCGGCTGCCCCGCGGGCGTCAGTAGATTCGAGGCCCGAAATCCATTGCTGCGCCGGTGTGCGCGTGCCCGGGGGCTCGGCCGACCCCGACCCTCGTCGTTTCCAAGCGCAGGACGGCGTCGCCATCCAGTCAGGGGCACCACGATGACCGACACCCTCAATCGCCCGGGTTCCACGCGCCGGGTGGCGCCCGTCCAGTACGTCTCACTGGCCGTCGGCGGCGTCGCCCTGGTGTTGAGCGCCTTCACCTTCGCCTCGGTGCAGGCTCAGGCCGACGACAGCGAGGAGTTCGAGAAGGAGATCCGGGCCCGGCTGCTGTGCCTGGAGCTTGACGGACCCAATGACTGCGGGGTCGACGGACTCGACTACCAACGCCTGCTCCGGGAGCAGGAGTGATCGGCGGGCGCTGACGCGCCTGCCCGCTCCGCGACCGAGCTCCACCCCGGCGGCGCCCGGCCGACTCGGTCGGGATCGGACGGCCGAGCCCGTGCTCGGCGCTGCGGATCCACCACTCGTCACAGGTCGAGCCGGGGGTACTCCTCAAGGTAGAACGCCTCGAACTCCTCCTCGCGCGACCGACGTGCCGGCGACCCGGCCTCCACGGTGTCGAGGGGAGGAACACTGCTCACAACATGTACCTCGCAGCGGCGTTGCCCAAGGATGACATCGCGGCCCACCTCATCGGAAGCGGGTACATGCAAGAGCGGTGGTCGCGCGCAGTGCAAGTCAGTCGGGAGATGGCAGGACTCCCGAGACCCGAACGCGGCCGACTCTGAGGTCGCAGCAGTCAGGGGTGAAGGCGCTTGACCCGGATCGTGAACGGCGCGCTGACGGGTGCGGCCGGGTTGCCGAGGTAGCGAACGACGGCGCGCACCTGCCGGTACTTCGGCCTCGGCTGCGCCGCGGGCGTGGGCGTGCCCGTGGTCGGAGGCTTCGGCGGGGTGGCGCCCGGCGCCTTCGGCTTCACGACGAGCTTGGTGATCTGCGCCGGCGTGAGTCGCACGATGCCGTCGACCGCGTGGGCGCTGACCCTGCGGTCGCCGACCTGGACCCGGACGGTTCCCGTCACTGCGGCGCCGTCGACGAGGATGCGAAGGCGCACCCGGTGCTCGGGGCGCCGGTCGACCGGCTCCATCCGGATGTCCACGTCCGGCTTGACGGGGGCCGGCTTGACGGGGGCCGGGGTGGCCGGGGCCGGGGTGACCGGGGTCGGGGTGACCGGGGTCGGCTGCGGGCCGCCGGGGCCGGGACCAGGGCCGCCAGTGCTGGGAGCCGCGTCGACGGTGACGCTGAACGTGGTCGAGCCGGTGTTGTCGTCGGCGTCGGTGGCGGTGACCTCGACGTTCGACGCCGAGGACGCGGCGGTCGGGGTGCCCGAGACCTGACCGGTGTCCCGGTCCAGGGTGACGCCGGTGGGCAGCGCACCGGTGGTGACCACGTAGGTGTACGGGGCGACACCGCCCGAGGCGTTCAGCGTGAACGGCGTCACCGGGACGCCGACGGTGAAGCGCTTCGCGCCGGGACTGGCCACGGTGACCGGGACGACGACGGCGGAGGTCGGGTCCGAGACGGCGGAGGCGGACCGGTACGCCGCCTTGGTGCCGGTGACGCGAACCGAGAGGTCGGCGCCGACGAGGTCGCCGGTCACGTCGAGCGAAGCGCCGATGGCGTCCTCGATCTCGTCACCGTCGGCGAGCCACTGGTAGGCCAGGTCGACCGGGGCGGGACCCCAGGTGCCGGCGTCCGCGGTCAGGGTGTCGCCGACGACCGGGGTGGTGTCGTCGATCGTGGGGACCGCGGTGGTCAGGCTGCTGAGGTCGGCACGGATCGCGAACGTCGTCGAGCCGGTGTTGCCGTCGGCGTCGGTGACGGTGATCGTGACGTTCGACGCCGTGGTCTCGGCGACCGGGGTGCCGGAGATCTCACCGGTGTCGGGGTCGAGGCCGACCCCGTCGGGGAGCGCGCCGCTGGCGATGTCGTAGCTGTACGGGGCCCGGCCGCCGGAGGCGGCGATGGTGAAGGACGTGAACCGCACCCCGACGTAGAGGTTCTGGTCGCCGGGGTTGGTCACGGTGACGGGGGCGACGACGTCGGCGGTCTGCGCCGACTCGGTCGACGCCTCGTCGTATCCCGCCTTGTGGCCGGTGACGCGCACCGAGATCTTCGTGCCGACCAGCACCGGGGTCACCTCGAGGTCGTTGCTCGTCTCCAGCGCGATCTCCTCGCCGTCGGCGAGCCACTGGTAGCTCAGCGCGACGGGATCAGGACCCCACGGGTCCACGGTCGCGGTCAGGATCTGGCCGACGACGGGCGTGGTGTCGTCGATGGTGGCGGCCCGGGTAGCCAGCGTCCCGAGGTCGACGTCGACGGCGAACGAAGCTGTCGCCGTCGCACTCGCGGAGTCGGTCACCGTCACGTCGACCACGAACGAACCGCCGGAGGCCGGCGTACCGCTCACCTCGCCCGTGCCGCGGTCGAGCGTGATCCCGTCCGGGAATGACCCAGCCGTGACGGCGTACGTGTACGGGCCGACACCGCCGGACGCGGAGATCGTGAACGGCGTGATGGGCGTGTCGAAGACGAAGGTCTTGCTGCCCGGGCTTGCCAGCGTCAGTGGTGCGGCACCGCCGTCGACGACGGCGACGGAGAACGTCGAGTACACGGGGTCGCCGTTGCCGTCGGTTGCTCGGACGGTGACGTTCTCGGCCGCGCGGGTCGAGGTCGGCGTACCGCTGATCTCACCGGTCGATGAGCCGAGCGTGAGCCCGGCGGGCAGACTCCCCGAGCTGATCGCGTACGTGTACGGGGACCGGCCGCCCGCAGCGGTCACCGCCACCGGTTCGATCGGCTGGTCGACCGGGTAGACCTGGGTGCCGGGGTTGCTGAGGGTCACCGCGTCGTTCTGCGCCGAGCTGCGCGGGGACCGGACGGCACGCTGGGTGAAGTCGACGCTGTTGTTGTCGGTGTCGACGCCGTTGGTGCGGCTCAGGGAGCCGCCCGCGGGCGGGTGGCTCGGCGCCGCGGTGGTCTCCGGCACGTTGGCGGTGCCCCAACCGACCAGGTCGACG
Source organism: Nocardioides sp. GCM10030259 (assembly GCF_042666375.1). Lineage (NCBI taxonomy): Bacteria > Bacillati > Actinomycetota > Actinomycetes > Propionibacteriales > Nocardioidaceae > Nocardioides > Nocardioides sp. GCM10030259. The sequence continues at coordinate 87,733 of NZ_JBHTDF010000016.1, read as the reverse complement.
CGGAGCGGGTCGTTGGTCGGCGACGTACCCGCCGCCGTCGCACCGGTCAGGGCGATGTGGCCGCCGGCCGTGGTCGAGGCCGACATGTCGAAGGTGTACCGCGCGTCCGGCGCAGCGGCGCCGGAGTAGTTCACGCCGGCGACCAGGTAGTAGCCGTGCGTCGGGACCACCGCCGTGAACACCGGGGAGCTCACGGCGTACGTGGCGCCGGTGGCCGACTTGTACTGCACCGTCCCGGTGAAGGTGATCGTCGCATCGGTGGGGTTGTAGAGCTCGACGTACTCGTCGGTCGCCGCCGTGCCGGTGCCGTTGCCGCCCGAGATCTCGTTGATGACGAGGTGCCCGGGCGCCGGATCCGCCGCGGCCGGCGGCGGCGCGGTGACCTGCGCGCCGGTGAACACCAGCGCGAGGCCGAGCGAGACCATGAGCGGGCCGCGGCCCGTGGCGTGATGGGCGCGGGTCACGAGCTCGCGCAGCGAAACGGCAGAGATGTTCACGGGCACACCGCCTCAGACGTGGATGAAGGGAGCCTGCCGAAGATAGGCAAGATGCCGACATCCGATGACCGAATTGCGAGGTCTTGCGCAAACCGTGCAGAACGGCGGGTCCGACCGGTGGGCCGGCCCCGGAACCTCCGAGACTGTGAGGGCGCTACCGTCAGGTTGCGCCTCGACGACGACAGGCTCCGGTACTACTTCGAAGCAGACGAGGGCGGCTACCCCACCTCGGCCGTGCTCACCCGGGAATAGTCCGGCCCACGGGCGCGTCGGGGCTCTCCTCGTTGGTGTTGCCATACCGCGCAGCTCTGTCCGTCACGTGCGTCGGTGGAACCTGACCTTGCCGTGGGGGAGGTGGGTGGTCTGGTAGTCGGGGTGGTGGGCGAGGCCGTGGTGGTAGGGGCAGTTGGGCTTGCCGTCCTCGAGGTTTGTCAGGCCGCCGTGGGCCCATGGGGTGGTTTGGTGGGCGTGCAGTCCGGTGGTGTGGTCGCATGCCTCTGCGGCGCAGCCGCGGTACTGCACGAACATCGCGAGGCGTTGGTGGTCGGTGAACGTACGACGCTTGCGGCCGAGGTCGAGGGGGACGGAGTCGCGGCCGAGGACGACGGGGATGATCCCGGCCTCGCAGGCGAGCCGTCGGGCCATCCCGGGGCTGATCTTGTCGCCGGTGTCGAGGGCGCCGGCCTTCTCCAGGCGTCCCGTCAGGGAGTCTTCGTCGATGAGGACCAGGAGGGTGGCGTTGATGCCGCCGGTGCGCGGGAGCCGCTTGACCGGGTAGCGGGCGGTGTACTCGCAGAACGCCTGCCCCATGGCTTGCGGGGCGGGCCGGCGTTCGACGCCGGCGCCTCGGGTGGCGGCCTGGTGCTTCGGCGCCATGATCGCCATCAGCGCCTTCCGCAGTGCCGCGCCGTGGAAGCGGGGGACGGTGAACGTGCCGCGCGTGCGGCCGCGGTCGTCGTCGCGGAGGGTGAGCTCGCAGGCCTGGGCCGCGGCGGCCTCCTCTTCGGCGAGCAGCCTTGCTTCGTGGGCGTCGGCCTGCTCGGGCGCGATGACCTCGTAGAGGTGTCGGCCGAGGTTGTTCAGGTCCCGGGCGTCGTGGTCACGTGCTTGCTCGAGCAGGTGCCGCTCGGCCTTCTCGAGGACGTCGGCGCCGAGGGTGTCGGGGAGCTTGTCGACCCAGCGGACGATCACCCGGGCCTGCTCGGCGAGCACCTGTCCGGCGGCGAGCGCGTCCCGGGTCAGCGGGTGCTGCTCGAGGGCGTGACCGAACCGCACCGTCGCGTGCGCGGCCGGACGCGTGCTCCTGGTCTGGTGGGCCAGCCAGTTGCCCGCGTTGGAGGCGTCGAGCTCGGCGCGGACATGCGCGACCGCAGCACTGACCCGGTGTCGGGGTGTCGCGATCGCTGTCATGCCATCCAGCCAACGCACCCCCACCGACAACCAGCCCGACCCGCCGGACCGCCTGTGCAAACATCGGTGGGAAGCCGGCCTGTGGACGGAAAGCGGTCCGCGGTCACAGCCGTGGACCGTCAGTCGCCCTTCAGGATGGTCTCGAGTTCGACGAGTGCGCGGTCGGCGTACCCCTTCCACATGCGGCCGAGGACGTGCGTGGTGAGGAGTGCCCGCGCGGCCTTCGTGTGGAAGGTCCAGGCCCACCTGATGCGTGCGCGATCGCCGTCCGGGTCGATCATCCACACGCCGTCGATGGTCGTCACGAACTGCCGGAGCGGGCCTTCGATCTCGTCGAGGACGTAGGCGAACCTGTGGGGTCGCTCGACCGAGGTGAGGGTCTCCCGGAACCGGCCGCTGTCGGCGAGCACGATCGTGCGCGTCTGGCCGACCTTCCCCCAGTCGTCCGGCTCGTCGACCACCTCCGTGACCGGCGGGAACGCGGCGTAGCGGCGGCTGAAGATGTCCTGCAACCGAGCGCCCATCAGCCGATCGAACGCAGCGACCGGCTCGACGGCAACCACCCGCGACGCCTCGACCCGCTGACCGGACACGACAGCAGGCTACGCGTCCGGCTGCCCGACGTCCTCACCCCGGCGCGCGGGTGCACCGGTCAGCCCACGCAGCACCCCTCGGCGTCGGCGCTGTCGGCGACCTCGACGCCGAGGTGGTTGATCGAGTCGCCCCGGCCGGGGGTTCTCGATGAGCACCAGGGCAGTCTGTCAATATCGACGCATGTCGAAGTCTCTGCTCGAGCTGACGCCGGTCCAGGCCGTCGCGTGCTGCTCGCCGGTCACCCGCGAGCCCCTCTCGGCGGAGGCGGCGGAGCGCATCGCGCCGCTGGTCAAGGCGATCGCCGACCCGGTGCGGCTCCGGCTGCTGTCGCTGGTGGCCTCGCATGCCGACGGCGAGGCATGCGTGTGCGACCTCAACGACGCCTTCGAGCTGTCCCAGCCGACGATCAGCCACCACCTCAAGCTCCTGCACGAGGCGGGGCTGCTCGACCGGGAGAAGCGCGGCGTGTGGGTCTACTACCGGATCAACGCCGCCGCGCTCGGCGACCTGGCCGCGCTGCTCGGCGGCGTCAGGTCGTGACCGGCCGGCTCAGTCGAGCAGCGCCACGATCCCCCTCGAGACGACGTACGTCGCGGCGCCCAGTGCGGCCGCCACGACCGCCGTCACGAGCAGGATCGTGACGACCGCGCGCAGCACGGCCCGCCAGCGATTCGGCTCTCCCTCCAGGTCCCGGCCGTGAGGCCGGTGAACGATGCTCGCCATCTTGATCTCTCCCTCCCCGAGTCGAGGATCGATCCGGGATCCAGCGTGTTCCTCGGTTGCTCGCCTGTCTTCGCCTGCTCCGGGTGAGACGCTGGGACGGGCCGGCCGGTTGCCGGTCGACACCCGCGACGACCCCGGCCGGTTCGGCTATGTCGATCGAGTAACCTCACTTCGAATTCGAGTGGCGGTCGAGCGGGAGCCGAGAGGGGGGACGAGCGCGTGGTCACGGGACGTCCGGCGCGGGCGCTGCTGGCGACCCTCGCCGTCAGCGCGCTGGCCGTCGTCGGCATCGACGACCCGTCCCGGGTGCCCGAGTCGGCCCGGGAGGCGCTCACCCCGACGCCGACGCCGGCCTTCACGATGCCGGTGGACGAGCCGAACGTCCTGATGGTCACCGTCGACGACCTCGCCGTCGACGACATGCGCTACCTGCCCCACGTGCGCGAGCTGATGGGGACCGGCGGGGTGGAGTTCGCCGACGGGCTGGCGCCGTCGCCGATGTGCGTGCCGGCCCGCGCCTCGCTGCTCACCGGACAGTACGCCCACAACCACGGCGCGAAGACCGTGCGCGGGCCGTCCGGCGGCTACCAGGCCTTCCACGACCAGGACCAGACGATCGCCAAGGCGCTGAAGGACAGGGGCTACGCGACCCTCTTCGCCGGCAAGTACCTCAACGGCTACGGCAAGAACAAGACCGCGCGCGACGTTCCGCCCGGCTGGACCGACTGGCGGGCGACGCCGGACCCGTCGACGTACCGCTTCTTCGACCAGCGCCTCAACGTCAACGGGACCGTGCAGCGCCAGCAGGGCTACACGACCGACGTGATGACCGACCAGGCCGCGGACATGATCACAGGCGTCCGCCGGGGCAAGCCGTGGTTCGCGTGGGTCAACTACGTCGCGCCCCACGTGGGCTCGCCCGTGCTGCCCGACGACCCCAAGAAGAAGTACGCCGGCACGTCGGCGGCCCGCTTCAAGACGACGGTGCCCGACCCGCAGGACCGGGGTCACTACCGGGACGTCCCGTTGCCGACGACGCTCAGCTCCTTCCAGGACGGGGCACCGGACCTGCCGCCGTGGGCGCCGGCGAACGTCCGCACGTTCGACGACCTGCAGCAGAAGGTGCTCGCGGAGGTCCACCAGCGCCGCATCGAGGCGGCGCGCGGGCTCGACCGGGCGTTCGCCAAGCTTGTCGGGCTGCTCGAGCGGACCAACCAGCTGGACCGGACGCTGGTGATCTTCACGTCCGACAACGGCTACGCGATCGGCAACCACAACCTCAACGGCAAGCTCTACCACTACGAGGAGTCGGTGGGGATCCCGATCTACATGCGCGGGCCGGGGCTGCCGGCGGGCGTGACCGTGCCGACGGCGGTCACCAACCCCGACATCGCCGCCACCATCCTGGCCGCGACCAGGACGGAGCCGCCGCGGCCGCTCGACGGCGTCGACATCCTGCCGTGGATCGACGCGCCCGCGCAGGTGCGCGTGGTGCCGATCGAGGGCTACGAGGTCAGCGGCAGCAGGCGCATCTACTGGGGTGTGCGGGTGGGCGACTGGACCTACGTCCGGTACCGCAAGGGCGGCGCGGAGCTCTACAACCGCACGAGCGACCAGGACGAGGTCTACAACCTGGCACGTGTGAAGGAGTACGCCCCCGTGCGCAAGGCGCTCGCCTCGCTCGCCATGCGCTACCGCGGCTGCGCCGGCGAGAGCTGCCCGAAGGAGTTCTACCCGGCCGACGAGCTGGCCGAGCTGGTGGAGGCGAGCGATGCCTGAGTGCCTCTGGACAGGGTTCCACCTCGACCCGCGCCGGCCCGAGCACGCGCGGATCCGGGCGACCGACGCCGACCGCGGGCACGCGCGCGACCTGCTCGCCGAGGCGTACGCCGACGGTCGGCTCGACCGTGACGAGCTCGACGCGCGCGTCGCGAAGGTCGACGGCCCGGTCACCCTCGGCGCGCTGCTGCACCTGCTCTCCGACCTCGAGCCGGTCCGCTCGGGCGGGCCGGGCGGGCCGGCCGCGCGGACGAGGAGGCCGCAGGCCCGGGAGCTCCTCACGTTCGTGCTGTGCAGCGCGGTGTGCGTGCTGCTGTGGGGGCTGACCGGTCGCGGGTTCTTCTGGCCGCTGTGGGTCGTCGTCTTCACGGGCCTCCCGCCGCTGGCGACGATCGTGCGGGGCCGCCCGGTCGGGGGCGACCGCACCGGGCGCGGGAAAGGTCACACTCAGTAGCAGACGTCCGGGACCGCTCCTATCGTTCGCCCCATGACCGAACGCGTCGAGGGCGGCTTGCACGAGCCCGAGGAGCTGGAGCCCGAGCAGGGCTCGCTGGACCTGGCGGACCCCGACGACACCTGGACGGTGGCCGACTGGGAGGCCCAGGCGGCCGCCGTGCTGCGCAAGTCCCGTCGCCTCGGGGAGGACGACGCCGACGAGCAGGTCTGGGCGAAGCTGACGCGCCGCACCCTGGACGGCATCGAGGTCAGCCCGCTCGGGACGCCGGCGCTGCTCGACGACCTGGAGACCAGCGGCCGGCCCACGCGGCAGGGCGACTGGGACGTCCGGGCGTACGTCGGCGCGCGGGACGCCGCGCGCGCCAACGAGGAGGCGCTCGTCGACCTCGACGGGGGAGTGACGAGCCTCTGGGTGCACGGCCCGGCCGACTACGCGGTCGCCCTCGAAGGCGTGCTGCTCGACCTCGCGCCCGTCATCCTCGACGGCGGCGACCCCGCCGCGTTCCTCTCCTACGTCGCCGACCGGGAGCTCCACCCGGGCACCAACCTCGGCGTACCGGCCGCCGACGCCACCGCCGAGCTGGGCCGGGCCGCGCAGGAGCGCGGCATCCGTGCGTTCGTCGTCGACGCGACCACCGTCCACGACCGCGGCGCGAGCGACGTGCAGGAGCTCGCGTGGTCGATGGCCGAGGCCGCGGCGTACCTGCGCCGGCTGACGGGGGCCGGGCTGACCGTTGACCACGCCGCGGGCCTGGTCGAGTTCCGGTACGCCGCGACCGACGAGCAGTTCCCGACGATCGCCAAGCTCCGTGCGGCCCGACGCCTCTGGGCGCGGGTGCTCGAGCTCAGCGCCGGCTCCGGCGAGCAGGTGCAGCACGCGGTGACCAGCCGCCCGATGATGAGCAAGTACGACCCCTGGGTGAACATGCTCCGCACCACCGTCGCGGCCTTCGCCGCCGGCGTCGGCGGTGCCGACAGCGTGACGGTGCTGCCCTTCGACAGCCCGCTGGGCCGGCCCGACGCGTTCGGGCGCCGGATCGCGCGCAACACCTCGCACCTGCTCATCGACGAGTCGCACGTCGCCCACGTGGCCGACCCCGCGGGCGGGTCGTACGCCGTCGAGAAGCTCACCGACGACCTCGCCCGCGCCGCGTGGGAGCTCTTCGTGCGCCTCGACGAGGGTGCCGACCTCGATGCCGAGATCGCGAGGACCGTCGCGGAGCGCGAGCGCCAGATCGCCACGCGCAAGCGGCCGATCACCGGTCTCACCGAGTTCCCGAACCTCGACGAGGTGCTCCCCGAGCGCGACGGCGAGCCCGACGACGTACGCCGCTACGGCGCGAGCTTCGAGGCGCTGCGCGACGAGCCGGCCGCGACCCCCGTCCACCTCGCCACCATCGGCACCGTCGCCCAGCACACCGCCCGCGCGACGTTCGCGACCAACCTCCTCGCCGCAGGAGGCATCGCGGTCACGACGGCGGGCGGCCGCGTGGTCTGCGTCGCCGGCACCGACGCGGCGTACGACGAGCACGGTGCCGAGACCGCAGCCGAGCTGCGGAGGAACGGCGCCGATTGGGTGATCGTCGCCGGCAAGCCGCGCGACTGGGCCGACGACTCGTGCGCGATGGGCGTGGACGCCCTGGACTTCCTGACCCGGACGAGGGAGAAGCTCGCATGACCGTCCCGAAGAGCACCGTGCCCACGAGCTTCGGCGGCGAGCCATGGATGTCCCCCGAGGGCATCGAGATCAAGCCGATGTACGGCCCCGAGGACATCGCGGGCCTCGACGCCCTCGGCACGCTCCCGGGGCTCAGCCCGTTCCTGCGCGGGCCCTACCCGACGATGTACACGACGCAGCCGTGGACGATCCGGCAGTACGCCGGCTTCTCGACCGCCGAGGAGTCCAACGCCTTCTACCGCCGCAACCTCGCGGCCGGCCAGAAGGGCCTCAGCGTCGCGTTCGACCTCGCGACCCACCGCGGCTACGACTCCGACCACCCGCGGGTGCGCGGCGACGTCGGGATGGCGGGCGTGGCGATCGACTCCATCTACGACGCGCGCACGCTCTTCGACGGCATCCCGCTCGACCAGATGTCGGTGTCGATGACCATGAACGGCGCGGTGCTGCCGGTGCTCGCCCTCTACATCGCGGCGGCCGAGGAGCAGGGGGTGAAGCCGGAGCAGCTCGCGGGGACCATCCAGAACGACATCCTCAAGGAGTTCATGGTCCGCAACACCTACATCTACCCGCCGGCGCCGAGCATGCGGATCATCAGCGACATCTTCCAGTTCACGTCGCAGAAGATGCCGCGGTTCAACTCCATCTCGATCTCCGGGTACCACATCCAGGAGGCCGGGGCGACCAACGACCTCGAGCTCGCCTACACGCTGGCCGACGGCGTCGAGTACATCCGCGCCGGCCTCGACGCCGGCCTGACCATCGACCAGTTCGCGCCCCGGCTCTCCTTCTTCTGGGCGATCGGCATGAACTTCTTCATGGAGGTCGCCAAGATGCGCGCGGCCCGGGCGCTGTGGGCCCGGCTGGTGCGCCAGTTCGACCCGCAGAACCCCAAGTCGCTCTCGCTGCGGACCCACTCCCAGACCTCCGGCTGGTCGCTCACCGCGCAGGACGTCTTCAACAACGTGCAGCGCACGTGCATCGAGGCGATGGCCGCGACGCAGGGCCACACCCAGAGCCTGCACACCAACGCCCTCGACGAGGCGATCGCGCTGCCGACCGACTTCTCGGCGCGGATCGCCCGCAACACCCAGCTGCTCCTGCAGCAGGAGAGCGGCACCACCGGCACCATCGACCCCTGGGCCGGCAGCTACTACGTCGAACGCCTCACCCACGACCTCGCCGAGCGCGCGTGGGCGCACATCCTCGAGGCCGAGCAGGCCGGCGGCATGGCCGCGGCGATCGAGCAGGGCATCCCGAAGATGCGCATCGAGGAGGCCGCCGCCCGCACCCAGGCCCGCATCGACTCGGGCGCGCAGAAGGTCATCGGCGTCAACACCCACCGGCTCGCCGAGGAGGACAAGCTCGACGTCCTCAAGGTCGACAACGACGACGTCTACCGCCAGCAGGTCGCCAAGCTCGAGCGGCTGCGCGCCGAACGCGACGACGACGACGTACGCCGTGCGCTCGAGGCTCTCACCCGGTCGGCAGAGCAGGGGTCGAGCGCCGGGTCGCTCGATGGCAACCTGCTCGCGCTGGCCGTCGACGCCGCCCGCGCGAAGGCGACCGTCGGGGAGATCTCGGAGGCGCTCGAGAAGGTCTACGGCCGGCACCAGGCGGTGATCCGTACGATCAGCGGCGTGTACAGGGACGAGTCGGCCACCGGCGAGGGCGGGACGCTCGTGCAGCAGGTGCTCGACGCGACCGCCGAGTTCGAGGAGGCGGAGGGCCGCCGCCCGCGCATCCTGGTCGCGAAGATGGGCCAGGACGGCCACGACCGCGGCCAGAAGGTCGTGGTCACCGCGTTCGCCGACATGGGCTTCGACGTCGACGTGGGGCCGCTGTTCTCGACCCCCGAGGAGGTCGCGCAGCAGGCGATCGACGCCGACGTGCACATCGTGGGCGTCTCGTCGCTGGCTGCGGGTCACCTCACGCTGCTGCCCGCGCTGCGGAAGGCGCTGGAGGAGCAGGGGCGCCCCGACATCATGGTCGTCATCGGCGGCGTGATCCCGCCCGACGACGTACCGACGCTCCGCGAGATGGGGGCGGCGGCGGTGTTCCTGCCCGGCACGGTCATCGCCGAGTCCGCGCTCGACCTCCTGGCCCGGCTGCGGGAGCAGCTGGACCACGGAGCCTGATGCCCGACGTCGAGTCGCTCCTCGCGGGCATCCGCGAGGGCCGACGCGCCGCCGTCTCGCAGGCGATCACGCTCGTCGAGTCGACCAGCCCGAGGCACCGGGAGCTCGCGCGCGAGCTGCTCACCGCACTGGCGGCCGACGCGCCGACCGACGTCGTGCGGGTCGGCATCTCGGGCGTGCCCGGCGTCGGCAAGTCGACCTTCATCGAGGCGCTCGGCACGAGGCTGACCGCGACGGGGCACCGGGTCGGCGTGCTCGCGGTCGACCCGTCGAGCGTGCGCACCGGTGGCTCGGTGCTCGGCGACAAGACCCGGATGGCACGGCTCGCCAACGACCCGGACGCGTTCGTGCGCCCGTCGCCCAGCGCGGGCACCCTCGGCGGCGTCGCGCGGGCGACCGTGCAGGCGATGGCGGTGCTCGAGGCGTCGGCGTACGACGTGGTGCTCGTCGAGACGGTCGGCGTCGGCCAGTCCGAGGTGACCGTCGCGGGCATGGTCGACACGTTCCTCTTCCTGACCCTCGCCCGCACCGGCGACCAGCTGCAGGGCATCAAGAAGGGCATCCTCGAGCTCGCCGACGTGATCGCGGTCAACAAGGCCGACGGCGACCGCGAGCAGGAGGCGCGGGTCGCGGCGCGCGACCTCTCCGGGGCGCTGCGGCTGGTGCGCGGCCGGGGGGAGTGGGTGCCGCCGGTGGTGACCTGCTCAGCGCTCGAGGGCTCCGGCGTCGACGACGTCTGGCAGCGGGTGCACGGCCACCGCGACCACCTCGGCCCGCAGGGCCTGGCCGACAAGCGGGCGCAGCAGCAGCTCGAGTTCGTGTGGGCGCTGGTCCGCGACGAGCTCGACCAGCGGCTGCGGCACTCGGCCCCGGTCCGCGCGGTGCGCGACGAGGTGCGGGCGGCCGTGCTCGCGGGCGAGCTGCCGGCGACCGTCGCCGCCGACCGGATCCTCGCGGCGTACGACGGCAGCTGACCTCTCCCCGGACGCGGGACACCTCGGGGACGCGATGTCCCGAGGGATCAGGACACCCGGCTCATGCGCCCGGGACTCGCGGACCGGGAGTCTCTCCCACACGAGATCCCACCCGCTCTGGAGAGGCAACACACCATGCGCAAGACCCGCATCCTCGCCGCCACCGCCGTGGCCGGCGCGCTCGCCGCCGGTGGCCTGGCCACGGCACCGTCGGGCGCCGTCACCTCGGCCAAGCCGGCCAAGCCGGAGGTCCTGGCCAAGGGCCTGCTGAGCCCGCTGAGCATCGCCGTCGACAGCACCGACGTCTACGTCACCCAGAACTTCGGCGGCACCCTCCAGCTGCTCCAGCCCGGCGAGAGGCCCGAGACCCTCTACGCCGCCAAGGGTGGCGCCGAGGTCGGCGCCGTCTCGGCCCGGCGCGGCACCGTCACCTTCGCCGTCAGCGAGGCCGACAAGGACGGCAACTACACGGCGACCCGGCTGATGAGGATCGGCGGCAGCGGCAAGGCGCAGCCGGTCGCCAACCTGCTCGCCCACGAGCGGAAGACCAATCCCGACGGCGAGATCACCTACGGCGCCCGCGGCATCACCCCGGACTGCGCCGCCCTGTGGCCGTCCGACGGTCCGCCCGCGACGTACCCCGGCATCGTCGACTCGCACCCGTACGCGACGACCACGCACAAGAGGACGACGTACGTCGCGGACGCGGCGATGAACGCGATCCTCGCGGTCTCCCCGAAGGGCAAGGTCAGCACGGTCGCGGTGCTGCCGGGCGTGCCGACCGAGATCACGGCCGAGCTCGCCGAGGCCCAGAAGCTGCCGCAGTGCGCGGTCGGCCTGGACTACTTCTTCGAGGCGGTCCCGACCGACGTCGAGGTCGGCCCCGACGGCAAGCTCTACGTGACCGCCCTCCCCGGCGGCCCGGAGGACCCGAGCCTCGGTGCGCGTGGCCGGCTCGTCAAGGTCAACCCGAAGAGTGGCAAGGTGACCACCGTGGCCGGTGGCCTCGTCAGCCCGGTGGGCGTGGCCGTCGCCGACAACGGCGACGCGTTCGTCTCGCAGCTGTTCAGCGGCGCGATCGCGCGGATCAAGAAGGGCTCCGGCAAGGCGAAGACCGTCCGTCAGCTCTCGATGACCGGTGACGTCGAGGTCCGGGGCAAGAGGATCTTCGCCACGACCGACGTCCTCCCGCCGGAGGGCAAGAAGCCCAACGGCAAGGTGGTCAGCTTCAAGCGCTGACCCCTCGTGAGCCGAGTGCGGGCCCCGGATGATCGGCCGGGGCCTGCACTACTGCGTCCGCGTGTATATAGCCCATTCGGGCGTTGCGCACTACCTCTGGGCGTAGCCACTGTGGGCCTCTCATCACCGCTCAGGGAGGCATTCATGCGTAGAACCCGGATCGTCGCCGCCTCGGCGACGCTCGCTCTCGCGGCCACGACTGCCGTGCTCATGCCGGCGAGCCAGGCTGCAGCACCCAAGCCGACGACCCTTGCGAAGAAGCTCGTCGCCCCGCTCAGCGCGGCGGTCGACGACGACGGCACGGCGTACGTGACGCAGAACTTCGCGGGCATGCTGACGCGGGTGGCCCCCGGCGAGAAGCCCGAGACCGTCTACGCCAGCAAGGGTGGCAACGAGGTCGGCGGCGTCTCGGTCTTCCACGGCAAGCTCGTGTTCACGGAGACCAAGAGCGACGCCGAGGGCAACCCGCAGAAGTCGTGGGTCAAGTGGATCACCGCGAAGGGCAAGGTCAAGACGCTCGCCAACATCCGCGCCTACGAGAACAAGAAGAACCCCGACAAGGACGTCATCTACGGCGCTCGCGGCATCAGCCCCGAGTGCGAGGCTCAGTGGCCGGTCGAGGAGATCGGTCCCGCGACGTACCCGGGCATCAAGGACTCGCACCCGTACGCGACGTACCAGGTCGACGAGGGGACCGTCTTCGTCGCCGACGCCGGCATGAACGCCGTGCTCGCCATCTCCCCGAAGGGCAAGATCCGCACGGTCGCGGTGAGCCCGCCGGTGGCGGTCAAGATCACGCCCGAGATGGCCGCGGGCTTCGGCGTCCCGGACTGCGCGGTGGGTCTGACCTACTACGGCGAGTCGGTGCCGACCGACGTCCAGAAGGGCGGCAAGGGCAAGCTCGTCTTCACCACCCTGGGTGGCGGCCTCGGCGAGCAGATGCCGCTGGGCGCGGTCTACCGCGTCAAGATGGACGGCGGCAAGGCGAAGCTGGTCGCCGGTGGCATCTTCGGCCCGACGGGCGTGGCGACCGCCGCGAACGGCGACATCTACGTCGCGCAGCTCTTCGGCGGCGAGATCTCGCGGATCAAGAAGGGCACGTCGAAGGTGAAGACCTACGCCAAGGCGAAGATGCCCGCGACGGTCGAGTGGACGCCGGACGGCATCTACGCGACGACCAACGTGCTCGGCCCCGAGGACGCGCCGCCGGCGGGCAAGCTCGTCCGCTACGGCAGCTGAGCCACGCAGCACCGCACGGTGCGGGTCCCGGCCGCTGGTCGGGGCCCGCACCGGCCTGCCCGGTGGACTAACCTCGTGCTGACATGTCCTCTGTCAGTCCGATCCCCGGCGCGCCCTCCGGCGCGGTCATCGACGACGCCGTCTCGGCAGCCGAGGACGAGCTCGTCGTGCTGCGCCGCGACATCCACGCGCACCCCGAGCTGTCCTGGCGCGAGCTGCGCACGACCGCCCTGGTCGCCGAACGGATCCGGCGGGCCGGGTGGCGGGTCACCGAGCTGCCGCGCACGGGCCTCGTCGCCGAGATCGGGGACGCCGGTCCGGTGGTCGCCCTCCGCGCCGACCTCGACGCGCTGCCGGTCCCGGACCTGACCGGTGACCCCTGGGCGAGCACCGTCGAGGGCGTCACCCACGCCTGCGGCCACGACGTGCACACGGCCGCCCTGGTCGGCGCGGCCGTCGCACTCGGCCGCGTGCACGACCTCGGCGGTCTCCCGGGGCGCGTGCGGCTGCTCTTCCAGCCCGCCGAGGAGGTCATGCCCGGCGGGGCACTGTCGCTGATCGAGCTCGGCGCCCTCGACGACGTCGACCGCATCTTCGGCCTGCACTGCGACCCCACGCTCGACGTGGGCAAGGTCGGGCTGCGAGAGGGGCCGATCACCGGCGCCGCCGACCACCTCGACGTGACGCTCACCGGCTCCGGGGGCCACACCTCGCGCCCGCACCTGACCGAGGACCTCACGTTCGCGCTCGGCAAGGTCGTCACCGAGCTCCCGGCGATCCTGTCCCGCCGGCTCGACCCCCGGGCGGGCGTCAGCGTCGTCTGGGGCGTGGTCCGGGCCGGCTCGGCGCACAACGTCATCCCGGCGACCGGCCGGCTCGGCGGAACCGTCCGGATGCTCGACGCGATCGCCTGGTCCGAGGCCGAGAAGCTGGTGCCGCTCCTCGTGGAGCAGATCGTCGCGCCGTACGGCGTGCACGCGCAGGTCGACTACCAGCGGGGCGTGCCCCCGGTGGTCAACGAGCTCAGCTCGATCACGCAGCTCGCGTGGGCCGTGGAGGCGGTGCTGGGACCGGAGGGACACGTGCCGACCCAGCAGAGCCTCGGTGGCGAGGACTTCGGCTGGTACCTCGACCGGGTTCCCGGCGCGATGGGCCGCCTCGGCACGCGTACGCCGGGAGGTCCGACGTACGACCTCCACCAGGGCAACCTCCGCGTCGACGACCGTGCGGTGGGGGTCGGCGCGCGGGTGCTGGCCCAGGTCGCGGTGTCGTCGCTGGCGCGGTCCTGACGCAAAATTGACGCCACGCGGGCATCGACTCGATAACAACTTCGTCAATGCCGTGCTGGAACCGCATCGCGGGCCCTAGTGTCTGACTGTTTTCGCGCCCTGACGGGCGTCCACAGCACACGAAGGAGGCGTCTTGCGGCGCACCACGAAGTTTGCGGCAGTGCTCGCGGCCGGAATCCTGGCCCTGACTGCCTGCGGCAGTGACGACAGCGACAACGGCTCGGCGTCTGACGACGAGAGCGCGGCGCCCACGTCCGACGTGAAGGTCGGCATGGCCTACGACGTCGGCGGTCGCGGCGACCAGTCCTTCAACGACTCCGCGGCGGCCGGTCTCGACCAGGCCAAGGAAGAGTTCGGCATGGAGGCCCAGGAGTCCGAGGCCGAGGACGGCGAGGCCGAGACCGCCCGCGAGGAGCGCCTGCGCACCTTCGCCGACGCCGGCTACGACCCGATCATCGCCGTGGGCTTCGCCTACGCCGCGTCGGTCGCCAAGGTCGCCGAGGAGTACCCCGACGTCCACTTCGCGATCATCGACGACGAGAGCCTCGCCGACGTCCCGAACGTCGCCAGCCTGGTCTTCGCCGAGGAGCAGGGCTCGTTCCTGGTCGGCGCCGCTGCGGCGCTGAAGACCGAGTCCGACCACATCGGCTTCGTCGGTGGCGTCGAGACCCCGCTGATCCAGAAGTTCGAGGCCGGTTACATCGCCGGGGCCGAGGCGGTCAACCCGGACATCAAGGTCGACGTCAAGTACCTCACCCAGGTCCCGGACTTCTCCGGCTTCGCCGACCCGGCCAAGGGCAAGACGGCCGCGCAGGGCATGTACGACAACGGCGCGGACGTCGTCTACCACGCCGCCGGTGGCTCCGGTGGCGGTGTCTTCGAGGCGGCCTCCGAGGCCGGCGCGAAGGCGATCGGTGTCGACTCCGACCAGTTCAACACGGCCGACCCGTCCGTGCAGGACGTCATCATCACGTCGATGCTCAAGAACGTGAACGTCGCGGTCCACGAGTACCTCACGGCCGTGAACGACGGTGACTTCCCCGCGGGCGTCACCCGGTACGACCTCGCGGTCGACGGTGTCGGCTACTCGACCAGCGGTGGTCAGATCGACGACATCACCGACCAGCTCGACGAGTTCAAGCAGCAGATCATCGACGGCGAGATCACGGTCCCGACCGCTCCCTGATCGAGAGCACAACCACGCATCACCTGGCAACGGGTCCGCGGGGCACCAGCCCCGCGGGCCCGTTCCGCGTGCGCGACCTGAGAAGGTAGCGTCACGCCCGAACCTGACAAGGAGGTCAGAGATCGTGCCAACCGAGGCCCCCCTCAGCGCAGCCACCGGCGATCTCGCGGTGCGACTGCGCGGCATCGGCAAGAGATTTCCGGGTGTCATCGCCAACGACGACATCAACATCGACGTGCGCCGGGGCACGATCCACGCCATCGTCGGAGAGAACGGCGCCGGCAAGTCCACGCTGATGAAGATCCTGTACGGCGTCCAGCCGCCCGACTCGGGCACGATCGAGATCAACGGCGCGCAGGTCTCCCTGCACTCTCCGGCCGACGCCATCAAGGCCGGCGTCGGCATGGTGTTCCAGCACTTCATGCTGGCCGACAACCTCACGGTCCTCGAGAACGTCGTCCTCGGCGCCGAGAAGCTCCACGGCATCGGCGCGAAGGCGCGGGCCGAGGTGAAGCGGATCTCCGACGCCTACGGCCTCGGCATCCAGCCCGACCGCCTGGTCGAGGAGCTCGGCGTCGGCGCCCGCCAGCGGGTCGAGATCCTCAAGGTCCTCTACCGCGGCGCACGCATCGTCATCCTCGACGAGCCGACCGCGGTGCTCGTCCCCCAGGAGGTCGACGAGCTGTTCGGCAACCTGCGCGGCCTCAAGGCCGAGGGTCTCAGCGTCATCTTCATCTCCCACAAGCTCGACGAGGTGCTCTCGGTCGCCGACGAGATCACCGTGATCCGGCGCGGCACGACCGTGCAGACCGTCGAGCCGCAGGGCGTCACCGCCCGCCAGCTCGCCGAGCTGATGGTCGGCTCCGAGCTGCCGTCCCCGAGCACCGAGGCGTCCACCGTGACCGACCAGGTGCTGCTCCGCGTCCGCGACCTCGCGCTGCCGAGCGACGAGGGCCGCCCGCTGATCGACTCGATCTCCTTCGAGATCCACCGCGGCGAGGTGCTCGGCATCGCCGGCGTCGAGGGCAACGGCCAGGCCGAGCTCGTCGAGGCGATCATGGGCATGCGCCCGGCCGCGACCGGCCTCATCGAGCTCGCCGGCAACGACCTCTCGAGCCGCTCGACCCGCGAGCGGCGCGAGGACGGCGTCGGCTACATCCCCGAGGACCGCCACCGGCACGGCCTGCTGCTCGACGCCCCCCTGTGGGAGAACCGCATCCTCGGCCACCAGTCCCGTCCGCCGAGCGTCAAGCGCGGCCTGATCGACAAGCGCGGTGCGCGCGCCGACACGCTGCGCATCATCGAGGAGTACGACGTACGCACCCCCGGCCCCGACGTGCTGGCCCGGGCGCTGTCCGGCGGCAACCAGCAGAAGCTGATCGTCGGCCGGGAGATGAGCAGCGAACCGACGCTGCTGATCGCCGCGCACCCGACCCGCGGCGTCGACGTGGGTGCGCAGGCCGCGATCTGGAAGCACATCAAGGACGCGCGCCGCAACGGCCTCGCCGTCCTGCTGATCTCTGCCGACCTCGACGAGCTGATCGGTCTCTCCGACCGCATCGAGGTGATCCTGCGGGGTCGCTTCGTCGGCAGCTTCGACCCGAACGACGTGACCCCCGAGCGGCTCGGCTCCGCGATGACCGGAGCAGGGGAGGAATCCGCATGACCAAGGCACGCCTGACGAGCCTCGGCCTCGGCATCGCGGCCGCGGTGCTCGCGCTGCTGGCCGCCTTCGTGATCACCAGCCTGGTGCTGATCGCCGCCGGCGACCCGGTCGGCGACGTGTGGGGCCAGCTGCTCTCGTGGCCCGAGATGCGCAACTGGGCCAACATCATCAACAACGCCTCGGTGCTGTACCTGTCCGCGCTCGCGGTCGCGGTCGGCTTCCGGATGAACCTGTTCAACATCGGCGTCGACGGCCAGTACCGCGTGGCGGCGTTCACCGCCGCGGTCGTCGCGGGCGAGGCCTGGCTGCCGGGCTACCTCAACACCGCGCTGGCGATCGTCTGCGCGATGGCCGTCGGCGCGATCTGGGCGGGCATCGCGGGTGTCCTGCGTGCCACCCGAGGCGTCAGCGAGGTCATCTCGACGATCATGCTGAACCTCATCGCGACCAGCCTGGTGGCCTACCTCCTGCGCCAGGTCTCCGTGCGCGAGGAGGGCAGCAACGAGATCGGCACCCGCGAGATCCCCGAGGGCAGCCGCATCGGCGGCATCCCGTTCGGCGACTTCGAGATCTACGGCTTCGTCGTCATCGCCGCGCTCGCCGGCCTGGCGTTCTGGTTCGTGCTCAACCGCACCCGCTTCGGCTTCGACCTGCGGGCCACCGGCCGGTCAACGACGGCCGCCGTCGCGAGCGGCATCAGCGTCAAGCGGATGACGATCGCCGCGATGATGATCTCGGGCGCGCTCGCCGGGCTCGTGGGCCTCCCGATCCTCTTCGGAGACTCCTACACCTACGGCTCGACGTTCCAGTCGGGCCTGGGCTTCGCCGGCATCGCGATCGCGCTGCTCGGCCGCAACAACCCGATCGGCATCGCGTTGGGCGCCCTGCTCTGGGCCTACCTCGACGAGCAGTCGAACCCGCTGCAGATCCTCGTCGGCGTCTCGCCCGACATCGTCGCCATCACCCAGGGCGTGATCGTGCTGACCGTCGTCATCTCCTACGAGCTCGTGCGGCGGTACGGCGTGCGGCTCGAGCAGCGGGAGGTCGCGAAGGCCTTGGCTGCCGCCCGCAACGACAAGTCCGAGGGGGTCCCGGCATGACCACCTCGGGCTACACCGAGTCGATCACCGCGGCTCCGCGCGAGCGCCGCCGGCTGCCGCGCTGGTGGTTCGCCGCCGCGCTCGCCGCGGTCCTGCTCGCCCTGTCGATCCTGGAGTCCGTGACCGGCGCCAACGACCTGGTCTCGCGCGGCACCGTCGCCGCGACCCTGATCGCGATCGTCCCGATCATGCTCGCCGGCCTCGGTGGCCTGTGGTCGGAGCGGGCCGGCGTCGTCAACATCGGCCTCGAGGGCATGATGATCCTCGGCACCTGGGGCGCCGGCTACTTCGGCTACCACTACGGCGCCTGGGCCGGTGTCGCCGGGGCCATCGTCATGGGCATGCTCGGCGGCCTCGTGCACGCCGTCGCGACCGTCATCTTCGGCGTCGACCACATCATCTCCGGCGTCGCGATCAACATCATCGCGCTGGGTGCGGTGCAGTACCTCGCCTCGCTGACCTTCGTCGGCCTGCCCGGCGGTGGCCAGACCCAGTCACCGAAGATCCCCGACGTCCAGACGATCAACATCGACTGGATCGGGGATCCACTCGGCGAGCTCGCTGCCAAGGACATCTTCTTCATCTCGCAGCTCGCCGCCACGGCGCAGGCGCTGGTGACCAACCTGTCGCTGCTCGTGGTGCTGGCCATGCTGCTCCTGGTCCTGACCTGGTGGGTGCTGTGGCGCACGTCGTTCGGCCTGCGCCTGCGCTCCTGCGGCGAGAGCCCGTCGGCGGCCGAGTCCCTCGGCGTCCACGTGCTGCGCTACAAGTTCGCGGCTGTGCTCATCTCCGGTGGTCTCGCGGGCCTCGCCGGCGGCTTCCTCGCGATGGTGGCGTCCAGCAACTACCGCGACGGCCAGACCGGTGGTCGCGGCTACATCGGCCTCGCGGCGATGATCTTCGGCAACTGGCGCCCCGGCGGCCTGCTGGCCGGCTCCGGCCTGTTCGGCTACACCGAGACCCTCGGCCTGCGGCAGGGCGGTGACTCCGTGCACGCGCTGCTCCTGGCGCTCGCGGTGCTCGCGATCGCCGCGGCGGTCTGGCAGGCCCGCCAGCAGCAGCAGCAGCGCGCGGCCGTCATCACCGGCCTCGTCGCCGTCGGCCTCGGTGTCCTCTACTTCGTGATCGACGAGGTGCCGGGTGACTTCACGAGCATGACGCCGTACGTCGTGACGCTGCTCGTCCTCGCGTTCGCCTCGCAACGATTGCGGATGCCGGCCGCCGACGGGCAGATCTACCGGAAGGGCAGTGCCGGGTAGTGGGCGCCTCCGCTCCGGACAGCGCCGACGGCTTCGACTGGGATGCGCTCAAGGTGGCCGCCGAGGAGGCGGCCACCCACGCGTACGCGCCGTACTCCCACTTCGCGGTGGGTGCGGCCGCCATGGTCGACGACGGCCGGGTCGTCACGGGCTGCAACGTCGAGAACGCGGCGTACGGCGTGGCGCTGTGCGCGGAGTGCGGGCTCGTCGGCCAGCTGCACATCACCGGTGGCGGGCGACTGACCCACTTCGTCTGCGTCAACGGTGACCGCGAGATCATCATGCCGTGCGGCCGGTGCCGCCAGCTCCTGTTCGAGAACGGTGGTCCCGGGCTGCTCCTGTGGACGGTCTCGGGGCTCAAGACGATGGACGAGGTACTTCCAGATGCGTTCGGTCCCGACGACCTCGATTGACCTGACCGACCCCGACGTCGTCGCCGATCCCTACCCGCACTTCGCCCGCGAGCGGGAGGAGCACGCCGCCACCGGCGGCGTGGCCTGGCACGAGCCGTCGGGCAGCTACCTCACCTTCGCCCACGCGTCGGTCGGCCAGGTGCAGCGCGATCGACGGCTCGGCCGGATCTGGAGGGACAAGGAGCCGCTCGAAAGGCTCGAGCCCTTCAACCTGCTGCACCGCAACCAGATGATGGAGAACGAGCCACCCGAGCACACCCGGCTGCGACGTCCCGTCGCGTCGGCGTTCGCGCGCGGGCACGTCGAGCGGCTGCGGCCGCGCGTCCGCGAGCTCGCGACGTCGCTGCTCGCCGACGTGGACCCCGCCGGCTTCGACGTCATCGCGGCGTACGCCGAGCCGCTGCCCGTGCTCGTCATCGCGGACCTGCTGGGCGTGCCGCGCTCCTACGCGCACGACCTGCGGGACTGGTCGCAGGCGATCGTCCGGATGTACGAGGTCGCGCCGACGCAGCAGACCGTCGACGACGCGGTGCGGGCGGCCACCGACTTCGCCGGCCTCGTGCGCGAACTGGTCGCCGAGCGCCGGGCCGCGCCGGCCGACGACCTGATCACCGACCTGGTCGCGACCGAGCTCACCGAGGACGAGGTCGTCGCCGCGGTGGTGCTGCTGCTCAACGCCGGGCACGAGGCCTCCGTCAACGTCTTCGGCAACGGGCTCGTCGCGATGCTGCGACGCGGGCTGCGCCCCGGGGCCGACGTACCCGCCACCGTCGAGGAGATGCTGCGCTTCGACGCCGCCCTCCAGCTCTTCGATCGCACCGCGACGGAGGACGTCCAGGTCGGTGGCATCGTGGTCGAGCAGGGGCAGAAGATCGCGGCGCTCCTCGGCGCCGCCAACCGCGACCCGGCCGTCTTCGACCAGCCCGACGAGTTCCGCGTCGACCGGACCCCCAACAACCACCTGGCCTTCGGCGTCGGCGTGCACTTCTGCCTCGGGGCCCCGCTCGCACGCATGGAGCTGGCCGAGTCCGTGCCCGTCCTGTTCGACGCCTTCCCAGACCTGGAGCTCTCCGGTGAGCCGGAGAGCCGAGGAACCTTCGTGCTGCGGGGATTCCGCAGCGTGCTCGTGAGAGGAACCCATGCCTGAGAACCACGACGCCGTCGAGGTCATCGCGGCTAAGCGCGACCGTCTCGAGCTGAGCGACAGCCAGATCGACTGGGTGATCGACGCCTACACCCGCGGTGACGTCGCCGACGAGCAGATGGCCGCGCTGGCGATGGCGATCCTGCTCAACGGCATGGACCGGCGCGAGATCTCCCGCTGGACGGCCGCGATGATCGCCTCGGGCGAGCGGATGGACTTCTCGACGCTGTCGCGCCCGACCGCCGACAAGCACTCGACCGGCGGCGTCGGCGACAAGATCACGCTGCCGCTGGCGCCGCTCGTGGCGGCGTGCGGCGTCGCCGTACCCCAGCTGTCCGGGCGCGGCCTCGGCCACACCGGCGGCACGCTCGACAAGCTCGAGTCGATCCCGGGCTGGCGGGCGCTGCTGTCGAACGACGAGATGTTCGCGCAGCTCGAGTCGATCGGTGCGGTGATCTGCGCGGCCGGCGACGGCCTCGCCCCGGCCGACAAGAAGCTCTACGCGCTGCGTGACGTGACCGGCACCGTCGAGGCGATCCCGCTGATCGCGTCGTCGATCATGTCGAAGAAGATCGCCGAGGGCACCGGCGCGCTGGTGCTCGACGTCAAGGTCGGCACCGGCGCCTTCATGAAGTCCGTCGACGCCGCCCGCGAGCTCGCCGAGACCATGGTCGCGCTCGGCCAGGACGCCGGCCTGCACACGGTCGCGCTGCTGACCGACATGTCCACGCCGCTCGGACTCACCGCCGGCAACGCCATCGAGGTGCAGGAGTCGGTCGACGTGCTCGCCGGCGGCGGCCCCGCCGACGTGGTCGAGCTGACCGTGGCGCTGGCCCGCGAGATGCTCGCGGGCGCCGGCCGCGACGACGTCGACCCGGCCGACGCGCTGGCCTCCGGCCGGGCGATGGACGCATGGCGCTCGATGATCTCCGCCCAGGGCGGCGACCCGTCGGCCCCGCTGCCGGTCGCGCGCGAGTCGCACGTCGTCGCCGCGCCCGCCTCGGGCGTGCTGACCCGCCTCGACGCGATGGCGGTCGGCGTGGCCGCGTGGCGCCTCGGCGCGGGCCGGGCCCGCAAGGAGGACCCGGTGCAGGCCGGTGCCGGCGTCGTGTGGCACGCGCGCCCCGGCGACACGGTGACCGAGGGGCAGCCGCTCTTCACGATGCTCACCGACGACGAGCCCCGCTTCGACCGCGCCCTCGCCTCGCTCGACGGCGGCTACGACATCGAGCCAGCGGGTACGCCGTACGAGCCGTTCCCGCTGGTCATCGACCGCATCTCCTGAAGGTCAGGTGAGCAGCAGGACGACGGTCTCGGCGACGCAGGCGGGCTTGTCGACGTCCTCGATCTCGATCGTGTAGCGGATCGTCGCCTGCTTGCCGCTGGGCAGGTCGGCCACGTCGGCGAGGGCGACGTGGGCGCGGATGCGCTTGCCGACCAGCACGGGGTGCGGGAAGCGGACCTTGTTGGTGCCGTAGTTGAGCTTGGCGCCCGGCGTCTCGAAGCTCACCACCTGGCTGCCGAGGTAGGGGACCAGCGACAGGGTCAGGTAGCCGTGGGCGATCGTGCCGCCGAACGGACCCGTCGCGGCCCGCGCGGGATCGACGTGGATCCACTGGTGGTCACCGGTGGCCTCGGCGAACCGGTCCACGCGGTCCTGGTCGATGGTCAGCCAGTCGGACGTGCCGAGCTCGTCGCCCGTGGCGGCCGAGACCTCGTCGAGAGTCGTGAAGACGCGCATGCCCGCCAACGTAGCGGGTCTGGTTGGATTTGCTCATGACGCCCTCCCTCGACCAGGTGCGCCGGGCACCGAAGGTGCTGCTGCACGACCACCTCGACGGCGGACTGCGGCCCCAGACGATCATCGAGCTCGCGGCGGACTGTGGGCACCAGCTGCCCGACGTCGGCGGCGAGATGACCGCGGAGTCGCTGGGACGCTGGTTCGCCGAGGCTGCGGACTCCGGTTCGCTCGAGCGCTATCTCGAGACGTTCGACCACACCGTCGGCGTGATGCAGACCGGTCCGGCGCTCACCCGGGTCGCGCGGGAGTGCGTCGAGGACCTCGCCGCCGACGGTGTGGTGTACGCCGAGATCCGCTACGCGCCCGAGCAGCACGTCGGCACCGGCCTGACGCTCGACGAGGTCGTCGAGGCCGTGCAGACCGGCTTCGACCAGGGCGTCGCCGCCGTGACGTCGGCCGGCGGGCGGATCCTGGTCCGCCAGCTGCTCACCGCGATGCGGCACCAGGCCCGGTCGATGGAGATCGCCGAGCTCGCCGTGGCGTGGCGCGACCGGGGTGTCGCGGGCTTCGACATCGCCGGCGCGGAGGCGGGCTACCCGCCCACCCGGCACCTCGACGCGTTCGAGTACCTCCAGCGGGAGAACTCCCACTTCACGATCCACGCTGGCGAGGCGTTCGGGCTCCCGTCGATCTGGCAGGCCATCCAGTGGTGCGGGGCGGACCGCCTCGGCCACGGCGTACGCATCATCGACGACATCACCGTCGGCGACGACGGATCGGTGGAGCTCGGCCGGCTCGCTGCGTACGTCCGCGACAAGCGCATCCCGCTGGAGATGTGCCCGTGGTCCAACGTGCAGACGGGCGCGGCGGCGTCGATCGCCGAGCACCCGATCGGGCTGCTGAAGAAGCTGCGGTTCCGGGTCACGGTCAACACCGACAACCGGTTGATGAGCAAGACCTCGATGACGCACGAGATGTGGTCGCTCGTCGAGGCCTTCGGCTACGGCCTGCGCGACCTCGAGTGGTTCACCGTCAACGCGATGAAGTCGTCGTTCCTGCCGTTCGACGAGCGGTTCGCGCTGATCCAGGACCACATCAAGCCGGCGTACGCCGCCCTGCGGGAGGAGCCGGTCGCGTGAGGATCCACGAGGTCCCGACCGCCCTGCTGCTCGGCACCGCCGCCGTGCTGCTGGTGGTCGCGGCCGTGCTGGTCCTCAAGGGCCGGGCGGTACGCCGCAGCGCCGAGCGGTTCCGCGGCCGCGCCGTGTCGGCCCGGGCCACCGTCGTCGGGCTCGAGGCCAAGGACCTCAGCCTGGGGACCAGTCCCGACACCCACTACTTCCCGCGCGTCCGCTTCGTGCCCGCCGGCGCGGCCGAGCCGGTCGAGGTGCAGACGCTGACGGCGGTGCCGGCGCCGCCACCGCGGGTGGGCGAGCAGCTCGACGTCGCCTACGACCCCGAGCAGCCCCATCGGGTCGACGTGGCCGCAACGGAGCAGACTGTCGAGGGTGCGGGCCGGACCTGGCTCCTCCTCGCGCGGGCCGTGCTGCTGCTGGCTCTCGGCGTCGCCGCCGCGTGGCTGGTGCTGGTCCTCATCGTCTGGACGTCGTGATGCCGGGCGCGGCCGAGTCGCTCTTCTGGATCGCACTCTGCGCCGTGCTCGCTCCACTGCTGGCCGGGCTGCTGCTCCGCGGCCGGGTGCCCGAGGTCGTGCTGCTGCTCGTGCTCGGCGTGCTGATCGGACCGAACGTGCTCGAGCTCGCCGTCGCCGGCGAGGGCGTCACGATGCTGCGCGAGCTCGGTCTCGGGATGCTCTTCCTGCTAGCCGGCTACGAGATCCAGCTCGGGGAGCTGGTCGGCAGGGGCGGCCGGCGCGCACTCGTCACGTGGCTGGGGTGCTTCGCGGTCGCGCTGCTCCTGATCTTCCTGGTCGGCCTGACCGAGGCCGTCCACGCGGAGGTCGCGGTCGCGATCGCCCTCACCTCGACCGCGCTCGGCACGCTGCTCCCCATCCTCAAGGACGGCGGCCTGCTCGGCACCCGCTTCGGCCGGACGCTGATGAACCACGGCGCCTACGGGGAGCTCGCCCCCGTCGTGGCGATGTCCCTGCTTCTCGGCAGCCGTGGGCTGGTGGCGTCCTCGCTGATCCTCGGCGCGTTCTTCGCGCTCGCGATCGTGCTGCACAGGTTCTCGGCGCGGATCAGCCGGGAGGGCTCGGCCCTGCTCGCCGCCGTACGCCGTGGGGCCGAGTCGTCCGGGCAGACCCAGGTGCGGCTGGTGGTGCTGCTGCTGGTCACGCTCGGCGCGGCCGCCGAGCTGTTCGACCTCGACGTCGTGCTCGGGGCGTTCGCCGCCGGCTTCGTGCTGCGCGGGCTGCTGCCGGAGGGGCACCAGAGCCTGGAGCACAAGCTGGAGGGGCTGGCCTTCGGGTTGCTGATCCCGGTCTTCTTCATCACGTCCGGCATGGCGATCGACCCGCAGGCGGTCGCCGAGGAGCCGGTCGCGCTGGTCGCCTTCGTGGCGCTGATCCTGCTCGTGCGCGGCGGCGGCGTCCTGGTGGCGACCCGCACGCAGCGCGAGGACGGCCGACCGGTGTTCACGGGTCGCGAGAGCACGGCCATGGCGCTCTTCGCCGCGACCGGCCTGCCCATCATCGTCGCCGTCACCTCGGTGGCGGTCAACGCCGGGCAGATGACGACGACCAACGCGTCCGTCCTGGTCGCCGGTGGCGCGCTGACGGTGCTGGTCTGCCCGCTCCTCGGGCAGCGACTGCTGTCGACCGCAGTCACCCGGAACAGGTGAGCCCCCCACCGTCCCGCCAGGTCTAGCGTCGGCGCGACGCCGGGATCAGACCTCGGCAGCGACGCACGTGAGAGAGGACAGCTGTGGACAGCTTCTGGGACTTCTTCTGGTTCACCATCTCCTTCTTCCTGCTCATGGCCTACCTGGTCGTGCTGTTCCAGATCCTCACGGACCTGTTCCGCGACAAGAGCACCAGCGGCTGGATGAAGGCGGTGTGGGTGTTCTTCCTGATCATCTTCCCGCTGATCACCTCGCTGGTGTACCTGATCGCCCGGGGCAAGGACATGACCGAGCGCAACATCCAGTACGCGCGCGCAGCCCAGGCCGACACCGACGCCTACATCCGCTCGGTCTCCGCGGGATCGGGCTCGCCGTCCGACGAGATCGCCCGGGCGAAGGCGCTGCTCGACGCCGGCACCATCGACCAGGCGGAGTACGAGTCGCTCAAGGCGAAGGCGCTCGCCTGACGCCGCTCAGCGCGGCAGCACCGCGAACCAGCGGTGCTTCCAGCCCGACGTGCTGATGGGTGCGAGCACCCCGCGCGCCGGGTCGTAGACCAGCGGCTCCCCGTCGCGCTCGTCGAGGACCAGGACGACGTGGCGGGGCAGCCACCGGCTGCCGAGGTAGACCGGCACCGGCCGGGGCAGCGCGGCGAGGACCTGCGCACGCCGGTAGCGACGCACGCGCCCGCCGAGTCGCCCGGCGATCGCCCACGGCGTCATCCCGAGCGCTCGGGGCCACACGCGGTTGAGCCGGCGGTGCATCGCGAGCACGTCCCGCTCGAAGTTCGGCCACGGCCCCGGCAGCCCCTCCGCCACCACGACGCACGACGGACCGCAGGTGCGGTTGTCGGGCTGCCGTGGCCAGGTGGTCATCGCGAGGCGTCCCGTTCCCGCAGTCTGCTGAGCTCGGCGAAGGCGACGTCGGGCGTCACCGGGCGACAGCCGCGCTCCACCGCGTGCGCCACGACCCGCCGCTGGTCGCGCAGCAGCGCGAGGCCGCGGCGCACCAGCACGAGCGGGGGCTTGCGGCGCTCGCGCAGGTCGCGGGTCAGCCGCCGCCAGAAGGTCACCATCGGGTGCTGGCGCACGCAGTACGCCGCGGCCAGCAGCCCGATGTCGTCGCAGGGGCGGACCACCTCCTGCGCGAAGATCCCCTCGGCCACGAACAGGTCGTGGCCGCCGAGGTCCAGCGTCTGCCAGCCGCAGCGGCCGTTGCGGGGGATGTCGTAGATCGGGACCTCGGCACGTCCGGTCCGGCAGAGCTGGTCGAGCGCGGCCATCGCGTCGTCGAGCAGCCACGACTCCGGGTCGTCCCAGTCGACGATGCCGGAGTTCGCGCCCTCGGTGATGAGCGGGAGGGTGGGGTCGCCGGCGCTCTTGTAGAAGTCGTCGAGCCGGAGCACCGGGAGGCCGATCCGCTCGGCGAGGCGGGACTTGCCTGCCCCCGAGGGGCCGGCAAGGACGATCACACGGGCAGCCAAGGCACCTAGACCCCGATCGGGTGCCAGACGGTCTTGATCTCGAGGAACGCCGTGATCGGCTCGAGACCGGGGTCGAGCGACCAGTCCGGCTCTGCGGCCGGCGCGCGGCGTACCCGCTTGAGGTTGTCGGCCGCCGCGACCTCGAGCTCGGTGGCCAGCGTGGTCTCGCCCGCGATGCCGGTGAGGTCGATGGCGTTGACGTCCATGTGCGCCGCCAGCCACGGAGCGATCGTCGCCGCCGAGCCGGTGAGGATGTTGACCACGCCGCCGGGCACGTCGGAGGTCGCGAGCACCTCGGAGAACGTGACCGCCGGGAGCGGGCGCTCGTACGACGACACGACGACGACGGTGTTGCCGGTGACGATGGCCGGCGCGACGACGCTGACCAGGCCGAGCAGCGAGGAGTGCTGCGGCGCGAGCACCCCGACGACACCGGTCGGCTCGGGCGTCGACAGGTTGAAGAACGGGCCGGCCACCGGGTTGGCGTTGCCGACGACCTGCGTGATCTTGTCGGCCCAGCCGGCGTACCAGACCAGCCGGTCGATGGCCTCGTCGACGACCTTGTCGGCCTTGCCGGCGGCGAGGCCCTCGGACTGGACGACGGCCTGCACGAACTGCGGGCGCCGGTCCTCCATCACCTCGGCGATCCGGTAGAGGATCTGCGCGCGGTTGTACGCCGTGCGGCCGGACCAGCCGACGTACGCCTTGCGCGCGGCCACGACGGCGTCGCGCGCGTCCTTGCGGGAGGCGAGGGAGGCGTTGGCCACGAACTTCCCCTTGCTGTCGGCGACCTCGTAGGAGTGCCCGGACTCCGAGCGCGGGAACGCGCCGCCGATGTAGAGCTTGTAGGTCTTGCGGACGTCGATGCGGCTCATCGCAGGTAGGCCTCCAGACCGTGCCGGCCACCCTCGCGGCCGTAGCCCGACTCCTTGAACCCGCCGAAGGGGCTCGTCGGGTCGAACTTGTTGAACGTGTTGGCCCAGACGACCCCGGCGCGCAGCTGGTTGGCCATGGACAGGATCAGGGAGCCCTTCTCGGTCCAGACGCCGGCCGAGAGGCCGTACGGCGTGTTGTTCGCCTTCTCGACGGCCTCGGACGGCGTGCGGAAGGTCAGCACCGACAGCACCGGTCCGAAGATCTCCTCGCGGGCGATCCGGTGGGCCTGCGAGACGCCGGTGAACAGCGTCGGCGGGAACCAGAAGCCGGTGGTCGGCAGGTCGCAGGCGGGGGACCAGCGGCCGGCGCCCTCGGACTCGCCGATCTCCGACAGCTCACGGATCTTTGCGAGCTGCTCGGCGGAGTTGATGGCGCCGATGTCGGTGTTCTTGTCCAGCGGGTCGCCCACGCGCAGCGTGGACATCCGGCGCTTGAGCTTGGCGAGCAGCTCGTCGGCGACCGACTCCTGGACGAGCAGGCGGGAGCCGGCGCAGCAGACGTGGCCCTGGTTGAAGAAGATGCCGTTGACGATGCCCTCGACGGCCTGGTCGAGCGGCGCGTCGTCGAAGACGACGTTGGCGGCCTTGCCGCCGAGCTCGAGCGTCACCTTCTTGTCGGTGCCGGCGACCGCGCGGGCGATCGCCTTGCCGACGTCGGTGGAGCCGGTGAAGGCGACCTTGTCGACGCCCGCGTGGCCGACCAGCGCCTGGCCGGTCGCACCCGCACCGGTGATGATGTTGACGACGCCCGGCGGGAGGTCGGCCTGCTGGCAGATCTCGGCGAAGAGCAGCGCGGTCAGCGGCGTGGTCTCGGCCGGCTTGAGGACGACCGTGTTGCCGCAGGCGAGGGCCGGGGCGATCTTCCACGCCAGCATCAGCAGCGGGAAGTTCCACGGGATCACCTGGCCGGCGACACCCAGCGGCTGCGGGTCGGCCCCGCGCCCGGCGTACTCGAGCTTGTCGGCCCAGCCGGCGTAGTAGAAGAAGTGCGCGGCGACGGTCGGGACGTCGACGTCGCGCGACTCCTTGATCGGCTTGCCGTTGTCGAGCGACTCCAGCACGGCCAGCTCGCGGCTGCGCTCCTGGATGATGCGGGCGATCCGGTAGAGGTACTTGGCGCGCTCGCGGCCCGGCATCGGCCCCCAGACCTTCTCGTAGGCCTTGCGGGCGGCCTTCACGGCCGTGTCGACGTCGGACTCGTCGGCCTCGGCGACCTCGGCCAGGACCTCCTCGGTCGCCGGGCTGATCGTCTTGAAGCTCTTGCCGTGGCCGTCGACGAACTCGCCGTTGATGAAGAGGCCGTACGACGGCTTGATGTCGACGATGCTCCGGGACTCGGGAGCGGGTGCGTACTCGAATGCGCTCATCAGGGATCAGTCCAGCGTGAAGTAGTCGGGGCCGCTGTAGCGGCCGGTCCTCATCTTGGTGCGCTGCATCAGCAGGTCGTTGAGCAGCGTGGAGGCGCCGAAGCGGAACCAGTCGGGGTCGAGCCAGTCCGGGCCGGCGACCTCGTTGACCATCACGAGGTACTTGATGGCGTCCTTGGCCGTGCGGATGCCGCCCGCGGGCTTCACGCCGATCATGGTGCCGGTCTGCTCGCGGTAGTCGCGGACCGCCTCGAGCATGATCATCGTGACCGGCAGCGTCGCGGCCGGCTGCACCTTGCCCGTGGAGGTCTTGATGAAGTCGGCGCCGGCCATCATGGCGAGCCAGCTCGCCCGGCGTACGTTGTCGTAGGTCTGGAGCTCGCCGGTCTCGAAGATGACCTTCAGGTGCGCGTCGTTGCCGTCGGGCCGCGCGCAGGCCTGCTTGGTCGCGACGATCTCGTCGAAGACCTGCTGGTAGCGGCCGGACAGGAAGGCGCCGCGGTCGATGACCATGTCGATCTCGTCGGCCCCCGCCTCGACCGCGTCGCGGGTGTCGGCCAGCTTGATGTCGAGCGCGGCGCGCCCGCTGGGGAACGCCGTCGCGACCGCGGCGACGTGGACGCCGGAGTCGCCCAGGGTGTCCTTCACGGTCGCGACCATGTCGGGGTAGACGCAGACGGCCGCGACGGACGGGCAGGTCGGGTCGGCCGGGTCGGGGCGCATCGCCTTCGACGCCAGCGCGCGCACCTTGCCGGGCGTGTCCTGGCCCTCCAGCGTGGTCAGGTCGACCATGCGGATCGCGAGGTCGAGCGCGAACTCCTTCGCGCTGGTCTTGATCGAACGCGTCCCGAGGCCGGCCGCGCGGGCCTCGGCGCCGACCTGGTCGACGCCGGGCAGTCCGTGCAGGAACCGCCGCAGCGAGGCCTCCGACCGAGTCGCGTCCTCGAGACCTGGGTCGGGGATGGTGGAAGTACCGCTCACCGACCCAGCATAGGGTTGGCCGAGCCCAGCGACACAACCGGGAAGAGCAGGCGATGACCGAGCAGGACGACGACGCGGTCGTCGAGCGCTTCCAGCCCACCAGCGGGCGCCTCAGCGGCTTCCTCGGGCTGCTTCTCGCGGGCGTCGTGCTCGTCCTCGCGGTCTACGCCTGGGACGGCGGCACGCCGCTCGGCATCGCGATCGCCGCCCTCCTCGGGGGTGTGCTGGTGTGGGCCGCGCTGCTGCGCCCGGCGCTCTGGGCGACCCGGCGCGACCTCGTCATGCGGGGCATGTTCCACACCGACCGGGTGCCGCTCGCTGCCATCGACCGGGTGGTCGTCACGCAGGTGCTGACGGTCGTCGTGGGCGAGCGCAAGCTGATCTCGCCGGTCGTCGGCTACTCGCTGCGCCAGCTCACCAAGGGCCGCGCCCGCATCCGGGCCGCGGCCGAGGAGGCACCGGACCCGCAGTCCGCCGCCCCGCCCGAGACCCGCTTCCAGCAGGCGTTCGCCGAGTCGCGGATCACCCACCTGGCCGGGGCCGCCCGCGAGAGCGCCGGCATCCGCCAGGGCTCACCCGAGCAACAGGCCCTGGCGGCCGACGTGCGCCGCACCTGGGCCGTCCCCGAGCTCACCGCCGCCGCTCTCCTGGTGGTGGCGTTCGTGGTCTGGCTGTTCGTGCACTGAGCGCGATGGTCAGATCCCGGCGGCGGCCTTGATGCCGGCGCGCAGAGCGTCGAGGCGGCCGGCGGCGGCGATCCGGGCGGCGTCGACCCCGTCCTCCGGGTCGACCGGCACGACCACCTCGAGGTAGCACTTGAGCTTGGGCTCGGTGCCGCTCGGGCGCACGATGACGCGCGCGCCGTCGGCGAGCCGGTAGCGCAGCCCGTCGGTCGGCGGCAGGTCGGCGCTGCCCTCGATGAGGTCGTCGATGCGCTCGACCGCGAGGCCGCCGAGCTCGGTCGGGGGGTGCTTGCGGAGGCGGGACATGGCGGCCGCGATCTCGTCGAGGTCGGTGACCCGCACCGAGAGCTGGTCGGTCGCGTGCAGGCCGTGGGCGAGCGCGATGTCGTCGAGGAGGTCGACGAGCGTGCGTCCGGCGGCCTTCGCGCCGGCGGCGAGCTCGCAGAGCAGCAGCAGCGCGGAGACGCCGTCCTTGTCCTTCACGTGCTCGGGGTCGACGCAGTAGCCGAGCGCCTCCTCGTAGCCGAACGCCAGGCCCTCGACCCTGCTGATCCACTTGAAGCCGGTCAGGGTCTCGGCGTACGGCCGGCCTGCCGCGGCGGCGAGCTTCCCGAGCAGGCTGGACGAGACGATGCTGCACGCGTAGGTGCCGTGCTTGCCCTTCTGCAGCAGCGCGTGCGCCAGGAGCGCGCCGACCTCGTCGCCGTGGAGCATCCGCCAGCCGTGCGGCCCCGGCACCGCGGCCGCGCAGCGGTCGGCGTCGGGGTCGTTGGCGACGATCAGGTCGGCGCCGCGGCGCTCGGCGAGCGCCATCGCGAGGTCCATCGCCCCGGCCTCCTCCGGGTTGGGGAAGGCCACGGTCGGGAACTCCGGGTCGGGGTGCTCCTGCTGCTCGACCACCGCCGGCGCGCTGAAGCCCGCGGCCTCCAGGACCCGCTCGACCGTCGTGCCCCCGACGCCGTGCAGCGGCGTGTAGACGATGTCGAGGTCGCGTGGCCCGTCGTCGGCGAGCGCGGCTGTCGTGTCGAGGTAGCTGTCGACGATCTCCTCGCCGAGCACGATGCCGGCGTTGCCACGCGGAACGTCAGCGACGCGACCGACGGCGGCGATCCGCTCGGCGATCCCGGTGTCGGCGGGCGGCACGATCTGGCTGCCGTCGCCGAGGTAGACCTTGTAGCCGTTGTCGCGCGGCGGGTTGTGGCTCGCCGTGACCATGACGCCCGCGGCGCAGCCGAGCTCGCGGATCGCGAACGCGAGGACCGGCGTGGGCAGCGGACGAGGGAGGACGTACGCCGTGAAGCCCGCGCCCGTCATCACCTCCGCGGTGTCGCGCGCGAAGACGTCGGAGTTGTGCCGCGCGTCGTACCCGATCACGACGGAGCCGTGCGAGTGCCCCGTGTCGCGCAGGTAGGCGGCCAGCCCGGCCGCGGCCCGGGTCACGACGACGCGGTTCATCCGGTTGGGTCCGGCGCCGAGCTCGCCGCGGAGCCCCGCGGTGCCGAACTCGAGCGTGCCGTCGAAGCGGTCGGCCAGGTCGGCGGCGTCCCCGCCGGCCTCGACGTCGGCGAGCACCGCCTCGAGCTCGGCACGGGTCTGCGGGTCGGGATCGTCGGCGGCCCAGGCCCGAGCGGCGGCGAGGAGGTCGTCGGTCATGGAAGGCACCATACGAGGGTGAGAGCCACCTTCCGCTTCCGGGACAGCTGGGAGATCGCCGCGTCGCCGGAGGAGGTGCACGCCGTGCTCGTCGACCTCGAGCACTACCCCTCGTGGTGGCCGCAGGTCGTGGCCGTCGCGTCGCTGGGGCCCGACGACGCGCGCGTGCTCTGCCGTTCGGTGCTGCCGTACACGCTCGACCTGGTGCTGCACGCCGTCTCGCGCGCAGGCGACCGGCTCGAGGTCGGCGTCTCGGGCGACCTCACCGGGTCGGTGTGCTTCGCGCTCACGCCCCTGGCGCGGGGCACGCGTCTGGACTTCGACCAGGAGGTCAGCGTGCGGGGGTGGCTGGCGGCTGCGTCGCACCCGATGGGTCCGCTGCTGCGCTGGAACCACGAGCGGATGATGCGGGGCTGCCGCGAGGGACTTCGCGCTCGTCTCGCCTGATCACGCCCAGCACGAGGAGCCCCTGTGCGACGACGTACGTCGCCATCACCCACACGCTGTGGGCAGGCAGCTCCAGGCTCGAGAACGCCTCGATCGCGATCAGTCCGTCGGAGACCAGGAAGAACGCACCGCCGACCCAGGCCAGCGGGTGCACGCCGGTCGCGAGCACGGCCATCGTGCCGAGCGCCGCGCCGTAGACCACGACGGCGGGGGCGAGGCCGCCCGCCTCCGGCAGGCAGGCGCCGACCAGGGCGAGCGTCACGACGACGTACGCCGCGAGCCATCCCGGCCGCCCGCGCAGGATGCTCTCGTCGCGGTACGGGCGGAACGCCGCGATGTAGCAACCCTGCGCGACGAGGAAGAACGCGACCATCACGATGAACGCGGCGTCGCCGTCGAGGAGGCGCGGCGCGGAGTCGCCCAGCCACGAGGCGCCGAGCGCCGCCGCCGTCAGGCGCACCAGCCGGGAACGCTCGGCGGGCCGTTCGACCAGCAGCGCCCCCGCCAGAACCGGCATCAGCAGCACCTGCAGGGCTCCGGCCAGCACGTCGGCGTCGACGCCGACCGCGGTCACCTGGACGATGCCGACGGCGGCGTAGGCGCCGAGCACGGCGCGGGTGCGGGGCTGCGTCACGTCGCGCACCCTAGCCGCCGGCGCCGGTCAGCTGATGCAGAACTCGTTGCCCTCCGGGTCCTGCATCACGGCGGAGTACGAGTTGTCGTCGATGGTGGTGCGCAGCACGGTCGCGCCCTGCTGGACCACCCGGTCGATGGTCTCCTGGACGGCGCGCTTGCGCTCCTCCGTCGGGGGTCGCGTCCGGTCGGGGCCAGCGGGGTAGACGTCGAGGTGCAGACGGTTCTTGGTGACGGTCTTGCCCTCCGGCACGATCTGGAACCAGATCGTCGGGCCCTCGCCCGTCGGGTCGTGGAGGCGGTCGCAGTAGTCGGGCCCGATGTCGGCGAGCTCCTCCTCGGGCACCCCGACCGAGAGGTACCAGTCGCGCCAGGACCCATGGCCCGCGGGCGGCGGCTGCGGCTCGTAGCCGAGGAGCGGCGCCCAGAACTGGGCGAGCCGTTCGGGGTCGTTGGCGTCGATGGTGAGGTTCCAGGTGACCATGCCCGTCACCGTAGGCGCCGCCGCCGACAGTCGGCCGAGGAGTCAGTCGGCGCGTCGGTCGAAGGCCGGGCGGAGGGCGGTGGTGGCCCAGCTGCCGCCGACGTACGCCGCCTCCTCGTCGTCGCCCGGCCGCCCCGCGATCGCGGTGGCGAACGACTCGGCGTCGTCCTGCGGCTCGAAGCCGAGCGCGCGGCCGGGCGCCAGGTCCCACCAGCCGCGCGTGTTGACCGAGATGCCGTAGACGATCGCGAAGCCGGGCGTGGCCGCGGTGAGCGCGGCCTCGACCATCCGCACGCAGTCGTCGGGGGAGAGCCAGGTGGCCAGGTGGCGCTGCGTCTCGGGCCGCTCGCGGAAGGAGCCGATCCGGCACGCGATCGCGTCGATCCCGTGGCGGTCGGCGTACAGGCTCAGCAGCGTCTCGGCCGCGACCTTCGCGACGCCGTAGAAGGAGTCGGGGCGCGGCCGCGTGTCCGCGTCGACGACGTCGTGGCGTGGCGTCAGGCCCACGGCGTGGTTGGAGGAGGCGTAGACGATGCGTCGTACGTCGTGCTCGACCATCGCGTCGAGGAGCGCGGCGGTCGTGACGGTGTGCGAGGTGAGCGCGGTGCCGAGGTCGCTCGAGCCCGCGTAGCCGGCCAGGTGGACGACGGCGTCGAGCCGCTCCTGCGCGAACGCGGCGCCGACTGCGTCGGGGTCGGCGCAGTCGAGCGTGTGCCAGGTGCCGTCCCACCCGTCGGGGACGGGACGCCGATCGAGCCCGACGACGTCGTGGCCGCGGGTGGTCAGGCCGGCGGTGACGACCCGGCCGATGTTGCCGGCGGCTCCGGTGACGAGGACCTTCACGCTCAGGGAGCGTACGCCTCGAGGTTCTCGCCCAGCTCGGCGAACAGGTCCTGGTTGAGGCGGAAGGCGTGCTTGACCTCGGCGACGATCAGGCTCTGCTGTGCGGCGTCCATGCCGAGCCCGTCGAGGCGGGCGCGGTACCCGTCCTTGTAGACCTTCGGCTTG
Source organism: Nocardioides sp. GCM10030259 (assembly GCF_042666375.1). NCBI lineage: Bacteria > Bacillati > Actinomycetota > Actinomycetes > Propionibacteriales > Nocardioidaceae > Nocardioides > Nocardioides sp. GCM10030259. The sequence goes on along the minus strand of NZ_JBHTDF010000016.1, from coordinate 52,732 downwards.
GCGATGTCGGGGAAGTCGTAGAAGGCGATCCCGCTGCCGTCGAGCTCGAAGGTGCGGTCGAGGATCCGCCCGATGGCCTGGCCGCCGGAGAGGTCGCCGAGGTAGCGCGTGTAGTGGTGGGCGACGAGCAGCGCGGGCCACTCGGCGGCGGCCGCGGCGAGCCGCTGCCGGTAGGCGTCCGCGGCGGGGGAGTCGACCGTGCGCGGACGCTCGGGGGCCCAGTGGTCGAGGTCGGCGTCGATCGCGTCGAGCCGCTCGAGGGCGGTGTCGTGCACGGCGGCGACGGCCGGGTCGTCGCGGTGCGTGCGGACCTGCTCCTCCATCGTCGCGTAGACGCCGCGCAGGCGGAGCAGGTAGTCGGCGTACCCATGCTCGCTCACGCGGCCGGCGAGCAGCTCGGACATGAACGTCGAGTCCTCCGCCGCTTGGTGCTCCGCGGCGGAGCCCTCCCGCATGGCGGTCGACAGTCGCACGTCGGTCATCAGATGCGCGGGACGACCCGTCCGAGCAGGTCGCCCATCCGCGACGCGGCGGCCCGACCGGCCTCGAGGACCTCCTCGTGGTTGAGCGGCTGGTCGCTGATGCCGGCGGCGAGGTTGGTGACCAGGCTGATGCCGAGCACCTCCATGCCGGCCTCGCGGGCGGCGATGGCCTCGAGGGTGGTGCTCATGCCGACCAGGTGGCCGCCGAGGACGCCGGCCATCCGGACCTCGGCCGGGGTCTCGTAGTGGGGGCCGGGGAACTGGACGTAGACGCCCTCGTCGAGGCTCGGGTCCACCTCGCGGCACAGCGCGCGCAGCCGCGAGCTGTAGAGGTCGGTGAGGTCGACGAACGTCGCGCCGACGATGGGGCTCCGGCCGGTGAGGTTGATGTGGTCGGAGATCAGCACCGGGGTGCCCGGCGTCCACGTCTCCTTGAGACCACCGCAGCCGTTGGTGAGCACGATCGCGCGGCACCCGGCCCGCGCCGCCGTACGCACGCCGTGCACGACGGCCTCGACGCCCTTGCCCTCGTAGAAGTGCGTGCGGCTCAGGAATACCAGCAGGTTCTTGTCGCCGGCGCGGATCGACCGGATCTTGCCGGAGTGCCCGGCGACGGCGGCCGCGCCGAACCCGGGCAGGTCCGTGGTGGCGATCTCGGCGGTGGCCTCGCCGAGCGCGTCGACGGCCGGCAGCCAGCCCGAGCCCAGCACGAGTGCCACGTCGTGGCGCTCGACGCCGGTCAGCTCGGCGAGGCGCAGGGCGGCCTCGCCGGCGAGGTCGTAGGGGGACTCGGGTGCAGCAGCGTGGGTCACGCGGGCGACTCTAATGGCGACCCCGCGCGGGGTCGGAATCCGGCACGATGACGTCATGATCGACCACCTCGGCATCAACTGCTCCGACCTCGAGGCCGCTGCGGCCTTCTACGACCGGGTCCTCGGCACGCTCGGGTTCCGGCGGATCCTCGACTACGAGGTCGCGATCGGGTACGGCGCGGACAAACCGGACTTCTGGATCGGCCGCCAGCCGCCCGAGGGCCCGGCCTCCGGCCCCAACCGCGAGATCCACGTCGCCTTCCAGGCCGAGAGCGCCGACGCCGTACGCGCGTTCTTCGACGCCGCCGTCTCGCTCGGCGCCGAGGTGCTCCACGAGCCGCGCCACTGGCCGGAGTACCACGACCACTACTTCGGCGCCTTCGTGCGCGACCCCGACGGCAACAACGTCGAGGCGGTCTGCCACACGGTGCCGCCTGCGGCGTAGCCCTACAACCCGGTCGAGCGGCAGGGGCGGTTGCGGAGGGCGGCGACGTAGTCGGCGGGGGCGTCGGCGGCCTCGGCGGCGTCGGCGAGGACGCCGAGGTACGACGCGGACGGCAGCCCGCCCTCGTAGGCGTCGAGGACGTAGGTCCAGGCGACGACCGACCCGGTCATCGTGGCGACGCGCACCTTCATCTTCCGGTAGAGGCCCAGGTCCGCGGCCTCCCAGCCGTCGAGGTCCGCCTCGTCCTCGCGGGTGACGTCGTAGACGGCGACGAAGACCTGCTCGAGCGGGTCCTCGACCAGGGTGGAGAGCGCGCCGTCCCAGCCGTGCTCCTCGCCGCCGAACGTGAGCCGCCATCCCTGCAGCCAGCCGACGGTCGACAGCGGGGAGTGGGGGCAGCGCTCGCCCATCCGTGCGGGATCGAGGTTCGTCCCGTAGGCGGCGTAGAGCGTCACGGCTGCAGACTAGTGGAGCGATTGAGGGTGGCCTGCCTCACGTCAGTAGGCTGGCGGCCGTGAGCACCCACTTCGACACCCTCGTCCTCGGCGCCGGACCCGGTGGGTACGTCGCCGCGATCCGCGCCGCCCAGCTCGGCCAGTCCGTCGCCGTCATCGAGGAGAAGTACTGGGGAGGTGTCTGCCTCAACGTCGGCTGCATCCCGTCGAAGGCGCTGCTGCGCAACGCGGAGATCGCCCACATCATCACGAAGGAGAAGGACACCTTCGGGATCAGTGGCGACGCGAGCATGGACTTCGGCATCACGCACAAGCGCAGCCGCGGCGTCGCCGAGGCCAGCGCCAAGGGCGTGCACTACCTGATGAAGAAGAACAAGATCACCGAGATCGACGGCTGGGGCACCATCAAGGGCGCCAACGAGGTCGAGGTCGACAAGGACGGCAACAAGACGTCCTACACGTTCGACAACCTCATCGTCGCGACCGGCGCGAAGGTCCGGATGCTGCCGGGCATGAGCGCGAGCGAGAACGTCGTGACCTACGAGGAGCAGATCCTCGACAGCAACCTCCCGAGCAGCGTCATCATCGGCGGCTCCGGCGCGATCGGCGTCGAGTTCGCCTACGTGCTCACGAACTTCGGCGTCGACGTCACCATCGTCGAGTTCCTCGACCGGATGGTCCCGACCGAGGACGCCGACGTCTCCAAGGAGCTGCTCAAGCAGTACAAGAAGCTCGGCGTGAAGGTGCTGCTCTCGACCCGGGTCGACCAGGTCGAGGACACCGGTAGCGGCGTCCGGGTCACGGTCACCGACCTCAAGAACGACTCGCAGCAGGTGCTCGAGGCCGACCGCATGCTCGCGGCCTTCGGCTTCGCCCCGCGGGTCGAGGGCTACGGCCTCGAGAACGCCGGCGTCCAGCTCACCGACCGCGGCGCGATCGGCGTCGACGCCCGCGGCCGCACCAACGTGCCGAACATCTACGCGATCGGCGACGTCACCGGCAAGCTCATGCTCGCCCACACCGCCGAGGCCATGGGCGTCGTCGCGGCCGAGACCATCGCCGGCGCCGAGACCGTCGAGATCAACTTCGACATGATCCCGCGCGCGACGTTCTGCCAGCCGCAGATCGCGTCGTTCGGCTACTCCGAGGCCCAGGCCAAGGAGAAGGGGTACGACGTGAAGGTGGCGACGTTCCCGTTCTCCGCCAACGGCAAGGCCCGCGGCATGGCCGAGGGCGTCGGGTTCGTGAAGATCGTCGCGGACGCGGAGTACAACGAGATCGTCGGAGCCCACATGATCGGCCCCGAGGTCACGGAGCTGCTGCCGGCACTCACCCTGGCCCAGCAGTGGGACCTCACCGCCGACGAGGTCGCGCGCAACATCTTCGCCCACCCGACGCTGTCGGAGGCGATGAAGGAGGCCGTCGAGGGCATCGCCGGCCACATGATCAACCTCTGATGAGCAGCGAACGCGTCGTCATCATCGGGGGCGGCCCCGGAGGCTACGAGGCCGCTCACGTGGCCGCGCAGCTCGGCGCCGAGGTCACGATCGTCGACACCGACGGCCTGGGCGGCTCGGCGGTCCTCACCGACTGCGTGCCGAGCAAGACGCTCATCGCCACGGCCGAGGTGATGAGCGAGCTCGGCGAGGCGGCCGAGCTCGGCGTGAACTTCCACGACGCCGAGGGCGACGCGGCCACGTCGATCCGGGTCGACCTGGCCCGGGTCAACACCCGGGTCAAGCAGCTCGCGGCCGACCAGTCCGCCGACATCGAGCGCCGGCTCACCCGCGACGGCGTCACCGTCGTCAAGGGGCGCGGCAGCCTGGCCGGGCCCGACCGCGTCGTCGCGCAGCTCGACGACGGCACCGAGCAGATGCTGCGCGCCGACGCCGTGCTCATCGCGACCGGGGCCGCGCCGCGCACCTTGCCGGGCGCCCAGCCCGACGGCGAGCGGATCCTCACCTGGGAGCAGGTCTACGACCTGACCGAGACGCCGACCGAGCTCATCGTCGTGGGCTCCGGCGTCACCGGCGCCGAGTTCGCCAGCGCCTACCTCAACCTCGGCATCCCGGTCACGCTGGTCTCCAGCCGCGACCGCGTACTGCCCGGGGAGGACGCCGACGCCGCCAAGGTGCTCGAGGACGTGCTCACCCGCCGCGGCATGAACGTGCTGTCGAAGTCGCGCATGGAGTCGGTCTCCCGCGACGGCGACGTCGTGACGGTGACCCTCACCGACGGCCGGACGGTGCAGGGATCCCACTGCATCCTCGCCCTCGGCTCGGTGCCCAACACCGCCGACATGGGCCTCGAGGAGGCCGGCGTCATCCTCAAGGACGGCGGCTTCGTCAACGTCGACCGGGTCTCCCGCACCTCCGCACGGGGCGTGTACGCCGCCGGCGACTGCACCGGCGTGCTCATGCTCGCCAGCGTCGCGGCCATGCAGGGCCGCATCGCGATGTGGCACTTCCTCGGCGACGCCGTGCACCCGCTCGACCTGAAGAAGGTCTCGTCGAACGTCTTCACCGCGCCCGAGATCGCCACCGTCGGCTGGTCGCAGCAGGCCGTCGACGCGGGGGAGATCCACGCCGAGGTCGTGATCCTCCCGCTGTCGGGCAACCCGCGCGCGAAGATGCAGGGCGTTCGCGACGGCTTCGTGAAGCTGCTCTGCCGGCCCGGCACCGGCGGCATCGTCGGCGGCGTCGTCGTCGGACCGCGGGCGAGCGAGCTGATCCACCCCGTCTCGATCGCGGTCGCCGAGTCGCTGACGGCCGACCAGCTGGCCCAGGCGTTCACGGTCTACCCGTCGATGAGTGGATCGCTCGCGGAAGCCGCGCGTCGACTGCACCGCGTCTGAGCACCCGAACTCAGGCGGCTGCTTGCGGCCCTCGGCTAGCCTGACCGCTCCGTCCGCTTCCTCGGGAGGTTCGATGCCGATCCGGCGCGCAGTCGTCGCCCTGTCCGTCTCGGTGGCCCTGGCCGCCACCGCCGCACCGGCCACCGCCGACCCGGCGAAGCCCGACCGGCGCAAGCTCGACAGCGTCACGATCACGACGGTCGGCAACGGCCACGGCAAGGGCCTCTCGCAGTACGGCGCCCGCAACCGTGCCAACGCCGGGCAGGGCTGGCGCGAGATCGTGCGCCACTACTACCCGGGCACGAAGTGGGGCACCGCGGGCGGCAAGATCCGGATCCAGATCACGGGCGACACGTCCCGCGACGTGGTCGTGATCGCACGGCCCGGCCTGAAGCTGCACTCCCTCGGCAACGGCCGCACCTGGCGGCTGCCGGCGAAGGTCCGCGGCAAGCAGGTGAAGGCCTGGAAGATCCAGCCCGCAGGGCACCGCTCGAAGGTCTCGTTCAAGACCGGCGGCTGGCACGGCTGGCGCACCGCGCGCGGCGACGCCGAGTTCACCGCGGGCGGCCAGCCGATCGAGCTGAATACCCCGGGCGGCCGGGCGTCGTACCGCGGCAGCCTGCGCTCGACGTCGATGAACGACTCCGGCAGCAGCCGCGACACCGTCAACGTCCTCTCGCTCGAGGCCTACCTGCGCGGCGTCGTCGCCCAGGAGGTGCCGGCCGAGTGGCCGCGCCACGCCGTGCGCTCCCAGGCGGTCGCGGCCCGCACGTACGCCGCCTTCGAGCGCCGTGACAACAGGCACGACGCCTACGACCTGTGCGACACCGACGCCTGCCAGGTCTACGGCGGCGTCGACGAGGAGCACTCGCTCTCCGACCAGGCCATCAGGGCCACGGCGCGCAAGGTCGTGACGTACGACGGCCGCCCGGCCTTCGCCCAGTTCTCCGCGAGCAACGGCGGCTGGAGCGTGGACGGCGGCCGCCCGTACCTCCGCGCGGAGGAGGACACCTTCGACCAGGGCGTGCCCGGCGAGGACCCGGAGGCCACGACGTTCAGCGCCTCCGACATCACCCGGAACTGGCCCGACATCGGTGACCTCGTGTCGATCGAGGTCACGGGTCGCGACGGCCGGGGCGCCTTCGGCGGCCGGGCCCTGGAGCTCACGGTGACCGGCACCGGCGCCACCCACACGGTCTCCGGCGACGACTTCCGGGACTGGATGGGCCTGCGGTCGACCCTGCTGCAAATTACATAAGTGTAGTTCGCAGGTTCACATTACGGGGCCGATCTGGCCGTGGTGCGATGTGTCGTCACATTCGCACCACGAGTCACTTCGAGCCACGGGGAACCCATGCGTCGCACCTCCGCGCCCGCGCGCGCCGGCCTGCTGATCGGCGCGCTGACGGCCACACTCGCCATCGTCCCGACCGCGCCTGCGGGTGCCGCCGAGCGGCGCGAGGCCAGCGCCTGGGACGTGACCCCCGCGGCCCGGATCACGATCACCGGGCAGGGCTACGGGCACGGCCACGGGATGTCGCAGTACGGCGCCGAGGGCGCCGCCCGGCAGGGCCTGACCTACCAGCAGATCGCCGAGTTCTACTACGCCGGCACGCAGTGGGGTATCGCCGCCGGCCGGGTGACCGTGCAGCTGACCGTCGACTCGACCCCGAGCGACCTCGTGGTCCGCGCCCGCAGCGGCCTGACGCTGCGCGACAGCAAGGTCCGCGGCCGCACGCCCCTGCCCGAGAACGGCGCCACCGCGTGGCGCGTCGTCACCGGCAGGTCCGGCGTCGGCCAGGTCTCCTACCTGACCGACCAGTGGTACCCGTACACGACCCTGCAGGGCACCGGCGAGTTCTTCGCCGCCGGCCGGCCGGTCACGCTGGTGACGCCGTCGGGTGACCGCGCGTACCGCGGTCGGCTGCGCACCGCGCTGACCTCCAGCGGCGCCCGCGCCACCGTCAACGAGCTGCGGCTCGAGAAGTACCTGCGCGGCGTCGTCCCGCTCGAGATGCCGGCGTCGTGGAGCACCGAGGCGGTCCGCGCCCAGGCGGTCGCCGCGCGCACCTACGCGGCGTACGAGCGCGCCCACCCGCGGTCCTCGGCGTACCCAATCTGCGACACCACCTCGTGCCAGGTGTACGGCGGGGTCGCTGCCGAGCACCCCGCCGCCAGCCTGGCGATCCGGGACACCCGGACCCAGATCCTGACCAGCGACGGCGAGCCGGCGTTCACGCAGTTCGGGTCGAGCAGCGGCGGCTGGACCTCCGCCGGCTCGGTGCCCTACCTCGCCGCGCGCGAGGACCCGTACGACGGCTGGGCCGGCAACCCGGTCCACGAGTGGAAGGTCGTGCTCACCGACACCCGCCTGGAGCAGGCGTGGCCGAAGGTCGGCGACCTCAGCCGGATCGACGTCACCTCGCGCGACGGCAACGGCACGTGGGGCGGCCGGGTCGGCTCGATCACGCTCGCCGGCACCGGCGGTCAGGTGACCGTCAGCGGTGACACCTTCCGCTCCGTGCTCGGCCTGCGGTCCACCTGGCTGACGTTCACGATCTCGCCCGGCTGAGCCCGCGCGCGAGGAGCGGGCGCAGCACCAGGCCCGCGACCAGGGCCCAGAACGCGGCGCCGATGCCGAGCACGGTCACGCCCGACGCCGCGACGAGGAAGCACACCGCCGCGGCCTCGCGGCCGTCCTCCTCGGCGAGGGCGCCGGCCAGCGACGACGCGAGGGTGCCGAGCAGGGCTAGGCCGGCCGCCGCCTGCATGACGCCGCCCGGAGCCGCTGCCACGAGTGCGGTCAGCGCGCCGCAGCACAGCGCGAGCACGACGTACGTCGCCGCCGCGCTCACCGCCGCGATCCACCGCCGGCTCCGGTCGGGTCCGGCCATCGGGCCTGCCGTCATCGCGGCGGTGATCGCCGCGAGGTTGATGGCGTGCCCGCCGAACGGCGCACCGACGATCGTGCCGATGCCGGTCACGCTCATCGACTCGCGCCACGGCACGACCCACCCGTAGCTCGCGGCGATCGCCACGCCCGGCACGTTCTGCGACGCCATCGTCACGACGTAGAGGGGCACGGCGATGCTCACCACCGCGGGCACGCTCCAGTGGGGCGTCGTCCAGGCGACCGACGGGACGAGATCGGCCGGCGTGACCGACGAGCCGGCCGAGACGAGCACGACGACGAGGGCGACGACGAGCGACACCGGCACCGCCCAGCGCCGCGAGACGCGGTGCATGACCAGCCAGGCGACGACGACCGGCGCGACGTACTCGGGGGAGTCCGCGAGCCCGGTGACCGGCTCCAGGCAGATCGGCACGAGCACGCCGGCGAGCATCGCCCGGGCGAGCGAGGTCGGGATGCGCGCGATCAGGTCGCCGAGGGCGGGCACCAGGCCGGTGAGGACGATGAGCACGCCCGCGACGACGAACGCCCCGACCGCGGCCGGCCAGCCGCCGGCCACGACGCCGGTCGAGATCAGCAGGGCGGCGCCCGGCGTCGACCACGCCAGCGTGATCGGGGTGCGGTGCCTCAGCGCGAGCCAGAGCATGCCCAGGGCCGGCGTCACGCAGACGACGAGCAGCCCCGACGCGGCCTGCGCCGGGCTCGCGCCGACCGCCGTCAGGCCGGCCAGCACGACCACGAAGGCGCTGCTGAAGCCGACCACTCCCGTGACGACCCCGGCGACGACCGGGGTGCCCTCGTGGTCGGTCATCCCGAGCTCAGGACAGCACGAGCACCAGGTCGCCGCCGTCGACGGCCTGGGTGCCGGCGAGCGCGATCCGGTCGACGGTGCCGCCCACGGGTGCGGTGATCGAGGCCTCCATCTTCATCGCCTCGATGGTCGCCACGGTGTCGCCGGCGGCCACCTTGTCGCCCTCGGCCACGACGACCGTCACCACGCCCTGGAACGGCGCCGCGACGTGGCCGGGCCGCGAGGTGTCCGCCTTCTCGGCGGCGGCGACCTCGGCCGCGATCGACCGGTCCCGGATGTTGACCGGACGCAGCTGGCCGTTGACGGTGGCGAGCACCGTGCGGATGCCGCGCTCGTCGGGCTCGCTGATCGCCTGGATGCCGAAGATCAGCGTCTTGCCCTCCTCGAGCTCGACCTCGTGCTCGACACCCTGGCGCAGGCCGTAGAGGTACTCGCGGGTCGGCACGACCGACAGGTCGCCGTACGTCGCGCGCGACTCGGTGAACTCCTTCGTCGGGCCGGGGAAGAGCAGCTCGTTGAGCATCCGGCGGCGTCCCGGGACGCTGACGCCGGCGGGACCGGCGAGCTCCTCCTGCTGCTCGGCGGTGAGGTGCTCGACCGGCGGCTTGTGCTTGCGGCCCGCGAGCGCCTTCGTGCGGAACGGCTCCGGCCAGCCGCCCGGCGGGTCGCCGAGCTCGCCGTTGAGGAAGCCGATGACGGAGTCGGGGATGTCGAACTGGCCGGGGTTCTCGGCGAACTCCGCGGGGTCGGCGCCGACCGCGACGAGGTGGAGGGCGAGGTCGCCGATGACCTTCGACGACGGCGTCACCTTCGGGACGTTGCCGACGATGTCGTTGGCGGCGGCGTACATGTCCTCGATCTGCTCGAACTTCTCACCGAGGCCGAGCGCGATCGCCTGCTGGCGCAGGTTGGAGAGCTGGCCGCCGGGGATCTCGTGGCGGTAGACGCGACCGGTCGGCGACGGCAGCGCGGACTCGAACGGCGCGTAGACCCGGCGGGTCGCCTCCCAGTAGGGCTCGAGCGCGTTGACCGCGGCCAGCGACAGGCCGGTCTCGCGGGGGCCGTGGTCGGTGGCGGAGACCAACGCCGAGAGCGACGGCTGCGAGGTGGTGCCGGCCATCGAGGCGGTGGCCGCGTCGACGGCGTCGACGCCCGCGTCGATGGCCGTCAGCAGGGTCGCGAGCTGGCCGCCGGCGGTGTCGTGGGTGTGCAGGTGCACCGGCAGGTCGAAGCGCTCGCGCAGCGCCGTGACGAGCGTCCGCGCGGCCGGAGCCCGCAGCAGGCCGGCCATGTCCTTGATCGAGAGCACGTGCGCGCCGGCCTCGACCATCCGGTCGGCGAGCCGCAGGTAGTAGTCGAGCGTGTAGAGCTTCTCGTCGGGATCGGACAGGTCGCCGGTGTAGCAGAGCGCGACCTCGGCGACGGCCGTGCCGGTGGCCCGGACGGCCTCGATCGCGGGGCGCATCTGCTCGACGTCGTTGAGGGCGTCGAAGATGCGGAAGACGTCGATGCCGGTCGCGGCCGCCTCCTCGACGAACGCGTGCGTGACCTCGGTCGGGTACGGCGTGTAGCCGACCGTGTTGCGGCCGCGCAGCAGCATCTGGAGGCAGATGTTCGGCACCGCCTGGCGCAACGACGCGAGGCGCTCCCACGGGTCCTCGGAGAGGAAGCGCAGGGCGACGTCGTACGTCGCGCCGCCCCAGCACTCCACGGACCACAGCTCGGGCGTGGTGCGGGCGACGTGGCCGGCGACGGCGAGCAGGTCGCGGGTGCGGACCCGGGTCGCCAGCAGCGACTGGTGGGCGTCGCGGAAGGTCGTGTCGGTGACGGCGACGTCCTTCTGCGCCCGCAGCCGGCGCGCGAACTCCTCGGGGCCGACCTCGAGCAGCAGCTGCCGCGTGCCGTCGGGCGCGGGCACGTCGAGGTCGACGGCGGGCAGCTTCGCGGTCGGGTCGAGGCTGACCGGCGTCGCGCCGTACGGCTGGTTGACGGTGACGTCGGCGAGGTAGGTGAGCAGCTTGCTGCCGCGGTCGCCCGAGCCGCGCGCCTGCAGCAGCTGCGGGTGGGTCTCGATGAACGACGTCGTCACCCGGCCGCCCGCGAAGTCGGGGTCGGCGAGCACGGCCTGGAGGAACGGGATGTTCGTCGAGACGCCGCGGATGCGGAACTCCGCCACGGCCCGGCGGGCCTTCTCGACCGCCTTGTCGAACGTGCGGCCGCGGCAGGTGAGCTTGGCCAGCATCGAGTCGAAGTGCGCGGAGACCTCCGCGCCGGTGTACGTCGTACCGCCGTCGACGCGGACGCCGCCACCGCCGGGGGAGCGGTACGTCGTGATCACGCCGGTGTCGGGGCGGAAGTTGTTGGCCGGGTCCTCGGTCGTGATGCGGCACTGCAGCGCGGCGCCGCGCAGCTGCACGGTGTCCTGCGCGAGCTGGAGGTCGGCCAGCGTCTCGCCCGAGGCGATCCGCATCTGCGACTGCACCAGGTCGACGTCGGTGACCTCCTCGGTCACGGTGTGCTCGACCTGGATGCGGGGGTTCATCTCGATGAAGACGTAGTTGCCCTCCGGGTCGAGCAGGAACTCGACCGTGCCCGCGTTGCGGTAGCCGATCTCCCGCGCGAACCGCACCGCGTCGGCACAGATCCGGTCCCGCAGGTCCGGGTCGAGGTTGGGAGCCGGCGCGATCTCGACGACCTTCTGGTGGCGCCGCTGCACCGAGCAGTCGCGCTCGAAGAGGTGGATGACCTCACCCTCGCCGTCGGCGAGGATCTGCACCTCGATGTGCCGCGGGTCGACCACGGCCTGCTCGATGAAGACCGTCGGGTCGCCGAAGGCGCCGTCGGCCTCGCGCATGCAGGTCTCGACCGCGTCCCTCAGGTCCTGGGGGTCGTCGACGCGCCGCATGCCGCGACCACCACCGCCGGCGACGGCCTTGACGAAGAGCGGGTAGGGCAGCGCGCTCGCCGCCTCGACCAGCGCGTCCACGTCCGTGGACGGATCGACGGAGGCCAGCGTCGGCACCCCGGCGGCCTTCGCCGCGGCGATCGCGCGGGCCTTGTTGCCGGTCAGCTCGAGCACGTCGGACGTGGGGCCGATGAACGTGATGCCCGCCCGGGCGCACGCCTCGGCGAGCGCCGGGTTCTCGGACAGGAAGCCGTAGCCCGGATAGACGGCGTCCGCGCCCGCACGCACGGCCACGGCCACGATCGCCTCGGGGTCGAGGTAGGCGCGCACCGGGTGGCCGCGCTCGCCGATCTCGTAGGCTTCGTCGGCCTTCAGCCGGTGCTCGGACCAGCGGTCCTCGTAGGGGAAGACGGCCACGGTCCGCGCGCCGAGCTCGTAGGCCGCGCGGAACGCCCGGATCGCGATCTCGCCACGGTTGGCCACCAGCACCTTGGAGAACATGGCGGACACGGTATAAGCCCTACCCCGGGTGTGGCGCCGCCCCCGCGTCTCGCGAGACGAGGAACTGCCCGACGAGGTCCGGCATGGCGTCGTGGGCGAGCGCCACCGCCGTGTCGAGGGGTACGTCGAGCACGGTGACCGCCTGGCGGCCGCCGGCCGTGGTCGCGACGAGCGTCGTGAGGCCGGCGCGGCGCTGGAACCACGAGGACCGCAGGTTCCAGCCGATCACGCCGCGGACGGCGAGCGCGTCGCGGTGCCGGTTGAGGCTGCCCGAGCGCGCGACCAGGTGGTCGTCGACGAGCGCGTGGCCGAGCGCGGCCGTCCGGTCGCGGGCGAGGAGGAGCGCGGCCGGCAGCGCGACCAGCGTCAGCAGCCACCACGGCGAGAGCACGTCGGCGGCGACCAGCACCGCCACGACGGCCAGCACGACGAGCGTCGGCACGGTCGCGCGGGTGTAGCGGCGGGTCCGGGCGCGCGGGCCGTGTGCGGTCAGCAGCGCCGTCAGCGGCGTCGCGGTGCCGAGCACCTCGGTCGCCACGAGGTCGACGACGGGGCGTGGGCAGGGCGGCGCCAGCAGCGAGCTGCCGGACTCGCTGCGGTCGAGGCCGGTCACGATTGCGGAGACCCGGCCGCCGCCGGCCAGGCGCAGCCCGAGCGGGTCGGCGACGCTCACGCCGCTGACCCGCTCGTCGTCGAGCGTCGTGTCGCGGGTGGTGAGCAGCCCGCGGCGCAGGTGCCAGGCGCCGCGGCGGGAGGGCCCGGTGTGGGTGAGCGTGAAGCCCCAGTTCGTCACGACGTACCCGCCGATGGCGAGGGTGGAGACCGCCACCAGCAGACCGACGAGCGCGATCGGCACCGCCAGCCACACCGACCAGCCGGCGGGCCCGTCCACGAGCCCGGCGGCGTCGACGTCCTCGAAGCCGCCGACCGAGTTGATCGCCTGGGCCGCGAGGCCGAGGGCGGCACCCGCCAGCGCCAGCCCGGTCGTCGTCAGCGGCGCGAAGCGCACCCACGCGGGGTCGAACCGCACCACCACGTGATCGGTCCCGGCGGTCTCGACCGCGCCCGGGTGGAGCCGGAGCAGCTCGGTGCGCAGCCGCCGGGCCTGGTCGACGGGCAGGCCGTCGAGGTCGAGGTGGTCCTCGTCGTCGGTCGAGGCGGTGCCGGTGCCGATCCGCACCGTGGTCACCCCGAGCAGGCGGTGGGTGAGGGGCGCGGTGACGTCGACGGTGCGGACCCGGTCGAGCGGGGTCGACAGCAGGTGCCGGTTCACCAGCCCGCGGCGCAGCTCGACGCGGGTCTCGGTGATGCGGAAGTACGTCGTGAAGTAGCGCAGCACGCCGAGCGCGACCGGGATCGCGATGCCCAGCCCGTGCCACCAGTCGGTCCGTCCGGCAGCGGTGCCGGCGATGTAGACGGCGAGCAGGGCCGGTAGGAAGCGCATCAGCTCGCGGACCGGGTGGACGAGCAGCATCCGCGGGTCGAGCCGGCGCCAACCCTGATCGGGTGCAGCGCTCATGTCGCGTCGCCGGGCACGGTGTCGGCCTGCACCGCGAGCTGGTCGGCGAGCGCCAGCGCCCGGTCGCGCTCGAGGCCGACGATCTCGAGCGCACCGGCGGCCGAGGCGGTCGTGACGGTGACCGTGGCCAGCCCGAAGAGCCGCGCGACCGCGCCCTCGGCGTGGTCGACGGTCTGGATGCGCGACATCGGCGCGATCCGCCGCTCGCGCACCCACCAGCCGGTCTGGGTGTAGACCGCCGTGCCCGTGACCTCCCAGCGGTGCACCTGGTAGCGCCACAGCGGCACCACCACGACGTACGCCACCGCGGCGAGGCCGACCAGCACCGTCAGCCAGACGGGGATCGGCAACCAGCCGGTGACGGGGCCGACCACGGCGACGATCGTGACCAGCACGAGCGCCTCGATCCCGGCGGACGTCGCCCACATCAGGCGGGCCCGGGGGCTCACCCGCTGCCTGGGCTCCCGGAGCCGGAGCCCGACACCCAGTTCGGTCATGCGACGAACCCTACGGTCCGCCCGCGAGCCCTACAGTGAGCACATGACGGTGCGCGTCGTCTTCGCGGACGACAACTACCTCGTGAGGGAGGGTGTGGCGGGGCTGCTCGCCGAGACGGCCGAGGTCGAGCTGCTCGAGACGGCCGCCGACACCGACGCGCTCCTGCGTGCCGTCGCCGCGCACCGTCCGGACGCCGTGCTCACCGACATCCGGATGCCGCCGACGTTCACCACCGAGGGCATCGACGCGGCCAAGCGCATCCGCGCGAGCTTCCCGGGCACGGGTGTCGTCGTGCTCTCCCAGTACGTCGAGGAGGACTACGCCCTCGACCTGCTCTCGGACGGGGTGGAGGGCCTCGGCTACCTGCTCAAGGAGCGGGTCGCCGAGGTCGACGAGCTGGTGCGGGCGCTGCACGACGTCGCCCGGGGCGGCTCGGCCCTCGACCCCAAGGTCGTGGAGGGCCTGCTGCAGCGGAAGAACCAGGACACCGGGTCCGCGCTGCGCGGGCTCACCGACCGCGAGCTCGAGGTGCTGCGAGAGCTCGCCAGCGGCCGCAGCAACGCAGCGACGGCGAAGGTGCTCTACATGAGCGAGCGGGCCGTCGAGAAGCACGTCGGCTCGGTCTTCCAGAAGCTCGGCCTCTCCAACGAGGCCGACACCAACCGCCGGGTGATGGCCGTGCTGGCCTATCTCGAGGCGACCGGCGGCAACTCCTCGGGGTGAGTGGGCGGTCAACCCCCGCCGGTGTGTGGCCAGCCTCCCTGACGCCGCGCCTCCAGCCGCGCACGATGGAGTCGAGGAGGTGTGACGTGGACCGTGACGATGACCAGATCCGGGTGCTGATCGTCGACGACCAGGAGCTCTACCGCCGGGCGATGGCATCCGTGGTCGCGGCGACCGACGGCTTCACGGTCGTCGGCACGGCCACGACCGGCGAGGAGTCGCTGGATGTGGCGGTCGAGCTGGGTCCCGACCTCGTCCTGATGGACGTCAACCTGCCCGGCATCGACGGCGTCGAGGCCACCCGCCGGCTGACCGCTGATCCTGCGGGTCCCGTCGTGTTCCTGCTCTCGACGTACGACGTCGACCAGGTCAACCTCGCGGACAGCGGCGCGGCGGCGTACGTCGCCAAGGCGGAGCTCGGCCCGGACAGCCTCTCAGCCGCGTGGCGTGCCGCCCGCGACGGCCTCCCCGATCGGGGATGAGGCCGCGACCGCGGGTGCCGCCGGGACCGACACCACCAGGGTGTCGCCGTCGACGGCGACGGTTCCGCCCGCCGCTCCGAGCCGGTCGGTGATCGCCCGGAGGTCGAGGGCGCGGGCGTCGACCCGTTCGATGCGCAGGTGCACCCGGGCGTCCGCCACCTCCAGCCGCAGCGCGGTCACGTCGCCGCCCGAGCGCGTGGCCTCCACGCAGCAGAAGTAGAGCGCTGCCTCGACGCGCGCGGCGAACCTGGTGCCCGCGACGCCGTCGACGGTCAGCGTGGTGCCGGCCGCCGTCCGCGTCAGCAACGACCGCAGCGCAGGCTCGAGCCCGGCCCGCTCGAGCTGGGACGGGAAGACGCCCCGGCTGAGGTCGCGCAGCGCCTCCAGCGCGGTGTTCGCGTCGGTCACGAGCGGGTCGATGCCGGTCGCCGGCTCACCGGCCGCCACCGCGGTCCGGACCCGGCGGATCCGGGCCGGCAGCTCGGCGATCGCCGGCAGCACGTCCCGCCCGATGGCCGCCTCGAGGCCCCGCCGGGCGGCGTCGTCGGCCTCGACGAGCCGGAGCCGGGACTCCGCGATCTGCCGGGTCGTCCGCTCGAGCTCGTCGACGTGCGCCGCGAGCTGGCTCGCCAGCACCGTGTTGCGGAACGCCACCGCCGCCTGCTCGGCGACCGCCTCCAGCAGTCGTCGGTCGGGCTCGTCGAGCACCCGGCCGCGGGGGAGGGCGACACCGATCGTCCCGAGCACGCGGTCGTCGAGGCGCACCGGGACGGTGTGGCCGAAGGACGCGGCGCTCTCGCCCCAGGTGCCGTGCAGCGGCTCGCCACCCGGTACGTCGAGCCAGGCGACCGCGCCGGGTGCCGACACCGCTCGCGCTGCCGTCTCCGCCACGGCCGGCAGTAGCGTGCCCGGCGGTGGCGCGTCGGCCAGTCGTCGGCTGAAGTCGGCGAGCGCCTCGTACGGCTGGGCCCGCTGCCCGTAGGCGAGCCGGTTCGCCAGGCCGACCACGAGGCGGCGCAGCGGCTGGAACGCGAGTGCGACGACCGCCGTGCCGAGGAGCGACAGCCAGAAGCCGCGTCCGGTGCCCTCCACGACCCGGCCGAGCGTCACGACGACCACCGTGTAGCCGATCGCGGCGAACGCGACGCCGGCGATCACCACGGCGGTGCGGTTGATGATCACGTCGAGCTCGTAGAGCTGGTGCCGCAGCGCGGCGATCGCGAACAGGATCGGCATCAGGAAGTAGGCGACGAAGAGCGGCATCGAGGCCGTCCAGGTCTGCTCGCCTCCGTTGAACGACTGCACGACCACCAGCCAGATCACGCCGAACGTGGGCAGCGCCGCCGCCAGCACGACCGGCCGGAGCTGCCGACGCTGCTCGCCCCGGCTGCGGTGCAGCCGGACGAACATGGACACGACCGCGGTGAGCAGTGCCACGATGACCGCGACGAAGCCGATGGACAGGCCGATCCGGTGGGCCAGGCCGATGTCCGCCTCGCTCATGTAGAGCCGGAAGCTCGTGGGCGGGATCGTGAGCACGGCGACCGTGTTGGCCAGGGAGCCGAGCCCGGCGAGCCAGGCGGCCCACCGCCACCGCCGGGAGAGCAGGTGCCCGTCGGGCGCGAGCAGGAACATCAGCGCGAGCCCGCCGATGATCAGCTGGCCCCCGCAGAGTGCGGCGATCCAGGCGGAGACGCCGCCGAGGGACGCCGAGCCCGGCCCGTCGTCCTCCTGGACCCAGTACGCGTACGCCTCGGCGACCAGGGAGACGGAGCCGATCGCCCCGATCACGCTCAGCAGCCAGCCGATCGGGTGCCGTGGGTAGCGGGAGACGATCAGCGCGCCCACGAGCGCCGAGCCGACGACGGCGCCGTCGATGAACGGGAAGCCGTGCACGGCCACCGCCGTCTCGGACGTCAGCCGGATGGCCTGCGCCCCGATGACGACGTCGATCGCGACCATCGCGATCGTGAACCAGGCGAGGGCGCGGGCGGCGGTGGGCGCGCGCACGTCAGGCCACCGATCCGGCGGGGACCGCCGCGGGGAGCACGGCCTGGATCCGGGTCCCCTGGCCCGGGGTCGAGGTGACCGTGAGCTCGCCACCCACGGACTCGACCCGCTCGCGGAGGTTGGTCAGCCCGGCGCCGGTCGCTCCGACGCGGGGGTCGAAGCCGCGACCGTCGTCCACGATCGCGAGCTCCAGCGTGTCCGGCGTACCGACGAGCTCGACCCGGGTGGTGGTGGCGTGCGCGTGCTTGGCGGCGTTCTGGAGCGCCTCCAGGCAGCAGAAGTACGCCGTCGCCTCGATCGAGGGTGGGTAGCGCCCGACGCCGGTCGCGTGCAGCTCGACCGACACGTCGGCGGCGGCGATGACGGCTCGGAGGGCCTCGGCGATCCCGGCCGACTCGAGGCGCGGCGGGAAGATGCCGCGGGCGAGCCGGACCAGCGTCGCGATCGCGTCCTCCGCGGCCCGCTCCTGGTCCGCCAGCAGCTCGTCGGCGCGCTCGGGGGAGCGGGCGGCGAGGGTGCCCGCCAGCCGCAGGTTCACCGCGAGCGCCACGAGGTGCTGCTGCGCGCCGTCGTGGATGTCGCGCTCCAGCCGGCGGCGCTCGGCGTCGTGGGCGTCGACGAGCCGCTCGCGGGAGACCCGCAGCTCCTCGGCGCGCGTCGACAGCGTGGCGAGCCGTTGCTCGAGCTCGGCGCGCAGCCGGGCGCCGCGCAGGACCAGTGCGGCCTGGTCGGCGAGCCCGGCGAACAGGCGCTCCTCGACCGGTGTGAGCGGGACCCCCGGATGCTCGAAGACGACGAGGGCGCCGAGGTTCTCGCCGCCGTGCAGCACCGGCATCCGCCGGGCGACCGTCCCGGTCCCGGGCACGTGCCCGGGTGGCCAGGTGGCGGCCAGGACGCCGCGGTCCACCATGTCCACCCACACCTGCGCGGACTCGGCTCCGGTGCCGTCCGCGAGCACCCGCGCCATCCGCTCGGGCAGCTCGCGGTCGGGGTACTGGCCGGCCAGCGTGGTCGTGAACCTGCGCACCACGTCGTACGGCGACGCCCGGCCGCCGAGGACGACCCGGCCCACCCAGCGCTCCAGCCGCGTCTGCACCGGGTCGAACGCCACCGCGACGACCGCGGTCGCGAGCACCGACAGGACCAGGCTGGGGCTCGACGTCCGGCCGAGCAACGCGCCCCCGCCGAGCACGACCACGACGTACACGAGCACGACGAACGCCGTCAGCCCGGCCCAGACCAGGCCGGTCGCGAGCAGCTCGCGCCGGGGGCGGTGCCACCCCTGCATCGGGTGCAGCAGCGGGGTCATGCCAGCAGTCTGCGCGCTCGGCGGCCCGCGGGGGAGGGAGGAAGCCGTACGGCGGGGGTGGGGTCAGCCGCACGGCCAGCACGGGGGAGCGCACGGCCAGCGCCCGAGACGCTGCGCCCAGCCCGATCCCGCCGGGGCACCGCCGCGCGATGTCCTCGATGGACGCCCTCCGAGCGGAGGGCGACCCGACAAGGAGATCACCACCATGACGACGACCACCATCACGACCGCTCCCTTTCACCCCGGCACTGCCGCCGGCCTCGCCGCACGCGCCGACCACCTCTCCAAGGTGTACGGCACCGGCGAGGCCGCCGTCGCCGCGCTCGACGACGTCAGCGTCGGACTCGACCGTGGTCGCTTCACCGCGATCATGGGCCCGTCCGGCTCCGGCAAGTCGACCCTGCTGCACCTGCTCGCCGGCCTCGACCGGCCGACCTCGGGCACCGTGCACATCGGCGACACCGACATCACCTCGCTCCGCGACAAGGCGCTCACCAAGCTGCGTCGCGACCGGATCGGCTTCATCTTCCAGTCGTTCAACCTGCTGCCGACGATGACGGCGGCCGAGAACATCGTGCTGCCGATGAAGATCGCCGGCCGCAGGCCGGACAAGCACTGGGTGGCGTCGATCGTCGAGACCATCGGCCTCACCGGTCGACTCGGGCACCGCCCGTCGCAGCTGTCCGGCGGACAGCAGCAGCGGGTGGCGGCGGCACGCGCCCTCGCCTCGCGTCCCGAGATCGTGTTCGCCGACGAGCCGACGGGTGCCCTGGACTCCCGGTCCGGCACCGAGCTCCTCCGCTTCCTGCGCAAGGCCGTCGACGACCTCGGACAGACCGTCGTCATGGTCACCCACGACCCGGCGGCCGCCTCCTACGCCGACCGCGTCCTCTTCCTCGCCGACGGCCGCGTGGTCGACGAGATGCTGGCGCCGTCGGCCGACGACGTCCTCGACTACATGAAGCGGCTGGGAGGCTGACATGCTCACCGCGACCGTCCGCAGCATGGTGGCGCACAAGCTCCGCCTGCTGCTCACGACTGCGTCGATCGCGCTGGGTGTCGCGCTCCTGGCCGGCACCCTGATCCTCACCCACACGATGGGGATCGCCTTCGACATGCTGTTCGGCAAGATCTCGTCCGGCACCGACGCCGTGGTGCGCGCCGAGGCGCCGTACGCCGCGACCGAGGGCGTCGGCACCAACCGCGGGCCGATCCCCGCCTCGGTGCTCGACCAGATCCGCCACGTCGACGGCGTCCGCGCGGCCGAGGGCTCGGTCCAGGGCTACGCCCTGCTGACCGACAACGACGGCCGGGCGGTCACCGCCCAGGGTGGCGCCCCGACGAACGGCTACTCCATGCCGGCCGACGAGGAGCTCCGCGGCGACGTCGAGCTGCTCTCCGGTCACGCCCCGGAGGGCGCGCACGAGGTCGCCATCGACGCCACCAGCGCCGAGGACCACGACATCGCGCTCGGGTCGACGATCAAGGTGCTCTTCCAGGGCCCGACCCAGGAGTTCACCGTCGTGGGCACCGTCGGCTACGGCGACGGCATCGAGGACCTCGGCGGCACGACGTCGGCGTACTTCGACACCGCGACCGCGCAGCGGGTGCTCGGTGCACCCGACCAGTTCGACGCCATCGACGTCAGCGCCGAGCCCGGCGTCTCCCAGGCCGAGCTGGCCGACCGGCTGTCCGCGGTGATCCCGCAGGGCACCGAGGCCGTCACCGGTGACGCCGTCGCGGCGGAGAACGCCGACGCGACCAAGGAGAACTTCAAGATCGTCGGCATCCTCTTCGGGATCTTCGCCGGCATCGCGCTGTTCGTCGGCTCGTTCATCATCTGGAACACCTTCACGATGACCGTCACCCAGCGCTCGCGGGAGATCGCGCTGCTGCGGGCGATCGGCGCCCGCCGGCGCCAGGTCCTCGGCAGCCTGCTGCTCGAGGCGGTCGTCCTCGGCCTGGCGGCGTCCGCGGCCGGCATCGGTCTCGGCATCGCCGTCGCGAAGGGCCTGAAGGCGCTCATGGACGCCGTGGGGCTCGCCCTGCCGTTCACCGCGCTGCAGATCCCGAGCACGGCGATCTGGGGCTCGCTCCTCGTCGGCACCGGCATCACGGTGGCCGCGGCGCTGGTGCCCGCCCGCCGCGCGACCAAGGTGCTGCCGATCGAGGCGCTGCGCGAGTCGACGCCGGGTGCCGAGAAGCCGTCCGTGGTCCGCGCGATCGCCGGCCTGACCGTCCTCGGCGCCGGTGCCGGGGGCATGCTGTGGTCGCTGTACGGCGGCGCGCCGTTCCTGGTGTTCGGCCTCGGGCTGCTCGCCGCCCTGGTGGGCGTCCTGGTCGCCCTGCCGCTCGCGGTCCGTCCGCTGGCCGCCGCCATCGCCGCCCCGCTGCGGCTGCGCGGCATGCCCGGTGAGCTGGCCCGGCAGAACGCGACGCGCAACCCGCGTCGCACCTCTGCCACCGCGGCCGCCCTGATGATCGGCCTCACCCTGGTCGTCAGCATGGGCGTCTTCGCCTCCTCGTTGAAGTCGTCCTTCGGCGAGGTGCTCTCGGACCGGACCGACGCGGACCTGTACGTCGCCACGTCCAGCACCCAGGCGCCCGGGTTCAGCCCGGCCGCCGTGGACGCGGTCGAGACGGTGGACGGCGTCGCCGAGGTCTCGGCCACCGGCTGGGGCGAGGCGCGCTTCGCCGGCGAGGAGTCGAGCTACTCGTCGGTCGACCCGGGCAACGCCGACGACGTCCTGAACCTCGACCTCTCGCAGGGCTCGTTCGCCGACCTGGGCAAGGACGGCGTGGTCGTGTCGAAGTCGGCCGCCACCGCGCACGACTGGAAGCTGGGCGACACCGTCAAGGCGCAGTTCGCCGAGAGCGGTGACCACACCCTGGAGGTCGTGGGCGTCTACGACACGAAGGGCTGGATCGGTGACGACTACGTCATCAGCATCGCCGAGCAGACGGCGTTCGCCGGACCGCAGCTGGTGTCGAACGCCCTGGTCACCCTCGACAGGGGCGCCGACGCCGGGCAGGTCCAGGACGCGATCGACGCGGCGCTGGCCGACCACCCGGACGCCCAGGTGCTCGACCAGGAGGGCTACCAGAAGGTCGCCACCGGGTTCATCGACAGCCTGTTGACCTTCGTCACGGTGATGCTGGCGCTGGCCGTGGTGATCGCGCTGCTGGGCATCGTCAACACCCTGGCGCTGTCGGTCTTCGAGCGCACCCGGGAGCTGGGCCTCCTGCGGGCGGTCGGCATGACCCGCGGTCAGGTCCGGGCGATGGTCCGCTGGGAGTCCGCCGTCATCTCGCTGATCGGCGCGGTGAGCGGTGCGGTCCTCGGCACCGGCATCGGGCTGGCGCTCTCGCAGGTCCTCAAGGACGAGGGCATCAAGTCGGTCTCCGTCCCGGTCGGCCAGATCGTCGTCTACCTCGCGGTGGCGGCGGCGGCCGGCGTGCTCGCCGCCGTCGGGCCGGCCCGCTCGGCCGCCAAGGTCGACGTGCTGAAGGCGGTGGTCACCGACTGACCTCCGCTCCGACGACACACGACGGCCCCCGGATCGCTCCGGGGGCCGTCGTACGTGTGTTCAGTCCTTCTTGGTTTCGACGTGCGGTCGCGGCTTCGCACGCTCAGCCGCGCGCGTGCTCAACCTGCGTGCGCCCACGCGGCGAGCTCGTGCCTCACTCGCCGCTGCGCACTTCGCAGATCACGGCGCCGTTGGAGACGGTCTGGCCGACCTCGGCCTGGAGGCCGGTGACGGTGCCGGCCTTGTGTGCCTTGAGCGGCTGCTCCATCTTCATCGCCTCGATGACCACGACGGTGTCGCCCTCGGCGACCTCCTGGCCCTCCTCGACGACGACCTTGACGACCGTGCCCTGCATCGGGCTCGTCACGGCGTCGCCGCTGGCCGCCGCTCCGGCCTTCTTGCCGGCAGCGCGCTTGGGCTTCCCTCTGCCACCACCGGGGCCGCCCGCCGGGGCCGCGCCGATGCCGGCGAGCCCGGCGGGGATGACGACCTCGACGCGCTTGCCGCCGACCTCGACCACGACGGTCTGCCGCTCAGCGGCCTCGTCGGCCTCGGCCACGTCGCCGCCGTACGGCGCGATCTGGTTGTCGAAGTCGGTCTCGATCCAGGTGGTGTAGACGGTGAACTCGCCGTCGCCGGAGGGGTTCGAGGCGCCGACGTACGCCGGGTCGTCGACGACCGTCCGGTGGAACGGGATGACGGTCGGCATGCCGTCGACCACGAACTCGTCGAGCGCGCGCCGCGAGCGCTCGAGCGCCTGGGTGCGGTCGCGGCCGGTGACGATCAGCTTCGCGATGAGCGAGTCGAACGAGCCCGGAACCGTCTCGCCGTTCTCGTAGCCGCCGTCGAGGCGGATGCCGGGGCCGTGCGGCGGGCTCCAGGCCGACAGCGTGCCGGGGGCGGGCATGAAGTTGCGGCCGGCGTCCTCGGCGTTGATGCGGAACTCGATCGAGTGGCCGCGGACCTCGGGGTCGTCGTACCCGAGCTCCTCGCCGGCGGCGATGCGGAACATCTCGCGCACCAGGTCGATGCCGGTGACCTCTTCGGACACGCAGTGCTCGACCTGGAGTCGGGTGTTGACCTCGAGGAAGGAGATGGTGCCGTCCTTGGCGACCAGGAACTCGCAGGTGCCGGCGCCGACGTAGCCGGCCTCGCGCAGGATCGCCTTCGACGACTCGTAGAGGCGCGCGACCTGGTCGTCGGAGAGGAACGGCGCAGGCGCCTCCTCGACCAGCTTCTGGTGCCGGCGCTGGAGGGAGCAGTCGCGCGTGGACACCACGACGACGTTGCCGTGCTGGTCGGCGAGGCACTGGGTCTCGACGTGGCGCGGCTGGTCGAGGAACTTCTCGACCAGGCACTCGCCGCGACCGAACGCCGTGACCGCCTCGCGCACCGCGGACTCGTAGGCGTCGGGGATCTCCTCGAGCGTCCGCGCGACCTTGAGGCCGCGGCCACCGCCGCCGAAGACGGCCTTGATCGCGACCGGCAGCCCGTTGGCCTCGGCGAACGCGACGACCTCGTCGGCGTCCTTGACCGGGTCCTGGGTGCCGGGGGCGAGGGGCGCGTCGGCCTTCTGCGCGATGTGCTTGGCCTTCGCCTTGTCGCCGAGGGCCTCGATGGCCGCGGGCGGCGGGCCGATCCAGACCAGCCCGGCGTCGATGACGGCCTGGGCGAAGTCGGCGTTCTCGGCGAGGAAGCCGTAGCCCGGGTGCACGGAGTCGGCACCGGCCTTCTCGGCGACCGCGATGATCTTGGCGATGTCGAGGTAGGAGTCCGCGGGCGTCGCGCCGCCCAGCGAGTGGGCCTCGTCGGCGAGGCGCACGAAGAGCGCGTCCCGGTCGGGCTCGGCGTAGACGGCGACGCTGCCGATCCCGGCGTCCTTGCACGCACGGATCACCCGCACCGCGATCTCTCCGCGGTTGGCGATCAGGACCTTCTGCAACGGCTTGGTGTCCGGCACCTGCGACTCCTGCTCCGTGTTGGGAACGACGGCATCTCCGCGGGGCAGGCTATCGCCAGCGGGCGCGCTGCGGAGTGTGGCTCTTGTCGCACCAAGCAGCTGCTCGGGTGATCCGGGGAGCCGAACGCGCTCAGGCGGCCGAGGGTACGCCGGGCGCGGCGCCGGCGTACCAGCGGGCGTTCTGGCGGGCGAAGGTGCGCTCGCCGCGCCGGACCAGCACGCCGGTGCCGCCGGGGAGCCGGCCGACGAGCTGGCTCCACCAGAGGTTGCTGAGGACCCGCGCCACGCCGTACCACGGGACCCGGCGGGGGAGGTCGAGGTCGCGCATCGCGGCCGGCCCGAGCAGCCAGGTGCCGGCGGCCAGGGCCCGCTCGCGCTCCCAGGCGCGGCGCCAGCGGCTCACGGGCGCGTGGTCGGCCATGTGCACGAGCGCGCGGGCGAGCGCGCGGCTGGCGTCGTCGGGCGCGGGGTCGTGGGAGAGGAAGTGGTAGAGCAGCCGGCGGCCGCGCCGCTCGGTGCGGGGCAGCCACTCCTCGTCGACGCCCATCAGCCAGCCGACGTACGACCACAGGTGCATGACGGCGGCGGCGTCGCCGCGGGAGATGCGTACGCCGAGCAGCCGGAGGTGGAGCAGGAAGCTGGTCGAGAAGACGCCGAGCGTGGAGGCCTGGTCGTACTGGTTGATCGGCACCCCCTTCTCCTCGTGCGGCCAGGTCGGGTCCTGCTCGAGGTGGTGGTTGACGAACGCGTGCATCACCCGCACGTGCAGGCAGAGCCGGTGGCCCTCCGCGCCGGGAGCGAGGCCGCCGGGGGCCGTCACCGCGCGCCACCACGTCGTGGTCTCGCCGATCCGCCGCAGCGTCTCCTCGCCGGTGAGCCGACCGGTGCGCACCAGCGGCTCGACGGCGGCCGAGGTGCGGTAGCCGCCGAGGAGGGAGCCGTAGGCCAGCACGATCCCGGCGTCCGCGCCGTACGACCGGCACGCGCGGGCGCCGCGCTCGAGCAGCGCGTCGTCGACCCAGGCGGGACGCCGGGCGACGAGGTCGAGCAGGTCCTGCAGCGGGCCGGGGCCCGGGGCGGTGCCGGTGGCGAGCGTCGCGTGCACCTCGCGCATCGTCAGCGTCCGGTCGTCGCGCACGGCCCGGGGGACCGCCGCCGCCGGCTCGTCGCGGCGGACCAGGCCCTCCTGGAGGGCCTCGATCTCGTCGGCGGACGGCGCCGCGCCCGGTCCGGCGGTGAGGCGCAGGGCCCGGGCGGCCCGCTCGGACCACGGCTTCGCCGAGCCGAAGCGGGTGGGGACGACGGTGGGTGCCTGGGTCATGGACACACGTTAAAGTGAGCAAATGCTCATGTTCTACTCGCGTTTCGAAATTTCTCGATGACCGGGCGGCGCGCCCCGGTGCAGGACCGCTCGCGCGAGATGGTCGACCGCATCCTGGCCGCCGCCACTCGCGTCCTGGCCGCGCGCGGGTACGCCGGGATGAGCACCAACCGCGTCGCCGCCGAGGCCGGGGTCAGCGTCGGCTCGCTCTACCGCTACTTCTCCGACAAGGACGAGATCATCGGCGAGCTGCGGGTGCGCAGCACCGCGGACATCATGGACGACCTCACCGACGCGATGAGCCGGGCGGTCGCGCTGCCGACCCGCGACGCCGTCCAGCGTGTGCTCGGCACCCTCGTCGCCGCCCTGCAGCGGCACCGGGCGCTGATGGCCGCGCTCGTCGACGAGGTGCCGCTCGGCGCGCAGAGCAACGTGCTGCCCGAGGTGGAGCGCCAGCTCGGCCAGTTCACGCGGATGTTCGTGGCCACCCACGCCCCGCACCTGGACCCGACCGAGGCCGACGCGCGCATCTACCTCGCGATGGGCGTTGCGCTCAGCACCTGCCTGCGGATCGCGCTCGACCCACCGCCCGGGATCGCCGAGGACCACCTCGTCGGGCTCACCGCCGACCTGCTCGGCCTGGGGCTCACGTTGCCCTGACCTCGTCGGTTAACAATCGCTAACCAACGCGACTAGCATGCGCAGCATGACCTTTGAGCTGTCCCGCGAGCACGAGGAGTTCCGCCGCAGCGTCCGCGAGTTCGCGGAGGCCGAGATCGCGCCGCACGCGGCGCAGTGGGACCGCGAGCACCACTTCCCGGTCGACGTCGTGCGCAAGATGGGCGCGCTGGGCCTCTTCGGCCTGACGGCGCCGGAGGAGTACGGCGGCGCCGGCGAGGACGGCGACTTCACCAGCCTGTGCGTGGCGATCGAGGAGATCGGCCGCGTCGACCAGTCGCTCGGCATCACCCTCGAGGCCGCGGTCGGCCTCGGCATCAACCCGATCCTCACCTACGGCACCGAGGAGCAGCGCTCGACCTGGCTGCCCGACCTCGTCGCGGGCGAGCGGCTCGCCGGCTTCGGGCTCACCGAGCCGGGTGCCGGCTCCGACGCCGGGGCGACGAAGACGCGCGCCGACCTCGAGAACGGCGAGTGGATCGTCAACGGCGCCAAGCAGTTCATCACCAACTCCGGCTCGGACATCACCAGCTGCGTGACGGTCACCGCCCGCACCGGCGTGAGCGAGTCGGGCAAGCCCGAGATCAGCACGATCATCGTGCCGAGCGGCACGCCCGGCTTCACGGCCGAGAAGGCCTACGACAAGCTCGGCTGGCACGCCTCGGACACCCACCCGCTGACGCTCCAGGACGTGCGGGTGCCGGAGGCGAACCTGCTCGGCGCCCGCGGTCGCGGCTACGCGCAGTTCCTCGCCACCCTCGACGACGGCCGGGTGGCGATCGCCGCGCTCGCCGTCGGCTGCATCCAGGCCTGCCTCGACATGAGCGTCGAGTACGCCGGCGACCGGCAGACCTTCGGCGGCCCGATCGGGCGCAAGCAGGGCGTCGCCTTCCAGGTCGCCGACCTCGAGGTGATGCTGCACGCCTCGCGGCTGCTGACCTACCGGGCGGCGGCGATGAAGGACTCCGGCGCCCCGATGAAGGACTTCAAGCAGGCCGCGGCGGTCGCGAAGCTCTACGCCACGGAGTCGGCCGTCACCGCCACGCGGATCGCCACGCAGGTCTTCGGCGGCTACGGCTTCATGGAGGAGTACCCCGTCGCCCGCTTCTACCGCGACGCCAAGGTGCTCGAGATCGGCGAGGGCACCTCGGAGGTCCAGCGGATGCTGATCGCGCGGGGGCTCGGCCTGCCGGTGGAGTGACACCGGGAGTGACACCGGGAGTGACGGGGCTCACTTCGGGGTACGGTCGCCCGGGGAGCGACCCGGCCCGACTCGGAGGTGTCCTGTGGTTCCGTCCTTCCTCGCCCGCGACCGCATCGTCGCCGGACCCGGATTCAGTCGCTGGCTGATCCCACCTGCCGCGCTCTGCGTCCACCTGTGCATCGGTCAGGCCTATGCGACCAGCGTCTACAAGACCGCGCTGGTCCAGCACTTCGACACCAGCCTCACCGCGATCGGCGTGATCTTCTCGATCGCGATCGTGATGCTCGGCCTCTCGGCGGCGGTCTGCGGCACGTGGGTGGACCGCAACGGGCCGCGGGCCGCGATGTTCACCGCCGCGTGCTTCTGGTCCACCGGCTTCCTCGTGGCGGCCCTCGGGATCGGCACCGAGCAGCTCTGGCTCGTCTACCTGGGCTACGGCGTGATCGGCGGCATCGGGCTCGGCATCGGCTACATCTCGCCGGTCTCGACGCTGATCAAGTGGTTCCCGGACCGGCCCGGGCTCGCCACCGGCCTCGCGATCATGGGCTTCGGCGGCGGCGCGCTCATCGCGAGCCCGCTGAGCTCCCGGCTGATGGAGCTCTACGACCAGAGCGGGTACGACGCGAGCGACCCCTCGTCGGTGGCCGACGGCCACGCGGTGATGCTGCTGTTCGTCACCCTCGGCATCGTCTACCTCGCATTCATGATGTTCGGCGCGTGGACGGTGCGCGTGCCTCCCGAGGGCTGGAGGCCCGAGGGCTGGAGCCCGAGCGAGGTGGCGCAGAAGAGCCTCGTCACCACCGCCAGCGTCTCCGCGAACAACGCGATCAGGACGCCGCAGTTCTGGCTGCTGTGGACGGTGCTGTTCTGCAACGTCACCGCGGGCATCGGCATCCTCGAGCAGGCGGCGCCGATGATCCAGGACTTCTTCCGCGGTCCCGACGGCGTCTCCACCGTGACCGCCACGGCCGCGGCGGGCTTCGTCGGGCTGCTGTCCCTGGCCAACATGGGCGGCCGGTTCGCGTGGTCGACGACGTCGGACGTCGTGGGCCGCAAGCCGATCTACGTGCTCTACCTGGGCGGCGGGATCGTGCTCTACCTGCTGCTCGCCACGATCGGCGACAGCACGGTCGCGCTCTTCGTGCTCCTCGCCGCGATCATCATCTCGTGGTACGGCGGCGGCTTCGCGACCGTCCCGGCGTACCTGCGTGACCTCTTCGGCACCTTCGAGGTCGGCGCGATCCACGGCCGGCTGCTGACGGCGTGGTCCGCGGCCGGTGTGGCCGGACCGCTCATCATCAACGGCTTCCTCGACGCCCAGGGCACCCCGGGCGAGCTCACCGCCGACGCCTACCGCCCCGCTCTGTTCACGATGGTCGGGGTGCTGGCGATCGGCCTCGTCGCCAACCTGCTGATCCGCGCCGTCGACCCACGGTTCCACGAGCCGGACGAGTCCGACTCCCTCGAGAGGAGCACCGCATGACCGCGCGCATCGTCGCTGCCTGGGCCCTCGTGGGCATCCCGCTGGCCTACGGTCTCGTCGAGACACTGCGCAAGGCCGCCGACCTGTTCACGGGATGAGACGTTTGAGCAGTTAGCCTTGGGGGCATGGCTGGCCGGGGGCATCGGATCTTCACCGAGGCCTACCGGTTTCTAGCCGTCGGTGGTCTCGCGACGATCGTCGCGTTGATCCTCTTCAACTTCCTGCTGCACGGCTTCAGCACCGGGTGGGACGCGCCGCTCAAGGGCCATCCCTACCTGGCGTTCGTGATCGCCAACATCGTCGGCATGACGATCAGCTATCGGGGCAGCCGGTCGTGGGTGTTCCGCGACCGTCCGCCGCGCACCGCCGACGGCGGCCGGCTGATGTTCATCCTGATCAACTTCGTCACGATGCTGATCCCGATCGCCTGCCTGCTGCTCAGCCGCAAGGTGCTCGGCCTGGACGACCCGTACTCCGACAACATCTCGGCGAACATGATCGGCCTGTTCCTCGGCATGGTGGCGCGGTTCTACCTGTTTCGCACGCTCGTCTTCCGGCGCCCGGTCCACCTGGTCGACCTCAAGCACCACCCGCTCCAGGTCTTCGAGCTGTCCGAGCTCGACCTCGAGCCGCTCGACGTGCCCTACGACCTCACCGACCGGACCACAGATCCGTCCACGAGTGACCGAGCTCCGCGACGAGGTCCCTGAGCAGCGGCAGGCTGACCCCGACCACGTTGTGGTGGTCGCCCTCGATCCCGGTCACGAACGCGCCACCGAGACCGTCGACCGTGAACGCGCCGGCGACGTGGAGCGGCTCGCCCGTCTCGACGTACGCCGTGATCTCGGCGTCGTCGAGGTCGGCGAAGTGCACCGTCGTCGACGCCGTGGCGGCGGCCACCCGGCCGCTCGTGGTGTCCCGCAGGCAGTGCCCGGTGAGCAGCACGCCGGAGCGGCCGCGCATCTGCTGCCAGCGGAGCACCGCCTCGGCGGCGTCGGCGGGCTTGCCGAGCGCCAGGCCGTCGAGCTCGAGCACCGAGTCGCAGCCGAGCACCAGCGCACCCTCGGGAAGGCCGTCGCGACCGGCGACCGCGGCGCACTTGAGCTCCGCCAGCTGGAGGGCCAGCTCGGTCGGCGGCAGTCCGTCGAGCTGTGACTCGTCGACCCCGGAGACGATCACGGTGGGTTCGACGCCCGCGTTGCGCAGGGTCTGCAGCCGGGCGGGGGACGCGGAGCCGAGAACGAGTGCCGTCACGCCGGAGATTCAAGCATCTCGATCGCATCGCCGAACGCGCACGTCGTGAGCGCGGTCAGCGGGTCCCCGTCCTCCAGGTGCTCGTGGGCGCGCATCGAGATCATCACGTTGAGGAGCATCCCGTAGGCGATGAAGTCGCGGGTCTCCTCGTCGTCCCAGCCGGTGCGCTTGATGGTCGCGAACACCTCGCCCATGCAGCGTCGCGCTGCCGCACCGATCTCGGGCACACCGCCTGCGGAGAAGCCGTGCATCATCACCTGTAGGAAGTCCTGGTCCTGCAGCAGCTCGGTGTAGGCGATCCCCATGCGGGCTCGGTCCTCCTCGCTCGCGGGGTCGAACGGACCCTCGTCGAGCACCGCCGCGAACGCGTCGCGGATCCGACCGACCGCGCGCTCGAAGACCTCGAGGAACAGCTCGAGCTTGGTGCCGAACATCCGGACGACGTACGGCTGCGAGACCCCGGACTCCCTTGCGACGGCGTCGGTGCTGGTGCCGGCGTACCCGCCGCGGGCGAAGGCGCGCGTGGCCGCCTCGATGATCAGCTCGCGGCGGTCATCGGCGCTCATCCGGACAGCTTTCTCGGCACCCATGCTTGACATGTTATCAGTTGATTACTTAACGTCGAGCTCTAAGTAATCATTCAATGCCTACAACTGGAGTCCCGATGACCGCAGTCGACACCGCCGCCCCCGCGGCGGAGGCCGTCGCCACCGCCCGCACCCGGCGCTCGCCGGTGTGGCTCGCGGTCGTGGCCGCCTCGCTCCCGATGTTCATGGCCACCCTCGACAACCTCGTGATGACCAGCGCGCTGCCGGTCATCCGCACCGACCTCGACTCGTCGGTCAGCCAGCTGTCGTGGTTCGTCAACGCGTACACCCTCGCGTTCGCGACGTTCATGCTCCCGGCCGCGACGCTGGGGGATCGCCTCGGCCGCCGTCGAGTGATGCTGACCGGCATCGGCGTCTTCACGCTCGCCTCCATCGCCGCGGCACTGAGCACCAGCTCGGAGGCCCTGATCGTCGCCCGCGCCGTGCAGGGCATCGGCGCCGCCGCGATCATGCCGCTCTCGCTGACGCTGCTCGCAGCGGCGGTGCCGCCGTCGATGCGCGCGGCCGCCATCGGCATCTGGGGCGGTGTCAGCGGCCTCGGCGTCGCGCTCGGCCCGGTGATCGGCGGCGCGGTCGTCGAGGGTGTGAGCTGGCAGGCGATCTTCTGGCTCAACGTGCCGGTGGCGCTCGTCGCCGTACCGCTGCTGCTCGCGGCGATCCCGGAGTCGCGCGGTGCCTGGCAACGCCTTGACCTGGTCGGCGTGCTGATGCTCGGCGGTGCGGTGTTCCTCGGCGTGTGGGGGATCGTGCACGGCAACGACGACGGCTGGACCGACCCGCAGGTGCTGCTGCCGCTCGTCCTGGCGGCGCTGCTCGTGCCGGCGTACGTCCTCCGGGCGCGCGGCCGGTCGTACGCCGTGCTGCCGTTGCGCCTGTTCTCGTCGCGCACCTTCTCGGTGGCCAACGTGATCGCGCTGTTCTTCACGCTCGGCATGTTCGGCACGGTCTTCCTGCTCTCGCAGTACCTGCAGATCGTGCAGGGCTACTCGCCGCTCGAGGCCGGGCTCCGGACCCTGCCCTGGACCGCGGCGCCGATGGTCGTCGCGCCGATCGCCGGGGCGCTCGCGTCCCGGGTCGGGCTGCGGTCCCTGCTGACGACCGGCCTGGTGCTGCAGTCGGCGTCGCTCGTCTGGTTCGCGTGGCTGACCGAGTCCGGTTCGGCGTACCCCGCCTTCGTGCCGGCGCTGCTGATGGCTGGTGTCGGCATGGGGTTGACGTTCGCGCCGATGGCGACGGCGGTGCTCGAGGGGCTGCCGGAGGGCGACTTCGCGGTGGCCAGCTCCGCGAACTCGACGATCCGCGAGTTCGGCGTCGCGCTCGGCATCGCGCTCCTGACGGCGGTGTTCCTCAGCAACGACGGCCAGCTCTCGCCGGAGGGGTACGACGGCGCGATCGGGCCGGCGCTGCTGACCGGTGCCGCCGCGGTGGCCGTCGCGGTGGTCGCGAGCCTGTTCGCGCCCGGTCGCTCGAGGGAGCAGTCATCTCCTCCGGCATGATGTCCCGGTGCCGTCCCGTCGCTCGTCCGCAGCACTCGCAGCACTGCTGGCCCTCGGGCTCGGGACGGTCGCCGCGTGCACCGAGGACGCCCCGGACGACGCGCAGGAGGTCAACCCCTACGACGGGCGGGAGGGGTTCGCCGACCCGCGTTCCCACACCGCGCAGGCGGCGGAGCAGGCGGCCGACGACCAGCAGGAGCGCGTGTTCACCCGGCTCGCGGAGACGCCGCAGGGCGTCTGGCTGACGCCGGAGGAGACGCCTGCCGGCGAGGTCGGTCCGTACGTCACGCGGGTGGTCGAGGCCGCCGAGGACGCCGGCCGGGTGCCGACACTCGTCGTCTACGGGATCCCCGACCGGGACTGCTCGGGCGGGTTCTCCGCCGGCGGGCTCTCCGCCGACCAGTACGGCCCGTGGGTCCAGGAGATCGCCGACGCGGCGAAGCCCGGCGAGCACGTGGCCGTCGTCGTCGAGCCCGACGCGCTGGCCTCGCTCCTCGAGTGCGGTAGCACGGAGAAGCGAGTCGAGCTGATCGCCGACGCCGTGGACCGCCTGGCCGCGGCCGGCCTCACGACGTACGTCGACGGTGGCCACTCCAACTGGATCGAGCCGAGCGAGCTCGCCCCCCTGCTCGAGCAGGTCGGTGTCGAGGACGTCCGCGGGTTCGCGACCAACGTCTCCAACTTCCAGTCCGACGACGACGAGGCGGCGTACGCCGAAGAGCTCAGCGACCTGCTCGACGGCGCCCACTACGTCATCGACACCGGGCGCAACGGGTTCGGTGCGACCGGCGAGTGGTGCAACCCGTCGGGGCGGGCGTTCGGCACCGCGCCGAGTGGCGTGAGTGACCAGGGGAGCCTCGACGCCTACGTGTGGGTGAAGCCGCCCGGCGAGAGCGACGGGGAGTGCAACGGAGGCCCGTCCGCCGGGGACTTCTGGCCCGAGCGGGCGCTGGAGATCGCCGCCGCGTCCGGATGGTGAGCGCCGTCCCGCGTCGCAGCGCTGCCTCGGCGCGCCGACGTCGTGGGTCGTGCCGCCGCCGTTGTTAGGCTGCGCCCCATGGAGTCGGGCAGCGGTTGGGTTGCGGTCATCATCGAGGACGACCCCGACGTTCGTGACCTCATCGACATCGTGCTCACCCAGTCGGGATTCACCACGGTCGTCACCGAGAACGGCCCCGACGGCGTCGACGCGGTGCGCGAGCACAACCCGCTGATCACGACGCTCGACGTGAACATGCCGGGCATGGACGGCTTCGCGGTCGCCAAGCGGCTGCGCGAGTTCAGCAACACCTACCTGATCATGATCACCGCGCTCGCCGACGAGATCGACGTCGTGCAGGGCTTCGAGGCCGGCGCCGACGACTACCTCGTCAAGCCGTTCCGGCCGCGCGAGCTGCGGGCCCGCGCCGACTCGATGCTGCGCCGCCCGCGCACCCGGATGGACAAGCCGCACGGCTGGGTCGAGTCCGAGGAGGGGGAGACCCCCGCCGCGCCGGCCGAGCCGGAGTCGTGGGCGGCCGCGGCCGCGCGCGACCTCACCGCCGCGCCGCCGCTCCCGCCGATCACGCCGCAGCAGCCCCAGCAGAAGCCGTTCGAGCCGGCGCACCCGCCGGCCCAGCCGCCGCAGCCCGTGCAGCCGGTCCAGCCGCCGCTGCAGCCGCTGTCGCCGCAGGAGCAGGCGCCCCAGCCTGTCCGGCCTCCGCAGCCGGCCCAGTCGGCCCAGCCGGCGACCGCGATGCAGCCGGTGCCGCCCGCCGGGCAGCACGGTGCGGTGGTCGCCGACCCGGCGACCGGGTGGATGCGCTTCAACGGGCTGGCGCTCAACCACGAGACCCGGGTGGTGACCGCCCACGGCGGCGCCGTCGACCTGACGCGCACCGAGTTCGACCTGCTGGCGTCCCTGATGAGCACGGGCCGCCGGGTCCGCAGCAAGGCCGACCTGGTGCTGACCATGCGGGGTCAGCAGTACGTCACGTCCTACTTCGTCAACGAGGCCGACAAGCGCTCCGTCGAGGTCCACATCGCCAACCTGCGCCGCAAGCTCGGCGACGACGCCGTGACCCCGCGCTACATCGAGACCGTGCGCGGCGTGGGCTACCGGCTCGCCGAGTCCGTCTGAGCGCGGGCCCGTGAGCCGGGTCGCCCTCCGCTTGTAACGGGGTGTTGTGGCATCTGCCGGGCCGTCATACCGGGGCGGAAGTTGCCACAACGCCCCGTTACAGCCAGGCGGCGACCCCGATGGTCAGTTCGCGTCGACGGGGATCGACTGCGCCTGGGTCGGCTGGTCGGACTCGAAGATCGCGATCGGGACCTTCTGGCTGATCTTCTTCTTCACGAAGTCGCCGCTGCCGGCCCGTCGCTCCATCCACACGGTCGCGGTGAAGAACAGGTCGATGCCCTTGGTGTCCGTCGAGGTCGGCCGGATCGGCTGGTTGCGGAGCTCGAAGGCGCCCTTGGGCGAGGTGACGAGCATGCCGCGCTCGGTCGAGAGCGGCTCGGGGTCGAAGGTGATCCTGCGGGCCTCGGCGTCGAGGGCGTAGGGCTCCTCGCCGGTCTTGCCCCCGTCGACGGACAGCACCTGCGAGGTGACCTGGATGCGGTCGAGGTACACCTTGCGCTTGGTGCGGAAGGGGTCGCGCAGGTCGCGGTCGAGGTCGTACGCCTGGAACGTGAACGAGAAGTACTTCTTGCCCTTCGGGTACCACTCGTTGGTGCGGGGCGTCGACTTGGTCGGGTACAGCGTGTACACGAAGTCGAGGTTGTCGATGTCGATGTGCGACTGGAACGTGCCGTCGCGGGTGAACTGCGAGTCGTACGGCGTCTCGGTCGCGCTCGGCGACGCGGAGGAGGCGCTCTCGGGGTCGTCGTCGCCGGTGAGGCCGTCGATCGCGGAGCAGCCGGACAGCGCCAGGGCCAGGGCGAGGACGGTCGTGACGGTGGCGCTCGCGCCGCGCCACCGGCGCGCACGGGTGCGGGACATGGGGAACTCCTGCGGTTCGAGGGACATGCGGATCAGGCCTTGAACCCGCGGTAGCGCCGCATGGCCTTGAGGATCATCCAGGCGGTCTGGAGGACGGTGATGACGCCGAGGATCGGCCAGCACACGGCCAGGACGTCCGAGCGCAGGCTGATCGGCAGCTGCAGCCAGATGGCCGCGCTCACGGCGAAGAGGAAGACGAAGGCGACGAACGGGTAGAGCCACGCGACGCCCTTGCCGCGCTCAGCCTTCGCCTGGGCCGCCCAGTTGTCGGTCTGCTGGCGGCTGAAGAACTTCAGCCACGCCCGGATGAAGTGCCCCATCCGGATCACCATGTAGCTCTCGGCCGGAACGATCAGCAGCGCGAAGAGGTAGTCGCGCCTGTTCACGAACTCCATCGACCGGGCGACCCGGAAGTTCAGCCAGACCGCGGCCAGCGGCGGGATCAGCCACCACGGGCTGAACACGAACGCGTCGATGTTGAGCGAGCCGGCGAGCAGCAGCACGAACATCACGCGGGTGGTGATGTTGATGACCATCGACATGTGCTCGAACCAGCGCAGTCGCAGGTTCGGGTGGAAGGGCTGGCCGCGGGTGTCGCCGCGCTGGCCCGGCCACATCAGGTCGATGGCACCGAAGTTCCACTTGACCTGCTGCGCGTCGAGCGACCGCATCGTGCCCATGCCGCCCACGTGGGCGCGCGCCCGGGCCGAGATCTTGGTGAGGTAGCCGGCGCTCTTGATCTGCAGCGAGAGCAGGGAGTCCTCGACCTCGCTGTCGTTGACCCACGGCGTGCGCTGGTGGCTGTCCTTGAGGACGTCGCGCAGCGCCTGCGTCGAGAAGATCGAGAACTGGCCGCCGAGCACCGCCATGTTGCGGCCCTTGAGGAGGTTCTGCATGTTGAACGCCGAGAACTGCGCGCGCTGCCCGGCGATCAGGAACTTCGCCATCGGCCCGTCGAGCGCGCTGTCGTCGATGGAGTAGATCGCGGAGATGCCGCCGATCCGGTCGTCGCTCGAGATCTCGTCGACCAGGTGCTGCACCGCGTCCGGCTCCGGCGTGGTGTCGCCGTCGACGCCCAGCAGGTAGTCCATCGTCTCGACGAGCGAGTAGCCGTAGTTGAGGGCGCCCACCTTCTTGTCGGGGTTCTTCCCGATGTCGTGGACGTAGATCACCGTCTCCTGCTCACCGGTCGGGGTCATCCGCGTGTGCGGCCCGGCGTAGTGGCTGGCGATCTCGACGGAGTCGTCGGAGGTGTTGTTGATGATGACGTGGATGACGTCGGGCAGGCGCGTCTGCTGGAGCAGCGAGTCGAGCACTCCGGCGATCGTCTCGGCCTCGTTGTACGCCGGGATCACGCAGCCGACGGTCGGCCGGTACGTCGGCAGCTCCTCGACCTCGCCCTGGTACTGGTCCTGGTAGGCGGTGAGGTCAGGGTCCGCGATCCGGACGTACTGGCTCTCGCCGGTGGAGGCGAGCTGCTGCGGCAGCGGCCCGCTCGCGTCGTTGACGTCCAACGTCGTCTCCGTCTTCCGTGCTTCCGCGTGTCGCCCCGATGCGGCACGCCCCCATGTCGTCGGCGTCCAGTCTGCTCAGCGAGCCTCAAGACGCCACACGGCAAAACTCAAAGATCACCTTAAGTATGGCTGGAGAGGCAGGTCTGGACCACGGGGCCGCGCGGAGGCGGGTCAGCGCGGGAGGGCGCTGGAGCGCCAGCCGCCGGGGCCGTGCGGGAGCGTACGGCGCACCTTGCGGTGGTGTGCGGACCACTCCGGCACCCGCCGCGGAGCGGCCGCCGGCGCGGTGCCGACCGCGCTCAGGACCGCCACGATCGCCGCGACCTCCTCCGGGGTCGCGTCACCGCTGATGATGCGGAGGACGGGGGGCTGCGCCGGGGCGTTCTCGGTGGCCATCAGAGGGGGATGTTCCCGTGCTTCTTGGCCGGCAGCGTCTCCCGCTTGCTGCGCAGCAGCCGCAGGGCGCGGACCACCTCGACGCGGGTCTCGTGGGGCGAGATGACCGCGTCGACGTACCCGCGCTCGGCGGCGATGTAGGGGTTGGCGAGCGTGGTCTCGTACTCGTCGATCAGCTCGGCCCGCCGGGCCTCGACGTCGCCACCCTCGTCGGAGATCTTCTTCAGGGTCTTGCGGTGCACGATGTTGGCGGCGCCCTGGGCGCCCATCACCGCGATCTGCGCGGTGGGCCAGGCGAGGTTGATGTCGGCGCCGAGGTGCTTGGAGCCCATGACGTCGTAGGCGCCGCCGTAGGCCTTGCGCGTGATGATCGTGACCAGCGGGACGGTGGCCTCGGCGTACGCGTAGATGAGCTTGGCGCCGCGCCGGATGATGCCGTTCCACTCCTGGTCGGTGCCCGGGAGGAACCCGGGGACGTCGACGAAGGTCAGCACCGGGATGTTGAACGCGTCGCAGAACCGCACGAAGCGGGCGGCCTTCTCGGAGGCGTCGATGTCGAGCGTGCCCGCGAACTGCATCGGCTGGTTGGCGACGACGCCGACCGGGTGGCCCTCGACCCGGCCGAAGCCGACGACGATGTTGGGCGCGAAGAGCTCCTGGACCTCGAGGAACTCCTCGTCGTCGACGACCGCCTTGATCACGTCGTGCATGTCGTAGGGCTGGTTCGGCGAGTCCGGGATGATCGTGTCCAGCGTCCGGTCGAGGTCGCTGAAGTCGGTGTCCGCACCATTCCGATATCCGGGGCTGTCGTACGTCGGCAGCTCGTCGAGGTTGTTCTGCGGCAGGTAGGAGAGCAGCGCCTTGACGTACTCGATCGCGTCCTCCTCGTCCGAGCCCATGTAGTGGGCGTTGCCGGACTTGGTGTTGTGCGTGCGCGCGCCGCCGAGGTCCTCCATCGAGACGTCCTCGCCGGTGACGGTCTTGATGACGTCGGGACCGGTGATGAACATGTTGGACGTGCCGTCGACCATGATCGTGAAGTCGGTGACGGCGGGGGAGTAGACGTGCCCGCCGGCGCAGGAGCCCATGATCATGCTGATCTGGGGGATCACGCCGGACGCGTGGACGTTGCGGCGGAAGATCTCGCCGTACAGCCCGAGCGAGACCACGCCCTCCTGGATGCGGGCGCCGGCGCCCTCGTTGATGCCGATGATCGGGCTGCCGGTCTTGATGGCGAGGTCCATCACCTTGGTGATCTTCTCGCCGTAGACCTCGCCCAGCGAGCCGCCGAACACGGTGAAGTCCTGGGAGAAGACGCACACCTGCCGGCCGTCGATCGTGCCGTAGCCGGTGACCACGCCGTCGCCGTAGGGGCGGTTCTTCTCCAGCCCGAACGCCGTGGATCGGTGCCGCGCCAGCTCGTCGAGCTCGACGAACGAGCCCGCGTCGAAGAGCATCTCGATCCGCTCGCGGGCCGTCTTGCGGCCCTTGGCGTGCTGCTTCTCGACCGCCTTCGCGGACCCGGCGTGCACCGCCTCGTCGAGGCGACGGTCCAGGTCGGCGAGCTTGCCCGCAGTCGTGTGGACGTCGATGCCGGAGTCTCCGGCCGGGACGTCGGTTCCTTCGCCGGGCTGTGCACTCATCGGGGTGGGGCTCCTCACTGGCACGGGACTTGGACCGTGGGCCAATCTAGTGCCCGTGAGTGCCGACGCCATGAGACGACCATCACTCGACGTCGCACGCCTGGGCGCTCTCGCCCCGCTCCTGAAGGTCGAGGTGCTGCCCGAGGCGACGTCGACCAACGCCGTCGCCGTCGAGCGCGCCCGGCAGGGCGCCCACGAGGGGCTGGTGGTCGTGGCCGAGCACCAGACCGGCGGTCGCGGCCGGCTCGACCGCACCTGGACGACCCCGCCGCGGGCGGCGCTGCTCTTCTCCAGCGTGCTGCGGCCGGTCGTGCCGGCGGTCGACTGGCCCTGGCTGCCGCTGCTGACCGGGCACACCGTGGCGAAGGCGCTGCGCGGCATGGGGTACGACGCGGGCGTGAAATGGCCCAACGACGTGCTGCTCGCCGATCCTGAAGGGGAGAGCCTGAAGGTCGCCGGCATCCTCGTCGAGCGGGTCGAGACCCCGGAGGGGGCGGCGGCGGTGGTCGGCATCGGGCTCAACGTCTCGCTGACCGCCGAGGAGCTGCCGGTCCCGACGGCGACGTCGCTCGCGATCGCGGCGGGCCGGGAGCCCGACCGCACCGAGGTGCTGGTCGGCCTCCTCGACGCGCTCGTCGAGGCCTACGACGCGTGGCAGGCGGGTGGCGAGGCGGGGCGCGACCACCTCGCGGCGTCGTACGCCGGCGCGTGTGTCACCGTCGGGCGCGACGTGCGGGTGGAGATCCCGTCCGGGGAGCCGCTGGTCGGCCGGGCGACCGGGGTCGACCGCAGCGGGCGCCTGGTCGTCGCGGGTCCGACGGGCCCCGTCGCCGTGGGCGCCGGTGACGTGGTGCACGTGCGCTCCGTCACGTAGGGGTCGATCGGTGACATGATCTGCCCGTGGCCATCTCACGGAGACTGCTGAACGAGGGCGAGACCGTCGTCCTCGACACGCGTACCCACATCAAGGCCCTGCTCTGGCCGCTGGTCCTGCTCGTGGTCCTGCTCGCGGTCGGCACCTACGTCCAGACGCAGTGGGACCAGACGGTCGCGTACGTCGTGTGGGCCCTCGTCGCGGTCGCCATCGTCTGGTGGGTGCTGCGGCCGGCGGCCGTCTGGGCCACCGCGTCGTACACCTTCACCGACCGGCGGCTGATCACCCGCAGCGGCGTGATCGTCCGCCGGGGCCACGACATGCCGCTGGCGCGGATCAGCGACATCGCCTACGAGTTCGGGCTGATCGACCGGATGCTCGGCTGCGGCACGCTGCTCATCTCCGACGCCAGCACCCACGGCACGATCAAGCTCCACGACATCCCGCGGGTCGAGGAGACCCAGCGAAAGGTCAACCAGATGCTCCAGCAGATCCACGACCGCTCGGGCGGACATGAGGGCACCTGACCAGCCCGGGGGCGACGACCTCGGCCCCGGTGACCTCGAGCGGGCGATCCTCGGCCAGGCACCCACCTTCAACGCGCAGGAGATCGCCGCACGCACCGGCGTGACGCTGGAGGAGGCCCGCCGCCTCTGGCGAGCGCTCGGGTTCCCGGAGCACGGCCTCGAGACGGCGTTCACCGACGCCGACGCCGAGGCCCTGTCGACGATGGTGGAGATCGTGCGGTCCGGCGCCGTCGACTTCGACCTGGCGCTCAACCTGACCCGGGCCGTCGGTCAGACCATGGCCCGGCTCGCCGACTGGGAGGTCTCGACGCTCGTCAGCCGGGTCGACGAGCTCGGGAGCGAGCCGGACTCCGAGGGCCGCACCGTCTCGGCGCTGCGGCTGGTCGAGGACCTCCGGGCGCCGTTCGAGGAGCTGCTCGTCTACGTCTGGCGCCGCCACCTCGCCGCCGCCGTCGCGCGGGTCGAGGCGCTGCGGGCCAACGAGGAGGACCTCAACACCGTCCAGCTCACGGTCGGCTTCGCCGACATCGTCAGCTTCACCGCGCTCTCGAACCGGCTGACCGAGGAGCGCATCGGCGACCTGGTGGAGCTCTTCGAGTCCCGGTGTGCCGACGTGGTCGCCGCGCACCGCGGTCGGGTCATCAAGAGCATCGGCGACTCGGTGCTGTTCGTCAGCGACGACCCGGTCCGGGCCTACGACATCGCCGAGGGGATCATCCACGTCGTGGGGCGCGACTCGCGCATGCCCGACGTGCGCCTGGGGTTGGCGAGCGGGTCGGTCGTGATGCGGCTCGGCGACGTCTTCGGGCCGCCGGTCAACCTGGCCGCGCGGCTGACCGCGGTCGCCCGGCGCAACCGGATCATCATCGACGCGACCACGGCCACGCTGCTGCCCGCCGACGAGTTCGAGACCCGGCCGCTGCCCGCCCGGCCGGTCCGCGGATTCGGCATCGTGGAGCCCGTTGCGGTGCGCAGGTCGTAACCAATACCCCAGAAATTTCCGCGAATCCGCTCCGAGAACGGGGGCACGTTCC
The DNA here is from genome assembly GCF_042666375.1 of Nocardioides sp. GCM10030259. NCBI lineage: Bacteria > Bacillati > Actinomycetota > Actinomycetes > Propionibacteriales > Nocardioidaceae > Nocardioides > Nocardioides sp. GCM10030259. The sequence goes on along the minus strand of NZ_JBHTDF010000016.1, from coordinate 11,516 downwards.
TACGGTGGGCGGATGATCGAGGTGCAGGGGATCCGTCTTGACCCTGTGGCGCGGCGTGCTTGGCGCGGGAGCGAGGAGGTCGTCCTGTCCCGCAAGGAGTTCGACCTCCTGCACTGCCTGATGGCCCGCGCGGGGGACATCGTCAGCCGCGAGGAGCTGATGCGCGACGTCTGGGAGACGACGTTCTGGACGTCCTCGAAGACGATCGACGTGCACCTGGGATGGGTACGCCGCAAGCTCGGCGACGACCGCCAGCAGCCCTACCTGATCACCACGGTCCGCGGCCAGGGCCTGCGGTTCGAGACCGAGGACCACCGGGAGCTCGGCTGACCCCGAACCTCTAGAGTTCCGGTGTGCCCGAGCCCGCGCCGACCCACGCGCCCACCCTCGCCGTGATCGGCGGCGGGCAGCTCGCTCGGATGATGGCCGAGCCCGCCGCCGCGATGGGGCTGCCGCTGCGGCTGCTGGCCGAGGCGCCGGGCGTCTCGGCGGCCCAGGTGATCCCCGACCACACCGTCGGCGACTACCGGGACCTCGAGACGCTCCGCACGATCACCGCCGGCTGCCCGGTCGTCACGTTCGACCACGAGCACGTGCCCACCGAGCACCTGCACACCCTCGAGGACGACGGCATCGCGGTGCGGCCCGGGCCGGAGGCGCTCGTCCACGCCCAGGACAAGGGCGTGATGCGCGATCGGCTCGCCGAGCTCGGCGTACCCTGCCCGCGCAACGCGATCGTCACCACCCTCGACGAGGTCGAGGCGTTCGGGCTGCCGTGCGTGCTGAAGACGACCCGCGGTGGCTACGACGGCAAGGGCGTGTGGTTCGTGCGCACCGCCGACGAGGCCGCCCGGGCCCTCGCGGCCGGCAGGGAGAGTGGCGCGCGGATCCTCGCCGAGGAGCTGGTCGACTTCCGGCGCGAGCTGTCGGCGCTCGTCGCCCGGTCGCCGAGCGGGCAGGCCGCGGCGTACCCCGTCGTCGCCTCCACGCAGAAGGACGGCATCTGCCACGAGGTGATCGCGCCCGCGCCGGACCTCGACCCCGAGCTCGCCGGGCAGGCCCAGGAGATCGCGCTGCGCATCGCCGGCGCCCTCGGCGTCACCGGCGTGCTGGCCGTCGAGCTGTTCGAGACCACCGACGGCCGGATCCTCGTCAACGAGCTCGCGATGCGGCCGCACAACACCGGCCACTGGACGCAGGACGGGGCGGTGACCTCGCAGTTCGAGAACCACCTGCGCGCGGTGCTCGACCTGCCCCTCGGCTCGCCCGCACCACGGGCGCGGTGGACGGTGATGGTCAACATCCTCGGCGGTCCGGACCCCTCCGTCGGCCACCTGTACGACGGCTACCCGCACGCGCTGGCGCGCGACCCGTTCCTGCGGGTGCACCTCTACGGCAAGGACCTGCGGCCCGGCCGCAAGGTAGGCCACGTCAATGCGTACGGCGACGACCTCGACGACTGCCTCGAGCGCGCGCGGCACGCGGCCGCGTGGTTCCGGGGCGACCTGGGAGACGAGAGTGAGTAGTTCCATGACTGCACGTGTCGGCATCGTGATGGGCTCGGACTCCGACTGGCCGGTGATGAAGCTGGCGGCGGAGGCGCTGGGCGAGTTCGACATCGCCCACGAGGCGGACGTGAAGTCCGCCCACCGGATGCCCGAGGAGATGCTCGAGTACGGCCGCACCGCGGCCGAGCGCGGCCTGTCGGTGATCATCGCGGGCGCCGGTGGAGCCGCCCACCTGCCGGGCATGCTCGCCGCGGTCACGCCGCTGCCGGTGATCGGCGTGCCGGTGCCGCTGAAGTACCTCGACGGCATGGACTCGCTGCTCTCGATCGTGCAGATGCCCGCAGGGGTGCCGGTCGCGACGGTCGCGGTCGGCGGCGCCCGCAACGCCGGGCTGCTCGCCGTCCGCATCCTCGCCGCCACCGACCCGGCCCTGCAGGAGCGGATGCGCGCCTTCCAGGCCGAGCTCCGCGTGAGCGCCGAGGAGAAGGGCAAGGCCGTCCGCGGCGACGCCGGCGGACGCCGCGTGGGGTTCTGAGCACCGCTCGATCCGAGCTTGGGAGGACCGGGAGCCCGGTGCCAGGTCGAGGAGCGACGCGACCGAGGGAGGAGGTCGCGAGGAGCGTCTCGAGACCCGGTGAGCTGAAAGTCGGCGGTGACTTGACGAGCGGGCACTGGGTCCGCACCGTGGTCGCATGTCGCTGACGGCGAGCTGCGTGCTCTGCTCGGCGCCGGTGGTCGAGGCCGACGGCGCGTGGTCCTGCCCCGAGCACGGGGCGACCGGGCTGCTGTGGCGCCCGCCCGAGGTGTCATACGACGGGTTCGTCGAGCACCTGCGCATCGCGGGCGCGTTCCCGACGTACCTGCCGTGGCCGATGAGCCCGGGCTGGTCGGTGACCGACTTCGCCACCGTCGCCGCTGAGGAGGGTCGCGGGACCGCGTCGCTGACGTGCACGTCGGGCACCAGCGAGCTGGACGGCCCGGTGGACGTGCTCGTCGTCGCGGAGGAGGCCGGCACCGGCCTCGGCGCCCGCTGCGCCGGCACCCGCTACACCGACCCGGGCCACGAGATCGGCTACCGGTCGCCGTCGGCGCGGGTGCGGATCGGCAGCCAGGCGGTCAACCTCTGGGACATCTCGACCAGCGGCTCCGACGGCGAGTTCGACCGGTCGGTGCTGGCGGGGGAGGCCGCCGGCCGCTGGCTGTGGATCGTGCTCCGGCCGGCGTCGGCGCTGCTGCTCTTCCGCGACGACTGGATCCTGCGCGACGTCTCCAACGCCGGCCCGCAGCTGGTCGAGCTGCCGTTCGGGGGGCACCGCCCCGGCTGGTGATCAGCCGTAGGGCACGCCCTAAGGTGGCAGTCGTGCGCATCGACCTGCACACGCACTCACGCGCCAGCGACGGCACCGACACCCCGACCGAGCTGGTGCACGCGGCAGTGCGAGGCGGCCTCGACGTGCTCGCCATCACCGACCACGACACCGCCGCAGGCTGGGACGAGGCCGCGGTCGCCGCCGACGAGGTCGGGCTGACGCTCGTGCCGGGCATGGAGATCAGCACCGGCCACCGCGGCCACAGCGTGCACCTGCTGGCCTATCTCCCGGACCCCACCTACCCGCCGCTCGCCGACGAGCTCGCCAAGGTGCTCGACGGCCGCACCGCCCGGGTGCCGCGGATGGTGGCCCGGCTCAACGGGCTCGGCATCGACATCGACGAGGACGACGTACGCCGCGCGTCGGCCGACGCGGTCGCGTCCGGCCGACCGCACATCGCCGACGCGCTCGTCACGCTCGGCGTCGTCGCCGACCGCGGCGAGGCGTTCGACCGCTACCTGGCGTGGGGCCGGCCGGCGCACGTGAACCGCTACGCGATACCGCTGGAGACGGCGATCCGGGCAGTCGCCGACGCCGGCGGCGTCTCGGTCATCGCCCACCCGTGGGGGCGCAGCGGCCTGGGCCGGCCCGACGAGGAGATGCTCGGCTCGCTGCAGCAGATCGGGCTGACCGGCATCGAGGTCGACCACCAGGACCACGACACCGAGGCCCGCGACCTGCTGCGGGCGATGGCGCGCGACCTCGGGCTCGCGGCGACGGGGTCGAGCGACTACCACGGGGTCGGCAAGACCGACCACGACCTCGGCTGCAACACCACGGACCCGGGGGAGCTGGAGCGGCTGCTCGCCGCCGCGGACGAGGCGTCGGAGCGGAGCGGGCGGCAGACCCCGCGGGTCACTTCCGGCCGAGCGACTGGAACCGCTTGAGCAACGGCGTCGGCACGATCCGCGCGGCCCGCGCGATCGCCTTGTACTGAGCGCCCGGGATCGAGAAGACGCGGCCCTTGGCGTGGTCCTTCAGCGCCTCGGCGACCAGGTCGTCGGCATCGAGCCACAGGAAGGCGGGCGCCGAGCCCCGCGAGACCTTCATCCGCTCGTGGAACTCGGTCTTGGTGAAGCCGGGGCACAGGCAGGTGACGGTGACCCCGCGGTCGCGGTACTCGTACGCCGCCCACTCCGAGAAGGAGTTCACCCAGGCCTTCGCCGCGCTGTAGCTGCCGCGGGGGAGGAACGACGCGACGCTCGAGACGTTGATGATGCCGCCGCGACCGCGGTCGGCCATCGGGCCGAGGGCGGCGTGGCTGAGCCGCATCACGGCCGTCACCAGCACGTCGAGCATCGCCTGCTCGTCGTCGACCGGGTTGTCGAGGAAGCGCCGCTTGAGGCCGAACCCCGCGTTGTTGACCAGCAGGTCGACAGGGCGGTCCCGGTCGGCGAGCCGCGCCTCGACCATCGCCAGCTGCGCGCGGTCGACCAGGTCGGCCGCGAGCACCTCCACCTCCACCCCGTACGACGAGCGGAGCTCCTCGGCCTCGGCGTCCAGTCGCGCCCGGTCGCGTGCCACCAGCACGAGGTCGTGGCCCCCGGCGGCGAGCTGGTGGGCGAACGAGCGGCCGATCCCGGCAGTGGCGCCGGTCACGAGTGCGGTCTTCCTCGGGTCGGACATGGCGGAGAGTCAAGCAGGTGGTTGCGCGATCCGGCGAGGCCGGTCCGGCATGATGGGCACCGATGTCCACGACACTCGCGATCGCCAACCAGAAGGGTGGCGTCGCCAAGACGACGACGGTCGCGTCCGTCGGTGCGGCGCTGGCCGAGCTCGGCCACTCCGTGCTGCTCGTCGACCTCGACGCGCAGTCGTGCCTGACCTTCTCGCTCGGCATCGACCCGGAGGACCTCGAGGTCTCGGTGCATCACGTGTTCACGCAGGGTGTCGACCCGGCGGAGGTCGTCATCACCACCGACGACGGCGTCGACCTGATGCCGGCCACCATCGAGCTCGCGCGAGCCGAGGCCGAGCTGCTCACCCGCACCGGCCGCGAGCACGTGCTGAAGAGCATGATCGAGGCGCTCGAGGACGGCGGCACGACGTACGACTGGATCCTGCTGGACTGCCCGCCCTCGCTGGGCGTGATGACGGTCGCGGCGCTGACCGCCGCCGACGGCGTGCTGATCCCGCTGCAGTGCGAGACGCTCTCGCACCGCGGCGTCGGGCAGCTGCTCGACACCGTCCACGACGTACGCCGCTTCACCAACCGCGCGCTGGAGGTGTGGGGCGTGCTGCCGACGCTGTACGACGGCCGGACCCACCACGCGCGCACGGTGCTCGAGACGATCTCGGAGACCTACGACCTCGAGGTCGTCGAGCCCCCGATCCCGAAGACGATCCGGTTCGCCGAGGCGCCGGCAGCCGGCCGCTCGATCCTGGCGACGAGCCGCAGCAGCAAGGGCGCCCAGGCCTACCGCGAGGCGACGGCCGCGCTCGTCGCGCGGTCGCAGCGGCCGCGGACCGACGGCCGGAAGGCCGGGCGGGCGTCATGAGCCGGCACCGCGGATCTCCGGTCCGGCCGCGCTACGGCCGGCTGACCGCGCTGGGCTCCTCGCTCGCCGTGACGATGGTCGCGGTGCTCGGCTCGTTCGGCGTCCTGCCCGACTCCGGCGGCGGGGCCGCGGCCGAGCAGCAGCCCCCGGCCGCCGAGGGCGCGATCGACACGGTTGCCGACGAGGTCCTGCCCGAGACCGACAGCGAGCCGTCGCAGCGCACGTCCGCCGATGGCGCCGAGGCGGCCTCCGACCAGACGCGCGACACCGCGCTGCCGGACGACTCGGGCACGGGCAAGCGGGTCGTGTTCAGCGAGGGTCGCCAGCGGGTCTGGCTGGTGACCAAGGGCAAGAAGGTCGAGCGCACGTACCTCGTCTCGGGCAGCGTCTACGACAACCTCGAGCCCGGCACCTACCAGGTCTACTCGCGCTCCGAGCAGGCGTGGGGCATCGACGAGTCCGGCACCATGCGCTACTTCGTGCGCTTCGCCCAGGGCGACCGGGCCGCCATCGGCTTCCACGACATCCCCGTCGACGACGGCGAGCCGGTCCAGACGGAGGCCGAGCTGGGCACGCCGCAGTCGCATGGCTGCATCCGCCAGAAGGAGTCCGACGCGGTCGCGCTCTGGGACTTCGCGCCCCTCGGCACGACCGTGGTGGTCACGGACTGACGGGAGCCGGTGAGCTCAGCCCTCGGTGGCCGGAGCCGGCTTCTCGCCCGAGCCGGAGGAGCGACGACGGCGCCGCCGGTTGCGGTTGCCGCCGGCCGGCTTCTCGCCGTCGCCGGAGCCCTGCGTGGGCCCGGTGCCCTCGGTCGCCACGGTCTCGCCGTTGCGGGTGCGAGTGCGGGTGCGCTGCCGGTTGCGGTTGCGCGGCGGCCGGTCGCCCCCGCGACCCTCGCCCCGCTCCTCGCGCGGCTTGCGCTCGACCGGGGCGGGGTCGACGACCCGGCCCTTGGTGCCCGGCGGGATGCCCTGGTCGTGGAAGAGGTGCTCGGAGCTCGAGTAGGTCTCCAGGGGCTCGTCGAACGGCAGGTCGAGCGCCTTGTTGATCATCTTCCAGCGGTGCAGGTCGGCCCAGTCGACCATCGTGATCGCGATGCCGGACGCACCTGCGCGGCCGGTGCGGCCGATCCGGTGGACGTAGGTCTTGTCGTCCTCGGGGCACGTGTAGTTGATGACGTGCGAGACCCCGCGGACGTCGATGCCGCGCGCGGCGACGTCGGTCGCGACGAGGACCTGGATCTTGTCCTCGCGGAACTTCGTCAGCGCCTTCTCCCGCGCGACCTGCGCCATGTCGCCGTGCAGCGGGCTGGCCTTGAAGCCGCGCTCGACCAGGTCGTCGGCGACGCGCTGCGCCTGCCGCTTGGTGCGGGTGAAGACGATGATCTTCTCGACGTCCTCGGCCTGCAGGATCCGGCCGATGATCTCGGGCTTGTCGAGGTCGTGGCACTGGTAGATGAACTGCGCGGTGGCGGGCACCGTCGCGTTCTCGTACGACGACTCGGCGCGGATGTTCATCGGGTGCCGCATGTGCATGCGGGCGAGCGCGACGATCGCCGACGGCATCGTCGCGGAGAACAGCATCGTCTGCCGGGTCTCGGGCGTCTTGCGCAGCAGGGTCTCGACGTCGGGAAGGAAGCCCAGGTCGAGCATCTCGTCGGCCTCGTCGAGCACCAGCGCGTGCACGTGAGAGATGTCGAGGACCTTGCGGTTGCACAGGTCGATGAGGCGCCCGGGCGTGCCGACGACGATGTCGACGCCGGACTCGAGGGCCTCGATCTGCGTCTCGTAGCCGACGCCGCCGTAGACGGTGAGCACCCGCAGGCCGCGGTCGGAGCCGGCGAGCGCGAGGTCGCTCGAGACCTGGAGCGCGAGCTCACGGGTCGGGGCGACGATCAGCGCCTGCGGCTTGCCCTGCGGCAGCTCGGCGTAGTCGGGGTCCTTCGGCGCGACGCTGCGCTGCAGCACGGGGATGCCGAAGGCGAGGGTCTTGCCGGTGCCCGTGCGGGCCTGGCCGATCAGGTCGGTGCCCAGGAGCGCGACCGACAGGGTCATCTCCTGGATGGCGAAGGGGGTGGTGATGTTGGCGCGCTCGAGCGCGTCGCAAATCTCGGGGAGGACCCCGAGCTCTCGGAACGTGGTCAGGATCTTGTCGCTTTCGTGAGTCAGCCGGATTCAACCGAATGAGGGTCGGATGCGGCGGACACGTCAGCGGTCTGCCGCGCACATGCGTGGGTCGCAGCCAAGGTGAGGAGCGACCTCGATCACACCCATCCTATCGGTAGGGTGCGCACGTGACCGCATCGACGCCCGTCGCCTTCGAGGATCCGCAGTACCGCGAGGCGGTCGTCGACCTGCTGGGCGCGATCGCGTACGGCGAGATCTCCGCCTTCGAGCGGCTCGCGGAGGACGCCAAGCTCGCGCCGACGCTCGAGGACAAGGTCGCGATCGCGTCGATGGCGACGGCCGAGTTCGGCCACGTGGCGCGGCTCAACGAGCGGCTCACCGAGCTCGGCGCCGACCCGTTCGAGTCGATGGCGCCGTTCCGCAAGGCCATCGACCGCTTCCACGAGCACACGGCCCCCGCCGACTGGTTCGAGGGGCTGATCAAGGCGTACGTCGGCGACGGCCTCGCCAACGACTTCTACCGCGAGATCGCGGCCTACCTCGACGCCGACACCCGCGACCTGATCGTCGCCTCGCTGGAGGACTCCGGCCACTCGACGTTCGTCGTCGACCGGGTGCGGTCCGCGATCGCCGCAGACCCGCGGCTGGGCGGCCGGCTCGCGCTCTGGGGCCGCCGGCTGATGGGGGAGGCGCTCACCCAGGCGCAGCGGGTCGCGGCCGACCGGGACTCGCTGACCGCGCTGCTCGCGGGCGGCATCGACCGGCCCGGGCTCGACCTGGCCGCGATCGGCCGGATGTTCACGCGCATCACCGAGCGACACGCCGGCCGGATGGCCGAGCTCGGCCTCGACAGCTAGTGCCCGGCGTGCCGGCGCCCGGTCGCGGTGGCCGCCAGCAGCACGAGGACGGCGGCGGTCGCGGCCTGCCAGCCGTGCCGCCACCAGTCCACGCCGAGCGTCTGCCGGTCGAAGAACAGGCCGTAGAGGAAGTCGCCGACGAAGCAGCCGCCGATGCCGCAGAGGATCGTCAGCCACAGGGGGACCTCGTCGGTGTCCCCGGGAGCCATCAGCTTGCCGAGCAGGCCGAGCATGGTGCCGGCCAGGACGGCCCACAGGAGGGCGGAGACCATGCCCCGATCATGCTCCCCGACGCGCCGCCACTGAAAGCGAGTTAGGAGCGGAAGCCGACCTGGCCGGCCGTGCCGTGGCCGAGCTCGACGTACGCCAGCTTCGCGACCGGCACCAGCAGCTGCCGGCCCTTGCTGTCCCTGAGGGTGAGCACGCCGTCGTTCGCGACGGCCTCGGCGAGCTGCTTCTGGACGTCCTCGGCGGACTCGTCGACGTCGATGGTCAGCTCACGGGCGGCGTTCTGGACGCCGATCTTGACCTCCACGAGGTCCTCCTTAGCGATTGTCTGGGTGGTGCCGGGGTGTGGCCGGGGTGTCAGTCGTCGGACCGCGGGTAGCCGCGGATGCCGCGCCAGGCGAGCCCCGCGACGAGTGCGGTGGCGTCGGAGCGGCCGATCCCGCCCTGGTCCGAGAGCCAGAACCGGGCGCTCACCTGGGCCATTCCCACCAGGGAGACGGCGAGCAGCCGGGAGGCCGCGTCGGGCAGGCCGGTGTCGTCGTGGATGACGTTCGCGATCACGGCGGCGCAGTCGGTGGTGACGCGGTCGACGTGCTCGCGGACGGCGGGCTCGTTGGTGAGGTCGGACTCGAAGACCAGCCGGAACGCGCCCGTGTCGCTCGCGACGTACTCGTAGAACACGTCGATGGCGGCCTGGACGCGGAGCTTGTTGTCCTCGGTCGACTCGAGGGCGCGACGGCAGTTCTCGATGATCGCGTCGCAGGACTGGTCGAGCAGCGCGAGGTAGAGGTCGAGCTTGCCGGGGAAGTGCTGGTAGAGCACGGGCTTCGAGACCCCGGCCCGCTCGGCGATGTCGTCCATGGCCGCCGCGTGGTAGCCCTGGGCCACGAAGACCTCGAGGGCGGACTCCATCAACTGGGCGCGCCGCTCGCGCCGGGGCATCCGGGCTCCGCGGGGCCGCACCGATGCGTCGTACTGCTCTGCCGTCACGCCCCGAAGACTACCCATGGGTCACGTGCGTCCGGATGACGGGACGCGGCAGCCGGTGTGGCGCGGCGCCGGGGAACATGGCAGGACCGGCGGTTGTTCGCACCGTCAGACAACCGTGTGACCGCCAGTGTGACCCAGCAAGGAGTACGCCGTGTCCTTTCCCGCGCTCGTGGAGCCCGCGGACGAGCTGACCATCGACGAGGTGCGGCGCTACAGCCGGCACCTGATCATCCCCGACGTCGGCATGACCGGGCAGAAGCGGCTCAAGAACGCGAAGGTGCTCGTGATCGGCGCCGGCGGCCTCGGCAGCCCGGCCCTCCTGTACCTGGCTGCGGCGGGCGTCCACACGCTCGGCATCGCGGAGTTCGACGAGGTCGACGAGTCGAACCTGCAGCGCCAGATCATCCACGGCCAGTCCGACGTCGGGAAGTCGAAGGCGCTCTCGGCCAAGGAGTCGATCGCGGAGGCGAACCCCTACGTCAACGTGATCCTCCACGAGGGCCGGCTCGACAACGACAACGTCATGGACGTCTTCCGTGGCTACGACCTGATCGTCGACGGCACCGACAACTTCGCCACGCGCTACATGGTCAACGACGCGGCGTACTTCCTCGGGATCCCCTACGTCTGGGGCTCGATCTACCGCTTCGACGGCCAGGCCTCGGTGTTCGCCCCGTCGCTCGCCGACGACGCGCCCTGCTACCGCTGCCTCTACCCCGAGCCCCCGCCGCCGGGCATGGTCCCGAGCTGCGCCGAGGGCGGCGTGCTCGGCGTACTCTGCGCGTCGATCGGCTCGATCCAGGTCAACGAGGCCATCAAGCTGCTGACCGGCATCGGCGACCCGCTGGTCGGCAAGCTGATGATCTACGACGCCCTGGAGATGGAGTACCGCAAGCTCAAGGTGCGCAAGGACCCCAACTGCGCGCTGTGCGGCGACAACCCCACCGTCACCGGGCTCATCGACTACGAGACCTTCTGCGGCGCGGTGTCCGACGACGCGGCCGAGGCCGCTGTCGGCTCGACGATCTCGGTCGTCCAGCTCGAGCACATGCTCAAGGAGCGCGAGGAGGGCGCCCGCGACTTCGTGCTCGTCGACGTCCGCGAGCCCAACGAGTACGAGATCAACCGGATCCCCGGCTCGGTCCTCATCCCGAAGGGCGACTTCCTCAACGGCTCGGCGCTGGAGCAGCTGCCGGCGGACAAGCAGATCGTCATGCACTGCAAGTCCGGCGTCCGCTCGGCGGAGACGCTCGCGATCGTGAAGGGCGCCGGGTACGCCGACGCCGTGCACGTCGGCGGTGGCGTGGTGGCCTGGGTCAACCAGATCGACCCCTCCCAGCCGTCGTACTGACCGGTGCGTAACCCGGTTGGTGCGGGCGTCGTTGTGGGGGCATGAGCCTCACCCGATCGCAGCTGGCCGCCGGCATCGCGGCCGTGACCGTCACCCTGATGACCGCCCTGCTGATGGCGGTCTCCTCACCGGCGGGCGCGGCCCCGACGTGGGCACCCGCCGACGAGGCGGCCATCCACCCGGGCACCCAGATGTACACCGAGGGCGCCCAGTGCACCGGCAACTTCGTCTTCACCGACGGCGCGGGCAACGTCTACGTCGGGTACGCCGCGCACTGCGCCGGCACCGGTGAGGCGACCGACACGAACGGCTGCGACGTCGAGTCCCTGCCGCTCGGCACGCCCGTCACCTTCAACGAGGGTGGCAGCCTGGTGAGCGAGGGCACGCAGGTCGGCTCGGGCACGCTCGCCTACTCCTCGTGGGACACGATGAACCGGATCAACGAGTCCGACGGGAACACGTGCTCCTACAACGACTTCGCGCTGGTCAAGGTCAGCGCGGCCGACGCCGCGAAGGTGAACCCGTCGATCCCGTTCTGGGGCGGCCCGACCGGCATCGACACCGACGGCACCGCCGCCGGCGACC
>NZ_JBHTDF010000015.1:0-5615 GCF_042666375.1 Nocardioides sp. GCM10030259 | reverse complement strand
CCCGTTGACTGGATTCCTTCTTTTTTGGGGGGGTTTGGTCGCGGATTTCTTTGACGATGATTCTGACAACTTTTTGTCAGTGTCTTCCTGTCAGGGGTTACTTTTTGTTTTCAACGGAGAGTTTGATCCTGGCTCAGGACGAACGCTGGCGGCGTGCTTAACACATGCAAGTCGAGCGGAAAGGCCTCTTCGGGGGTACTCGAGCGGCGAACGGGTGAGTAACACGTGAGTAATCTGCCCTTGGCTTTGGGATAAGCCCCGGAAACGGGGTCTAATACCGGATACGACGCACTCCTGCATGGGATGTGTGTGGAAAGTTTTTTCGGCCAGGGATGTGCTCGCGGCCTATCAGCTTGTTGGTGGGGTAATGGCCTACCAAGGCTTCGACGGGTAGCCGGCCTGAGAGGGTGACCGGCCACACTGGGACTGAGACACGGCCCAGACTCCTACGGGAGGCAGCAGTGGGGAATATTGGACAATGGGCGGAAGCCTGATCCAGCAACGCCGCGTGAGGGATGACGGCCTTCGGGTTGTAAACCTCTTTCAGTACCGACGAAGCGCCGATGATGGTGGTGACGGTAGGTACAGAAGAAGCACCGGCCAACTACGTGCCAGCAGCCGCGGTAATACGTAGGGTGCGAGCGTTGTCCGGAATTATTGGGCGTAAAGGGCTCGTAGGCGGTTTGTCGCGTCGGGAGTGAAAACACCGGGCTTAACTCGGTGCTTGCTTTCGATACGGGCAGACTAGAGGCATGCAGGGGAGAACGGAATTCCTGGTGTAGCGGTGAAATGCGCAGATATCAGGAGGAACACCGGTGGCGAAGGCGGTTCTCTGGGCATGTCCTGACGCTGAGGAGCGAAAGTGTGGGGAGCGAACAGGATTAGATACCCTGGTAGTCCACACCGTAAACGTTGGGCGCTAGGTGTGGGATCCATTCCACGGGTTCCGTGCCGCAGCTAACGCATTAAGCGCCCCGCCTGGGGAGTACGGCCGCAAGGCTAAAACTCAAAGGAATTGACGGGGGCCCGCACAAGCGGCGGAGCATGCGGATTAATTCGATGCAACGCGAAGAACCTTACCTGGGTTTGACATACACCGGAAAGCTGCAGAGATGTGGCCCCTTTTTGTCGGTGTACAGGTGGTGCATGGCTGTCGTCAGCTCGTGTCGTGAGATGTTGGGTTAAGTCCCGCAACGAGCGCAACCCTCGTCCTATGTTGCCAGCGGGTAATGCCGGGGACTCATAGGAGACTGCCGGGGTCAACTCGGAGGAAGGTGGGGATGACGTCAAGTCATCATGCCCCTTATGTCCAGGGCTTCACGCATGCTACAATGGCCGGTACAAAGGGCTGCGATGCTGTAAGGCGGAGCGAATCCCAAAAAGCCGGTCTCAGTTCGGATTGGGGTCTGCAACTCGACCCCATGAAGTCGGAGTCGCTAGTAATCGCAGATCAGCAACGCTGCGGTGAATACGTTCCCGGGCCTTGTACACACCGCCCGTCACGTCACGAAAGTCGGCAACACCCGAAGCCGGTGGCCTAACCCTTGTGGGGGGAGCCGTCGAAGGTGGGGCTGGCGATTGGGACGAAGTCGTAACAAGGTAGCCGTACCGGAAGGTGCGGCTGGATCACCTCCTTTCTAAGGAGCACACACCCCGCACGGTCAGCTGGCCATCAGGTCACGAAGCGTCTGGTCGGCACTGGTGGTGTCTCACTAGTGGAATCGTCGATGAACGGCCTCTCCCGGTTGGGGGAGCCTCCTCAGTACTGTCCCCGGCTTCGGCTGGTGGGCGTGGAACCTGGGGGCTCACTCCGCAGGGGTGGTCCTGGCACACTGTTGAGTCCTGAGGCATCAGCCGTCAGGGCGGATTCTTCTCGCCTCCTTGGGGGTCTGGGGTCCTTGGGATCTCGGGGCTTCTTGGTGGGCTGGTTGTTTGTGAACTGGATAGTGGACGCGAGCATCTTCATGATGACCCGCCGTTGGTTCCCTGGTGTTGCGGCTTGATGGCTGTGTGCTGGGGGGTTGGTGGGTTGTTGTGGAAGCAATTGATCGGCAGCCCTTGTTGCAGTCTTTTTGTAGGGGGTTGTCGATTGTCTTGTCTTTGTAGTTTTTGTTGAGTGTTTGTGCGACAAGCTATGAAGGGCACATGGTGGATGCCTTGGCATCAAGAGCCGATGAAGGACGTAGGAGCCTGCGATAAGCCCTGGGGAGTTGGCAACCGAGCTGTGATCCGGGGGTGTCCGAATGGGGGAACCCAGCACGAGTCATGTCGTGTTACCCGCGCCTGAATATATAGGGTGTGTGGAGGGAACGCCGGGAAGTGAAACATCTCAGTACCGGTAGGAAGAGAAAACAATAGTGATTCCGAGAGTAGTGGCGAGCGAAATCGGATCAGGCTAAACCTCATGCATGTGATACCCGGCAGGGGTTGTGTGTGGGGGGTTGTGGGACCACTCTGGTTCGTCTGCCGGCGGACCGAACAGTGAGAAAATGTGCGTGAAGTTGAAGTCCATTGGAAAGTGGCGCCGTAGAGGGTGATAGCCCCGTAGTTGTAAGCGCGCATCTGTTGAGTGGGATCCCAAGTAACACGGAACCCCTGAAATTCCGTGTGAATCTGGCGGGACCACCCGTTAAGCCTAAATACTCCTTGATGACCGATAGCGGACAAGTACCGTGAGGGAAAGGTGAAAAGTACCCCTGGCGGGGAGTGAAATAGTACCTGAAACCGTGTGCCTACAATCCGTCAGAGCCCGGCTGCCAACCTCTAGGTTATGTTGGTGTTGGGGTGATGGCGTGCCTTTTGAAGAATGAGCCTGCGAGTTTGCGTTGTGTTGCGAGGTTAACCCGTGTGGGGAAGCCGTAGCGAAAGCGAGTCCGAATAGGGCGGTTCAGTAGCACGATCAAGACCCGAAGCGAAGTGATCTATCCATGGGCAGGTTGAAGCGCGGGTAAGACCGCGTGGAGGACCGAACCCACTTAGGTTGAAAACTGAGGGGATGACCTGTGGATAGGGGTGAAAGGCCAATCAAACTTCGTGATAGCTGGTTCTCCCCGAAATGCATTTAGGTGCAGCGTTGTGTGTTTCTTGCCGGAGGTAGAGCACTGGATAGCCGATGGGCCCTACCAGGTTACTGACGTTAGCCAAACTCCGAATGCCGGTAAGTGAGAGCGCAGCAGTGAGACTGCGGGGGATAAGCTCCGTAGTCGAGAGGGAAACAGCCCAGACCATCAGCTAAGGCCCCTAAGCGGTGACTAAGTGGAAAAGGATGTGGAGTCGCAGTGACAACCAGGAGGTTGGCTTGGAAGCAGCCACCCTTGAAAGAGTGCGTAATAGCTCACTGGTCAAGTGATTCCGCGCCGACAATGTAGCGGGGCTCAAGTCATCCGCCGAAGCTATGGCATTCACGCGTGTATCTAGCCGCCGATGGTGGTTCAGGTGTGTGGATGGGTAGGGGAGCGTCGTGTCGCGAGTGAAGCCTCGGGGTGACCCAGGGGTGGACGCGACACGAGTGAGAATGCAGGCATGAGTAGCGAATCAGGAGTGAGAAACTCCTGCGCCGAATGATCAAGGGTTCCAGGGTCAAGCTAATCTGCCCTGGGTAAGTCGGGACCTAAGGCGAGGCCGACAGGCGTAGTCGATGGACAACGGGTTGATATTCCCGTACCGGCAAAGTAGCGCCCATGACGAACCCGGTGATGCTAACCGCCCGAAACCCACGTGACCGATCCCTTCGGGGTGAGGCGTGTGGGCGGAGCGCGGGATCCGATCCGGTAGTAGTCAAGCGATGGGGTGACGCAGGAAGGCAGCCCAACCACGCCGATGGTTGTTGCGTGGGTAAGTGCGTAGGGTAGGTGATAGGCAAATCCGTCACCTGGTGTTGAGTCACCGGCCTGAGACACGATGCCGAGCCCGTATGGGTGAAGTGGGTGATCCTATGCTGTCGAGAAAAACCTCTAGCGAGCTACGCGCCGCCCGTACCCCAAACCGACTCAGGTGATCAGGTAGAGAATACCAAGGCGATCGAGCGAACCATGGTTAAGGAACTCGGCAAAATGCCCCCGTAACTTCGGGAGAAGGGGGGCCGGATCCGTCAAGCCTCTTGCAGGCGGCAGCGGTGATGGCCGCAGAGACCAGGCCCAAGCGACTGTTTACTAAAAACACAGGTCCGTGCGAAGTTGTAAGACGATGTATACGGACTGACTCCTGCCCGGTGCTGGAAGGTTAAGGGGACGGGTCAGCCAGGTAACTGGCGAAGCTCAGAACTTAAGCCCCAGTAAACGGCGGTGGTAACTATAACCATCCTAAGGTAGCGAAATTCCTTGTCGGGTAAGTTCCGACCTGCACGAATGGAGTAACGACTTGGGCGCTGTCTCAACCGTGGACTCGGCGAAATTGCACTACGAGTAAAGATGCTCGTTACGCGCGGCAGGACGGAAAGACCCCGGGACCTTTACTATAGTTTGGTATTGGTGTTTGGTTCGGCTTGTGTAGGATAGGTGGGAGACTGTGAAGCAGCCACGCCAGTGGTTGTGGAGTCAACGTTGAAATACCACTCTGGTCGTACTAGATGTCTAACCTAGGTCCGTTATCCGGATCAGGGACAGTGCCTGATGGGTAGTTTAACTGGGGCGGTTGCCTCCTAAAATGTAACGGAGGCGCTCAAAGGTTCCCTCAGCCTGGTTGGCAATCAGGTGGCGAGTGTAAGTGCACAAGGGAGCTTGACTGTGAGACAGACATGTCGAGCAGGGACGAAAGTCGGAACTAGTGATCCGGCCACGGCATGTGGAAGCGTGGTCGCTCAACGGATAAAAGGTACCCCGGGGATAACAGGCTGATCTTCCCCAAGAGTCCATATCGACGGGATGGTTTGGCACCTCGATGTCGGCTCGTCGCATCCTGGGGCTGGAGTAGGTCCCAAGGGTTGGGCTGTTCGCCCATTAAAGCGGCACGCGAGCTGGGTTTAGAACGTCGTGAGACAGTTCGGTCCCTATCCGCCGCGCGCGCAGGAAACTTGAGAAAGGCTGTCCCTAGTACGAGAGGACCGGGATGGACGAACCTCTGGTGTGCCAGTTGTCCCGCCAGGGGCACGGCTGGTTGGCTACGTTCGGAAGTGATAACCGCTGAACGCATCTAAGCGGGAAGCACGTTTCAAGATGAGGTTTCCCACCGGGACAACCGGGTAAGGCCCCCAGCAGAACACTGGGTTGATAGGCCAGAAGTGTACAACCGCAAGGTAGAGCTGACTGGTACTAATAGGCCGAGGGCTTGTCACACAAACCCTCAACAAAACCCACAAAGACACCCCAGCAACACCCGCGCAACACACCCGCGCACTCGCGTCCACTATCTTCAACAACCAATGTTGAACACCAACGTTGAACACCAAGGTTGAACACCGCTGTTGAACAACTGAAGAACGAAGACTGTAACCAAGACCTGGCCACACCCCGTGACAACGCAGACACCTGCGACCGGCGTGTGACGCCACCAGAGTTACGGCGGCCATAGCGAAAGGGAAACACCCGGTCCCATCCCGAACCCGGAAGTTAAGCCTTTCAGCGCCGATGGTACTGCAACCGAGAGGCTGTGGGAGAGTAGGACGCCGCCGGACATAC
>NZ_JBHTDF010000014.1:0-744 GCF_042666375.1 Nocardioides sp. GCM10030259 | reverse complement strand
GGTCGGCTTGTTCTACCTGCTCGACAGCCCGATCAGCCTGGCCTTCTTGCGCCGGTTTCCCACCGAAGCCAAGGCGGCCTGGCTGAGCGAGCTCCGGATGGCGCACTGGCTCAAGAGCAACGGCTACTGCGGCCGTCACACCCCGGCCCGGCTGGTCGGTCACCTGCGTGAAGCCGCCAGCGGGCGCGTCAACGGAGCAGCAGCTGAAGCCAGCGAGGTCATCGTGCTCACCCTCGTCGACCTGCTCACCACCCTGCGCGAGCATCAGAGCGTGCTCGAGGTCCGGATCAAGGAAGCCCTACTGGCCCACCCCGACGGCCCGATCTTCCAGTCCCTGCCCCGCGCCGGTGTCGTCCGCGCCGCCACCCTCTTGGCCGAGATCGGCGACTGCCGCGCCCGGTTCCCCGACCCCGCATCACTCGCAGCCGCGGCCGGGGTCGCCCCCTCGACCCGGCAGTCGGGCAAACACCGCAACGTCGCCTACCGCCGTGGCTGCAACAAGCAGCTGCGCGCCGCGCTCGTCGACTGGGCCCAAGACACCCCACGCGCCAACGCATGGGCCCGCGACACCTACGACCGAGCCCGCGACCGCGGCTGCCGACACCCCCACGCAGCAAGGATCCTGGCCCAGAACTGGACCAGGATCCTATGGCGCTGCTGGCACGACCAGGTGCCCTACAACCCCGACCTACACGGCCGGCTCAGCACCCTCACTCAGGAGGCTGCTTGACATAGGGCTCTCAG
>NZ_JBHTDF010000013.1:0-2547 GCF_042666375.1 Nocardioides sp. GCM10030259 | reverse complement strand
CTCGTCCTCAGGCTCGTCCTCAGGCTCGGACTCGGACTCGTCTTCGGACTCGTCCTCGTAGTCCTCGCCCTGCTCCTCCGACTCGGACTCCTCTTCCTCGAGGGCCTCCTCGTGCGACTGCACGACCTCGCCGTCCTCGATCGTGCCGCGCCAGCCCTCGATCTCGTCGGGGTCGAGGATGGTGCGGGTCATCACGTGGCGCTGGAAGTGCTTGAGTTCGGCCTTCGCACGGCGGGCCTGGGCGCGCCAGATGTTGCCGGTCCGCTCGAAGAGTCCCTGGGGGTAGTACTCGAGCACGACGATGATGCGGGTCAGGCTCGGGCCGACCTCGTGGAAGGTGACCGTGCCGTCGACATGGCCCTTCTCGCCCTTCGAGCGCCAGACGATGCGCTCGTCCGGCACCTGCTCCAGGATCGTCGCCTCCCACGTGCGGTGGGACCAGACGATCTGCGCCTTCCACTCGAGCTTCTCGTCGTCCTTGGCGTCGACCTTCTCGACCTTCTTCATGAACGACGGGAAGCCGCCGAACTCGGTCCACTGGTCGTACGCGACCCGTACCGGTACGCCGACGTCGACCTGTTCGATGATGTTCGTGGCCTTCGTGGCCTTGGGCGACTTCGAGCCCGAGCCGCCGGAGCCTCCGCCGAGGCCGGGGACCTTGTCCTTCACGGCGGATGCGGCGCCCTTCAGTGCGCCCTTGACCGGACTGTCGCCCTCGGCCGCGGCCTTGCCGGAGCCGAGCGCTGTCTTCAGGGTCGAGTTGCCGCTCGCCACGTCCTCGAGCCGGTCGGTCAGGTCTCCCATCCGACCACCCAGCGAGCTGACTGCCTTGTCGCCCAGGGTCTTGAACAGGTCTCCGGACGCCGACTTCAGTCGATCGCCGCTCTTGCTGCTCGCCATGCCCGATCACCTCCCCGATCGAGAACGCGACGACGTCTTCTTCGCCGGCGCCTTCTTCGCCGTGGCCTTCTTGGCCGGTGCCTTCTTCGCCGCGGTCTTCTTGGCCGGCGCCTTCTTCGCCGCGGTCTTCTTGGCCGGTGCCTTCTTCGCCGCGGTCTTCTTGGCCGGTGCCTTCTTCGCCGCGGTCTTCTTGGCCGGTGCCTTCTTCACGGCCGACTTCTTGGCCGGAGCCTTCTTGGCCGGTGCCTTCTTCGCCGCGGTCCTCTTGGCCGGAGCCTTCTTCGCGGGCCTGCGCGCAGCACGACGCTTGGGCGCCGGCTCCTCCTCCGGCTCCTCCTCCGGCTCCTCCTCGGGTTCTTCCTCGGCCTCTGGCTCGTCCTCGGCCTCTGGCTCGTCCTCGGCCTCTGGCTCGTCCTCTGGCTCGTCCTCGGCCTCGGGCTCTTCCTCGTCCTCGGCCTCGTCCTCGGGCTCGTCCTCGTCGTACGCCTCGTCGTCGTACGCCTCGCCGTCCTCGGCCTCGTCGTCCTGGTCCGAGCGCGACTGCAGCGAGCGCGTCACCGACTCGATCCTGGACGCGGCGGCGACCAGGGCGGCCTCGCGCGCGACGCCTGCCAGGCGTCCGGTCAGCTGGCCCTGGAGCTCCTTGATCTGCGGGTTGCTCTGCAGCAGCTTGGTGCCCTGGGACAGCAGCTCTTCCTTGTGGGTCGCGAGCCGCTTCCCGGCGAGCAGGCTGCCGAGCATCATGGCCATGCGCAGCTTCTTGGTCCGCCCGAGCAGGTATCCACCCGCGACGCCGGCGGCGATCTTGGTGTTAGCAGACATGTGTTCCGGACCGCGATGCACACCCGTCCGAGTGGCAGGTCGCGGCCGCCTCCCTCCTGGCGCCGCTGTACCCGTGGTCTGGACCGGCAAACGCGGTCGATCCGGTGACGGCGCCTCTGGCCGCCCGAGACTGCCGCGCATTCGCGAGCGCTGACGGGGTACGTGCGGTCTGGGAGATCGGAGCGCAACCAGGGAGGAAGACGATGGCGGAGAACGGCACTGACACGCGGGCGAGCCTGCTCGACCTGCTGCTGGCGAAGGTCGCGGAGGACCCCTACCCGTCCGGCATGATGATGGACCTCATCGAGGAGCTCCTCGAGCCCGACGAGGTCGCGGCGTACGCCGCCGTCCTGATGGACAAGATCCAGGACGAGAACTTCCCCAGTGTCTCGATGATGCGGCGCCTGGTGGCGCTCATCCAGCCGGCCTGAGGGGTGACGTCATGCGTGCCCTGCGTTGGGCGGCGGCCAGCCTGCTGATGGTGCTCGCCGGCGTCCTCGGCCTGCTCGGCGCGGTCCTGTGCGTGACGGTCGTGCTGCTGCCGATCGGCATACCCCTCGTCTTCCTCGCGCGGAAGCTCTTCCGCGCGGCGGGCGGACTCGTCGTACCCCGGCCCGTGCGGCACCCCGTCGCCGAGGCGCAGGACCGCGCGGGCAAGGGCGTCAAGAAGGTCCGGAAGGCATCGCGTCACATCCCCGGTCGGGCCAGCCGGACCACCCGGGTACGGCGCAAGTTGCACCTGACCTGAGAGCCCTATGTCAAGCAGCCTCCTGAGTGAGGGTGCTGAGCCGGCCGTGTAGGTCGGGGTTGTAGGGCACCTGGTCG
>NZ_JBHTDF010000012.1:0-754 GCF_042666375.1 Nocardioides sp. GCM10030259 | reverse complement strand
GCGCGCGAGCACCGATTCCGTGCCCGGTTCGGCGCTCGCAAGATGTGGCTCCACCTGCGCGCACAGGGCCACGAGGTGGCTCAGTGCACCGTCGAGCGTCTGATGGCTGCCCAGGGCTGGTCCGGAGCACTGCGAGGCAAGCCGATCCCCACCACCATCGCGGACCCACGCGACGTGCGGCCCGGCGATCTGGTCGACCGGGACTTCACCGCCCCGGCACCGAACCGGCTCTGGGTCGCGGACTTCACCTACGTCGCGACCTGGTCCGGCACGGTCTACGTCGCGTTTGTCTTCGACGTCTACTCCCGCCGGATCGTGGGCTGGCGGGCGGCCACGAGGATGACCACCGACCTGGTCCTGGACTGTCTCGAGCACGCCATCTGGACCCGCCAGCGCGACGGGGTCAGCGACCTGGCCGGGCTGGTCCACCACACCGACGCGGGCAGCCAGTACACCTCGTTCGCGTTCACCAGCCGGCTCATCGAAGCCGGCGTGGACCCATCGGTGGGCTCGGTGGGCGACGCCTACGACAACGCCCTGGCCGAGTCCCAGATCGGGATCTACAAGACCGAACTCATCCGCCCCGAAGGTCCCTGGCGCGGCGTCGAGCACGTCGAGCTGGAGACCCTGACCTGGGTCGACTGGTTCAACACCGAGCGGCCCCACGAATCCATCGACGACCTGACACCGATCCAGGCCGAGGAAGTTCACTACGCTGCACGAAACCGTCTCGTCCCGACCGGGTAGAGACACC
>NZ_JBHTDF010000011.1:0-150993 GCF_042666375.1 Nocardioides sp. GCM10030259 | reverse complement strand
GGCTCAGCTCGGCAGTGCCCCGATAGGCCCGGGGTGCAGACAAGAGACCTACTCCTGTCTGCCCCCAACGTCCACCAGTGAGCAGGTCAGCGGAGCGGCCCACCCGTCGGACCGGTCACCGGCGTCTCGGGGTCGATGAGGGACGGCGGCCCCGTCGCGACGCCCTCATCGGGCTCGGGTGCGGAGGCGCGCGCGTCGGCGAGCACGTCCGACGGGACGTGCTGCTCGAGGAAGCGCCGCGCCAGCGTGGTCGACGGGTGGATGGCGATCGTCGCCAGCACGATGATGCCGGCGATCACCAGCCAGCCGGCGGCGCCCCAGTTCATCGCGAGGAAGGTGAAGACCGCCGGCGCCCAGACCCGGCCGAGCGTGCTGGAGAACTCCGCTGCGCCCTGGTAGGCGCCACGCTGGCGCGGATCCATAAGCTCCGCCTCGAACGCCCAGCTCGCCGCCGAGAGGTAGAGCTCGGCACCCGTCACCGTGACGTGCCCCAGCCAGACCAGCGCGATCGTCGTCCAGCCGACGGTGTCGTGCGTGGCGAGCGTGATCAGGCAGGAGACGACGAAGAACGTCGACGAGATCCGGACCGCCTTGAGCGCGGTCGGCACGTCCTCGACGCCGCGCGCCGCCGCCATCGGCAGGAAGATGCACATCACCGTGTTGGTGCCGAAGAGGAACGCCAGCAGCACGTGCGGTGCGTCGGTCTCCTCCACCAGCCACAGCGGGATCACGATGTTCAGGAGCACCTGGTTGGTCCAGAAGACGCCGCCGAAGAACGTCGTGAGCAGCCACCCCGGGTTGCGCAGCGGCCCCGGCCCGGGGACCTTGACCTTGCGCTCCTCGGGCGTGCGCTCGTCGTGCGACGCTCGCGGCAGCCTGCTGATGGCCGTGGCGTTGACCAGGAAGATCGCCGCGGTGAACCACGGCACCGCGCGGAGCAGGTCGTCGGCGTCGAAGGCCAGCGCGATGCCACCGACCAGCGCACCCAGCGTGAAGCCGACGTTGAGCGCGGAGTACATGTAGGCGCGCGACCTGACGCGCTCGTCGGCCGGCAGCACGTCGATCGTGTACGCACCGTGCGCGGCGCCACCGAGCGCCCCGATGACCTCCATGCCGATCGCCATGAGGAGGTAGCCCTGGAAGTCGGTGATGAACGGCCAGACCGAGAACATCGCGGCCTGGCCGAGCGCGCTCACCGCCCACATCCGCTTCGGCCCGTACCGGTCGACGAGCTTGCCCATCGGCAGCGCCGCCAGGAACGCCGCGACCCCCGCCAGCGTCAGGCCCAGACCCACCTGGGCGGCCGACAGCCCGACGATCTGCGTGAAGAACACCGCCGACCCGGTCATGAACGTGCCCTCGCCGAGGGCGAACAGCAGGGACTGGACCGAGAGCCGGCCGGCAAGCGGTGACGGCGGGCGCGCGTAGCGCAGGAGGGCGGCGAACATCAGGGAAGATCCTCCCGCTCCCCCGCGCCCGGTGTCGTGCGAATTTCGGACGCGTGCGGCAGCGGAGGGACACGGTCCGTGTCCCTCCGGCGGGTGTTCCGACCCCGACGTAGGGTGACCGGCGTGAGCAGCCCCTACCAGAGCCTCCAGCACGCGGAGGCCATCGCGCGACGTGAGCTCCTCGACGTGGAGGAGTACGACGTCCGCCTCGACCTCGCCGGCGACGAGAAGACCTTCGGGTCGGTCACGACGATCCTGTTCACCAGCCGCGGCGGAGCGACGTTCCTCGACCTCAAGCCGGTGCGCGTCAACGAGATCCGCCTCAACGGCGCGGCTCTCGACGTCGACCTGCTCGAGCGGGGCCGCCTGCCGCTGGAGACCGCGGCGGGCCTCAACGAGCTCGTCGTCGACGCCGTGATGCCGTTCCGCAACGACGGCGAGGGGCTGCACCGCAGCGTCGATCCGGCGGACGGGAAGTCCTACGTCTACGGGATGATGTTCATGGACGCCGCGCCGTCGGTGTTCGCGTGCTTCGACCAGCCCGACCTCAAGGCGCCGTACACGCTGCACGTCCGGGCGCCGGAGGAGTGGACGGTCGTCGCCAACGCGCCCGGCACCAACCCGGAGCCGGGCGTGTGGGAGTTCGAGCGCAGCCAGCCGCTGTCGACGTACTTCGTGACCGTCGTGGCCGGGCCGTACCACGTGATCCGCGACGAGCACGACGGCATCCCGCTCGGCCTGTCGGCGCGGGCGAGCATCGCGGACGCGCTCGACGCGGACGCCGACGAGCTCTTCACGATGACCAGGCAGTGCTTCGACGAGTTCCACCGGCTCTTCGGCATCCGCTACCCGTTCGGCAACTACCACCAGGCGTTCGTGCCGGAGTTCAACGCCGGCGCGATGGAGAACCCGGGCTGCGTGACCTTCCGCGACCCGCTCGTCTTCACCAGCCGGGTGACCCGCGGCATGCGCATCCAGCGCGCGACGACGGTCGCCCACGAGATGGCGCACCAGTGGTTCGGCAACATCGTCACGCCGAAGTGGTGGGACGACCTCTGGCTCAACGAGTCGTTCGCCGAGTACATGGGCAACCGCGTCACCGCCGACGTCACCGAGTACGACGACGCGTGGGTCGACAACGCCTACGCCCGCCGCCAGTGGGGCCTGTACGCCGACCTGCGGCCGAGCACGCACCCGGTCGCCGGCAACGGTGCGCTCGACGCGAGCGCGGCGCTGCAGGACTTCGACGGCATCTCCTACGCGAAGGGCTCGAGCATCCTCAAGCAGCTCGCGGCGTCGCTGGGCGACGACGTCTTCTTCGCCGGCGCGATCGACCACTTCACCCGGCACCGCTTCGGCAACGCGACCATGCACGACCTCTTCGAGTCGTGGGAGCGCGCCGGCGCCAGCGACCTCTCGTCGTTCACGTCGAACTGGCTGCGCACGGCCGGACCGGACACGATCCTGCTCGACCGGGGCGCCGGCGTGGTCCGGCGTACTCCCCCGGCGGGTCGCCCCGCCGACCGCTCCCACACGTTCCGGGTCGCGGTCGCGACCGACGGCAAGTGGAGCACCCGGTCACTCACGATCGAGGGCCCGGAGACGCCTTTCCCCGTCGAGGGCGACGCCGTCGTGCTCGATCCCTACGAGGACACCTGGGCCGTGCTCCAGCCCGATCCCGCCACGGTCGAGCGGTTGACGGACCTGCTGCCGGACGTCGAGGACGAAGGCCTGCGCGCCGGCATCTGGAACAACGTGCGCAGCGCGTTCCACGAGGCCGCACTGTCGCCGGCCGCGGTGGTCGACCTGGTCGTTGCCAGCCCGCCCGTCGAGTCCACCGAGGACTCCCGGCGTCGCATCGGCTCCTGGTTGCTCACCGACGTGCTGCCGCTCGCCCCCGCCGGCTCGCTCCAGCGCGTGCACGCTGCCGCGCTCGAGAAGGTCGGGACCACGGTCTCCGGCTCCGAGCACCAGCTCTCGGCGCTGCGGATGGCGATCTCCACGGCCACCGACCCGGGTCTGCTGCGGTCCTGGCTCGGCGGGACCCCGGCCGGCGTCGACCTCGACGTCGACGTGCGCTGGCGGCTGCTGGTGCGCCTCGCCGCCCTGGGCGAGACCGACGCCGAGGAGCTGCGCGCCGCGCTCGACGCCGAGCCGACCGCCGTCTCCCGCGTGGAGCACATGAAGGCGCTGGCGTCCCTGCCGACCGCGGAGGCGAAGGCGCATGCCTGGTCGGTGTTCACCGGCGCGCTCGACGTACCCAACTACGAGCTCGAGGCCGCGGGCCTCGGCATGTGGCGGGGTGGCCGGGAGGACCTGCTCGCGCCGTACGTCGACCGCTACTTCGACGAGCTCCCCGGCACGGTGGCCGTGCGGAGCGGGTGGGTGCTGGCCGACGCGACCGAGTTCTTCTTCCCGGTGACGTCGCTGTCGCCAGCCACGCTCGACCGCGCCCAGGCGCTCGCCGCGGACGAGTCGCTCGACCTGTCCGTGCGCCGTCGCCTCGGCGACTGCGCCGACGACCTGGCCCGCAAGCTGGCGACCGCCCGGGCGTTCCCCGCCGCTGGGTGACGCGCGACAGAGGGGCCCGGGTGGATCGCGTCCACCCGGGCCCCTCTCATCGCTGGGTCAGGCCGGCACCAGCTCCTTCCGCTCGTCCTCGTCGCCCTGCGCGATCTCGTCGTCGCCCTCGTGCTCGGCGCCTTCGAGGTCGATCGCCGGGAGTCGCCGGTCGAGCCACGCCGGGAGCCACCACGCGCGGTGCCCGAGCAGGCTCATCGCCGCCGGGACCAGCACCATCCGGATCAGGGTGACGTCCAGCAGGACGGCGACCGCGAGGCCGACACCGAACAGCTTGGCGACCGGGTCGGGCATCAGGATGAACGCCGCGAAGACGCTGATCATGATCAGGCCGGCGCTGGTGATCACCCGGGCCGTCGAGCCGATGCCGTTGACGACGGCGCGCTGCGGGTCGCGGTGCTTCAGGTACTGCTCACGGATCCGGCTGACGAGGAACACCTCGTAGTCCATGGACAGCCCGAACAGGATGGCGAACATCAGCATCGGCGCGAGCGGCATGATCGGCATCTGCTCGTGCACCCCGATCAGGCCGGCGCCCCAGCCCCACTGGAAGATCGCGACGACCACGCCGTACGCCGCGCTGACTCCGAGCACGTTCAGCACGGCTGCCTTGAGCGGCACCAGCACCGATCGGAACACGACCGTCAGGATGATGAACGAGAGCCCGATCACGGCGCCGAGGAACCACGGCATCCGCTCCTGCAGCCGGGTCGACACGTCATCCGTCAGGGCCGTCGCACCCGTCACCGACGCCGTGGCGTCGCTGTCGGCCATCGCCTCCGGGAGCACGTCCGCGCGGATCCGGTCGAGCAGCTCCGACGTCTCCGCGTCCTGCGGTGCCGTCGTCGGCGTCACGGTGATGACCGCGAGGTCCTGCGACTCGTTGAACACCGCCGGGTCGACCGAGGCCACGCCCCTGGTGTTGCCCAGGGCGTTCGCGACGTCAGCAGCTGCCTGCTGGGTCCCGGCGCCCTCCTCGGACTCGATCACCACGGAGAGCGGACCGTTCGTGCCGTCGCCGTACTTGTCGGCGATCAGGTCGTAGGCCTCACGCGTCGTGGAGCCCGGGGCGTCGTTGCCGGCGTCGGCGAAGCCGAGCCGCATCCCGAGCATCGGCAGCGCCAGGGCGCCGAGGATGAACGTCGCGGCCAGGCCGTAGCGGACCGGCTTCGCGGCCACCCGTGCCGACCACCGGGTCGACAGCGAGTTCGGGTCGTAGGCGGGCCGCTGCTTGAGGAACGGGATCCGCGCACTGTTGACCTTGCGACCGACCAGGCCCAGCAGCGCCGGGAGCAGCGTGATCGCCGCGGCCATCGAGACCGCCACCATGATCGCCGAGGCCCAGCCCATCGTGGACATCATCGGGATGCCGGAGACCTGAAGACCGGCGATGGCCACCATCACGGTGAAGCCGGCGAACAGCACCGACAGGCCCGCGGTGGCGTTGGCGCGACCGACCGCGACCGGGACGGGCATGCCCGTGTCCAGGTTCTGCCGATGCCGGGCCAGGATGAACAGCGCGTAGTCGATGCCGACGCCCAGCCCGAGCATCATGCCGACGATGTTGGCGATCTCGGGCACCGGAGCGAATCCGGAGAGGACGCCGATGGTGCTGCTGCCGATCAGGATGGCCAGCAGGGCGACGACGATCGGCAGGCTCATCGCGACGAGCGAGCCGAACGCGACGGCCAGGACCACGACGGCGACGATGACCCCGATGAGCTCGGAGTTCGCGCCGCCCTCCGTGTTGGCGTAGCCGAGACCGCCGTCGTACTCGACCTGGATGCCGGCGTCGCGGGCGGCCTCGACGGCCTCCTCGGCAGCGTCGAAGTCCGTGGCCTCGATCTTCTCCTCCGAGAAGGCGACCGTCGCGAAGGCGGTCGTGCCGTCCTCGCTCAGGGTCGGCCCGCGGGGGTCGTAGGGGCTGGCCACCGCGGTGACGTGAGGTCCGTCGGCCAGCTCGGCGACGGTCTCCTCGACGGCCTTCTTCAGCTCGGGCGTGGTGAGGCCCTCCTCGGCGTGGAAGATCACGTTGGAGGTGTAGAGGGTCTCCTGCGGGAAGCGGTCCTGGATGGCGTCCGCTGCCCGTTGCGACTCTGCGCCCGGAAGTCGGAAGCTCTCGTCGGGCTGACCGCCGAGGGCTCCGTTCAGGGCGACGGCGACGACCGCGAGCAGCACCCACGACGCGAGGACGCGCCAGGGGTGAGCGGCCGCGGAGTGACCGATTCGGTAAAGAACTCGGGACATTGATCTGTGCCTTTCGAAGGTGTGGTGTGGCGCCGAGCTCCCTGGTGGAACCGGACCCTTCGAAGTTAGGAATCCCGGCGCCCTCGCCACATGGCGCAGTCCGTACGGCCGGACCGGATGACCGCATGGCTCGCGGGGCTGTCCCCGGGGGCTGCCACCGCCGCTCGAGGGTGGGGCTGGCCACACCCCGGCAGGGGGGTTGGCCGACCCGACCACCGGAGCGGAACGGCACCCATCGGCGTGGGTCCGCGGCAGTGTCGGCGCCGCCTCCTAGCGTTGCGGTGTGCGCATCCTCCACACCTCCGACTGGCACCTCGGGCGGTCCTTCCACCGCGAGGGCATGCTGGAGCACCAGGCTGCGTACGTCGACCACCTCCTCGACGTGGTCGACCGGGAGCGGGTCGACCTGGTCGTCGTCGCCGGAGACGTCTACGACCGCGCGCTCCCCCACGTCGACGCGGTCCGGCTCGCCGACGAGGCGCTCGCCCGCCTGGCCGCCAGCCGCGCGCGGGTCGTGCTGACCAGCGGCAACCACGACTCGGCGCAGCGGCTCGGGTTCAGCTCGCGGCTGATCGACGCGGCGGGGGTCTTCATCCGCACCGACGCGGCCACGGTCGGCACGCCGGTGCTGCTCGACGACGAGCACGGCCAGGTGGCCGTCTACGGCATCCCCTACCTCGACCCCGACGCGGTCCGGGAGCCGTGGCAGCTGCCGGCGCGCTCCCACGAGGCCGCCCTCGACGAGGCGATGCGGCGGATCCGCGCCGACCGGGGCACGCGCGGCAGGGCGACGCGGTCCGTCGTCCTCGCCCATGCGTTCGTCGCGGGCGCCCAGCCCAGCGACTCCGAGCGCGACATCAGCGTCGGCGGGGTGTCGCTGGTGCCGACGACGACATTCCGCGGTGTCGACTACACCGCGCTCGGCCACCTCCACGGCCGACACACGCTGACCGACACCGTCCGCTACTCCGGCTCGCCGCTCGCCTACTCCTTCTCCGAGGCCGACCAGCTGAAGGGCTCGTGGCTCGTCGAGCTCGGCGCGGGTGGCGTGGAGAGCGCCGAGTTCGTCGAGGCGCCGGTCCCCCGTCGCCTCGCGAGGATCCGGGGCACGGTCGACGACCTGCTCCAGGACCCGCGGCTGCGGAAGCACGAGGACGCCTGGGTCCAGGCGACGCTCACCGACCCGACACGCCCGCTCCAGGCGATGGAGAGGCTGCGCGCCCGCTTCCCGCACACGCTGGTCATCGCGTTCGAGCCGGCCGGCGCGGCAGCCCACTCCGTGCCCGTCGCGCGCCCGCAGGGCCGCTCCGATCACGAGATCGCGCTCGACTTCGTCGCCGAGCTGCGCGGGGCGCCGGCCACCGACGAGGAGTCCGCGCTGCTCCAGGCCGCCACCGAGGCCTGCTGTGACGACCCCGAGGTCGACGTACTCGTCTCCAGCGCGGTCGGCGAGGGGCTCTGGTGACCCTGGATCCGCCGATGGCCGCCGTCGCGAGCGTCACCAGCCGGGTGCGATGGCAAGGCGTCCGTCGCGAAGGCATACCGGCGTCTGTCGAGCGGCGGCAACGCAGCCAGCGTGCCCGTATGGTGGCGCGCAGCAGGCGGAGAGCGGTGGATCCAGGGTGAGGCTGCATCGGCTGCGGGCGACCGCGTTCGGGCCGTTCGCGGGCACGATCGACGTCGACTTCGACCAGCTGTCGACGGCTGGTCTCTTCCTGCTCTCCGGCCCGACGGGCGCCGGCAAGACCAGCGTGCTCGACGCGGTCTGTTTCGCGCTGTACGGCGACGTGCCCGGCGACCGCAACGCCGCGAAGCGGCTCCGTTCCGACCTCGCAGCGCCGGGCGCCCGCCCCGAGGTCAAGCTCGAGGCGACGCTCTCGGGCCGCCGGTTCCGCATCACCCGGTCGCCGGCGTGGGAGCGCCCCAAGAAGCGCGGCGACGGCATGACCACCGAGCAGGCATCGGTCGCGATCGCCGAGCGCGTGCACGGCGCCTGGGTCACCCAGTCGACCCGCCTCGACGAGACCGGGCACTTGGTGTCGCGGCTGCTCGGCATGAACGTCGCCCAGTTCACCCAGGTCGCGATGCTCCCGCAGGGCAGGTTCCAGGCGTTCCTGCGGGCACGGTCCGAGGAGCGCCACCGGCTGCTCCAGCAGCTCTTCCGCACCGGCCGGTTCGAGGACGTCGAGAAGTGGCTGCGCGACCGTCGGCTCGACCTCCGCCGGCGCGCCGAGTCGGCTCGCGAGACGGTCGCCGACCTCGTCAGCCGGGTCAGCGAGACCACGGGCACGCAACCGCCCGACGACGGACCACCCGAGGTCTGGGCGCGCACGCTCCTCGACACCGCCGGCGAGCGCTGTGCCGAGACCGCCTCCGCTGCCGCAGCAGCCGCCGAGACCGAGGAGCGGACGCGGGCCACGCTCGACGAGGCCCGCGGCCTCCACACGCGACGAGCCCGGGTCGACGCCGCAGCGGCGGAGCTGCGCCGGCTCGAGGCGGCGGCCGACGACCACGCGGAGGCGGTTCGCCGCCTCGACGACGCGCGCCGGGCCGCCGGCGTCGCCGCGCTCCACCAGGTCGCCGTGCGCGCCCGGCGCAGCCGGTCGGCGGCCCGCACCTCCGTCGAGCGACTGCCCGTCGCCGACCGCGACACGCTCGAGGTTGCGCTCCGCGAGGCCGTCGACGGCGCCGCGCGCGCCCGGGCCCTGCAGCCCCGGGTGGAGCGGCTGGCCCTGGTCCGCAAGGAGCGCGCCGCGCTCGACGCCCGCCGCGTGCAGCTGACCACGGCCGCGCAGCGTGCGCTCAACGACGCCCGGGAGCGCGTCACGGCGCTGAGCGCGCAGGTCGACGCGGCCCGCACCGCCCACGGCGCCGCCCGCGAGTCCACCCTGCAGGCTCGCACCCGCGCGCTCGACGTCCGCGAGGCCCGCCTGTCCGGGATGGCCGCCGAGATGGCGGGTGCGCTCGCGGTGGGTGCCTCCTGCCCGGTCTGTGGGTCGTGCGACCACCCTCACAAGGCGCCGGCGGCCGACGGCGCGCCCGACGAGGTCGCCGAGCGCACCGCCCTGAAGGCCGCCGACGACGCCGCGGCCACCGAGCACCTGCGCGACGTCGAGCTGCGCACGCTCGAGGCCCAGCTCGCGACCGCGGTCGAGCAGGTCGACGTCGTGCCCTCGGCCATCGCGACCGAGACCGGTTCGGTCGAGGCCTCCCTCGCCGCGCTCGAGGCCGAGGAGACGGGGCTGGTGGCCGAGCTCGCCGACCACGACGAGAGCCAGCTCGGCCGGTGCGCCGAGCACGAGCGGACCGCCCGGTCCGGCATCAAGGCCATGGACGTGCTCGACGCCGCCGATGCCGCCGTCGCCGAGGCGGAGCAGGCGGTCACCGCGGCCGCCGTCGCGGCCGGGTTCGCCGGGCCCGACGACGCGCTGTCGGCTGCCCTCGACCAGCGGGAGTACGACGACCTCGCCCGACGTGCCGCCGACCACGACCGACGACTGGCCGCGGTCGCGGCCGTGCTCGCCGAGCCCGGGGCCGAGGAGGTCGCCCACGCCGAGCTCCCCGACCTCCCGGTGCTCACCGACGCCCACCAGCTGGCGCTCCGCCACCTCGGCGAGGCCCGGGCGCAGGAGAGCGCATGGACGACCCGGGCCCAACGGCTCGGACACCTCGTCACCGACCTCGAGCGCGCCGTTGCCGCCTGGCGTCCGTTGAGCGAGGAGCTCGACGTGCTGACGCGGCTGTCGGCGTTCGTGGAGGGCAAGTCGGCCGACAACCGGCTGCAGATGCGGCTCTCGGCCTACGTCCTGGCCTACCGGCTCGCCCAGGTCGTCGCCGCCGCCAACGAGCGGCTCGACCGGATGAGCGACCGCCGCTACACCCTCGAGCACACCGGCCGGCGCGGCGCCGGCGAGACCAGGGGTGGCCTCAGCCTGGTCGTGCGGGACGACTGGTCCGGCGAGGCGCGCGACCCGGCGACCCTGTCCGGAGGCGAGACGTTCGTGGTCTCCCTCGCGCTCGCCCTCGGCCTCGCCGACGTGGTCACCCAGGAGGTGGGCGGTGCCGACCTCGACACGCTCTTCGTCGACGAGGGCTTCGGCGCCCTCGACGCCGACACCCTCGACGACGTCATGGACACCCTCGACTCGCTGCGCGACGGCGGCCGCGTCGTCGGCGTCGTCAGCCACGTCGCCGAGATGCGCGACCGGATCCCCACCCAGCTCCTCGTCAGCAAGTCGCGGGGTGGGTCGACGGTCGACATCTCCCGCTGACCGGTGCATCGCAGTACCTTCACCCCATGGCCTTCGAGGTGGCTGCCGACGCCTACGACCGCTACATGGGCCGCTACTCCGCCCCGCTGTCGGTCGAGCTGCTCCATGCCCTCGGCCCCCACCCCGGTGAGCGCGCCCTCGACGTCGGCTGCGGGCCCGGTGTGCTGACCGCCCAGCTCGTCGACCTCCTCGGTGCCGAGCAGGTGGCCGCCCTCGACCCGTCCCCGCCGTTCGTCGAGGCCACCCGGGTCCGGCTGCCCGGCGTCGACGTCCGGCTGGCCTCGGCCGAGGAGCTCCCCTTCGACGACGACCGCTTCGACCTCGTGCTCGCCCAGCTGGTCGTGCCCTTCCTCCGCGCGCCGGACAGGGGTGTCCACGAGATGGCCCGGGTGGCGCGCCCCGGGGCGGTCGTCGCAGCCACCGCGTGGAACAACGCCGAGGCCGGCGGCAGCCCGCTGTCGCCGTTCTGGGCCGCCGCCCACGACGTCGACCCGGGGGCGCACGACGAGTCCACCCTCGTCGGCGTCGGCGACGGCGAGCTGGTGCGCATCCTGCGCAGCGCCGGGCTCGACGACGTACGCCAGCTGCGGCTCACGGTGTCCGTCGCCCATCCGACCTTCGAGGACTGGTGGGAGCCCTACACGTTCGGGGTCGGCCCGGCCGGTGACTACGTCGCCGGTCTCGACGACGAGCAGCGCGGCCGGCTCGAGCGGCGCGCCCGCGAGCGGCTCGGCGACGGCCCGTTCCACGTCTCCGGCTCCGCCTGGTGCGCCGTAGGACGCGCCTGACGGCGGGCGGCGCCCGGCCGAATCGGCTGGACAGGGTCCGATAGGTTCGCCGCATGGGCGACCGCGAGCTGGATCCGACGTTCACCGCACTCCCCCACCGCAGCCTCGGCGATGCTGCCCTCGGCCGGGTTGCCGAGCTCGGCGCCACCCACGCGGACTTCCGGTTCGAGCGGGTGCGCTACCAGGAGCTCGCCGTCCGCGACGGAGCGCTCCAGGGCTCGAGCGACACCGAGGACCTCGGCTTCGCGGTCCGGGTCGTGCACGGCGGCGCGTGGGGCTTCGCCTCCGGGGTCGTGCTGACGACCGACGAGGCGGTCCGGGTCGCCGAGACGGCCGTCGCCGTGGCACGTGTCGCGGCCGAGATGACCGGCCGGCCCGTGGAGCTCGCGCCGGAGCCGGTGTACGACGACGTCACGTGGGTCTCGGCGTACGACGTGGATCCCTTCGGCGTGCCCGTCGCCGAGAAGGCGGCGCTGCTCGTCGACTGGACCGACCGGCTGCGCACCGGCACCGCCGTCGACCACGCCTCCGCCCACCTGCTCCAGGTGCACGAGTGCAAGTACTACGCCGACCTCGCCGGCACCCGCACCACCCAGCAGCGCATCCGGCTGCACCCCGGCTTCGAGGCGATGGGCGCCGGCGCGGACACCTTCGACTCGATGGCCAGCATCGCGCCGCCGGTGGGCCGCGGCTGGGAGTACCTCACCGGCGGCGAGCACAGCTGGGACTGGGACTCCGAGCTCGACGAGGTCCCGGAGCTGCTCGCCGAGAAGCTCAAGGCGCCGAGCGTCGAGGCCGGCACCTACGACCTGGTCATCCACCCGTCGAACCTCTGGCTCACCATCCACGAGTCGATCGGCCACGCCACCGAGCTCGACCGGGCCCTCGGCTACGAGGCCAACTACGCCGGCACGTCGTTCGCGACGCCCGACAAGCTCGGCATGCTCCAGTACGGCAGCCCGGTCATGAACGTCACCGGCGACCGCACCGTCGAGCACGGCCTCGCCACGATCGGGTACGACGACGAGGGCGTGGCCACGCAGAGCTGGGACATCGTCAAGGACGGCGTCTTCGCCGGCTACCAGCTCGACCGGGCAATGGGCCTGATGCATACGGAGCTCAACGGTGGCCGCTCCAACGGGTGTGCGTACGCCGACTCCCCCGGCCACATCCCCATCCAGCGGATGGCCAACGTGTCCCTGCAGCCTGCTGCCAGCGGTCCGTCGACGGAGGAGCTGATCGGCCGCGTCGAGCGCGGGCTCTACGTCGTCGGCGACAAGTCCTGGTCGATCGACATGCAACGCTTCAACTTCCAGTTCACGGGGCAGCGCTTCTACCGGATCACCGACGGCGAGCTGGTCGGCCAGGTCCGCGACGCGGCGTACCAGGCCACCACGACCGACTTCTGGAACTCGCTCGAGGCGGTGGGCGGACCGGATACGTGGGCGCTCGGCGGCGCGTTCAACTGCGGCAAGGCCCAACCCGGGCAGGTCGCGTCGGTCAGCCACGGCTGTCCCACGTCGCTCTTCCGCGACGTCCGGATCCTCAACACCCTGACCGAGGCGGGCCAGTGATGACGATCTCCCCCCAGTCCTTCGTCGAGCACGCGCTGGCGACCACGTCTGCCGACGACTGCATCGCGATCGTCCGCGACAAGACCAGCGCCAACCTCCGCTGGGCCAACAACACCCTGACGACGAACGGCGTGATGCACGGCGTCGACGTCACCGTGATCTCGTTCGTGCGCAGCGCCGGGGGCGTCGCCGCGGGCTCGGTCACCGGCACCGCCACCGACCTGCCCGGGGTCGCCGCGCTCGTGGAGGCCGCCGACCGCGCAGCCCGCTCGTCCCTCCCTGCGGAGGACGCCGCGGACCTCGTCGCCGACGCCACCTCGGCCGACTGGGACGAAGCGCCCGTGCCGACCGGCATCCACGTCTACGACACGCTAGCGCCCGCCCTGGGCGAGGCGTTCGGTCGCGCCGGCGCCGAGGGCCGGGTCCTCTACGGGTTCGTCAACCACGAGATGACCACGACGTACCTCGGCTCGACGACCGGCCTCCGCCTGCGCCACGTGCAGCCCACCGGCCACTACGGCTGTACCGGCAAGCCAGCCGACCTGTCGACGAGTGCCTGGGTCGGCGGCGCCACCCGCGACTTCACCGACGTCGACCCGCTCGCCTTCGACGCCGAGCTGGCCCGCCGCCTCGGCTGGGCAGCACGCAAGGTCGACCTGCCCGCCGGACGCTACGACACGATCCTGCCGCCGAGCGCGGTCGCCGACCTGATGATCGACGCCTACTGGTACGCCGGTGCGCGCGTCGCCCACGAGGGCCAGTCGGTCTACAGCCGCCGCGGCGGCGGCACCCGCGTCGGCGAGCAGATCGCCTCGCCCGGCGTGCACCTCTTCTCCGACCCGGCCCACGCCCCGATCCAGTGCGCGCCGTTCGCGGTCGCGGCGCAGTCCGGCAACGTGTCGTCGGTCTTCGACAACGGCCTCCCGCTGGGCCGCACCGACTGGATCCGCGACGGCGTCCTCACCTCGCTGATCCAGACCCGGCACTCCGCCGGGATGACGGACCTCCCGGTCACGCCCGGCATCGACAACCTCGTGCTCTCGGTCGACAGCGGCTCCGGCACCGAGGCCGACCTGGTCGCCGGCACCGAGCGCGGCCTGCTGCTGACCTGCCTCTGGTACATCCGTGAGGTCGACCCGCAGTCCCTGCTGCTCACCGGACTGACCCGCGACGGCGTCTACCTGATCGAGGGCGGCGAGATCACCGGCGTCGTCAACAACTTCCGGTTCAACGACAGCCCGGTCGACCTGCTGCGCCGCTTCACCCACGCGTCGGAGACGGTGCCGTCCTTCAGCCGCGAGTGGGGCGACGACTACTTCTCCCGTACGGCGACCCCGGCGCTGCGCGTGCCGGACTTCAACATGTCGAGCGTGTCGCAGGCGCAGTAGGAGATTCTCCGAGGTCGCATGCAACCGGGCCGCGCGCCCGGGCGTATCCCGTGTGAACCGACCACCACACGGAAAGCGAAACGTCATGCGAACCCAGCTCGTCACGGGCGCTCTGGCCGTCGTCGCGACCTCTGCCCTCGTCGGGCTGGGGGCGTCGACCGCCGGTGCGCAGACTCCCGACCCGTCCGCCGCCGGCACCACCCACGAGGTCGGCACGGTCATCGAGTGCGCCGGCTTCGCCGGCAAGGTCCCGGTCCGGGTCAACTTCTACGAGAACGAGACCTACGGCAACACCCTCGAGGTGCTCGTGCACGACGGCACCAGGCGCGAGGCAGGGCGCACCGTCGAGACGAAGAAGCCCTTCGTCGTCGGCGAGGACGTGCTCGCCAGGACCCGGGTCGCCGGCAAGAAGATCCGGTTCCACGGGACCACCGAGCCCACCGGCAAGGTCAAGCGCATCCGCGACGTCCGCGACGACGGCGGCCTGCACATCGTCGCCAGGGGCACCCACACGATCCTCGACCCGAAGATCGTCGCGACGTACGCCGGCACTGCCGGGAAGCTCACCTGTGACAACGCCTTCCACTTCAACCTCGAGGTGACGAAGACGCCCGTCGACAACTGAGCGAACTCGCGTACGCCGAGGGCGCTGGTGACCTAGGGTCTCCGAGACCACGTTGCTTCTCGGATCGGAGCCCCCTTGCGCACCAGCGCCCTCGTTCGTGTCGCCGGCCTCGGCGCCGCCGTCGCCGGCCTCACCCTGGCGACCGTGGGACCCGCCGCCGCGGACGGCACCACGCCGCTGCCGGTGGCCGTTCCCGACACGATCAGCCTGTACCCCGGGCAGCTCACCCAGCTCAACGTGCTCGCGAACGACGTCTCGCCGACCGGGGACACGCTCGCCGTGTGCAAGTTCCCCGACACGGACCTGGACTCACCCAAGATGCCG
This sequence comes from Nocardioides sp. GCM10030259, assembly GCF_042666375.1. NCBI lineage: Bacteria > Bacillati > Actinomycetota > Actinomycetes > Propionibacteriales > Nocardioidaceae > Nocardioides > Nocardioides sp. GCM10030259. Next base: position 135,748 of record NZ_JBHTDF010000011.1, on the reverse strand, counting down.
CCTGCCATTGCGATGGAGATTTCGAGCCTCCTCGGCGGCAAGGAGGGTGATGTCCTGGTCGGGCTCGGCCGCGCCTCGACCCATGTCTTCGACTACTACATCTGCGACGACACGCACCTGGTGCCGGCCCAGCTGACGGTCCAGCGCCACCCCGTCTCCCCCGTCCACGTCCGGAAGGTCGCCGGCAAGCCGGGCAGGATCCGCGTCGCGAACACCAACGATGCTCCGATCACCTTCGTGTTCGGCCATCCTGCTGCCGGCCGCAAGGACGGTCGAATTCGTGTGCCTGCGGGCGCCACCCGCACCGTCGCTGTGCGCCGCCCGACGATTGCGTGGACTGCCGAGATCGGCAGCAGCAAGGGCGAGTTCAGCACCCCTGGCACCGCCGACCACGGCCGGGTGCGCGGCATCCAGGTCAGGGGCGAGCCGCTGCCGAAGCCGAGGGACGTCCTCACCACCACCCTCGGCCCCTCGGGCGACCTCGAGCCAGCCCATCGGGGCGCCTGACCCCTTCCGCCTTCCCACATCCTCGGAGCGGAGCTCCCTTGCGCACCCTCGCCCGCCTGTCCTTTGGCCTCGGCGCCGCCCTGTTGGGCACCTCTCTGCTGTCCGCGGGAGCGGCCACCGCTGCCGAGCCGGCGCCGCCGGTCGTCGTCGCCGACACCGTGACGCTCTGGCCCGGACAGATGACGGACATCGACGTCCTCGCCAACGACACGTCACCGTCGGGTGACGACCTCGCGCTGTGCCGGTTCCCCGAGCCGGACTTCTTCGCCGGGGGTCCCCTGCCGAGCGTCATCGTGTCCCACGACAGCGCCGAGGTCCTCGCGGACGGTGCCACCGGCCCCGGGTCCGTCGTCGTCAGCGCGATGCCACGGGCGCGCGGCACCCATGTCGTCGACTACTACGTGTGCGACCACACCCGTCTGGTTCCCGCCACGCTCACCGTCGTCGTCCGGGACGTGCAGCCCGTGGACGTCGCCAAGGTCCGTGGCAAGAAGGGACGGCTGAAGGTCACCAACCACAACGACCGCCCCATCCGGCTCTGGTACGGCCACCCGCAGGCCTTCAAGGAAGACGGCCGGGTGAAGGTCCCCGCGGGTGCCACGCGCACGGTCGAGGTGCAGCGGCACCGGATCGCCTGGATGGCGGTGATCGGGCAGGGCGCGGGCAAGAAGTCGATCCTCTCGTCGCCAGGGATCGCCGACCACGGCGTCGTGAGGGACATCAGGCTCAAGGGCGAGCCGCTGCCGAGGCCGAAGGGCGCCGACTCCGCCGTCAGCGAGCCCGGCCGCTGGCTCGCCTGACCCTCAGCCCGGATGGCCTCCGGGGATGGGGGCCTCCGGGTCGTAGGGCTCGCGCGTGTAGATGAACGTCGCGACGTCGAGGTGGCCGACGCTGCCGTCGGCACGGCGTACGACGTGCATCTCCTCGCCCGCGTGGTAGCCGGACAGCCCGACCACCCGGCCGTCGACGACGGCGAAGCGGTAGAGCTCCTGGCCGGCACGGCGCGCGACCAGCTCGGCGCCCTCCATCGCGAAGACGATCGCGGTGTTGCCCCAGTGCCACACGCCGGGCACCCCGGCGAGCTCGGCCCGCACCGGCGGCGAGGGCGTCCACGCGAGCGCGATCGTCGGCTCACAGTGCTCGAGCTCGTCGAGGAGCTCGGTGACGATCGCCGCCGGCGAGTAGCCGGTCGTGGCGTTGGCGAGCACGACGCCACCGACGCGGCGGCCGCGGTCGACCAGGCAGGCGGCCAGGAACCCCGGCATCGAGCCGGTGTGGCCGGCCAGCGTGCCGGAGCCTCCGGGGAAGAGCTGGAACCCGAGCCCGTGGCCGTAGCGCAGCCCGTCCTTCGGGTTGCCCGACTGCGGCCCGAACGCCCGCGCCAGCTCGTCGGCCGACAGCACGTCGGGGTGTCCGTCGAGGAGGAACGACGCGTACCGCGCCAGGTCGGTGACCGTCGCCCACACCTGGCCCGCGGGCGCCATCGCCCCGGTGTCGGTCGCGGGCTCGGCGACGAGCGTCGACTCGTAGGGGTGCACCGACCAGCCCTGCGCGGCCGCGCCGTCGGGCAGGTACGACGTGCGCGACATGCCCAGCGGCGCCAGCACCCGCTCGCGGACGGCCTCCCACCACGTCGTGCCGTGGACCCGGGCGACGACCTCGCCGAGCAGCGCGTAGCCGAGGTTGGAGTAGTGGAACTCCTGGTAGGCCGGGAACACCGCGCCCGTGCCGTCATTGGCGGCCGTCAGCTCGTCCCAGGACAGCCCGGCTGAGCGCTCCCACCAGGAGCCGGCCGGCTCCGACTGCATGCCCGAGCTGTGCGCGAGCAGGGTGCGGAGCGACCGGTCGGCGTACCCGACGTCGCCGAGCACCGACGAGGCCGGCGCGTCGAGGTCGACCCGTCCCTCCCGCGCGGCCCGGAGCACCAGGACCGCGACCAGGGTCTTCGTGATCGACCCGATCCGGTACTGCACGTCCAGCGGGTCGTGACCGGGCACGGCCGGCCCGCCGTACGCGTCGAACCAGACGGGCTCGCCGTCGCGCACGAGGCCGGCGACCACCGACGGCAGCCGACCCGTGCTCTGGGCGTGGGCGAGCCGGGCGCGCAACCGCCGGGCGGTGTGGTCGGAGACCGTCACTCCGCGAAAGCTTCGAGCGGCGGGCAGGCGCAGACCAGGTTGCGGTCGCCGTAGGCCTGGTCGATGCGGGCGACCGGCGGCCAGTACTTGTCGGGGTCGATGCCGGTCGGGAACACCGCCTCCTCGCGGGTGTAGGCCCGCTTCCACTTGCCCACCAGAGCGCGGGAGGTGTGCGGGGCGCCGCGCAGCGGCGAGCTCTCCGGGGTCCACTCCCCCGACGCGACTCGGTCGATCTCGCCGCGGATCGCGATCATCGCGTCGATGAAGCGGTCGATCTCGCCGAGGTCCTCGGACTCGGTCGGCTCGACCATCAGCGTGCCGGCGACCGGGAACGACATCGTCGGCGCGTGGAAGCCGTAGTCGATGAGCCGCTTGGCGACGTCGTCGACGGTCACGCCGGTCTCCTTGGTGAGGCCGCGCAGGTCGAGGATGCACTCGTGGGCGACCAGCCCGCCGTGGCCCCGGTAGAGCACCGGGTAGTGCTCGCCCAGCCGGGCCGCGATGTAGTTCGCCGAGAGCACCGCCGCCGCGGTCGCCCGGGTCAGGCCCGCGGCGCCCATCAGCCGGATGTAGGCCCACGAGATCGGGAGGATGCCGGCCGAGCCGTACGGCGCGGCGCTGATCGGCCCGATGCCCTCCCGCTTTGCGGCCTCGGGGTGCATCGCGTGGGAGGGCAGGTACGGCGCGAGGTGCGCGCGCACCGCGACCGGACCGACGCCCGGACCGCCGCCGCCGTGCGGGATGCAGAACGTCTTGTGCAGGTTGAGGTGCGAGACGTCGCCGCCGAACTCGCCCGGCTTCGCGAACCCCAGCAGGGCGTTGAGGTTGGCGCCGTCGACGTACACCTGCCCGCCGTGGGTGTGCACGATGTCGCACAGCTTGGTGATCGTGTCCTCGTAGGCCCCGTGGGTCGACGGGTAGGTCACCATGATCGCCGCGAGGTCGTCGGCGTGCTTCTCGCACTGGGCGCGCAGGTCGTCGAGGTCGACCTCGCCGTGGTCGCCCGACTTCACGACCACGACCTTCATGCCCGCCATCACGGCGGACGCGGCGTTGGTGCCGTGGGCGGAGCTCGGGATCAGGCAGACGTCGCGGTGCCCGTTGCCGTTGGCGTGGTGGTAGCCGCGGATGGCGAGCAGGCCGGCGAGCTCGCCCTGCGAGCCGGCGTTGGGCTGGATCGAGACGTGGTCGTAGCCGGTGACCTCGGCCAGCCAGCCCTCGAGCTCGGAGACGAGCTGCCGGTAGCCGGCGGCGTCCTCGGCGGGCGCGAACGGGTGCAGGTCGGCGAAGCCCGGCAGCGACACCGGCTCCATCTCCGTGGTGGCGTTGAGCTTCATCGTGCACGAGCCGAGCGGGATCATGCCGCGGTCGAGCGCGTAGTCACGTGCCGACAGCTTCCGCAGGTAGCGCAGCATCGCGGTCTCGCTGTGGTGGGCGGTGAAGACCTCGTGGGTGAGGTACGCCGTGGTGCGCTGCAGCGGCGCCGGCAGCGCGTCGGGCGTCACCGCGTCGACGGCGTCGAGGTCGGTGCCGGAGACGCCGAACGCCTTGAGCACGCTGGAGATCGTGGACCGCGTGGTCAGCTCGGAGGTGCTGATGCCGACGTGGTCGGCGTCGACCAGCCGCAGCTGGAGACCCAGGCCTCGGGCGGAGGCGACCACGTCCTGCGCCCGGCCGGCGACCGGGATCACGACCGTGTCGAAGAACTGGCGGTGCAGCGGCGGGAGGCCCGCGTCGGCGAGCGCGGCGGCGAGCACCGCGGCGTACCGGTGCGTGCGCCGTGCGATCGACCGCAGGCCCTCGGGGCCGTGGTAGACGGCGTACATCGACGCCACCACGGCCAGCAGCACCTGCGCGGTGCAGATGTTGGAGGTCGCCTTGTCGCGGCGGATGTGCTGCTCGCGGGTCTGCAGGGCGAGGCGGTACGCCGGGCGGCCCTCCGCGTCGACGGAGACGCCGACCAGCCGGCCCGGCAGGTGGCGCTCCAGCCCGGCGCCGACGGCCATGTAGCCGGCGTGCGGGCCGCCGTAGAAGAGCGGGACGCCGAAGCGCTGGCTCGACCCGACGACGACATCGGCGCCCAGCGCGCCGGGGGCCTCCAGCAGGGTCAGCGCGAGCAGGTCGGCGGCGACGACGGCGAGCGCGTCGCGGTCGTGGGCCTGGGCGATCACCCGCTGCGGGTCGAGGACGCGGCCGGACGCCCCGGGATACTGCACGAGCACGCCGCACAGCTCCCCCTCGGGCAGACCGTCGGCGAGGTCGGCGACGACCACCTCGATGCCCATCGCCTCGGCGCGCGTGCGGACGACGTCGATCGTCTGCGGCAGCGCGTCGGCGTCGACGACGAACGGGCCGCTCGCCTTGCGGTTGGCCCGCCGGACCAGCGTCATCGCCTCGGCGGCCGCGGTGCCCTCGTCGAGCAGCGACGCGTTGGCGGTCGGCAGCCCCGTCAGGTCACCGACCACGGTCTGGAAGTTGAGCAGCGCCTCGAGTCGTCCCTGGGAGATCTCGGGCTGGTACGGCGTGTACGCGGTGTACCAGCTCGGGTCCTCGAGCACGTTGCGGCGTACGACAGGCGGCGTGATCGTGGCGTGGTAGCCCAGCCCGATCATCGCCTCGCCGGGGCGGTTGGAGTGGGCGATCGCGCGCAGCTCGCGAGCGGTGGCCTCCTCGCTCAGCGGCCGGGGCAGCTCGAGGGTCTCGGCCACGCGGATCGCGCCGGGGACGGCGGCGTCCATCAGGGCGTCGAGGGAGTCGATGCCGAGGCGCTTGAGCATCGTCGCGACGTCGGCGTCGCGGAGCCCGATGTGGCGCTCGACGAACGGCAGCGCGCCGTCCAGCTCGGTCAGGGTGGGACGGTCCGGCAACGGGGGCTCCTCGGCGTCGACTCAGTGCGGTCGTTCGGGTGCCTCCCCCTCTGTCACCACGTCCGGTCTCGCCGAGGTGGCTCCAGAGTTGCCTGGTCCGCACGGTCCTGGGCGCCTGAGAGGTTCCGGGGAGGGATTGCCCCTTCGGCGCTCCGTCCGGCCGGCATCAGCCAGTCTGACGAAGACTCTCCCGTGCGGGATTGTCAGCGCGGCCCAATCTACCCGGGTCAGGGTACGAAAACGACTTCGGCCCGCCGCCGTGAGGCAACGGGCCGGTCGAGTCGGTGGGTGTCGGCGGGTCAGCCGGTCTTGCGTGCCGCCCGGCGAGCGGCGAGCTCGTCGCCCGGGGTCGGCTCGGCCTCCGCGTCGGCGGTGCGCTCGGAGGGCAGCTCGGCGAGCGTGCCCTCGATCTCCTGCCAGACGCCGCCGATGGCGATGCCGAAGACGCCCTGGCCGCCTTGGAGCAGGTCGATGATCTCGTCGTTGCTGGTGCACTCGTAGACCGAGACGCCGTCGCTCATCAGCGTGACGCGGGTCAGGTCGTTGGTGCCGCGCTCGCGCAGGTGCTGCACGGCCGTGCGGATCTGCTGCAGCGAGATGCCTGCGTCGAGCAGCCGCTTGACGACCTTGAGCAGCAGGATGTCCTGGAACGAGTAGAGCCGCTGCGACCCCGAACCCTTGGCGCCGCGCACCGTCGGCTCGATCAGGCCGGTGCGGGCCCAGTAGTCGAGCTGCCGGTAGGTGATGCCGGCGGCGTTGCACGCGGTCGGACCGCGGTAGCCGGTGTCACTGGGCAGCGGGGAGACGTCGTCGGTGAAGAGCAGTCCCTGCTCCTCCGCCGCCTGGGCAGCCAGCGACGCCTCGGCGTCGCGCTGCTGCTCGTTCTCGTTCACACGGTCCTCCGTGGGGCTACTCCGTTGACCGTAACTCCTTCGGGGAAGGTGCCGATCCTCCCGCGAGCGGGTGTCACAGCAATGGAGTTACAACAGAGACAGTTCAAGGTAGGCCGCCCCGGTCGACCCGTCAAAGACGTCGGCGGCGTGTCGCAACCCTCAACCTCAGGCTGAGGGTTATCCCTCAGTGCGCGTCGAAGTCCTCGGGCGTGACGTGGTCGAGGAACTCGCGGAACTTCTCGACCTCGTCCTCCTGCTCGGCGGGTACGGCGAGGCCGGCCTCGTCGAGCACCTCCTCCGCGCACACGATGCGGGTGCCGGTGCGCAACGCGAGCGCGATCGAGTCCGAGGGACGGGCGCTCACCTCCGTGCCGGAGCCGAAGACCAGGGTGGCGAAGAAGACGCCGTCCTTGACCTCGGTGATCTGGACCTCCGCCAGCTCGTTGCCGGTCGCCTCGAGCACGTCCTTCAGCAGGTCGTGCGTGAGCGGACGCGGCGGCACGACGCCCTGCTGGGCGAACGCGATCGCGGTGGCCTCGACCGCGCCGATCCAGATGGGCAGGTAGCGGTCGCCCGCCACCTCGCGCAGCAGCACGATCGGCTGGTTCGAGGGCATCTCGACCCTGACTCCCAAGACATCCACTTCGCGCACGCGTTCACCCTACTCCGGGTCCGGTGGCGGTCCAGTACCCCGACTTCCCGGGTACTTCCGGCACTTCCCGGGCGTTGCTATGCCCGGTAGGCGACGGCATCCCCGGCGGACCGGGGATCCAGCCCCGCCGGCGCCGTCAGGAGCTGCGCAGTCCGGCCTTGACCAGCGTGGCGTGGAGGCGGACGGAGAGCGCGGCGATCTCGCTGACGGTCTCCTCGGCGCGCGCCTTCGCGGCGGTGTCGCGGCCGCGCTTGTGGGGGGCGACGACCTGCTCGACGAGGCCGACCTCGCGGTCGGCGGCGGTCTTGAAGGCCCGCAGGTGGCGCGGCTCGAAGCCGAAGTCGGCGAGCTCGCGCGCGGTCTGCGCGATCACGAGCGCGTCGGTGTCGTAGTGGCCGGTGCGCGAGGGCGCGACCAGGCCGAACTGCTCGAGCTCGCCGAGCAGCTCCTCGGAGATCCCGGCGATCTTGACCAGCTCGCGGCGCGAGAGTCGCACGTGGTCCTGGCGGCGGAACGACTCCGCGCTCGGCAGCCCGTCGGCGGCGAGCGCGACCTTCGGGACGGTGGGTACGACGGGCTCGATCGGCGGCGGCTCGAGGCCCCGGTCGATCGCGTCGAGGTGCTCGCCGATCACCCGCAGCGGCAGGTAGTGATCGCGCTGCATCCGCAGCACGTAGCGGAGCCGCTCGACGTCGTCGTGCGAGAACTTCCGGTAGCCCGCCGGCGTGCGCTCGGGCTTGATCAGCCCCTTGTCCTCGAGGAACCGGATCTTGGGGATGGTGATGCCAGGGAAGTCCGGTCGGAGCCGGTCGAGCACCTCCCCGATGTTCATCCGCGCCCGGGGAGAGGAGGCCGCACCCGAGGCAGAGCCCGTCATGCTCACGTTCCTGTGTGCCCCGAGAAGAAGACCAGGCGGAACTTGCCGATCTGGACCTCGTCGCCGTCGGTGAGCTGGACCCGGTCGATCCGGTCCCGGTTGACGTAGGTGCCGTTGAGGCTGCCCACGTCGCTGACCGTGAACGTCTCCCCCTGACGGTGGAACTCCGCGTGCCGCCGCGAGACCGTCACGTCGTCGAGGAAGATCTCGCTGTCGGGGTGGCGCCCGGCGCTCACGACGTCCTGGTCCAGGAGGAAGCGGCTGCCCGACCCGGGGCCGCGCTGCACGACCAGCAGCGCATGGCCGGCGGGGAGCGCGTCGACGGCGGCGGCATCGACCGGGTTGAGCTGCCGGTCCGAGGTCTCCGTCTTGTCGGCGGCGCCGATCTGGATCGTCGCGGTCGCGTCGCTGGGGGCCTCCCCCGAACCTGCGGCCGCCGGCGTCGCGAGCCGGTTGCCGCACTGGGCGCAGAAGCGCGCGTCGTCGGGGTTCTGCGTGCCACACACTGTGCAGAACGGCATCGGGTCAGTCCTTCGATCTCGCGGCAAACCCTCGATGGCGAACCCTCAAGGGTCGGCTGAGGTTGACGGTTGCTCCGAACCTATCAGCCAGGTCGGGTCTATCAAGCGAACTTCGCGGGCTCAGCCCTCGAGGGTCCCCTGGTACGCCGCCGCGTCCATCAGCTCGTCGAGCTGGGCACGCTCGGCCGGCACGACCTCGAAGAGCCAGCCGCCGCCGTACGGGTCGCTGTTGACCAGCTCGGGCGTCGCGTCGAGCGCCTCGTTGCGGGCGACGACCTCGCCGGAGACCGGCGCGTAGATGTCGCTGACGGACTTGGTCGACTCCAGCTCTCCGCACGTGGCGCCCGCCTCGACTGCCTCGCCGACCTCCGGCAGGGAGACGTAGACGATGTCGCCGAGCGCGTCCTGCGCGTAGTGGGTGATGCCGATCCGCACGGCGCCGTCGTGCTCACCGGGCTGGCGGACCCACTCGTGCTCGCTGGTGTAGCTCAGGTCGTCGGGGTACACGTCATCTCCTCGGAGTCGGGCGGACCGGTGCGGCGCGGAAGCACCACGCGTGAGGTTACTGCGACGAGTCGGGCTCGGCGTACTCAGGCCGGGGCGGCTCGACGACGGACACGATGTCGAGCGAGCCGAGCTCCTCGACCTCGACGGTCGCGCCCTCGTCCTCGAGCTGGTCGCGCGGCCCGTTGGGGAAGTCGACGGCGCCGTGCAGCGTGTCCGGGTCGCGGATCACGTCGATGACGTACGGCGAGCTGATCGGCGTGCCGTCGACCTCGATGCCGCCGACGGAGTCCTCGAAGGAGGACTGCGCCACCAGGCGCACCTCCTCGTTGATCTGGATCGCCTCGGCGCCGGCGGTCCGCAGCTCCTGCACGAGGTCGACCATGGTGTCGACGTCGACGGCACCCTCGGTCTCGGTCACGGTGATCCGGATGCCCGGCCCGGTCACGGGCACCAGCCCGGCCATGATCGCGAGTGTGTCGGCCTGCTGCTCGGCCTGCGCGATCGCCGCCTCGCGCTGGCCGGTGTCGGACCGGAGGTTGTCGCGGGTCCGCTCGAGCCGCGCGATCTCGGCCTCGGCGCGCTGGGTCTGCGCGGCCAGGCCGGTCAGGACGTCGATCAGGTCCTGCTCGCGCAGGCTGGAGTAGGTGTTGTCGACGTTGGTGAACCGCACCTGGGTGACCGCGGCGTAGCCCAGCAGGGCGAGCAGCACGGCGACGACGACCTGGCCGCGCGACGGCCGCAGCAGCGCGCGCAGCAGCCGGTCGCGACCGGTCGGCCGGTCGGGCTCGGGTGCGGGCGTCTGCTCGTGGTCGGTCATGGCTCAGGCGTGGAAGATGTGCCGGCGGATCGCGGCGACGTTGGAGAAGATGCGGATGCCGAGGACGACGATGACGCCGGTGGAGAGCTGGCCGCCGACGCCCAGCTTGTCGCCGAGGAAGACGATGCCCGCGGCGATCACGACGTTGCTGACGAACGACACCACGAAGACCTTGTCGTCGAAGATGCCGTCGAGGTACGCACGCAGCGCGCCGAAGACCGCGTCGAGCGCGGCGACCACGGCGATCGGCAGGTACGGCTCCAGCCAGTTCGGCACGTCCGGCTGGAAGACGATGCCCAGCACGATCCCGAAAAGGAGCCCGAGAGCGGCGATCATGGCGCGGTCTCCTTCTGGTTGATGCGGTTCTGCTCGGCCGTGCCCGCCTCGGCGTGCCGCAGCAGCCGGAGCTGCCGCGCGGGGCCGGCCGGCAGCTCGAGCTCGCCGACATTCTGTCGCTTCACCTGGAATCCGAACACATCGACGAGGTTGTTGAACGCCAGGCCGCTCGTCGTGTCGAGCAGGTCGGCCTGGAGCGTGTTCTCGTTGCCGATCGCGGAGACGACGTACGGCGGCGACAGCGGCGGCGGCCCGTTGAGGTTGATCGCGGCGCCGGAGTTGCCCAGCGACGAGCGCGCCGTGAGTCGTTTGCCGTTGATCGCGACGGCCTCGGCGCCCGCCTCCCACAGCCCGTTGACCAGGGTCGCCAGGTCCTCGGCCTGCACGGCCTCGCCGTCGGGGGCGTCGTTGACGGTGATGACCACCCCCGGCCCCGTGACCGCTCCGAAGCCGGCTATCGCCGCCCGCTGCTCGACCCGGTTCTCGGCGCTGTCCAGGCGGTCGGAGGCGTCGTCGTACCGCTCCTGGCCGGCGACCAGCTGCTCGCGCAGCCGCACGATCCGCTCCTGGAGCGCGGCCGCCTCGGTGCGCTCCTCGGACATCCGCTGCAGCAACGAGTCGCGGTTGGCGTCGTTGATGCCAGACGACGCCGAGGTCTGGACCGCCGCGATCGTCACCAGGACCCCGAACACGGCCACGGCAGCGAAGGCGATCCAGTGCGAGCGGCGGCTGGTGCCGGTCGGCTCGTTCGACATGGCCCGCTGGTCGGCGACGTGCCGGTAGTCCTCGTCGAGCGACTCCTCGGTGATCAGCGTCAGCAGCGGCGTCCGCGCGCGCTCGGACGGCGTCTCAGGCATCGGTCTGCGCCCGCCGTCGCTCGGTGGTGCGCAGCAGCGTCCACACCTGCCAGGCGTAGAGCACGCCGGCCCACCAGTAGAGACCGATCCCCCAGATCGCGAACGCCCAGCCGAAGACCTGCGCCAGCGTCGCGACTGTCCCCTCGCCGTCACCGAGCAGCAGCAGCGGGAAGGCGTACAGCAGGTTGAACGTCGCGGCCTTGCCGAGGAAGTGCACCGGGAGCGCGCTGTAGCCGCGGGTGCGCAGCAGCGGCACCAGCCCCCACAGCAGCAGGTCGCGGAGCGGCAGCAGGAGCGCCACCCACCAGGGCACGATGTCGCGCAGCGCGAGGCCGACGACGACCGCGAGGATGTAGAGCCGGTCGGCCACCGGGTCGAGCACCTGGCCGAGCACGGAGGTCTGGTGCAGCCGGCGGGCGAGGTAGCCGTCGAGGAAGTCGGTGATGCCCGAGAGCGCCAGCACGCCGAGGGCGAGCAGGTCCTCCTCCGGCCCGAGGACCAGCCACAGGAACAGCGGGACGCCCGCCAGCCGCAGCATGCTCAGCAGGTTGGGCAGCGTCCAGACACGGTTCCGCGTCGCGTCGTCTCCCACCGTGTCTCGTTCCTGCGATTCTCCCGGGTGCTTGCCGAGCACACCCTACTTGTCGACCGCTGACGTCCAGCGGCGCCCGGCGTCAGGCAGGTTCGTCGAGGTGTGCGGCGTCGCGGATCTCGCCCACCAGCTCCTCGATGACGTCCTCCAGCGTCGCCAGGCCGAGCGTCATGCCGTCGGCGTCGACGACGCGCGCCATGTGGGCGCCCCGGCGCTGCAGGGTCTCGAGCGCGTCGTGCAGCGCGTCGTCCGCGGAGACCGGCGCGAACGGCCGGATCCACTTGTCCTCGACCAGGCGACTGCGCCGGTCGGGGTCGGTCTCGAGCACGTCCTTGATGTGCAGGTAGCCGACCAGGTCGCCGTCGGCGGACGCGACGGGGAACCGGCTGAAGCCGGTGGCGGCGCAGACCGCCTCCACGTCGGCGACCGTCGAGCCGCGTCGCACGGTCGTCAGCGTGGCCGACGGCATCAGCACGGCCGACACCGCCTTCTCGGTGAAGCCGAGCGCGCCGGCCAGGCGGTCGTACTCGTCGCTCTCGATGAGGCCCTCGCCGTGCGACTCCTCGACGAGCGCGGCGACCTCCTCGCGGGTGTACGTCGAGGACACCTCGTCGGTCAGCCGGGCACCCAGCAGGCGCAGCACCCCGGCCGCGATCGCGTTGATCACCACGACCACGGGCCGCAGCACCGTGACGATGCCCCAGATCGGCGGGCCGAGCACGAGAGCGGCGCGGTCCGGCCCGGCCAGCGCGATGTTCTTCGGGATCATCTCGCCGAGCACGACGTGCAGGTAGACGACCACGATGAGCGCGATCACGAACGACACCGGGTGCAGCAGGTTCTCGGGCAGGTGCACGGCGTGCAGCACCGGCTCGACCAGGTGCGCGATCGCGGGCTCACCCACGGCACCGAGGAGCAGGGAGCAGACGGTGATGCCGAGCTGGTTGACGCCGATCACCAGCGAGATGTTCTCCATCGCGCGGATCGTCACCCGGGCCATCCGCGAGCCCGCCTCGGCGCGCGGCTCGATCTGGGTGCGCCGCGCCGACACCAGCGCGAACTCGGCGCCCACGAAGAACGCGTTGCCGAGCACCAGCAGCACCGCGACGACGATCGCGACCACGGGGCTCATCGGTCGCCCTCCTTCTCGGCGACGAGCGCGTGGAGCGCGACGCGATCGATGCGGAGCCCCTCCATGCGCGAGACCGTCAGGACCACGAGGCGCTCACGCGGCTCGTCGGGGTCCGTCCGGTCCGGTACGGCGACCTCGACCCGGTCGCCCACGCCGGGGATGCGGCCGAGGTGGCGGAGCACCAGGCCCGCGATCGTGTCGTAGTCCTCGTGGTCGGGCAGCTCGACCCCGGTCAGGTCGGCGACCTCGTCGGGCCGCAGCAGGCCGGACAGCGACCAGCTGCCGTCGCGCAGCCGGCGCGCGCTGGCGCTGAGCCGGTCGTGCTCGTCGGAGATGTCGCCGACGATCTCCTCGACGACGTCCTCGAGGGTGACGATGCCGGCGAACCCGCCATACTCGTCCATGACGACGGCGAGCTGGAAGCCGTCCTTGCGCAACAGCGCGAGCAGCGGGTCGAGCCGCAGGGAGTCGGGCACCACGATCGGCTTCGCAGTCAGGTGCTTGAGCTTGGTGGTCGCGCGCTCAGCTGCCGGCAGCGCGACGACGTGCTTGACGTGGACGGTGCCGACGACGGTCTCGTCCGCGTCGAGCACCGGGAAGCGGGAGTGCCCGGTCTCGCGGGCCTTCGCGATCAGCGCGGTGGCGCGGTCGTTGCTGCCCAGCGTCGTCGTGCGCACCCGGGGCGTCATGATCTCGCCCGCGGTGCGGGCGCCGAACTCCACGGACCGCTCCATCAGCTCCGCGGTCTCGACGTCGAGCGTGCCGTGGTCGGCCGAGCGCTGGATGAGCGACGCGAGCTCGGTGGAGCTGCGCGCCGAGCGGAGCTCCTCCTGCGGCTCGATGCCGAGCCGGCGAACGAACGCGTTCGCCGAGCCGTTGAGCACGCGGATCGGCCCGCGGGCCAGCGCGGTGAAGGCACTCTGGAAGCGCTCGGTCGCGAGCGCGACGGTCATCGGCTTGGCGATCGCGAGGTTCTTGGGCACCAGCTCGCCGAAGATCATCGTCAGCATCGTGCTCAGCGTCAGCGCGATGGCCACCGCCACCGGCGTCACCGCACCCTCGGGCACCCCGAGGTCGGCGAGCGGCTCGTCGATGAGCGACGCGACGGCGGGCTCGGCCAGGTAGCCGATGGCCAGGTTGGTGATCGTGATGCCCACCTGGGCGCCCGACAGGTGGGTCGACAGCGAGCGCAGTGCCGTCTGCAGGCGGCGGGCGCGCGCGTCACCCGCCTCGGCGGCCCGGTCGACCTTGCTGCGGTCGACCGTGACGAAGGAGAACTCCGCCGCGACGAAGACGCCGCACGCGGCGATCATCAGCAGGGCGGTGGCGATCAGGAGCCACGAGGTCATGATTGCTGCTCTCCCTGGTCAGGTGCCGGGGAGAGCCGGGGACTTTGAGAGCCGTCCATGGCCGGGTTCGAGGTTTCCTCACGGGAGGCGAGCAGGTCGGGAGGCATGCTACCGGCGGAGCGGCCGCGTAAAACATTCGCCGCAATGAGGCGCCCACCGCCTCCGACCGCCTAGGTTGGTCGCGACCGCGGTCCGCACGCCAGTCTCGGGATCAGGTCCTGTGTCGCCGTCACGATCTCGGAGCCACCCATGCCCGACCTGCTCTCCCCTGCGGATCGCCACCTCGTCGGTCGCTTCTCGTACGGCGTGACGCCCGCGCTCGCCCGCGACGTACGTCGTGCCGGCGGCGCTCGCGCGTGGTTCGAGCGGCAGCTGGCGCCCGGCGACATCCGGGACGGCGCGGCCGACCGCATCCGGGGCTGGTGGCCGAGCCTCGACCGCGGGGCCACCGAGCTCTGGAAGCGGCAGGACCAGGAGATCGAGGGCGGCTGGGAGGTGATGGCGGACTACCAGCGCTGGGTGCTGCTGCGCCGGATCCACTCTCGCCGCCAGCTGCACGAGGTCATGACCGAGGTCTGGGAGCACCACTTCAACGTGCCGGTCAACGGCGACCCCCAGTTCACGTGGCGGTCCGACTACGGCAACGTGATCCGCCACCACGCGCTCGGCCGCTTCGACCGGATGCTGCGCGAGGTCGTCACCCACCCAGCGCTGCTGATCAGCCTCGACAACGTCAGCTCCACCCGGGAGTTCCCCAACGAGAACCTCGGCCGCGAGCTCCTCGAGCTGCACACCGTCGGCCGCGGCGCCTACGACGAGCGGGACGTCAAGCACTCCGCGCGCATCCTCACCGGCTGGACGGTCGACATGTGGGAGTCGTTCCGCAGGGAGTACGACGAGGAGGCCCACGCCCGTGGCCGGGTCCGCGTCCTGGACTTCCGGCATCGCAACAAGCGGGCGGACGGCCGGAAGGTCACCCGGGAGTACCTCCACTACCTGGCCCACCACCCCGCGACCGCACGCACGGTCGCCCGGCGCCTCGCGACGAAGTTCGTCCGCGACGACCCGCCCGCCGAGCTGGTCGCCGAGCTCGCCCGCGTCTACCTGCGCCACGACACCGAGATCAAGCCGGTGCTGCGCGCCCTCGTCGACTCCCGCGCGTTCCGGGCGTCGGTCGGCGCCAAGGTCCGCGACCCGGGCGAGGACCTCGTCGCGACCTACCGCGCCCTCGGCGTCGGGATCCGCAGGCCGCCCGCAGGCGAGGCCGGTGAGAAGTTCGCCGCGAACCAGCTGCTGTGGCAGGTGTCCGGCATGGGGTCGATGCCGTTCTCGTGGCCGCGGCCCGACGGCCAGCCGATCGACAACGCGTCCTGGGCCTCGCCGGCGCGGTTGATCGCGTCGATGGAGGCGCACCAGAGCCTGGCCGGCGGGTGGTGGCCCTCCCACGGCGCGCACTACCGGAAGCCCGAGGCGTGGCTGCCGGGCCGCAAGGTGCGCTTCGACGAGCTCGTCGACGACATGTCGCGGCGGATCCTGCACCGGCGAGCGAGCCCGCGACTGCTGCAGGCGTGCTGCCAGGCGACCGGCTGCAAGCCGCGCGAGCGGATCACCGACGACCACGACCTGGTGCGCTGGGGCATGTACCGCCTGATCACCACCCTCCTCGACTCCCCCGCCCACCTGACCCGGTGAAGGCCATGCCCATGACGACCACCTCCCCCTGCTGCGCCGAGTTCGCCGCCGTCTCCCGGCGCGGACTCTTCTCCGGTGCCATCGCGCTGGCCGGCGCCACCACCCTCGTCGGCTCGGCGGCAGTCACGACGTCCGCCTCCTCAGCCGCGCCGGCCGCATCGGTGCTGGTGGTGCTGTCGCTGCGCGGCGCGGCCGACGGGCTGTCGCTCGTCGTGCCGCACGCCGACCCCGCCTACTACTCCGCGCGCCCCGGCATCGCCGTACCCGCCGACCGGCTGCTGGTGCCCGACGCGATGTTCGGGCTGCACCCCGAGCTCGCGCCGCTGGTTCCGCTGTGGAGCGAGGGTCGGCTCGCCGCGGTCCACGCCACCGGCCTGCCCGTCCCCAACCGGTCGCACTTCGCCGCCATGGAGGAGGTCGAGGACGCCGACCCCGGCTCGTCGGTGCGCAGCGGCTGGCTGAACCGCCTGGTCGGTGCCACTCCCGGCGGCTCGCCACTCAGCGGCTTCAACATGTCGGGCGGGGTGCCGCCGACGTCGCTGTTCGGCCCGGCGCCGACGATGTCCGCCGGCGCGGTCGACGACGTCAGGCTGCCCGGCGAGGGCGACGACGACGGAGGCCGGCGCCGGGCCTCGCTCCGCACCCTCTGGGACCACGACCGCTCGCCGCTGGGGCGGGCGATGCGCTCGACGTACGCCGCCGTCGACTCGTTCGCGCCGGCCAAGGCGGCCGTCGACAGCAGCGCGAGCTACCCGGCGACCGACCTCGGCCGCGCGATGGCAGAGGTCGCCCGCGCGATCCGCGGCAACGTCGGCATCGAGGTCGTCACCGTCGACCACGGCGACTGGGACATGCACTCGGGGATGGGGTCCGCGACGGGCGGGTGGATGGTCGAGAACACCCGGGAGCTCGCCGGCGCCGTCGCGGCGTTCTTCGCGGACCTCGGCGACCAGGCGTCGAAGGTGACCCTGGTGACGATCAGCGAGTTCGGTCGTCGCGTCGTCGAGAACGCCAGCCAGGGCACCGACCACGGCTACGGCAACGTCATGTTCGTCGCCGGGGCCGGCGTCAAGGGCGGCCGCTACTACGGGCAGTGGCACGGCCTCGGCACCGGCTACGACGCCGACCTCCTGGTCACGACCGACTACCGCAGCGTGCTCGCCGAGATCGTGGCGACCCGCTTCGGCGCCTCCACGGCGCAGGTGTTCCCGCGCTTCTCGCCGGAGTCGGTCGGTGTGATGACGTCCCTGTGAGGGCGTAGACGAGAACACGTTCTATTTGGGAGGGTGGCGCCGTGCGCGTCATCCAATGGGCCACCGGCAGCGTCGGCAAGGCCGCGATCGAAGGAATCCTGCTCCACCCCGAGCTCGAGCTCGCCGGCTGCTGGGTCCACTCCGAGTCGAAGCACGGTCTCGACGTCGGCACGATCATCGGCACCGACCCGCTCGGCGTGCTGGCGACCTCGAGCATCGACGACGTGCTCGCCCTGGAGGCCGACGCCGTGGTCTACGCACCACTGATCCCGAACCGCGACGAGGTCGCCGCGATCCTGCGGTCGGGCAAGAACGTCGTCACGCCCGTCGGCTGGTTCTACCCGACCGAGAAGGACGGCGCGCCGCTCGCCGCCGCCTGCGCCGACGGCGGCACCACCCTGCACGGCACCGGCATCAACCCCGGCGGCATCACCGAGCTGCACCCGCTGGTGTTCTCGGCGCTGTCGTCGGCGGTGACGTTCGTGCGGGGCGAGGAGTTCAGCGACATCCGCACCTACAACGCGCCGGACGTCGTGCGCCACATCATGATGTTCGGCGGCAAGCCCGAGGAGGCCATGGGCGGGCCGATGCTCGGGCTACTGTCGGGCGGCTTCGTCCAGTCGGTCCGGATGTGCCTCGACACCCTGGGCTTCGCCGCCGACGCCGACATCCGCACGTCCCAGGAGGTCGCGGTCGCCACCGCGCCGATCTCCACCCCGATCGGGGTGATCGAGCCCGGCCTCGTGGCCGGCCAGCGCTTCGTGTGGGAGGCGTACGTCGGCGACGCCTGCGTCGTGCGCATCGCCGTCAACTGGCTGATGGGCGAGGAGCACCTCTCCCCCGCCTGGACCTTCGGTCCCGAGGGCGAACGATTCGAGGTGGAGGTCCAGGGCGACCCGCCGGCGTTCGTCACGATCAAGGGCTGGCAGCCCGAGACCGTCGAGGCGGGCCTGGTCCGCAACCCCGGCGTCGTCGCCACGGCCCTGCACTGCGTCAACTCGATCCCGTACGTCGTCGCCGCCGACCCGGGCATCAAGACCTACCTCGACCTGCCCCTCGTCGCCGGCCGGGCGCACCCCGACCTCCGCTGAGCGCGATCAGTGCGCCTTCCAGGTCGCCGCCATGTCGAGGTCACCGTGACCGGCGTCGACGGCGCGCTGCAGGTGCGCCCGGATGCCGGGGATCGCGGCGAGGTCGGTGCCGGCGGAGGCCGCGGCATCGAGCACGAGGTCGGCGTCCTTGAGCGCACCGGCCAGCGCGAAGGCGGGATCGAAGGAGTCGGCGAGCATCGCCTTGCCCTTGAGCTGGACGTACGGCGCGTCCATCGCCCCGCCGCCGATCGCCTCGAGGAAGAGCGCCGGGTCGAGCCCGAGGTCGCGCGCGAGCGCGAGTGAGTCGGCCACGCCCTCGAGCATCGAGAGGATCCAGGAGTTGGCGACGAGCTTGAGGCGCGTGCCGGCGCCGGCCTCGCCGACCCACATGGTGCGACTCCCGATCACCTCGAAGACCGGCGCCACGACCCGCCGCGCGGACTCGGGGCCGGACGCCAGCACGATGAGCGCCCCGTCCTCGGCCGGCTTCTTCGTGCCGAGCACCGGCGCGTCGACGAAGGTCACGCCCATCGACGCCGCGAGCGACTCCAGGCGCGCGGTCCCCTCGATCCCGACCGTGGCCGACTGCACCCAAACCGCGCCCTGAGCGAACGACACGTCGCTCACGGCAGCCTCGACCGCGGGGCCGTCGTACAGCATCGTGATCACGATGTCGGCCCCGTCGACGGCCTCGGCCGCCGACGACGCGACGCTCGCGACGGACGCCAGAGGCGCGGCGCGGGCCGCCGTGCGGTTCCACACGCGGACACGGAATCCGGCGGCGGCGAGGTTGCGCGCCATCGCGACGCCCATCGTGCCGGTGCCGAGCAGGGCGACGGTCGGTCGGGTCTCCATGCTCCTGACGGTACGACGAGATGGCACGTGCGCGACCGCCCGACCGGCGGCACAGGCCGCCCTGAGACTACTTCCGGATCGACTCCAGCCGCGCGACGGTCTCCTCGAACTCCGCGACCAGGTCCGCCATCACGTCGGCGACCGGGCGCACCTCGTTCATCCGGCCGACGATCTGGCCGACCGGCATGGAGATCACGTCGGGGTCGCCCGAGGCGTTGATGCGATTGTGGGCGTCCGAGACCAGCAGGTTCTGCAGCGGCATCGGGAGCGGCTCGGGGGCGTCCTCCTCGGCCCAGGCCTCGGTCCACTTCGTCTTGAGCAGCCGGGCCGGCTTGCCGGTGTAGATCCGAGTGCGGACGGTGTCCGACGAGGTCGCCCGCGTGAACGCCTCGGTCCAGCCGGCGTTCGACTGGAGGTTCTCGTACTCCGCGGTGCCCAGCCAGATCGACCCGGTCCACACGCCCTGCGAGCCGAGCGCGAGCGACGCGGCGATCTGCCGGCCGGAGCCGATCCCGCCGGCGCCCAGGACGGGCACGTCGGGGCCGACCGCGTCCACGATGTCGGGCTGCAGCACCATGCTGGCGATCTCGCCGGTGTGGCCGCCGGCCTCGTAGCCCTGGGCGACGATGATGTCGACGCCGTTGCGCACGTGCGAGAGCGCGTGCTTGGCGGCACCGGCCAGCGCGGCGACCTGGATGCCGTGCTCGTGGCACTTCTCGATCACGTCGACCGGCGGGGAGCCGAGCGCGTTCGCGATCAGCACCGGCCGGTGCTGCAGCGCCACGTCGAGGTGCGAGCGGGCCACCGAGTGCAGCCAGCCGAGCACGCCCTCCCGGCCCTCGCCCTCCGGGAGCGGGGGTACGCCGAGCTTCTGCAGCGTCCGGTCGACGAAGTCGAGGTGCTCCTGGGGGATCATCGCCTTCAGGTCGACCGACTTGCCCTCGGTCGGGATCTTCATCGGCATCACGATGTCGACGCCGTACGGCTTGCCGTCGGTGTTGTCGTCGAGCCAGCTCAGCGTGCGCTCGAGCTCCTCGGTGTCGTTGAACCGGACGCAGCCGAGCACGCCGAGGCCGCCGGCGCGCGACACCGCGGCCGCGACGTGCTCCGAGGGGGTGAAGGCGAAGATCGGATAGTCGATCCCGAACTGGTCACACAGGGGGGTACGCATGGTTCTCTTCCCGAAGTCGGAACAGCGGTCAGACGGAGGTGGGGTCGACGGTCGCCGCCTTCGCGGCGAAGCCGGCGAGAGCCATCTCCTTGGCGGCCGGGTACTGCGCCTTGCCGGTCGCGTTGCGCGGCACGCGGTCGACGACGGTCAGCGACCGCGGCAGCTTGTAGCCGGACAGGTGCGCGCGCAGGAAGGTGCGCAGCTCCTCGAGGTCGAGCGACGCGCCCTCGCGGAGCTCGACGACGGCGGCGACGGCCTGGCCGTACTTCTCGTCCGGGATGCCCACGACCAGGGTGTCGTAGACGGCCGGGTGCCCCTTGATGGCCATCTCGACCTCTTCGGGGTAGACCTTCTCGCCGCCGGTGTTGACGCAGTTCGACCCGCGGCCGAGGAGCGTGATGCGCCTGCCCTCCTCGATCCGGGCGAAGTCACCGGGCACCGAGTAGCGCGCGCCGTCGATCTCGAGGAACGTCGCCGCCGACTTCACGGGGTCCTTGTAGTAGCCGACCGGCACCGAGCCGCCGCGGGCGAGCCGGCCGGTCTTCCCGACGCTGGTCTCCGGATCGAGGATGCGGTTGTCCTCGTCGATGACGACGCTGCCGGGGCCGAGGCCGACGACCGGGCCGTCCTTGGAGATGTTGTTCGGGTCCCCCATGCCCATGCCGGAGAAGCCGGTCTCCGTCGATCCGACCGAGTCGGTGAAGATCGAGTTCGGGAACGCCTTCATCCAGCGCTCCTTCACCGGCGGGCTGAAGATCGCGGCACTGCTCGAGATCGCGACCAGGTTCGAGGCGTCGTACGGCGTGCCGGTCGCGGCCTTCTCCTCGAAGGCCTCGATGAGCGGGCGCGCCATCGCGTCGCCGGTCATGAAGATGAGCTGGATCCTCTCCTTCTCGATCAGCTCCCAGGTGCGCACCGGATCGAACTTGGGCTCCAGGATCGTGAGGTGGCCCGCGAAGAGGTGCATGAGCAGGCCGGCCTGCGCGCCGCCGTGCATGAGCGGGCTCAGCGGGAAGGTGACCATGCGCGGGTCGTTGGCCTGGCTCGACTGGGAGTACTCCTCGAGCGGCTCGCCGGTGTAGAAGTCGATGCCGCCGCCGAGCACGCGCCAGAAGTCCTCGTGCCGCCACATGACGCCCTTGGGGAACCCGGTCGTGCCGCCGGTGTAGATGATGTGGATGTCGTCGGGGCTGCGCTCGCCGAAGTCGCGCTCGGCGCTCTGGCCGGCGATCGCGTCGGCGTAGCTCACCCCTCCGTACGACGAGAAGTCGGACTGGTCGTCGGGGTCGAGCGCGTCGTCGACGACGACGGCGACCTTCAGCTTCTCGTGCTTCGGCCAGCAGGTCGCGACCAGCGGCGAGTACGAGCGCTCGTGGATGATCGCGACGACGTCGGCGTTGTCGAAGAGGTAGTCGAGCTCGGCCTCGACGTAGCGGTAGTTGACGTTGATCGTGGTAGCCCGGATCTTCACGATCGCCAGCGTCGCGACGACGTGCTCGATGCTGTTCTTGGCATAGATGGCGACGTGGTCGCCCTGGCCGACCCCCTGCGACTGCAGGTAGTGGGCGAGCCGGTTGGCGTCGGCCTCCAGCTCGGCGTACGTCACGACCCGGTCACCCACCTTGAGGGCGGGGTTGTCGGGGGCGGCGTCGACGGCGTGTTCGAAGAGATCAGCGATGTTGTGAGCCACGACGCGAGACTAGAACACGTTCTTGTTCTTGGCTAGGCTCGGCCCATGACCAGCGCAGACGTCTCGTCGGAACCGCACTGCCTCGTCGAGCAGGACGGGCACAAGCTCATCGTCACGATGAACCGCCCCGAGGCGCGCAACGCCCTCTCCGGCGAGATGATGGCGATCATGGAGGAGGCCTGGGACCGGGTGAACTCCGACCCCGAGATCCGGGTCTGCATCCTCACCGGCGCGGGCGGCTACTTCTGCGCGGGCATGGACCTCAAGGCCGCGACCAAGCGCTCGCCGGACGAGAGCTTCAAGGCCGGGTTCGACCCGTCGGTCATCAAGGGGCTGCTCAAGGGCTTCCGGCTCACCAAGCCGCTGATCGCCGCCGTCGAGGGCCCCGCGATCGCCGGCGGCACCGAGATCCTCCAGGGCACCGACATCCGGATCGCCGGCGAGTCGGCGCGCTTCGGAATCTCCGAGGCGAAGTGGAGCCTCTACCCGATGGGCGGCTCCGCCGTACGCCTCCCCCGCCAGATCCCGTACACGATCGCGATGGACCTGCTCCTCACCGGCCGCCACATCAAGGCGCCCGAGGCGAAGGAGATCGGCCTGATCGGGTACGTCGTCCCCGACGGCGAGGCGCTCGCGAAGGCGCACGAGGTCGCCGACCTGATCTGCGCCAACGGCCCGCTCGCGGTGCAGGCCATCCTCAGGACCGTCCGCGACTCCGAGGGCCGGCACGAGGAGGACTGCTGGGCCGACGACGCCAAGGTCGGCATGGCCGTCTTCGCCTCGGACGACGCCAGGGAGGGTCCGCGGGCGTTCGCCGAGAAGCGGTCGCCGGAGTTCGAGGGGCGCTGAAGCCCGGGCTCAGCCCAGCACCTTCGCCAGCCACTCCAGCTGCCGCACCTGGTGGTGCGCCTGCCCGCCCTCGTGGTCGTTGTACTCGTAGACCTCGATCTCCTTGGGGCCGCCATAGGCGTGGTAGGCCGCGAAGACCGTGGACGGTGGGCACGTGGCGTCCATCATCGCGACGGAGAAGAGCGCCGGGGCGACGGCGAGGCGGCCGAGGACCGCGGCGTCGAAGTACGACAGGGTCCGGAACGTCGCCGACACCCGGTCGCGGTGTGCGGCGAGGTAGCGGACCAGCTCGAGGTACGGCTCGGTCTGCGCGATCGACGCCGCCCGGCGGAAGTCGCACAGGAACGGCACGTCGGGAAGGACCGCGGCCACGGAGGAGGGAGCCAGGGCGGCGACGGAGGTCGAGATCCCGCCGCCCTGGCTCCCTCCCGCCACGGCCACCCGGGCCGGGTCGACGCGGTCGTGACCGCGAAGCGCCTCGAGCGCGGCCACGCCGTCGGCGTACACCCGGCGGTAGTAGTACGTCGCCGGGTCCTCGACGCCGCGCGTGAGGAACCCCGGCTGCGCCGGGCCGGAGCCGCCGGGGTCGCCGGTGGCGCCGGTCGTCCAGCCGCTGCCCTGCCCGCGGGTGTCGACGACGAGGTGGGCGTACCCGGCGCTGGCCCAGAACACGTGCTCGTGCGCCAGGCCCCGGCCGCCGTTGTAGCCATGAACTGCACGACGCCGGGCAGCCGGCCCGACGAGCCGGCCGGCAGGTGCAGCCACGCCTTCACCGGCGCGCCGTCGAAGCCCGCCACGGTGACGTCGTACGTCGACACTGTGACCAGGCCGCTGTCGGCGGGCTCGAACGTCGGTGCCGGGCCGCCCGCCAGGGCAAGCGTCTCGGTCCAGAACTCCTCGAGGTCCGCGGGCACGTCCAGGGGCGGACGGTAGCGACGTGCCTCCTCGAGCGGCAGGTCGTAGTGCATGTCAGGCCGGCTCGACCACGACCGACGGCTCGAGCGCCCGGTCCGCGCCCACCTGCCGCAGCGACCCGACGAGCTCGAGCGGCAGCACCGCGCGCGCGTCGGCGCTCGACGCACCGACCCGGAGCTCCACCGCGCCCGGCTCGACGATCCGCACCAGGTCGCGCCCGGTGAAGGAGGTCAGGTCGGCGTGCAGGCCGAGGCGCACCCGCACCCGCTCCCCCGGCGCCAGGTCGACGCGCGTCGCGCCCACCAGCTGCTGGACGGGTCGCACCACGGAGGACGTCCGGTCGTGCAGGTAGACCTGCACCACCTCGGACACGTCGCGGTCGGCGTCGTTCGCGAGCAGCACCTCGACGTCGCAGGTGCCGTCGGTCGCCCACTGCCCGCCCGTCGTCGCCGACACGTCGCCCCAGGTCGCCGCGGCGTACGAGAGCCCGTGCCCGAACGGGAAGAGCGGAGTCGGGTCGACGTTGCTCACGTCGCTGCGCTGCCCGAGTACGGGCGCGAGGTACGTCGAGGGCTGGGTCGAGCCGGCGCCGGGGAAGCTCACGGGGAGCCGACCGGACGGGTTCACCCGGCCGGCGAGCACGTCGGCGATCGCCTGCGCACCCTCCTCGCCCGGGAAGAAGCCGCACACGACACCGGCCAGGCGCGACACCTGGCGGCTCAGGTCGTACGGCCGGCCGACGAGCAGCACGGCCACGACCGGCGTGCCCGTGGCGAGCAGAGCCTCGAGCAGCTCCTCCTGCCGGCCGGGCAGGTCCAGGGTCACGACGTCGCAGCCCTCGCCCGACGTACCGAGCCCGAAGAGCCCGGCCTGGTCGCCGAGGACGGCCACGCAGACGTCGGCCTCGGCGGCGGCCGCCGCAGCGGCAGCGATGTCGTCGTCGGCGCCGCCGAGGACCGGGCAGCCGAGGGCGTACGTCACGTCGAACGTGTCGGCCAGCGCCTCGCGCACCGTCGGGATCGACACGCCGGTCTCGACGTCGTCGTAGTGGGCGAGCACGTGCATCGGGAACGAGTAGCAGCCGAGCATCGCCTCGTCGGTGTCGGCCCGCGGCCCCACGACCGCGACCCGTGCGCCGGCGGCGAGCGGCAGCGTGCCGTCGTTGGCCATCAGCACGACCGACCGGCGGGCCAGGTCGAGGGCGAGGGCGCGCGCCTCCGGCGGGTCGAGGTCGACGTCGGTCGGCTCGGCCGGGGCCCAGTCGGGGTCGAGCAGCCCGAGCTGGCACTTCTGCAGCAGCACCCGCGAGAGCGCCCGGTCGACGGTCTTCTCGTCCACGAGGCCGGACGCGATGGCGTCGAGCAGCGGTTGACCGAACGCGTTGACCGACGGCAGCTCCACGTCGATGCCGGCCTCCAGCGCCAGCCGCGCGGCGTCGCCGTCGGTCTCGGCGACGTGGTGCAGGGTGCGCAGGAACGCAACGGAGAAGTAGTCGGAGACGAGCGTCCCGGTGAAGCCGAGCTCGTCGCGCAGCAGCGTCGTCAGCAGCGCCCGGTCTGCGGCGGCGGGGACCCCGTCGGTGTCGGTGTAGGAGTTCATCACCGACCGCGCACCGGCCCGCAGCGCCATCTCGAACGGCGGCAGCACGACGTCGGCGAGCTCACGGGGGCCCATCGACACCGGCGCGTGGTTGCGCGCGGCGCGCGACGACGCGTAGCCGGCGAAGTGCTTGAGCGTCGCGACGACACCCGCGCCCTCGAGGCCGCGCACGTACGCCGCGCCCATCAGGCCGGAGAGGAACGGGTCCTCGCCGAGGGACTCCTCGACCCGACCCCAGCGGTGGTCACGCACCACGTCGAGCACCGGCGCCAGGCCCTGGTGGATGCCGAGGCTGCGCATCGTCTCCGCGATCTGCGCGCCCATCCGCTCCACCAACGTGGGGTCGAAGGTCGCCGCCCAGCACAGCGGCGAGGGGTAGATCGTGGCGCGCCAGGCGTTCAGCCCGGTCAGGGACTCCTCGTGCACCTGCGCCGGGATGCCGAACCGGTTGGCCGCCACGACGTCGCGCTGGCGCCGCGCCAGGCCGCGCATCCCCTCGGCGGCCTCGACCGGCTCGGTGCCGAAGGGACGCGTGATCTGGCCGAGGCCGCCGCGGATGAGGTCGGCCCACGGCGTCATGTCTCCCATGGCGTCGCGCAGCATCGGCGCCATGTCGCCGGTCTCGGGGTCCACGCCCCACACCGACGCCAGCTGCGCGACCTTCTCGTGCACCTCCATACGGGAGATCAGGTCGGACACTCGGTCCCCGGCCGGCGCGGTGACGTCCCGCCAGAGCTCGGTCACGAGGCCGCTCCCGGCGCTGCGGTCGTGCTCCGACGCACCAGCGTCGTCTCCAGTGTCACGTGTGTCTCCTCCAGGTCGTGTCCGGCGATCAGCCCGACGAGCATCGAGATCGCCTCGTGGCCGAGGTCGCGCATCGGCTGCTGCACGGTGGTCAGCGACGGCTGCGCCAGCGCGGACTCGGGAATGTTGTCGAAGCCGACGATCGACAGCCGGCCGGGCACGTCGATGCCGAGCTCGCCGGCGACCTCGAGCGTGGCCAGTGCCGAGGTGTCGTTGGCGGCGAAGATGGCGGACGGCGGCTCCGGCAGGAGCAGCAGCTCCCGCGCGGCGTCGCGCGCCTGCTCGTGGTCGAAGGCGCCGAGCGCGAGGAGCGACTCGTCGACGGCGAGGCCGGCGGCGCCGAGCGCCTCCCGGTAGCCGCGCTCGCGGAGCTGGGCGGAGACCAGGTCGGGACGGCCGGTGACCATGCCGATGCGTCGGTGGCCCAGCTCGAGCAGGTGGTCGACGCCCAGGCGGGCGCCCTGCAGGTTGTCGGCGGCGACCGTCGGCAGGCTCGACCGGCCGGTGTGCGGGTCGACCGCGACGACCGGTCCGTCGTACTGCACGTCGGTCACGGTCGGCGTCACCAGCACGGCACCGTCGACGAGCGTGCCCATCACCCGGGAGAGGTAGCGCCGCTCCCAGCCGATGTGCTCGTCGACGCGGCCGCCGGCCGAGTAGGCGACCAGCTCGTAGCCGGAGCCGCGGATCGCGTCGGCCGCGCCCTTCAGCACCTCGGTGCTGAACGGCTCGAAGTCCGCGACCAGCACCCCGATGACGTTGGTCCGGGTGTTGCGCAGGCTGCGGGCGACCAGGCTCGCCTCGTAGCCCAGCCGGTTGATCACCGCGGTCACGTGCTCGAACGTCTCGCTCGAGACGCCGTACCGGCCGTTGATCACCTTCGAGACCGTCGAGATCGAGACGCCGGCCTCGGCGGCCACCTGCTGCATCGTCACCCGGCCGGCGGGTCGCGTGTCCCGGGTCGTCACGTCGTCATCCATCGTCCTGACCCCCTCAGCCCTTGACCGCGCCCTGGAGGCCACCGACGATGCGGCGCTGCATCGCGAGGAAGAGGATGAGCGCCGGGATCATCGCGAGCGTGGTGAACGCGAGCACGCCGGCCGTGTCGGCCGAGTGCTCGCTCGAGTAGTCCGCGACCCCCAGCGGCAGCGTCCGCATGTCGTCCTGCAGCAGGAGCAGCGGCAGCAGGTAGGCGTTCCACGACGCCACGAACGCCAGCACGCCGACCGTCACGAGCGCCGGCGCCGACAGCGGGATCGCGAGGCGCCAGAAGATCCCGATCCGCGAGGCGCCATCCATCAGCGCGGCCTCCTCGAGCTCGCGCGGCATCGCCATCAGGAACGGCCGCAGGATCACCACGGTGAGTGGCAGCGCGAACGCCGCCTGCGGCAGCGCCACGCCCCAGTAGGTGTTGCCCAGCTGCAGGTCCTGGGTGACCAGGATGAACAGCGGGATGATCGCCACCGCGGCCGGGAAGAGCAGGCCGAGCACGAACACCATGAACAGCGGCTCACGGCCGCGGAACTGGTACCGCGCGAGCGGGTACGCCGCCATCACGCCGAAGAGCACGGCCACGACCGTCGTGACGACCGCGACGATCGTCGAGTTCAGCGCGTACTGCCAGAAGTCCGGGTTCGTGACGACGTGCTCGTAGTTCCTCCAGACCCATGGGTCCGGCAGGCCCGACGGGTCACTGGCGAGCTGCTCGTTGGTGCGGAACCCGCCCAGCGCGCCGTACACGACCGGACCGACCGTCACGATGACGGCCATCAGGGCGAGCAGGTAGACCAGTGGCCCACCTGACCCGAAGGGCTTCGTGCGTCCCGGGTTCATCGGCTCCCTCACCTCTTCTCCGCAGTGTCGCGCCGAAGCACGAAGACCTGGTAGGCCAGGGCCATCACGAATCCGACCACGAACAGGATCACCGAAGCCGCGCCTGCGATTCCGTAATTGTGGCGCTGCGTGCCCTGGCTGATCAGGTACGTCGCCATCGTCGTGGTCGCGTTGGCGGGCCCGCCGCCGGTCAGGATCCAGACCATGTCGAAGAGCTGCAGCGAGCCGATCATCGACAGGAAGCACCAGGTGCGGATGGTCGGCCCGATCAGGGGGATCGCGACCCGCCGCTGCACCTGCCACCAGCTGCACCCGTCGAGCTGGGCGGCCTCGTAGAGCTCGTCGGGCACGCCCTGGAGGCCGGCCAGGAACAGCAGGATCGCCAGGCCGAGGTATTTCCAGGTCAGCACCACGAACACGGTCCACAGCGCCAGGTCCGGGGTGCCGAGGAAGCCCTGCTCGGGCGGCGTGAGGCCGACCATGCGGATCAGCCCGTCGACGACGCCGGACTCCGGCTGCAGCAGCTGGTACCAGACGACACCCGCGATGACCTCGGCGAGCACGTAGGGCACGAACACGATCGTGCGCAGCACCCCCCGGAAGCGGATCCGCCGGTTCAGCAGCAGGGCGATGGCCAGGCCCAGCGGCAGCTGGATGGCGATCGACAGCACGACGATCGTGAAGTTGTGCACGACGGCGTCGCGGAAGACGTCGTCGTTGAGCACCAGGTCGTAGTTGGCCCAGCCCACGAAGTCGTCCATCGGGCCGAAGCCCTTCCAGCGGTAGAACGACATCCGCACCGCCGAGACGACCGGCCAGACGACGAACACCGCCATCAGCGCCAGCGCCGGTGTCACGAAGAACGCGATCTCCAGCCGCTGGCGCCAGCCGGCGCCCACGGGCCGGGGGGCCACCCGGCGCGGTTCCCCGCGCCGGGTGGTCCCCATCGGGATGACGGGTGCCGCTTCGGTCGCGGCGCCCTGCTCCGTCACGGTCAGATCACTGCTCCATGTCCGCGGCCGCCTGCGTGGCGTCGACGACGTCCTGCGGGGACGCCTCACCGGCGAAGAGCAGCGCGATCTCGTCGTTCATGGCGCCACCGACGGAGGTGCCGAAGGCGGTGTCGAAGTACAGCTGGACGAACGGCGCCGCGTCGCGCACCTCGAGCAGGCCGGCCAGGGCCGGGTCCTTCACGGCAGAGCCGGCGGCCGGGTTGGTCGGCAGGCCCATGTCGTTCTCGGCGAAGCCGGTCTGCACCTCGTCGGAGAGCAGGTACTTCGCGAACTCGACCGCCTCGTCGGGAGCCTCCTCCGAGACCGCCCAGGCGTCGCCGCCGCCGAGTGCGTCGGCCGGGTCGCCCGCGCCGCCCTCGATGGCCGGGAACGGGAACCAGCCGGTGTTGTCACCCAGGCCCTTGCCATCCTCGGTGATGCCCTGCATGACGCCGGGCTCCCAGTGGCCGGCGAGCTCCATGGCGACCTTGCCGGTGGCCAGCAGGCCGGACGCGGACGTCGCGCCCTCCTGCGCCTTGGTGGTCAGGAAGCCCTTGTTGAACGGCTCGGCGGCGACGATCTCCTCGACCATCTCGCCGGCCTCGACGAAGCACGGGTCGGAGAAGTCGAGGCTGGTGACCGCGTCCTTGAGCACGTCCGAGGAGCAGGCGCGCAGCGCGCCGTAGTACCAGTAGTGCGCGGCGGGCCACTTGTCACCGGCGCCGACCGAGATCGGGGTGATGCCGGCGGCCTTGAGCTTGTCGGAGGCGTCGATGAGCTCGGCCACGGTGGTGGGTGGCGCGGTGATGCCGGCCTGCTCGAAGAGGTCGGTGTTGTACCAGAAGCCCACGACGCCGATGCTGTACGGCAGGCCGTAGGTCTTGCCGTCGATCTGCCAACCGCCGGCCGATCCGCCGATCTTGGCGATCTCCTCGGACGCGGACTCGGTGAGGTCCTTCACCATGCCGGCCTCGACGTGGTCCGCGAGCTCGCCGCCGCCGCGCTCCATGTAGATGTCCGGGATGTCCCCGGCCTGGAACGCCGCGTCGAGCTTGTCGACCATGTCCTCGTGGGCCATGGCGCTGATCTCGATCTTCACGCCGGGGTTGTCGGCCTCGAAGTCCTTCGCGACCTGCTCGTAGTAGCCCATGCCGGGCTCGTTGTTCGAGTTGTGCCACCAGGTGATCGTGGTGTCGCCACCGCTCTCCGACGAGTCGTCGTCGGAACCGCACGCCGTTGCCACCAGCATCGCGCCGGCGCAGAGCGCGGCCAGCGCCGCGCTGCGAGTCTTCGACCTCATTCGTAACCCTTCCGCTTTGGCGTACGCCGCTGCGGCGCACGTCACACAATGCCGGAAAGGTGCCATCCGGCATCGGCGAGTGTCAATCGTTGTCGATAACGTTTTCCACACTTCGCGATTTTCGAAACAAGCCGCCGTGAAGGCTACCTGCGGGGCCTCGGTTCAGAGCATCCGCGGGAGCAGTCGCCGGCCGAGCACCATGGTCAGGTGCGCGCCGAGGGCCAGGAAGAATCCGACGTGCGCGGCGATGTGCAGCGGGAGCAGGTCGTCCTCCCCCGCGACCAGCGCCAGCCCGGTCAGCGGTACGACGAACAGCAGGGTCAGCAACGCGACCTCGGTGGCGTGCACGATGCGCTGGTCGGTCGTCGTCAGCCGGCTGTCCCACGGCGGGAGGGGCGTCAGCCGGCGCCACAGCACCCGGGTCGCACCCAGCACGATCAGCAGCAGGCCGAGCAGGACGTGCAGCTCCGGGCCGGAGATCCCGTCCGTGAGCAGGTCGCCCGACCACAGGTCGCTCCAGGCGGTCCCGACGCCGTCCTCGGCCTCGTCCTCGCGAGCGTCCTGGCGGTCCTCGCACGCGTCCTCGACGCGATCGAGGCGCTCCTCCTCGGCGTCCGAGGTGTCGCCGCCGCTGCGGTCCTCACCGGGCGGGTCGCACTCGACCTGGGCGACGTCGGCCTCGGTCTCCATCGTGTAGCCCACGACGAACTGCGTCGCGATCACCAGCACCGTCAGCCAGTGCAGCGCCTTCGTGACGAGGCCGTAGCCGTGCTGACCGTTGCGCAGGGGCATGTGCGACGTCGTACCCCGCGGGCCGTCGCGGTACGCCGTCAGCCGACGGCCCGGTCGCCGGTCCAGAACTGCGCGCGCAGCGCCTTCTTGTCGGGCTTGCCGAGGCCGGTGAGCGGCAGGGTGTCGGCGACGATGACCTGCTTGGGCGACTGCACGGAGCCCTTGCGGTCCTTGACCATCTGCTGGATCTCCCCGGTCATGGTCGCGATCGACTCCTCGTCCCGCGGTGCGTCGGAGCGGAGCACGACGATCGCGGTGACCGCCTCGCCGAACTTCTCGTGCGGGGTGCCGATCACGCCGACCTGGGCCACGGCCGGGTGCTCGGCGACGACGTCCTCGACCTCGCGCGGGAAGACGTTGAAGCCGCCGGTGACGATCATGTCCTTGGTGCGGTCGACGATGTACCAGAAGCCGTCCTCGTCCTCGCGCGCCACGTCCCCGGTGTGCATCCAGCCGTCGCGGAAGGTCTCGGCGGTCTCCTCCGGCAGGTTCCAGTAGCCGCCGGCGAGCAGCGGCCCGGCCACGCAGATCTCCCCCGGCTCGCCCACCGGCACCGGCCTGCCGTCCTCGCCGAGGAGCGCCGTACGCACGAAGGCCGACGGGCGCCCGCAGGACGCGAGCCGGCGGTCGTCATCGGAGACGTGGTCCTCCTTGGCGAAGTACGTGATCGCCATCGGCGCCTCGGACTGGCCGTAGTACTGCGCGAAGATCGGCCCGAACCGGTCGATCGCCTCCTTGAGGCGCACCGGGTTGATCGCGGACGCGCCGTAGTAGACGGTCTCGAGCGACGACAGGTCCCGGGTCCGGCTGTCGGGGTGGTCCATGAGCGCGTAGAGCATCGACGGCACCAGCATCGTCGCGGTGATCCGCTGCTCCTCGATCGTGCGCAGCACCTCGGCGGGGTCGAACTTCGCGAGCACGTAGAGACAGCCGCCCTTGAGAACGGTCGGCACGAAGAACGCCGCGCCGGCGTGCGAGAGCGGCGTGCACATGAGGAACTTCGGCGACTCCGGCCACTCCCACTCGGCCATCTGGACCTGGGTCATCGTGCTCATCTGGCGCGAGAGCCCGATGACGCCCTTCGGCTTGCCGGTGGTGCCGCCGGTGTAGGTGATCGACACGACGTGATCGGGGTCCAGCGTCGCCGCCTCGAGCGGGCGGGGGTCGAACGACGCGGCCGCGGCCACCAGGTCGTGCCCGACGTGGGCGAGCTCGTCGGGGACCGGGCCGATCGTCAGGACCTTCTCCAGCTTCGGGCACCGCTCGAGCAGGCCGACCGCACGCTCGACGAACATCGGCACCGGGTCGATCGTCAGCGTCGTGATCTCGGCGTCGTTGATGACGTAGGCATGGTCCTCGAGCGAGCCCAGCGGGTGCAGCGAGCTGCGCCGGTAGCCCTGCGTCTGGCCCGCTCCCAGGATGAACAGCACCTCGGGGCGGTTGAGAGCGAGCAGCGCCCCGGCGGTGCCGCGGCCGGCCCCCAGCGCGTCGAACGCCTGGACGTACTGGCTCATCCGCTCGGCCGCTTCGCGACCGGTGATCGTGGCGTCGCCGAGGTACATCACCGGCTTGTCACGGTGCCGCTTGAGCGCCGACACCATGAGGTGGCCGTTGTGGGTCCCGACTCGCATGTCTGCCGTCATGGGACCCGACACTAGAACGTGTTCTATCTCGGGGCAATCCTCGCGAGGATCGCGTCGAGACCGGCCCGCACCGCGTCGTACACGCCCGCCTCGCCGAGGTCCCGCGCGAACTGCTCGTTGAGCCCACCCGGCGTCGCGTGCGCCCCCGCCAGGTCGGCGAAGTCGACCTCCGCCTCGCCGAGCTCTCCCGACAGGGCCGCGAACGTGTCGGCGACGTACCGCCGGGCCTCGCCCTGCGGGATGCCGCGCGCGGTCAGCCAGTCGGCGATCGTGCCGAGGTAGCGGAAGTGTGCGGCGACCGTGGCGGAGGCAGCGGCCACCGACTCGTACGCCGTCTCGTCGGCCACCGGGAGGCTGCCGCCGAGCCGGTCGAACAGGGCGACCGCCGCGGGCGTCGCCGGGTGCACCGGGGTGATGCTGCCGCGGGTCGCGACCGCCGGCAGCGGGATGCTGCGCGCTACGTCGGCGGCCGGCGCGACGAGCTCCGCGAGGCTGGCGACGTGCAGGCCCGCGACGGCGCTCACCACCGCCTGACCGTCCCGGAACCCGAGCCCCGCCAGGGCCTCGGCGGCGGCGTCCGGCCGCAGGCAGACGACCACGACGTCGCTCTCGTCGACGACCGCCTGGTTGTCGGCCGCGACGCGCACGGACGACAGGCGGGCGGCCAGCTCGGCGGCCCGCTCGGCGTTGCGCGGCGACAGCACGACGGCCGGCGGGTCGGCCACCCCGTCACACATGCCGGTGACGATCGCGGCCGCGATGGAGCCGACTCCCAGGACGCCGTAGGTGGTCACCGGGCAAGCCTGTCACCCCGTCGGGATGGCCCCGGAAACGGCCCGGATGAACGATGACAGCGCGCTGCTGCAGGGCTAACGTCGCGCCAATCAGACCCGCTGCGGACCGCCGCGGCTCGTGACGCTTCTCGACGCCCTTGTCGCCCCGGACGCGATGAGGACGAGCCTCGAGGAGGACGCATGAGCATCGAGCTGGACACCCTGCGCGCCACGATCAGGGGGCGCGTCACCGGACCGGAGGACCCCGGGTACGACGTGGCGCGCGCCGTCCGCAACGGCATGATCGACAAGCGCCCGGACGTCATCGTGCAGCCGGTCAACGCCGGCGACGTGATGACTGCGGTCAGCTTCGCCGCGGACAACGGGCTGTCGGTCGCCGTCCGCGGAGGCGCCCACAGCGTCCCCGGCTTCGGCACCAGCGACGGCGGGCTCGTCGTCGACATGTCGGCGATGAACAGCGTGCGCGTGGACCCGCGCACCCAGACCGCCCGCGTCGGCGGCGGTGCGACCTGGGGCGACCTGAACGCGGCGGCGTACCCCTTCGGGCTCGCCACCACCGGCGGCATCATCTCGACGACCGGCGTCGCCGGCCTGACCCTCGGCGGCGGCATCGGCTACCTGGCGCGCGGGCTCGGGCTCGCCCTCGACAGCCTGCTGGGCGCCGACGTCGTGACGGCCGACGGCATCTTCCACCTCGCGAGCGACAAGGACGACGCCGACCTCTTCTGGGCGATCCGAGGCGGCGGCGGCAACTTCGGCGTGGTGACGTCCTTCGAGTTCCGCCTGAGCCCGGTGAAGGACATCTACGGCGGGCCGATGTTCTTCGAGCTCGACAAGGCCGGCGACCTGTTCCGCCTCTACCGCGAGTTCATCGCCGACGCGCCGGAGCAGTTCGGCGGCTTCCCGGCGTACCAGATCGCGCCGCCGCTGCCCTTCATCCCGGAGGAGCGGCACGGGACGACGCTCTCGCTGCTGGTCGCCTGCTGGGCGGGCGACCTCGACCGTGGCGAGGAGGTGCTCAAGCCGTTCCGCGACCTCGCGCCCACGGTGGCCGAGATGGTGGGACCGATGCCGTACCCCGCCCTCAACAGCGCGTTCGACGACCTCTACCCGTCCGGCCTCCGGCACTACTGGAAGGCGAGCTTCGTCAAGGAGCTCACGGACGACGCGATCGACGCGCACGTCGAGCACGGCTCGAAGGTCCCGGTGATGACCTCGACGATGCACATCTACCCCATCGATGGTGCGTGCCACCGGGTGGCGCCGGACTCCACCGCGTTCGCCTACCGCGACGCGAACTTCGCCACGGTCATCGCGGGCATGTGGCCCGACGAGGCGGACGACGCGCAGAACATCGCCTGGGTGCGGGACTACTACGACGCCATCGCGCCCCACTCCGAGGAGGGCGGCTACATCAACTTCATGGCCGCGGACGACCAGGACCGGATCCGCGCCAACTACCAGGGCAACTACGACCGGCTGCGCGACATCAAGCGAAAGTACGACCCGGGCAACGTGTTCCGGCACAACCAGAACATCGCCCCCGCCGACTCCTGAGCCCGCGAGCGATCCGTCAGCGGCGCCCGTCGTGGTGCCGCGGCGGCCGCTCCACGCGCTTGTCCAGGATGCCGATCTTGTCGATGCGGTGCTCGGGGTTGCCGAAGCGGTCGGTCCAGTAGTTGCCGCGGGCGCGGTCCTCGGGCGTCGCGCAGGTCGAGACCGTGATGAAGCCGCGCGTCGCCTTCTTCCACGGCTTGCCGGGCACCTCGGCGCGCTGCTTGCGCAGCGACTCGGCCGACCGGAACGAGACCCATCGGGTCTTGATGATCCGGTAGACGTAGCGCCACCGCCCGCTGTCGACGAACACCTTGTCGCCGCGGTCGAGCGACGGCGTACGACCGAAGACGCCGCCGTGGGACGTCCGGTGCCCGGCCACCTGGTAGTTGCCGATCCCGCCAGGGCCCGTGCCGCCCTGCGGGCCGTGCGAGCTCGCCGCGATGCCGCGGTTCTGGATCCGGGTGCCGGGGGCGTCGTCGGTCTTGCCCCGGTAGGCGATCACCTTCAGCCGATGGATCCCGATCTTCGGGATGCTCAGTCGCGCGTTGCGCGGCTCGCCGTCGCTGTACTCGACGCGCGAGAAGGCGGCGTGACCGGCGGGACTGGCCGACGCGGACGGGAGGGGACCGGTGGCCAGGGCTGCCGCCGTGACGAGCACCACGGCAGCTGAGCCCGAGATTCGCTTCAGATGCATGCGTGGCCTATACCCACAGCGCACCGCGCTACGCGAGCAGCTCGGCGACCGACCGGACCTCGGCGGCCGACCGGCAGCTGAGCAGCAGCGTGGTCACGCCGGTCTCCTCCCACTGCGCGACCCGCTCCTTCACCTCGCCCGCAGTGCCGATGATGTGCATGTCGTCGACGAGCTCGTCGGGGATGAGCGCGGTGGCGCGGTCCTTCTCGCCACTGAGGTAGAGCTTCTGCACCTCGGCGGCGAGGTCCTCGTAGCCCATCCGCACGAAGACCTGGTTGTGGAAGTTGGCCTCCTTGGCGCCCATGCCACCCATGTAGAGCGAGACGAACGGCCGCATCGCGTCGAGCACCACCGCCTTCTCCTCGGCGCTGTCGACGACCTGGAGGTGGCAGGTCGCGGCGATCTCGAAGTCGTCCCGGGTACGGCGTGCGCCGGGACGCGCGAAGCCCTCGTCGAGCCAGGGCCGGTACATGCCGGCCGACTTCGGCGTGTAGAAGATCGGGATCCAGCCGTCGGCGATCTCCGCGGTCTGGGCGACGTTCTTCGGGCCCTCGGCGCCGAGCCAGATCGGCACGTCGGCCCGCAGCGGGTGCACGATCGGCTTCAGCGGCTTGCCGAGGCCGACGGAGTTCTCACCGCGGAAGGGCAGCGGGTAGTGCGGGCCGTCGTTGGTCACCGGCGCCTCGCGGGCCAGCACCTGGCGGATGATGTCGACGACCTCGCGGGTGCGGGCCAGGGGCTTGCCGAACGGCTGGCCGTACCAGCCCTCGACGACCTGCGGACCGCTCACGCCCATGCCGAGGATGACGCGGCCGCCCGAGAGGTGGTCGAGCGTCATCACGTGCATCGCGATCGACGTCGGCGCCCGGCCCGACATCTGCACGATCGACGTGCCGAGCTTGAGGCGCGACGTCTCCCGGCCCCACCAGGCGAGCGGGGTGAACGCGTCGCTCCCCCACGCCTCCGCCGAGAAGACGGCGTCGAAGCCGGCCTCCTCCGCTGCGGCGACGAGCTCCGCGACGCCCTGCGGGGGCTGGGCCCCCCAGTAGCCGAGCTGGAGTCCGAGCTTCATGTGTCTCTCCTGTCGTGGGGCGCATGTCGGGGGCAGGTGCTTGCCCGATCCTAGAACGTGTTCTACTTTCGGACCATGACACGAACACTGTCAGCACCGGTCACCGTAGCCTTCGACTACACCCGATCGACCGGGCCGGTGCTCGGCCGGTTCCTCACGGGTCTGCGCGAGGGCAGGGTCGTCGGCGGGCGGACGTCGGAGGGCAAGGTCGTCGTGCCGCCACCGGAGTTCGACCCGGTCACCCACGAGGCGGTCACCGACTTCGTCGAGGTCGCGCCGGTCGGCACGGTCGTGTCGTGGACCTGGGTGCCCGAGCCGGTGAAGGACCAGCCGTTCGACCGGCCGTTCGCCTTCGTGCTGGTGCGGCTCGACGGCGCGGACGCCCCGCTGATGCACGCGCTGGACGTCTCCTCCCCCGCCGGTGTCTCGACCGGGATGCGGGTGCAGGTGCGCTGGGCCGAGGAGCGGGTCGGCGCGATCACCGACATGGTGTTCGAACCTGCTCCCCCGGAGGTTGAGGTGCGAGGAGCGCCAGCGACGAGCCTCGAAACCGAAGGGGACCCCGTCACCGGCGTCATCGTGCCGGTCTCGCTCGACTACCAGTACGCCGCGAGCCCCGAGGAGTCGGCGTTCTACCGCGGGCTCAACGAGGGCCGGATCGTCGGCCAGCGCTGCCCCACCTGCCAGAAGGTCTACGTGCCGCCACGCAGCGCGTGCCCCGCCGACGGCACCCCGACGGCGGAGGAGGTCGAGGTGTCGCAGACCGGCACCATCACGACGTTCTGCATCGTCAACGTGCCGTTCCTCGGCCAGAAGATCACGCCGCCGTACGTCTCGGCGTACGTGCTGCTCGACGGCGCCGACATCGCGATCCTGCACCTGATCCTCGGCGTCGACGCCGCGGAGGTGCGGATGGGCATGCGGGTCAAGGCCGTGTGGAAGCCGCAGGAGGAGTGGACCTACTCGCTGGAGAACATCGACCACTTCGAGCCGACCGGCGACCCGGACGCCGACTACGACACCTACAAGCACCACCTCTGAGGGGCTGACAGATGAGAGACGTTGCCGTCGTCGGGTTCGCCCAGCGACAGATGCCCGAGTTCGACGGGTCGCCGACCTGCGTGGAGCTGCTCGTCCCGCTGTTCGCCGAGTGCTACGAGCAGACCGGCTGGACCCGCCGCGACATCGGGTTCTGGTGCTCGGGCTCCTCGGACTACCTGGCCGGTCGCTCGTTCTCGTTCGTGTCCGCGGTCGACGCGATCGGCGTCATCCCGCCGGTGAACGAGTCGCACGTCGAGATGGACCTGGCGTGGGCGATGTACGAGGCCTGGCTGAAGATCCAGACCGGCGAGGTCGACACCGCCCTCGTCTACGCCTTCGGCAAGGCGTCGGCCGGCGTGCTGCGGCGTACCCTCGCGCTCCAGCTCGAGCCGTACACGATGACGCCGCTGTGGCCCGACACGGTGTCGCTCGCCGGCCTGCAGGCGCGCGCCGGCATCGAGGCCGGTGTCTGGGACGAGAGGGCGATGGCCGAGGTGGCCAACCGCTCGCTGACCGACGCCGAGAAGAACGAGTACTCGATCCGCAAGGGCGGCTCGTCGGTCGAGGAGCTGCTGGCGCGGCCGATGTACGCCGACCCGCTGCGCAAGCACGACTGCTCCCCCGTCACCGACGGCGCGGCGGCCATCGTGCTCGCCGCCGACGACAGGGCCCGCGACGTGCGCGAGCGGCCAGCCTGGATCGGCGGCGTCACGCACAACATCGACCCGATGAGCATGGGCACGCGCGACCTGACGCGCTCCCCATCGGCCGCGCGGGCGGCTGCGTCCCTGGACCTCGACGGCGTCGAGCTCGCCGAGCTGCACGCGCCGTTCAGCCACCAGGAGCTGATCCTGCGCCGCGAGCTCGGGCTCGCCGACGACGTACGCATCAACCCGTCGGGCGGTGCGCTCACCAGCAACCCGCTCTTCTCCGGGGGAGGCATCCGCATCGGCGAGGCGGCGACGCGGATCTGGTCCGGGGAGGTCTCCAAGGCGGTGGCCCACGCGACCTCCGGGCCGGCCCTGCAGCAGAACCTCCTGTGCACCCTGGAAGGAAGCATCTGATGGCCAAGCAGCCCGCCGCCGTGGTCGGCGTGGGTCAGACCCACCACCGCGCGAAGCGCCTCGACGTCTCGATGGCCGGCCTGTGCCGCGAGGCCATCGACCGCGCCCTCGTCGACGCGAACATGACGCTCGACGACGTCGACGCGATCGTCGTCGGCAAGGCGCCCGACCTCTTCGAGGGCGTGATGATGCCCGAGCTCTTCCTCGCCGAGGCGCTCGGCGCGGCCGGCAAGCCGCTGCTGCGGGTGCACACGGCCGGCTCGGTCGGTGGCTCGACCGCGATCGTCGCGGCGTCGCTCGTGCAGGCCGGCGTGCACAAGCGCGTGCTCACCGTGGCCTTCGAGAAGCAGTCGGAGTCCAACGCGATGTGGGCGCTGTCGGTGCCGCTGCCGTTCAACATGCCGGTGCACGCGGGTGCGGGCGGCTACTTCGCGCCGCACGTGCGCTCCTACATCCGCCGCTCGGCGGCGCCGACGCACGTGGGCGCGATCGTCGCGGCCAAGGACCGGCAGAATGCCCTCAAGAACCCCTACGCCCACCTGAAGAACCCCGACACCACGGTGGAGTCGGTGCTCGCGTCCCAGATGCTCTGGGACCCGATCCGGTACGACGAGACCTGCCCCTCCTCCGACGGTGCGTGCGCGCTCGTGATCGTCGACGAGGACACCGCCGCCGCGTCGCCCAACCCGGCGTGGATCCACGGCACGGTGATGCGGTCGGAGGCCACCTCGGCCGCCGAGCGCGACCAGGTCAACCCGCAGGCCTCCCGCGACGCGGCCGCCGCCCTGTGGAAGCAGGCGGGCATCACCGACCCGCTCGAGCAGATCGACATGGCCGAGATCTACGTGCCGTTCTCGTGGTTCGAGCCGATGTGGCTCGAGAGCCTCGGCTTCGCCGAGGAGGGCTCGGGGTGGAAGCTGACCGAGTCCGGCGCCACGGCGATGGACGGCCGACTGCCGGTCAACTGCTCGGGTGGCGTGCTCTCGTCGAACCCGATCGGCGCCTCCGGGATGCTCCGCTTCGGCGAGGCGGCCCTCCAGGTCCGCGGGCTCGCGGGCGAGCACCAGGTGGACGGCGCGCAGCGCGCCCTCGGACACGCGTACGGCGGCGGCTCGCAGTTCTTCGCGATGTGGGTGGTCGGCGCGCAGAAGCCGACGAACTGACCCGGCCGACCGGTCGACCCGTTCCGCCGAGCGCGAACATCCGGGCACCCGACGACCCAGGCGCCGTACTGTCGGACCATGGGTGACCTGGTCGCGTTCCCGTCCCGTCCCGAGCCCGCACGCCAGCCGGAGCCGGAGCCGCTCTGGCGGGAGGCCGTCGGCCACGAGCTGCGCGAGGAGCGTCGTACGGCGGACCGCACCCTCGCCGACGTCGCGTCCGACGCGGGCGTCTCGACGCAGTACCTCTCCGAGGTCGAGCGCGGCCTGAAGGAGCCCAGCTCCGAGGTGCTGGGCGCCGTCGCCGGAGCCCTCGGGCTGCGCCTCGTCGACCTGACCGCGCGCGTCAGCCGCCGTCTCGCCAGCGGCTCGATCTCCGGGCCGGTCTGCCTCGCCGCCTGAGCGCTGATCAGTACCCGGGGAACACCCGGCGCAGGTCGTCGAGCCCGACGTTGCCCTCGACCGACACGCCCTCGGCGTAGGGGTCCTTGAGCCGCCCGCTGAGCAGCCGCACGACCGCGCCCTTCGGGCCGGTGAGCGTCGCCGTCGGGTCGGACGCCGCCGGGAGCACCGCGACCTCGTCGGCGACCCGGATGGTCGCACCGGGCACCGCGACGCGCGCCTCCTCGTCGAGCTCCGCGGCCTTGCCCGAGAAACCCAGCAGGAACGCCAACGGGCCCCGGGAGAGCTCGATCAGCAGCTCCGCCGACTCGTCGTCGATCTCGGCGGAGGGGTCGAGCCCGACGCGCACGTCCCAGGCGTGGTTGGCGAGCTCGTTGAGCCGCATGCCCAGCGCCACCACCAGCGGCACAGGCTCGGGCAGGAAGCCCAGGTCGACGGTGATCGAGGCTCGCTGCTGCTCGTCGAGCCCCTCCACCGTCGCGAGGTACGCCGAGTCGTGCTGCACGAACGCGGCGGTCTGGTCGATCGGCGACGCCGCGTCCCAGCGCGCCCAGATCGAATCGTTTCCCTCGTCCGCGACGTCCTCCCCCGCGGCGCGTGCGATCGGCTTGCGGCCGATCTCGGCGCCGCTGCCCAGGTGGGACAGCACCTGCGCGATCGTCCACTCGGAGGCCCCGCTGGGAGAGGCCAGCAGGTCCTCCTCCAGGTTCGGGATCAGGGTGACGAGGGTGTCGTGGTTCAGGCGGATCGCCGCGATCACGCGGTCGACGAGCTGGGTCATGCGACGTGAACCTCTCAGGCAGCGGGCTTCTTCCTGCTGCCGAGTACCCCATCGACGATTCCGTACGCCAGCGCGTCCTCCGCCGCCAGGACCAGGTCTCGGTCGGTGTCGTCGCGGATCTGCTCGACCGTGCGGCCGGTGTGCTGGGCCAGGATCTGCTCCATCTCCTCCCGCGCCCGCGCGATCTCCTTCGCCTGCACGGCGAGGTCCGGCAACGTGCCCTGCCCGCCACCGGAGGGCTGGTGGAGAACGACGCGGGCGTGAGGGAGCACGGTGCGCCGGCCGGGTGCGCCGGCCGCGAGGAGCACCGCCGCGGACGAGGCGGCCTGACCGACGCACGTCGTACCCACCTCGGACCTGATGAACTGCATGGTGTCGTAGATCGCGAGCATCGCCGTGAACGATCCGCCCGGGGAGTTGAGGTAGAGCTCGATCGGCATGTCCGGGCTCTCGGACTCGAGATGGATGAGCTGGGCGATCACCACGTTGGCGACGCCGTCGTCGATCTCGGTGCCGAGGTAGATGATGCGGTCGGTCAGCAGCCGGCTGTAGATGTCGACCGCGCGCTCGCCGCGGTGGGTCTTCTCGACCACGCTCGGGATCGTGTACTGGCTCATGGCCGCACCACCCCGAACGCGGCGGCGGGCCGGGCCGGCGTCACCGCGGAGGCGTCGGTCAGCACCTGGTCGACGAAGCCGTAGTCGCGGGCCTGCTCGGCGGTGAACCACCGGTCGCGCAGGGAGTCCTGCTCGACCACGTCGCGCGGCTGGCCGGTGTGCTCGGCGATCAGCCCGATCATGACGTTCTTGGTGTGCTCGAGGTTCT
Organism: Nocardioides sp. GCM10030259; assembly: GCF_042666375.1. Taxonomy (NCBI): domain Bacteria; kingdom Bacillati; phylum Actinomycetota; class Actinomycetes; order Propionibacteriales; family Nocardioidaceae; genus Nocardioides; species Nocardioides sp. GCM10030259. The sequence goes on along the minus strand of NZ_JBHTDF010000011.1, from coordinate 93,834 downwards.
CGGCCTGGATCTCGATGTCGATCGCCGTGCCGCCGATGCCGGCGGAGCCCTGGTGCATGAGGATCCGCGAGTGCGGCAGCGCGTACCGCTTGCCGGGCGTCCCCGCGGAGAGCAGGAACTGGCCCATGCTCGCCGCGAGCCCCATGGCGAGCGTGCTGACGTCGTTCGGGATCAGCCGCATCGTGTCGTAGATCGCCAGCCCGGCGCTCACCGAGCCGCCGGGCGAGTTGATGTAGAGGCTGATGTCGCGGTGCGGGTCCTCGGCCGAGAGCAGCAGCAGCTCGGCGCAGAGGCGGTTGGCGATGGTGTCGTCGACCTCCTGCCCGAGCACGAGGATGCGCTGGTGGAGGAGTCGGGAGGCCAGCTGGTCGTCCAGCGAGCCGGCGGGTCGTTCGGGTGCCTGTTGGGTCATGCCGACCAGCCTTCGTCGGCGTACGCCGCGACGGAAGCGGATCCGCCGGTGGCGGATCTGCCGTCAGCGGAGGGACGCCGCCGCCAGGGCGGAGTCGAGCTGTTCCACGCTGCTGACGCCGATGATCGGCTTCCATCCCCGGGCGAGCATCCAGGCCAGGACGAGCTGCGAGGCCGGTACGCCGCGCGCGGCCGACTGCTCGCGCAGCTCGGCCAGCCGCGCGGTCGTGCCCGGGTGGTCGTAGGCCTCGGGGAACGGCCGGTCGGCCCGGTCGTAGCTGCCCTGGACCAGCGGGCTGTAGACCCACAGGTCGATCTCCGGGTGCTGGTCGAGGTAGTCGACCGTCTCGTCGTTGACGAAGCCGAAGCGGTGGTCCTTGCCCGGCACCGGGGCGCCCGGGCGCGGGTCGACGTACGACGTGGTCAGCTGCAGCGCCGTCCACGGCGTGACGCCCAGCCGCTCCGCGATCGCCCGGGCCCGCTCGACCCGCCAGGTCGGGTGGTTCGAGACCCCGAGGCGGCGTACCGCGCCCCGCTCGACCAGCCCGCCGAACGCCGCGACGGTCTCCTCGAGATCGGTGGCGCGGTCCTCGGCGTGCGCCCAGTAGACGTCGATGGTGTCGACGCCGAGCCGCTCCAGGCTCCGGGCCGCCTCGCGCTCGATGACGGCCGCGGACAGCCCCTCCGGGACCCCGTCGTCCGTCGGCTCGACGCCCACCTTGGTCGCCAGCACCAGCTCCTCGCGCAGGCCGGGGTTCGCGGCGAGCCAGCGGCCGAGCAGCTCCTCGCTCTGCCCGCCGTGACCGGTCGGCGATGACCAGAAGGCGTAGCAGTTGGCGGTGTCGAGCGTCCTGCCTCCGGCCTCGACGTAGCGGTCGAGGAGGGCGAACGACGTCGCCTCGTCGGTGCGGGTGCCGAAGTACATGGTGCCGAGCACGAGATCCACGGCCCCACCCTAGGGACTCCATCCTTTCGAGACCGTCGATAGGGTCGGTCCATGATCGAGCTCCGCACGCCCGCACAGATCGAGCAGATGCGCCCCGCCGGCCGGTTCGTCGCCGACGTGATCACCGCGCTCGCCGAGAAGGCGGACGTGGGGGTCAACCTCCTCGAGCTGGACGAGGTCGCCCACAAGATGATCCGCGACCGCGGCGCGGAGTCGTGCTACATCGACTACCACCCGTCGTTCGGCGCCTCGCCGTTCGGCAAGGTGCTGTGCACGTCGGTCAACGACGCCGTGCTGCACGGACTCCCCCACGACTACGTGCTCCAGGACGGCGACCTGCTCTCGGTCGACTTCGCCGCGAGCGTCGACAACTGGGTCTCCGACTCCGCGCTCAGCGTCGTCGTCGGCACCCCGCGCTCCGAGGACCTCGACCTGATCGCGGTCACCGGCCGGGCGCTCGAGGCCGGCATCGCCCAGGCACAGCCCGGCAACCGGCTCGGCGACATCTCCGCCGCGATCGGCGACGTGGCGCGGTCCGCGGGCCTCGGCATCAACCTGCAGTTCGGCGGCCACGGCGTCGGCCGCACCATGCACGGCGAGCCGCACGTGCCCAACGACGGCCGCGCGGGCCGCGGCCTCAAGCTGCGCCCCGGCCTGGTGCTCGCGATCGAGCCGTGGTTCCTGCACACCACCGACGAGATCTACACCGACGACGACGGCTGGACGCTGCGCAGCAAGGACGGCTCGCGCGGCGCCCACATGGAGCACACCGTGGCCATCACGGCAGATGGCCCGCTGGTTCTCACCGAGCGGGCCGCCTGACCGTCGTACGTCGTCAGCCGGTGTAGCTGACCTGCAGGGCCTTGAGCCCGTTCACCCAAGAGTGCCGCAGCCGAGCCGGCTCAGCGAGCTTGGCGATGTTCGGGGCGTGGTCGGCGATCGCGTTGAAGATCACCCGGATCTCCTGGCGGGCCAGGTTGGCGCCCAGGCAGTAGTGGGCGCCGTGGCCGCCGAAGCCGAGCTGCGGGTTGGGGTCGCGCAGGATGTTGAACGTGAACGGGTCCTCGAAGACGTCCTCGTCGAAGTTCGCGCTCGCGTAGAACAGCGCCGCCCGTTCGCCCTTCGTGAACTGCACGCCGCCGACCTCGACGTCGTGGAGGGCGGTGCGCTGGAAGACCGTCACCGGCGTGGCCCAGCGGACGACCTCGTCGACCATCGTCGCGGGCCGGTCGCGCTTCCAGATCTCCCACTGGTCCGGGTTGTCGAGGAACGCGTTCATGCCGTGCGAGATGGCGTTGCGCGTGGTCTCGTTGCCGGCGACGGCCAGCAGGATCACGAAGTAGCCGAACTCGTCGTCGGTGAGGCCGCGCTCGCCCTTGTGGGCGTTGATCAGCTTGGTGATCAGGTCGTCGCGTGGGTTGGCCTGCCGGTCCGCGGCGAGCATCATCGCGTAGCCGAGGATCTCGGCGGCCGCGACGTCGTTGTTGCCGGCGTAGTCGGGGTCCTCGCCGGCGAGCATCTGGTTGGACCAGTCGAAGAGCTTGTGCCGGTCCTCCTGCGGGACGCCGATCAGGTCCGCGATCGCCTGCAGCGGCAGCTCGGCCGCGATCTCCTCGACGAAGTTGCCGGTGCCGCGCCCCACGGCGTCCTGCACGATCTGGTTGCCGCGCCGGACCATCGTCTCCTCAAGCTCGGCGATCGAGCGCGGGGTGAAGCCCCGGGAGATGATCGCGCGCGTCGCCGTGTGCTCCGGTGGGTCCTGGTTGATGAGGATCACCCGCTGCAGCTCGATCTGCTCACGCAGCATCTCGTTGGGGAACCGGATGATCGCGCCGTTCTCGTACGTCGACCAGTTCTTGCTGTCCTTGGAGATCGCCGCGACGTCCTCGTGTCGGGTGATCGCGTAGTAGCCGGTGCCGGACTGCTCCGTGAAGCCACTGCGCCAGATCGGGTCCTGCTCGACCCACACGATCGGGTTGTTCTGGCGGGCGGCGCGGAACTCGTCGTGCGGGATCGCCTTCTGGTTCACGTCGGGATCGGTGAAGTCGAAGCCCGTCGGCAGGACGTCGGTTGCGGTCACAGGGGACTCCCTCGGGTGCTGGCTGGAACACGTTCTAGTGACTGAGACTACATACCGAAGGTACGGGAGGGAAGGCTTGGAGACGCCTCGTCCCTCGGCTCCTCGGCCCCAGGGTTGTTGTAGACAAGAACGTGTTCTAGTTTTCTTCCATGGGCACCCCCGTGATCATCGACGCCGTCCGCACCCCCCTCGGGAAGAGGAAGGGGTGGCTGGCCGGCGTGCACCCCGCCGTACTCGTCGGGCACGCGATGCGCGAGGTGCTCGCGCGCTCGGGCGTCGACTCCGACCTCGTCGACCAGGTGGTGGCCGGCTGCGTCACCCAGGCCGGCGAGCAGTCCAACGGCATGGTGCGCCGGGCCTGGCTGCACGCCGGGCTCGCCCAGCACACCGGCGGCACCATGGTCGACGCGCAGTGCGGGTCGGGCCAGCAGGCGGCCCACATGATCAACGACATGATCGCCGCCGGCACGATCGAGATCGGCATCGCCGCCGGCGTGGAGGCGATGACGCGCATCCCGCTCGGCGCCAACGTGCCGCCCGGGACCGGCGACCCGCGGCCCGCCGACTGGTCGATCGACATGCCCAACCAGTTCGAGGGAGCCGACCGCATCGCGCGCAACCGCGGTCTCACCCGCGCCGACCTCGAGGCGTTCGGCCTCGCCTCTCAGCAGAAGGCGCGGGTCGCCGTCGACGAGGGCCGCTTCAAGCGCGAGATCTCCCCCGTCACCGCGCCCGTGCTGGACGCCGAGGGCGCCGACACCGGCGAGACGCGGGTCGTCGACACCGACCAGGGCCTGCGCGACACCACGCTCGAGGGTCTCGCGTCCCTCAAGCCGGTGCTGCCCGACGGCCTGCACACCGCCGGCACGTCGTCGCAGATCAGCGACGGCGCCTCCGCCGTACTCATCATGGACTCCGACCGGGCCGCCGCCCTCGGCCTGAGGCCGCGCGCCCGGATCGTGTCGCACTGCCTCGTCGGGTCCGACCCGTACTACCACCTCGACGGACCCATCGAGGCGACCGCGAAGGTGCTCGACCGGACCGGCATGTCGATCTCGGACTTCGACCTGTTCGAGGTCAACGAGGCCTTCGCCTCGGTCGTCCTGTCCTGGGCCGGGCAGCACCACGTCGACCTGGACAAGGTCAACGTCAACGGCGGCGCGATCGCCCTCGGCCACCCCGTCGGCTCCACCGGCACCCGGCTCATCACCACCGCCCTGCACGAGCTCGAGCGCCGCGACGCCTCCACCGCCCTGATCTCGATGTGCGCCGGCGGCGCCATGGCGACCGGGACGGTCCTCGAGCGCCTCTGACGGGGCGGCGAGTTTCACCGGGTACCCGGTGAAACTCGATCTTCTGTCGAGCAGTTGCGGCCGGGAAGCACGAGTTTCTCGACAGCAGTTCTTGAACCTCGGGCCGGGAATCCACAGGCTGCGATTTCGCTGTCGTCGGCGGCGGCAAGATCGGGGACGCTGCTGCCGTGCTCGATCATCTCGCTGCTCTCTGCAGCCCGGCTGGCGTGGTGCTTCGTCGAGATGCCGTGGCGGTCGGGGTCGACGACGACGCCCTGCGCCGGCTGGTCCGGGCGGGCACGATCGTCCGCATCCGACAAGGCGCCTACGCACTCGCGGATCGCTGGGCTGCCGCGACCCCCTCCCAACGCCACCTGATGCTCGTCGATGCCGTCGCGCGTCAGTACGACGAGCATGTCGCGATGTCGCACGCCTCGGCGGCTGTGCTCCACGGGGCGCCCACCTGGGGGCTACGGCTCGACCTGGTGCACGTCACCCACTTCTCCGGCGGCGGCCGCACGGGCGCGCGTGTGATCCACCACGAAGGTGAGTGCCGTGTCGTCGACGTGACGCGCGCGAACGGCCATTGGCTGACGACACCGGCACGCACTGCACTCGACGTCGCGACCGAACGAGGCGCCGAGGTCGGCATCGTCGTGGCGAGCGACTTCCTCAACCGCGGCCTCACGAGTCGGGATGAGCTGATCCAGCTTGCCGACACACAGACCCACTGGCCGAACTCACTGGCCCACCACGTGGTCCTTCAAGTGGCCGACGGCCGGTTCGAGTCAGTGGGCGAGGCGCGGACCGGCCACCTCTTCTGGCGCTACCACCTACCGCCTCCGGTACCGCAGCGGGAGATCCGTCTCCCAGACGGACGACTCGTCGCGCAAGTGGACTTCGCGTGGCCGGAGCTCGGTGTCTTCGCCGAGTTCGACGGACGCATCAAGTACACGCGGCTGCGGCGACCGGGCGAGTCGATCGAAGACGCCGTCCTGCGTGAGAAGCGCCGAGAGGAGATGATCGTGGAGCTGACCGGCTGGCGAGTCATCCGACTCACGTGGGCAGACCTCGAGTCTCCGGACGCCACCATCGCGCGCGTACGCCGACTTCTCTCCCGAGCAGCCTGACCGCCCGGACTCCTGTCGAGGAACTCGTGCCCCTGTCGAGCAACTGCATGACAGAAGCACGAGTTTCACCGGGTACCCGGTGAAACTCGAGACCTAGGCGCCGTACACCGGCTCCGGGTCGGGCCCCTGGGCGAGCAGGTCGCGCAGGGCGGGTCCGACCTCTCCGGCCTCCCACCGGCGACCGAGGTCGCGGGCGGGGCCGTGCCGCCAGCCGAGCTCGACGGTGATCTGCGAGCCGTCGATCTCGACGACGCGGCCGGTGACGTCGCCGGCCTCCTCGGAGGCGAGCCAGGCGACGATCGGCGAGTTGTCCTCCGGCAGCGCCATGGCGGACGTGTCGAACGCCCCCTCGGTCATCCGGGTGCGCGCGACGGGCGCGATCGCGTTGACGGTGACGCCGTACCGACCCATCTCCTGGGCGGCGACCAGCGTCATCGCGGCGATGCCGGCCTTGGCGGCGGAGTACGTCGTCTGGCCGACCGAGCCCTGGAGGCCCGCACCCGACGAGGTGTTGATGACCCGCGCGGCGCGCTGGCGACCCTCCTTGGACTCCGCACGCCAGTAGGCGCCGGCGTGCCGCAGCGGCGCGAAATGGCCCTTGAGGTGCACCCGGACGACGGCGTCCCACTCCTCCTCGGCGGTGTTGACGAGCATCCGGTCGCGCACGAAGCCGGCGTTGTTGACGAGGATGTCGAGCCCGCCGAAGGTGTCGATCGCCTGCCGCACCATGGCCTCGGCCTGCGCGAAGTCGGCGACGTCGGCGGTGTTCACCACCGCGCGTCCACCGGCCGCCTCGATCTCGGCGACCACCGACTCGGCCGGGGTCTCCCCCGTCCCCTCACCGGAGATCGAGACGCCGTAGTCGTTGACGACGACGGCCGCACCGTGCCGCGCCAGCTCGAGCGCGTGCGCGCGGCCGATGCCGCGGCCCGCTCCGGTGACGATCGCGACGCGACCCTCCAGCAGGTTGCTCATACAAGTCCCTTCTGCACCAACAGGAAGGCGGGCGGCTCTCCCCCGCCGTGACAGGCGACGGTCGCCCCCGAGACGTACGACGCGAGGTCGCTCGCCAGGAACGCCGCCACGTTGCCGACCTCCTCCGGGCTGGCCATCCGGCCGGCCGGGATGGTCCGCTCGATGACGGCCACGGACGCGTCGTCGCCGTAGTGGTCGTCGGTCTGCTCGGTCCGGCAGAGGCCGACGGCGATCGCGTTGACCCGCACCTTCGGCGCCCACTCCATCGCGAGCGACGCGGTCAGGGAGTCGAGACCCGCCTTGGCCGCGGCGTACGCCGCGATCGTCGGCGCCGGGCGGCTCGACGAGATCGACGAGATGTTCACGATCGCCCCGCCGGAGTCCTGCCGCTGCATCACGGCGTTGGCCGCCTGCGCGCAGACGAGCGGCGCGAGGAGGTTGAGCCCGACGATCTTCTCGTGGAAGCGCGGCGACGCGGTGGCCGCGTCGGCGGCCGGCGCTCCCCCGGCGTTGTTGACCAGCACGTCCAGGCGGTCGAACGACGCGACGAGCTCGTGGACCGCGTCGGGGTCCCGCACGTCGCAGACGCGGTGCGTCGTACCGGGCACGGGCTCGACCTCCGACCGCGAGCAGGTGACGACGGTGGCGCCGGAGGACAGGAGCGCCCGGGTGATCCCGAGCCCGATCCCCCGCGCGCCGCCCGTGACGAGGGCGATGCGCCCGGACAGGTCCACGGCCAACGACATGCTCCACACCGTACCAAGCAAATGCTAGGTTGGCAGCCATGGGGATCACTTCCGAGCTCCGCGACGACGGCATCCGGGTGGTCACGATGGACCACCCGCCGGTCAACGCGCTGACCGTCCAGGGCTGGTACGACGTGGCCGCCGCGCTCGACGAGGCGGCCACCGACCTCGACACCAAGGTCGTCGTGCTGCGAGCCGAGGGCCGTGGCTTCAACGCGGGCGTCGACATCAAGGAGATGCAGAACAGCACCGGGTTCGACGCCCTCATCGGCGCCAACAAGGGCTGCTTCGCGGCGTTCAAGGCGGTCTACGAGTGCGCGGTCCCGGTCGTCGCGGCGGTCAACGGCCACTGCCTCGGCGGCGGCGTGGGCCTGGTCGGCAACGCGGACTGCGTGGTCGCGAGCGACGACGCCTACTTCGGCGTCCCGGAGGTCAACCAGGGCGCCCTCGGGGCCGCGACCCACATGGCCCGACTGGTGCCGCAGCACATGATGCGCACCCTCTACTTCACCGCCCGCACGATCAGGGCGACCGAGCTCGTCCAGTTCGGCAGCGTGCTCGAGGTGGTCCCCCGCGACCGGCTCGACGAGGCCGCGCTGAAGGTCGCGGGCGAGATCGCCGCCAAGGACACCCGGGTGATCCGCGCCGCCAAGGAGGCGCTCAACGGGATCGACCCGGTCGACGTCAACAGGAGCTACCGGTTCGAGCAGGGCTTCACGTTCGAGCTCAACCTGGCCGGCGTGAGCGACGAGCTGCGCGACGAGTTCGCAGGGACGGAGAAGTCGAAGAAGTGAGCAAGGGACCACGCGACAAGCGGATGACGATCGACGAGGTCGTCGGCGAGCTGAAGGACGGCATGACCATCGGCATCGGCGGCTGGGGCCCGCGCCGCAAGCCGATGGCGCTGGTGCGCGCGATCCTCCGCTCGGACCTGAAGGACCTCACGATCGTCAGCTGGGGCGGCGCCGACGTCGGACTGCTGGCCCGCGCGGGCAAGATCCGCAAGCTGGTGTTCGCGTTCGTCAGCCTCGACTCCGTGCCGCTCGAGCCGAGCTTCCAGAAGGCCCGCCAGGACGGCACGATCCCCGAGCTGGTCGAGCTCGACGAGGGCATGTTCCAGACCGGGCTGCGCGCGGCCGCGCAGCGGCTGCCGTTCCTGCCGATGCGTGCCGGACTCGGCTCCGACGTGCTGGTCAACCAGCCGTGGATCCGCACCGTGACCAGCCCGTACGACGACGGCGAGGAGCTGGTCGCCGTGCCCGCGCTGCACCTCGACGTGGCGCTGGTGCACCTGAACCGCGCCGACCAGCACGGCAACGCGACGTACCTCGGCCCCGACCCGTACTTCGACGACCTCTTCTGCATGGCCGCCGACCGCGCCTACGTGAGTGTCGAGCAGGTCGTCGACACGGCCGGCCTGACCGTCGACACGCCCGTCCAGCGGCTGCTGCTGAGCCGGATGATGGTCAGCGGCGTCGTCGAGACGCCCAACGGCGCGCACTTCACGACCTGCACGCCCGACTACGAGCGGGACGAGAGGTTCCAACGGGCGTACGCCGCCGCGGCGAGCGGCAGCGACGAGGACTGGGCCGCGTTCAGCACCCGGTTCCTCGAGGGCGACGAGGCGTCGTACCAGGCGGCCGTCACGGCCTTCGGGGAGGAGCAGGCATGAGCGCCACCAGGGCCGACGTGTGCGCCGCGGCGATCGCGGACGCCTTCAAGGACGACGGCGAGATCTTCGCCAGCCCGATGGGGATGCTGCCGATGCTCGGCGTCCGCCTCGCGAAGCTGACGAGCAACCCCGACCTCGTGATCTCCGACGGCGAGTCCCTGTTCCTCGCCGGCGTGCCGCCGCTCTTCGCGAAGGGGGACGTGGTCGAGGGCTGGATCCCGTTCCGCAAGGTCTTCGACGTCGTCGCCTACGGCAAGCGCCACGTGATGATGGGCGCGACCCAGGTCGACCGGCACGGCAATCAGAACATCTCGGCCATCGGCGACTGGAAGCAGCCCAAGCGCCAGCTGCTCGGCTCCCGCGGCGCGCCGGGCAACACGGTCAACAACCGCACGTCGTACTGGGTGCCGAAGCACTCCCCCCGCGTCTTCGTCGAGCGCGTCGACATCGTGTCGGGCGTCGGGCCGATGCTCGCGAAGGAGGCCGGCCCGGCGGCCGCCCGTTACAACGACATCCACCGGATCGTCAGCAACCTCGCGGTCTTCGGCCTCGGGCCGGACGACGAGCTGCTCCTGCTGAGCGTCCACCCGGGCGTGACCGTCGACGAGGTGCGCCAGGCGACCGGCTTCGAGCTCGACGTGCCGGCCGACGTACCCACCACGCGGGAGCCCACCATGGAGGAGCAGATCCTGATCAAGGAGGTGCTCGACCCCAAGGGGCTGCGCTTCAAGGAGGTCCCGGACCAGTGATCGAGCAGCTCCTCAGGACGCCCTTCACCGAGCTGACCGGTGTCCGCCACCCCGTCGTCCAGACCGGCATGGGCTGGGTCTCCGGACCCCGGCTGGTGAGTGGCACCGCCAACGCCGGCGGCCTCGGCATCCTGGCCAGCGCCACGATGACCTTCGACGAGCTCGAGAAGGCGATCGTCGAGGTCAAGGAGCGCACCGACCAGCCGTTCGGCGTCAACCTGCGCGCCGACGCGGCCGATGCGCCCGACCGCTGCCGGCTGCTGATCGACCACGGCGTGAAGGTCGCGTCGTTCGCGCTGGCGCCCAAGCCGGAGCTGATCGCGAAGCTCAAGGAGCACGACATCGTCGTGATGCCGTCGATCGGCGCGGCCAAGCACGCCGTGAAGGTCGCCTCCTGGGGCGCCGACGCGGTGATGGTGCAGGGCGGCGAGGGCGGTGGCCACACCGGCCCGGTCCCGACGACGCTGCTGCTTCCGACCGTGCTGGACGCCGTCGACATCCCGGTCGTCGCGGCCGGTGGCTTCTACGACGGGCGTGGCCTCGCCGCCGCCCTCTCGTACGGCGCCGCAGGCGTCGGCATGGGCACGCGGTTCCTGCTGACGCAGGACTCGGCGGTGCCCGACGCGGTCAAGCGGCTCTACCTCGAGCGGGGGCTCACCGACACGGTCGTCACCGCGAAGGTCGACGGCATGCCGCACCGGATGCTCCGCACCGACCTGGTCGCCGAGCTCGAGGAGTCGGGCGCCCTCAAGCGGATGGGCCCGACGATGCGGCGCACGCTGGAGTTCAAGCGCACCAGCGGGATGTCGTGGCTCGGACTCGCGAAGGACGGCCGCGCGATGAAGAAGGCGCAGGGCCGCACGCTCGCCCAGATGACGCTCGCGGCCAACACCCCGATGATGCTCCGCGCCGGTCTGGTCGAGGGCGACACCGATGCGGGGGTGCTCGCCAGCGGCCAGGTCGTCGGCGTGATCGACGACCTGCCGACCTGCGAGGAGCTGGTCGACCGCGTCGTCGCCCGCGCGGCCGACGAGCTGCGCCGCGCCGCGTCGTACGTGCTCTGACCCGCGTCGCGCAGACGTATGCTCTAGCGCAACGAATCGGGTCGGAGGTGTCCGCGGTGGTCGTGAGGGCGTACGACGAGGTCGTCCACGAGCTCGTGACCGCGAGCCGGGCGTTCGTCGGGATCGCGATCCGATCCATCGAGGCGTCGCCGGTCGAGGTGACCGTCTCCCAGCACCGCCTCCTGGTGCTGCTCGCCGCGCACGGACCGCAGAGCGTCGGCGACATAGCGGAGCTGCTCGGCGTGAACCCGTCCAACGCGAGCCGGCACTGCGACCGGTTGGAGCGCCTCGGGCTGGTCGCCCGAGCCCGCTCCTCCGACGACGGCCGCGTCGTGCAGATCGAGCTGACGGGCGACGGCCGCCGGGTGCTGGACGCGGTCACCGAGCAACGTCGGGCCGACCTCCGACAGGTCCTGTACCGGATGGCGCTGCCCGACGTCTCCGCCGTCGCGGCGGCGCTCCGGGCGTTCAACGTCGCGGCCGGGGAGATCGACGACGACCACTGGGTCGACCGCACGCCGACCGACGCCGACCCTTCCTAGACGGCCCGCTGGAAGTCGAGCACCCGGCCCATGACTCGGTAGCCGAGCAGCTCGTTGACGCCGATCATGTGGTCGTTGGACTCGGCGTTCCAGGTGTCGATCTCCTCCACCTGCGGCTCCTCCTCGGCGAGCCAGCGCAGCACCTCGAGCTTGAGCAGCGCCCCGAGCCGGTGCCCCCGGTGGGCGCGGACGACCGAGGTGTCGTGCTGCTCGGCGTACGCCGGCCGCTCCCCCTCGACGACCACCACGCTCTGGCCGGCGAGGACGCCCGTCGGGCGGTGCCGGGCGACGACGCGGTACATCCGGGAGCCGCGGTCGGCCCAGGCGCTCTCATAGCCGACGATCCGGTCGGCCGTGAAGACCTCGTCCTCGATGTCGAGGTCGTCGGTGGGCGCGTCGTTGATCGCGGCCGTCAGGTCCGCCAGCGCGGCCAGCGCCTCGGGGGGCGTACGCCGGGGCCAGCGCACCAGCTCGTAGTCGGGCGCGTCCGGCACGTCCAGGGCGGGGAACCCGGTGCCGACGTGCTGCCGCCGGTGGACCTCGACCGAGCCCTGCGTGAACTTGTGGCGGGCTGCAAAGGCCGAAGGTCCCGGCTGGTCCCAGGCTGCGGCGCCGACCGTGGAACGGCCCTCGGCACGGGCGCGCTCGATCATCGCCTCCAGCAACGCGCTGCCGTGGCCGCGCCGCCGGTGCTCGGGATCGATCTCGACCTCCACCCACGCCAGGTGCTGGTTGTCGTACGTCGACGTCTCGTAGTGCGCCGTCCCCACGTCGACGCCGTCGACGCGCGCCAGGAACGCCAGCGCGGGCTCACCGTCCCAGCCCCACCGCAGCTCGCCGACGCACTCGTGCTCGGTCAGCGGGTGCACCCACGGCGAGTCGACCGCGCGCGCGGCGTTCGTGACCGCGACGAGGCGGCGTACGCCGTCGCCGTCCGACGGTGCGACCTGCACGATCTCCACAGATCGAGGATGACCGTTACAGGTCCGGAGCGCACCCGGAATTCGTCCTGCACCCACGGGAGAGGAGAATGGGCGCGTGAGCGAGCAGCAGGCGAAGCCGAGGAAGCGCCCCCGCCACCTGATGGACCCCGACAACCTGCGCCGGGAGACGATCAGGGACAGCGGCTCGGGCCCGATGCACCTCGAGCCGGTGCAGAAGTGGGTCCTCTCAGTGCTCGCCGCGACGACGATCGCGCACCTGGCGGTCGGACTGGTGATCGCCGCCATGTACGTCGACGAGTCGCGCACCGACGCCCAGATCGGGCTCAACCTCGTCGCGGCGGCGTTCGGCGTCATCGCGGTCGCGGTCTTCCGGGCGATCCACCAGAAGTCCATGGCGTCGGCCTGGCTGCTGCTCGGCATCCTGCCGGGCATTGTCGGGTTGTTCCTCACCCTCGGCTGACCCCCCTAGGGTGGCCGCATGGCTGACGAGACCACCCGCCAGAAGGCATCCACGCTCCTCGAGCTCCACCAGGCCCCCGAGCTCCTCACCGTCGTCAACGTCTGGGACGTGATCAGCGCCCAGGTCGTCGCGCAGGTCGAGGGCACGGCCGCGCTGGCGAGCGCGAGCCACTCGATCGCCGCCTCCTACGGCTACCCGGACGGCGAGAACATCCCGGTCGACCTGATGCTCGAGGCCGTCGGCCGCATCGTCACCGCGACCGACCTCCCCGTCACCGCCGACCTCGAGGGCGGGTACGGCGACCCCGCGGGCACCATCCGCCGGGCCATCGGCATCGGCGTGGTCGGCGCGAACATCGAGGACCAGATGCGCCCGCTCGCCGAGGCCGCCTCGAACGTCGAGAAGATCATGAAGGTCGCCGAGGAGGAGGGCGTCGACTTCGTGCTCAACGCCCGCACCGATGCCTTCGTGAAGGGCCGGGACCGCGACCGCCGCGACGTGCTGGCCGACGCGATCGAGCGCGGCCGCGCGTTCCTCGACGCCGGTGCGCCGGTGGTGTTCGTGCCGGCGGTCCTGCAGGAGGCCGAGGTCGAGGAGATCGTCGCCGCGTGGGGACCGCAGCGGCTGACGATGATCGGGATCCCCGGCAACCCGTCGCTGGCCCGCCTCCAGGAGCTCGGCGTCGCGCGCGTCTCCTACGGCCCGATGTCCCAGAACGTCGCCCTGACCGCGCTCCAGGAGCTCGTCGAGGAGGTCCAGCGCGGCGGCGGCGTGCCGGCGTCGATGCGCCGGCTCAACTGAGCAGGTTCACCTCGGCCCGACGGCGCAGGAGTGCCCGCTCGCTCTCGTTCCTGGTGCGTGCTGCCGCCTCGGCGAACGCCTCGCTCGCCTGGGCGTGCCGGCCCGCGCGCTCGAGCAGGTCGCCGCGCACGCTCGGCACGAGCGGTGAGTCGCCGAGCGCGTCCGGTTCCAGCTCCGCCAGCACGACCAGCCCCGCGTCCGGGCCGAACGCCCGCCCGTGCGCGACGGCCCGGTTCACCTCGACCACGGGGCCGGGCGCGGCGTCGGCCAGGACGTCGTACAGGGCCGCGATCCGGCGCCAGTCCGTGTCCTCGGCCCGCTGTGCCCGGGCATGCTGGGCGGCGATCGAGGCCTGCAGGAAGTACTTCCCGACCGGCGTCCCGCGCGCGGCGAGCAGCTCGGCCTGCTGCAGGGCGGCAGTGCCGTGCCGGATCAGCGACTGGTCCCAGCGGGTCCGGTCCTGAGCCTCCAGCAGGACCGGTGCACCGGACTCGTCGAGCCGGGCGGCCATCCGCGAGCCCTGGATCTCCAGCAGCGCCTGCAGCCCGAGCACCTCGGGCTCGTCGGGAGCGAGTGCGGCCAGCATCCGCGCGAGGCGTATCGCCTCGTTCGCCAGCTCCGGGCGCATCCAGTCCTTGCCGGCGGTGGCGGTGTGGCCCTCGTTGAAGATCAGGTAGATCACGGCCATCACGTCGTCGAGGCGCTCGGCCCGCTCCGCCCCCATGGGCAGCTCGAACTCGGCATGCGCCTCGGACAGCGTCCTCTTGGCTCGCGAGATGCGCTGCCGCATGGCCGGTTCGGTGACGAGGAACCCGCGGGCGATCTCGGAGGCGCTGAGCCCGCCGACCAGGCGCAGCGTCAGCGCGGCCCGGGACTCGGCGGTCAGTGAGGGGTGGCAGGTGAGGAAGATGAGACGTAGGACGTCGTCCTCGATGTGGTCGACCTGCGCGCCGAGGTCGGGCATCTCCGCCTCCTCACCGCGAGCGGCATGGTCGAGCTCCGCCACCTTGCGGCGCAGGTTGTCGGCGCGCCGGAAGTGATCGATGCCGCGCCGCTTCGCCGTGGTCATCAGCCACGCGCTCGGGTTGTTCGGGATGCCCGTGGTGGGCCACTGCTCGAGCGCCGCCACGAGGGCGTCCTGCGCGAGGTCCTCGGCGAGCTCCACGTCGCGCGTCATCCGGGTGAGGGCGCCGACGAGGCGGGCCGACTCGGCCCGCCACGCGGCGACGATGGCCTCACCCGGGTCATCTGTCCTGGTCTCCGCCGGCACGCGGCCAGCGTAGTGACCAGCAGTGGGCCTGGCGCTCAGGCGCCGGGCGCCTCAGGGCCGTCCGAGATCTGGCGCAGGGTCGAGATCACGGTGACCTCGGGCCAGTACTTCGCGTGCAGCTCGGCGAACTCCCGCTGTTCGGCCACGGCCTCCTCGAGCGTGTCGTACTGCAGGAGGGCCCACCCGCCGACGACCTCCTTGGCCTCGGCGTACGGGCCGTCGACCCGGCTGACCTCGCCCTGCCGGACCACGAAGTTCACGGCGTCGTCGACGCCGAACAGGCCGCCGCCGTCGAGGAACACGCCCTTGGCCGCCTGCTCGCCGATGTAGGCGTCCATCGCGTCGAACAGCTCCTGAGGGGGCGTGCCGACGCCCTCCTCCATCCGCACGAATCCCATGAATCGGGGCATCCTGATCACTCCTACTGGTTGCTGGTTAGATGCTTCTCGCACCTACGTCGAACGGCAACCCGGTTCTTGGACATCGACCCCTGAAGATTTCGTACGGCTGGCGTCAGAGGCGCTCGATGATGGTGACGTTGGCCTGGCCGCCGCCCTCGCACATCGTCTGCAGACCGTAGCGGCCGCCGGTTCGCTCGAGCTCGGCGAGCAGGGTGGTCATCAGTCGCGCGCCGGTGGCGCCGATCGGGTGGCCGAGGGCGATGCCGCCGCCGTTGACGTTGACCTTGTCGTGCGGGGCGCCGGTCTCCTTCATCCACGCCAGCACGACCGACGCGAACGCCTCGTTGCACTCGAAGAGGTCGATGTCGTCGACGGAGAGGCCGGTCTTCTCGAGCGCGTGCTTCGTAGCGGCGATCGGGCCGGTCAGCATCCACACCGGGTCGTCGCCGCGCACCGACAGGTGGTGGATGCGCGCGCGGGGCTCGAGCCCATGCGTGCGTACGGCGTCCTCCGACGCGATGAGCAGGGCCGCGGAGCCGTCGCAGATCTGCGACGCCACGGCGGCGGTGATGCGACCCCCCGGAGCGAGCGGCTCGAGGCCGGCCATCTTCTCCAGCGACGTCTCGCGCGGGCACTGGTCGGTGTCGAAGACCGTGCCGTCGGGCAGCGTGACCGGCTCGATCTCGTCCTTGAACCGACCCTCCGCGATGGCGGCGCGCGCCCGCTCGTGGGAGGCGAGCGCGAACTCCTCCATCTCCCCCCGGGAGATGTCCCACTTCTCCGCGATCATCTCGGCGGAGCGGAACTGGCTGACCTCCTGGTCGCCGTACCGTGCCTGCCAGCCGGGCGACTCGGCGAACGGCGTCGAGAAGCCGTACTGCTGGCCGACGAGCATCGCGGCCGAGATCGGGATCGCGCTCATGTTCTGCACTCCCCCGGCGACCACGAGGTCCTGCGTCCCGGACATCGCACCCTGAGCGGCGAAGTGCACCGCCTGCTGCGACGAGCCGCACTGGCGGTCGATCGTCACGCCGGGCACGTGGTCGGGCAGCCCCGCGACGAGCCATGCGGTCCGCGCCACGTCGCCGGCCTGCGAGCCGATGGTGTCGCAGCAGCCCAGGATCACGTCGTCGACGGCGCCCGGGTCGACACCGGTACGGCGTACCAGCGCGGCCAGCGTGTGCGCGGCGAGGTCGGCGGAGTGCACGGAGGCGAGCGCGCCGCCGCGCTTGCCGACGGGCGTGCGGACGGCGTCGACGAGGAACGCTTCAGGCATTGGCAATCCCATCCAGGAGAATCGTCAGGTACTGGTCGGCGATGGCCTCGTGGGAGAGGCCGCCGCCGGGGCGGTACCACCGGACCGCGACCCAGACGGTGTCGCGGATGAAGCGGTAGGTGAGCGTGACGTCCAGGTCGGGGCGCAGCGCGCCGGTCTCGACGCCTTCCGTCAGCAGCGTCATCCAGACGTTGCGCGACTGGACGTTGCGCTCGGAGAGGTACGCGAAGCGCGGGAAGGCGCCCAGGTAGTCCGCCTCGTTCTGGAAGATCGCGACCTCGTGCGGGTGCTGGTCGATCGCCTCGAACGACAGCCGCACCGCGCGCTCGATCTTGGTGCGCGCGTCGTCGTCGCTGGCGAGCACCTCGTCGTACGCAGCGAACAGCTCGGACTGGAACGTCTGGAGGATCTCGTCGACCATCGACTCCTTGGAGTCGAAGTGGTGGTAGAGGCTCCCCGAGAGGATCCCGGCCGCGTCGGCGATGTCGCGGACCGTGGTGTTCTTGAACCCCTTCTCGGCGAACAGCCCGGCCGCGATGGCGCGCAGCTGGTCGCGGCGGGAGTTGGTGACGGTCTCGGCGCTCATGGCTTCATCCTCACAGTGCTGCCCCTCACGCTTGCTGGCTGCTCACGGCGACGACCTCGCCGGTCATGTACGACGCGTAGTCGCTCGCCAGGAAGACCATCACGTTGGCGACCTCCCACGGCTCAGCCGCGCGGCCGAACGCCTCGCGCTGCTTGAGCTCCGAGAGCAGCTCGTCGGAGGTCACCTTGGCCAGGAACGGGTGCATCGCGAGGCTCGGGGAGACCGCGTTGACCCGGATGCCGTGGGGTGCCAGGTCGAGGGCCGCGCAGCGGGTCAGGGCCATCACCCCCGCCTTCGCGGCGGCGTAGTGGGCCTGGCCCTCCTGGGCCCGCCAGCCGATCACCGAGGCGTTGTTGACGATCACGCCGGGCTTGCCCCCAGCGACCATCCGGGCGCCCGCGGCGCGGACGCAGCGCATCGTGCCGGTGAGCGTGATGTCCAGGACCCTGCCCCACTGGTCGTCGGTCATCTCGAGGAGGTTGACGGTGCCGCCGAGGCCGGCGTTGTTGACCATCACGTCGACGCCGCCGAGATCGTCGGCCGCGTCGAGCAGGGCGCCCACCTGCGCCTCGTCCGTGACGTCGCAGACCAGCTGCCGCACGCGGTCGGCGCCGAACTCCTCGCCAAGCGCCGCCTCCGCCTCCGCCAGCCGGCGCTCGTGGGTGTCGCTGAACACCACGGCCTTCGCGCCCTCCTCGAGCGCGCGGCGTACGACGGCGGCGCCGATGCCCGCGCCGGCCGCGGCCGTCACGACGACGACCTTGCCGGCGAGCAGGTCGTGGCCCGCGACGTACGCGGGCGTGGGCTGCTCCGGTCGGAGGGTTGTCATCCACGAGCCTCTCTGGGTAGGCCGAGCACTCGCTCGGCGAGGATGTTGCGCTGCACCTCGTCGCTGCCGCCGTAGATCGTGTCGGCGCGCGAGAAGAGGAAGAGTCGCTGCCAGCGACCGAGGTCGTAGCCCTCCGCGGCCTGCGTGGTCAGGCCTGCCGCGCCGAGCACGTCCATGGCCACCTCGCCGAGGCGCTTGTGCCAGTTGGCCCAGACCAGCTTGAAGACGGACGGGCCGGCAGCATCGTCGGAGGAGAGCCCCCTCATCGCCTGCCGCCTCATCACCTCGAGCTCGACCTTCAGGCCGGCGAGGCGGTCACGCACGACCGGGTCGTCGATGGCGCCGTTCGTCCTGGCCAGGTCGATGACGCCGTCGAGCTCGCGCGCGAAGCCGACCACCTGGGCGAGCACCGAGACGCCGCGCTCGAAGCCCAGCAGGGCCATCGCGATCTTCCAGCCCTCCCCCGGCTGTCCGACCACGAGGTCGGCGTCGGTGCGTGCGCCGGTGAAGAAGACCTCGTTGAACTCCGACCCGCCCGTGAGCTGCTCGATCGGCCGGACCTCGACCCCCTCCTGGTCGAGCGGCACCAGCAGGAAGGACAGGCCGTGGTGGCGCTGCGACCCGGGCTCGGTGCGGCACAGGACGAAGACCCACTGGCTGAAGTGCGCGTTGGAGGTCCACACCTTCTGGCCGTCGATGACCCAGTGGTCGCCGTCGAGACGGGCCCTCGTCTGCACGTTCGCCAGGTCGGAGCCGGCGTCGGGCTCGGAGTAGCCCTGCGCCCACAGCTCATCGACGGCGACGATCCGCGGCAGGAACCGGTCCTGCTGCTCGGGCGTGCCGAACGCCATCAGCGTCGGGCCGAGGAGCTCCTCGCCGAGGTGGTTGACGCGCACCGGCGCGTCGGCCTTGGCGTACTCCTCGTGGAAGATCACCTGCTGTGTGAGGCTCAGCCCGCGCCCGCCGTGCTCCTTCGGCCAGCCGACGCAGGTCCAGCCGTGCTCGGCCAGGAGCCGGTTCCACGCGACCCGCTCGTCGTGCGCCTCGTGGTCGCGCCCGGCCCCGCCGAGCCCGCGCAGCGCGGCCCAGTCACCGGTCAGGTGCTCCTCGAGCCAGCCCCGCACCTCGGCACGGAAAGCCTGGTCCTCCTCGGAGTAGGTCAGGTCCACAGGTGGTAGCCTACCAAGCACTTGCTTGGTAGGCGATGGAGGTGACATGAGCCGCACGATCCCGAGCGTGCTCCGCACTGCGGCGGAGCGATTCGGCGACAAGGCCGCGTACGTCGAGGGCGGCGTGCCGACGTCGTTCGTCGAGCTCCTCGAGCGGGTCCGCCGTACGGCGGCGGGCTACCGCGCCCGGGGCCTCGAGCCCGGCGGCCGGGTCGTCGTCTGGGCGCCGAACAGCACCGACTGGGTCGTCGCCGCGCTGGCCGTCACGTACGCCGGCGGCACGCTCGTGCCGGCCAACTCCCGCTACACGGGCCACGAGGTCGCCGAGCTCGTCGACCGCACGGACGCGGTCCTCGCCGTGGTGTCCGACGGCTTCCTGGGGCGGACCCAGATCGCCGACCTGCGGGCCGCGAGCGACCTGCCGAGCGTGCGGGAGGTCATCGACCTCGGCGCGCTCGCGTCGGTCGAGGCCGAGCCCGGTGACATCGACGCGGTCGCGGCGGCGGTCTCCCCCGACGACGTCGCCGACATCCTCTTCACCTCCGGCACGACCGGCCGGCCCAAGGGCGCGATGACCGCCCACCGGCAGACCGTCGGGGTGGCCGACACCTGGGGCGAGCTCGGCGGCGTCACCGCGGACGACCAGTACCTGGTGATCAGCCCCTTCTTCCACACCTTCGGCTACAAGGTCGGGATCATCACCGGCCTGTGCACGGGCGCGACGCTCTACCCGGTGACGACGTTCGACGTCGACGCGACCCTGCGGCTCATCGAGTCCGCCCGGATCACGGTCATCCCCGGCTCGCCGACGATCTACCAGTCGCTGCTGGCGGCCCCGAACCGGCACGACTTCGACCTGTCCTCGCTGCGGCTCGCCGTCACGGGCGCGTCCGTCGTACCCGTGGTGCTCATCGAGCGGACCCGCGCAGCGGCTCCGGAGGGCCTGGGTGTCGACCAGGTCGTCACGGCGTTCGGCATGACAGAGGCCGTCGTGGTCACGATGGCGCGGGACGGCGACCCGGCCGACCTGGTGGCCAACACCTGCGGCCGGGCGATCCCCGGCATGGAGGTCCGGGTCGACGCGCCCGACGGCGAGCAGGGCGAGCTGCTGGTGCGCGGCGACTACGTGATGCTCGGCTACCTCGACGACCCCGACGCCACCGCGGCTGCGATCGACGCGGACGGCTGGTTGCACACCGGCGACGTCGCCACCATCGACGCCCAGGGCAACATCACGATCACCGACCGGATCAAGGACATGTACATCTCCGGCGGCTTCAACGTCTATCCCGCCGAGGTCGAGCAGGCGCTGCTCCGGATGGAGGGCGTGTCCGACGTGGCCGTCGTCGGCGTCCCCGACGAGCGGATGGGCGAGGTCGGCAAGGCGTACGTCGTGGGCTCGGTCTCCCCCGAGGATCTGGTGGCGTTCGCGAAGCAGCGGCTCGCCAACTTCAAGGTGCCGCGGCAGGTCGAGCTCGTCGACGGCCTCCCGCGCAACCTGTCCGGCAAGGTGCTGAAGAACCAGTTGAGAGGCTCCTGATGGATCTGACCCTGTCCGAGTCCGAGCTGGCCTTCCAGGCCGAGGCGCGGGAGTGGCTGGCGGCGAACGTGCCGGCCGAGCCGCTGCCCTCGATGGACACCGCCGAGGGCTTCGTCGCCCACCAGGAGTGGGAGAAGCGGCTCGCCGACGCCCGGTGGTCGGTCGTGTCGTGGCCGGAGGCCTACACCGGCCGCGAGGCGTCACTGGTCGAGTGGGTGGTCTTCGAGGAGGAGTACTACCGCGCCGGGGCGCCCGGCCGGGTCTCCCAGAACGGCATCTTCCTGCTCGCGCCGATCATCTTCGACCACGGCACGCCCGAGCAGCAGGACCGGTTCCTGCCGTCGATGGCGACCGGCGAGAAGATCTGGGCGCAGTGCTGGTCCGAGCCGGAGGCCGGGTCCGACCTCGCGTCGCTGCGCTCGACAGCGCGGCGCGACGACCAGCGCGGCGGCTGGGTGCTCAACGGCCAGAAGACCTGGTCCTCGCGCGCGGCCTTCGCCCACTGGGGCTTCGGGCTCTTCCGCTCCGACGCCGAGGCCCAGCGGCACGCCGGACTGACCTACTTCCTCTTCCCGCTCGACGCCGACGGCATCACCGTGCGCCCGATCGCTCAGCTCGACGGCGAGGCGGGCTTCGCGGAGGTCTTCTTCGAGGACGTGTTCGTGCCCGACTCCGACGTCCTCGGCGCCCCCGGCGACGGGTGGCGGGTCGCGATGTCGACGGCCGGCAACGAGCGCGGCCTCTCGCTGCGCTCCCCCGGGCGGTTCTGCGCGGCCGCCGACCGGCTGGTGGACCTCTATCGAGAGCGCGGTGGTTTCGAGACAGGCGCTAGCGCGCCTTCCTCAACCACCGTGGGTGCCGGTGTGGTCGACGCGTGGATCAAGGCGCAGGCCTACCGGCTCTACACGTGGGGCACCGTCACCCGGCTGGGCGACGGCGGTGAGATGGGCGCCGCGGGGTCGGTCAACAAGGTCTTCTGGTCCGAGCTCGACATCGCGCTGCACGAGACGGCGCTCGACCTGCTCGGCCCGGAGGCCGAGGTCGACTCGCGCTGGCTCGACGGCTACACGTTCTCGCTCTCCGGCCCGATCTACGCGGGCACCAACGAGATCCAGCGCAACATCGTCGCCGAGCGGATCCTCGGCCTGCCGCGGGAGGTGCGCCGATGAGGTTCGAGCTCGACGCCGACCAGAAGGACTTCGCGAGCGCGCTGGAGAGCCTGCTCGCGTCCGCCGACACCGTCGCCGTGGCCCGCGCCTGGGCCGCCGGCGACCACGACCCCGGCCTGAAGCTGTGGGCCCGACTCGCCGACCTCGGTGTGCTGTCGCTGGCGACCGAGGCCACCCCGGTCGAGGTCTGCCTCGCGTTCGAGGCGCTCGGCCGGCACGCCGTGCCCGGGCCGTGGGTCGAGTCCGCGGCGTACCTCCCGATCGCGCTCGGACGCGAGGTCGACGGGGTCGCCACGCTCGCGCTGCCGCCCCACGTGCCCTACGCGCTCGACGCCGACGTCGCCGACACCGTGTACGTCGGCACCACGCCCGCCGGGTCCGTCGGCGAGCGGGTCGGCTCCGTCGACCCGACCCGGCGCCTCTTCCGCGTCAGCGGCGAGGGCGAGCCGAGCCGGGAGGCCTTCGACCTCGCCGTGCTCGCGACGGCCGCCCAGCTGCTCGGCGCCGGCGAGCGGGTGCTCGCCGACTCGGTGACCTACGTCAAGCAGCGCAAGCAGTTCGGGCGCGAGATCGGCTCCTACCAGGCGATCAAGCACGCGCTGGCCGACGTGCGGATCGCGCTCGACTTCGCGCGGCCGCTCGTCCTCGGCGCCGCTCTCGGCGAGATCGACGCCTCGGCGGCCAAGGTCGCGGCCGGCGACGCGGCGTACCTCGCCTCGCGCACGGGCCTCCAGGTGCACGGCGCGATCGGCTACACCCAGGAGTTCGACCTCAGCCTGTGGCTGACGAAGATCCGGGCGCTGGTGACTGCGTGGGGCACGCCCGACTTCCACCGCTCCCGCATCCTCCAGCAGCTCGGGGCGAGCTGATGGACTTCGCTCTCTCCGAGGAGCAGCAGGAGCTCGCCGCCACGGTCCGGTCGCTGCTCGACAAGCGCGCCGACCCCCGGGTGGAGCGCTACGACGAGGCTCTCTGGCGGACCCTGTGCGAGCAGATCGGTGTCGCGGCGCTGAACATCCCCGAGGAGCACGACGGGTTCGGCGCCTCGGTCCTCGAGAGCACGGTCGTGCTGGAGGAGCTCGGCCGGTCCCTGGCCCCGGCTCCCCTGCTGTCGTCACTGGTCGTGTCCGAGGCGCTGCTGGCCGGTGCCGACGACGATGCGAAGGCGCGGCTGCTCCCGCGCATCGCGGCCGGGGAGGTCGCGGCCTTCGTCGACGGTGACGCGCCGGTGCTCGACGGCGACCACGCCTCGATCGTCGTCGTCGCCATCGACGACGGCCTCTACGACGTCACCGACGCCGAGTCGACCTGGACGCCCACGATGGATCAGACGATCCGGACCGCCACTGTGAATGCCGACCTCGCCACCGCCACGCGGATCGGCGACGGGGTCGCCGCGCGCGACCGCGCCCGCAAGGTGGGCGCCGTCGGATGCGCCGCCCTCGCCACCGGCCTCGCCGCCCGGGCCCTCGACATGACGGTCGCCTACAGCAAGGAGCGGGTGCAGTTCGGGCGGCCGATCGGCTCCTTCCAGGCGCTCAAGCACCGGATGGCCGACATGCTGGTGCTGGCCGAGATGTCGCGCTCGGCGTCGTGGGCGGCGTCGTACGCCGTCTCCACCCACGCCGACGACGCCGACCAGCTCGCGCACGTCGCGAAGTCGTACTGCTGCGAGGCGCTCGCGACGATCGCCGCCGAGACCGTCCAGCTGCACGGCGGCATCGCGATCACCTGGGAGCACGACGCCCACCTGGTCTTCAAGCGCGCCCACGCGCTCGGCCAGCTCTTCGGCTCCGCACGGGAGCACCGGGCCGCTGTGGCACTCTGAGTCGATGAGCGACGAGCTCCCCCGCCCTCTCCGAGTCTTCACGCCCGCCGACCTGGTCGCGGCCGACCCGACGCCCGGCATGGACCGGGAGCGCGCGTTCGAGCTGCCGCTGCTGTGGGCCGGCCAGGTCGAGACCGCGCCCGGCGCCGCCTCCGGATGGCACCACCACGACCGCAACGAGTCGAGCCTGTACGTCGTACGCGGCGTGCTCCGACTCGAGTTCGAGGGCCACGAGGGCTGGATCGACGCCGGCCCCGGCGACTTCGTGCACGTCCCTGCGTGGACGGTGCACCGCGAGTCGAACCCGACCGACGTGCCGTCGCTGGCCGTCATCGCGCGCGTCGGCGGCGGCGTGCCGACCGTCAACGTCGGACCACCGCCCGGGTGGTCGGCTCCGAAAGGGAACTAGCCCGATCGGGCTGGGTCGATCGGCGCATTCACACCCCGCGTTCACCCGGGGCAGGGTTGAAGGTCCCGACGAACGGAGACGGCCATGCGCTGGCTCTGCGCCCTGCTGGCGGGCACTCTGCTCCTCGCGGGCTGCAGCGACGACGACCCGGGCGCTCCGGACGCGGGGCAGGGAGCCACCGCATCCAACATCGCCACCGAGCTCGAGACCGCCGTCGACGAGCAGCACGAGGCCGCCGGGGACGACCTCGACACGCTGCGCGCCGTCATCGTCGCCCAGCACGGGGAGATCGTCCTCGAGCGCTACTACGACGGAGCGGGGCCCGACGACTACTGGGACGTCGCGTCCGTCACCAAGAGCATCCTCGGCACCCTCGTCGGCATCGCCGTCGCGGACGGCGACATCCCGGGCCTGGACGCCACACTCGGCGACCTGCTCCCCGAGTACCGCAGCGACATGACCCCCGCGCTCGCAGGCGCCACGCTCGAGCAGCTCCTCACCATGACCGCCGGCACCGCGGGCACCTTCGACCACTCGGACGACGCGTGGGTCACCTCGCCCGAGCCCATCGAGACCATCCTCACCACCGCCACCGGGACGCCCGGGGAGCACTTCGCCTACTCCAACGGCGGCACACACCTCATCGGCGCCGTCCTCGAGCGGGCGACCGGCACCGAGCTCGTCCCGTACGCGCGGGAGAAGCTGTTCGACCCGCTCGACGTCGACACCCGGCCGGCGTACGAGCCACTCCCCCTGGAGGAGAACGTCGACGAGTTCGACGCCGCCGACTTCGCCTGGTGGACCGACAAGCAGGGCCTCAACGCCGGTTCGTGCTGCATCAAGCTCCGGCCCCGTGATCTTGTCAGCATCGGCACGCTCTACCTCGACGGCGGCGCCTGGGAGGGCGAACAGCTCGTGCCGGAAGGCTGGGTCCGGGAGTCGACCACCACGCAGGTCGACACCAGGGGGTACGCCGCTGCCGACAACGGCTACGGCTACCTGTGGTGGACCGGCGAGCTCGACGGACATCCCTCCTACCTCGCCTGGGGGTTCGGTGGCCAGGCGATCCGGGTCGTCCCCGACCAGGACCTCGTCGTCGTCCTCGCGTCGGCCCTGCCCTCCGGCCCCACCGACCAGGGCGTGCCGTACTACGCCGGCCTGTTCCTCACGGACGAGATCATCGCGCCGCTCCTCGTCGACCAGCCGAGGGACGAGGCGGCAGGACGGCACCGGTCCCGAGCAGCTACCTTGCGACCATGCGGGTGCTGATCCTGGGAGCGGGCTTCGGCGGGCTCGAGCTGGCAGCCACCCTGGCCGAGGGGGCCGGGGACGCGGTCGAGGTGACCCTGGTCGACGAGGCCGAGGGCTTCGTGTTCGGCTTCTCGAAGCTCGACGTGATGTTCGGGCGCACCACGGCCGAGCACGTCCTCCACCGGTACGCCGACCTCGCGCCGCCCGGCGTGCGCTTCGTGAGCACGACCGTGCGCGTCATCGACCCGGTGGGCCGCACGGTCGAGACCGACGCCGGGACGCTCGACTGCGACGTCCTCGTCGTCGCGCTCGGCGCCGACCTGGACCCCGCCGCGACACCGGGCCTCGTCGAGCACGGCCACGAGTTCTACACGGTGCCGGGGGCGTTCGCCCTGCGCGAGGTCATCGACGCGTTCCCCGGCGGCCGGGTCGTCGTCGCGGTGACGTCGACGCCGTTCAAGTGCCCGCCCGCCCCGAGCGAGACGGCCCTCCTCGTGCACGACCACCTGCGGGAGCGCGGGCTGCTCGACCGGTCCTCGGTCGCGCTCGTCATGCCGCTCCCGGCCCCGATCCCGCCCGCACCCGACGCGTCCCGGGCGTTGCTCGCCGAGTTCGAGCGGCGTGGGATCGCGTGGCACCCCGGCGCCCTGGTGCGCTCCGTCGAGCCGGACCGCGCCGTCCTCGCCGACGGCGGCGAGATCCCCTTCGACCTGCTGCTGGCGGTCCCCACCCATCGGGCGCCCGCGGTCGTCGTCGAGTCCGGGCTCACCGAGGACGGCTGGATCCCCGTCGACCCGCTCACCCTCCGCACCCGCTTCGAGGACGTGTACGCCGTCGGCGACGTCACCAGCGTCGGCACGCCCAAGGCCGGCGTGTTCGCCGAGGGGCAGGCGGCGGTCGTCGCCGCCCAGCTCGTGGACCGGGCCCGCGGCGAGGCGAGCGGCACGACGTACGACGGCCGCGGCGTGTGCTACTTCGAGTTCGGCGACCACCAGGTCGCGATGGTCGACGTGACCTTCGTGAGCGGGCAGCCGCCGGTCGGCAGCCTGGTGGGTCCGTCGGTCGACCTCGCCCGGGACAAGTCGGACTTCGGCGCCGACCGGGCCCGCCGGTGGTTCGGACGCGACTGGAGGCCGTAGCGACACCCCTGCTGTCAGGATGACGGGGTGCGTCGTGCGGTGGCCCCCCTCATCGCGGTGACCGTGGCCCTCGTGCTCGCGGACTCCGCGATCGTCACGCTCGCACTGCCGGACATCCTCCTCAACCTCGAGACCACGGTGTCCCAGGTCGCCTGGGTGCTGATCTCCTTCAACCTGGTGCTCGGGTTGGTCGCCGTACCGACCGCCGTCGGCGCCGCGCGCGCCCAGCCGCGGATCCTGGGTGCGATCGGGATCGCGGTGTTCGCCGCCGCGTCGGCGTGGTGCGCGGTCGCGCCGTCGATCGAGGTACTGATCGCCGCGCGCTGCCTGCAGGCACTGGGAGGCGCGCTGGCGCTGGTCGGCTGCCTCGAGATCCTGGTGGCGCTGTACGGCGAGCGCCGCGGCATCGCGATCTGGATCTCGGCGGGCGTCATCGGCACCGCGACCGGGCCGGTCGCGGGCGGCCTGCTCACGGAGGCCATCTCGTGGGAGGCGATCTTCGTCGTGCAGGTGCCGTTCGCCGTGCTCGCGGTGCCGGCTGCGCTGTCGGTGCGGTCCGGGCCGCTCCCGGCGCCCGCGCCGACGCTGGTTCGCCACCGCCCCGCCGTACGCCCGAACCTCACGCTCGCCCTGCTGTCGGCCGCTCTCACCGCGGCGCTCTTCCTGCTGGTGCTGCTGCTGGTCAACGGCTGGCGCCACTCGCCGGCCACCGCCGCCCTGGCCGTCTCGGTGGTGCCCCTGGCCGCGCTCGCGGCGCGCCCGATCGCCCGGTTCCTGGACCCGCCTCCCGAGGTCGAGGTCGGCGTCGGCTGCTTCCTGACCGCGGGCGGGCTGGCCGGCCTCGCGCTCCTGCCGTCCGCCGAGCTGGCCTGGACCGTCCTGCCCCAGGCACTGATCGGGCTCGGGCTCGGCCTGACGATCGACCAGCTCACCCTCCAGGCGATGCACCTGCGCATCCCGCGTGTCGAGCACGCGAGCTGGACGATCAGCGCACGCCACCTGGGTGTCGTCGTCGGGCTCGCGATCCTCACCCCGATCTTCACCGCGGACCTCATGGACGCCCAGGTCCCCGCCGAGCAGGCGATCACCGCGCTGGTGCTCGACGCGCCGATGCCCGCCGAAGACAAGGTCGCGCTCGCCCGGGCGCTCGGCGACGAGCTCACCGACCAGGAGGGCCGGGTGCCCGACCTGCACCGCGCCTTCGCGACGGCCGAGATGTCCCCGGAGTTCCGCGCCGCGGCCGACCAGCTCGAGCGCGACCTCGACGTCCAGCTGGAGCGGGCGGCGACCCGGGCGTTCCGCGACTCGTTCCTGGCCGGCGCCGTCCTCGCCCTGCTCGCGCTCCTCGTCGTGGTCGCACCGCCGTGGCGGAGGCGCTCATGAGCCTCCGGATCCTGGCCCTGCCGGTGGTCGCCCTCGTCCTGGTCGGCACCATGCTCGGCGTCCAGCTCGCGTACGGCGGCGGCACGTTCGAGCCGCTCGAGCCCGCCGACCCCTGCGTCGAGCGCTCGGTCACCTCGCAGTCCGAGGGGATCGACGCCCTCACCGAGCAGCTCGTGCTGATCGGCCTCGACGAGGCCGCGTGCACCCTCGGCACGAGCCGGGAGGCGCTGACCCTCTCGCTGGCGCGGTCCGAGGAGCCGACCGACGCCGAGATCGAGGCCCTGCAGGCCGGACTGCTGACGGCCGTCGAGCGGATGCGGGACGACGGCACGCTGCCGCCCGCGTCAGAGCTCGTCGACGACGCCCTCGACCAGGCCGACCTCAACGACTTCCTCGAGACCCTGATCCGCGCGATCCCGGACCCCGTCATCGACTCGGCACTGCCCACCGACGACGTGCTCACCCGCGCGATCGAGGACCTCGACCTGCGCAAGCTGCTGGCGAATGTCGACGACCAGCAGGCCCTGAACGAGCAGATCGAGCCGGCCGTGACCCAGGCCGTCATCGACTCGCTGCTGGACCGGCTGCGGTCGCTGGTCTGAGGGCGAGGTCAGCGCGGGTCGGTGGTGCGGTACTGCCCCCGGTAGAACAGCAGCGGCTCGAGATCCGCGTCGCCGCCCTCCACCCCGTCGTCGGTGATCAGGTCGACGACCCGGCCGATCACGACGTAGTGGTCGCCGGCCTCGTGCACGGCGTGGATCGCGCAGTCGACATGGGCGATCGCGCCCTCCAGCAGGGGCGAGCCGGTCTCGGGCGAGGGGGTCCACTTCACGTCGGCGAACTTGTCGGTCCCGCGGCTGGCCATGGTGTTGGAGATGTCGGCCTGGTCGGCGCCGAGGAGGTTCACGCAGAACTTGCCGGAGCGCTGGATCAGCGGCCACGCGCGCGACGTCTTCGCCGGGATGAAGAGCACCAGCGGCGGGTCGAGCGAGACGCTGGAGAACGACTGGCAGGTCAGGCCGACCGGCTCGTCGTTGCTGATGCCCGTCACCACGGTCACGCCCGAGGCGAAGCGGCCCAGCACGTCGCGGAAGCGCCGCGCGGCGTACACCGCCTCCGGGTCGTCGTGGACGGCGACGTCCTCGCCGGGCCGGAACTCGAAGTCGAGCTCCTGGTCGCCGAGCCAGGAGATGATCAGCTCCGGGCTCGGCCAGGTCTCCCGCGCGTCGGGGCTCATCCCCTCGGGGATCTCGTGACTGGGCTCCGAGCTCATGTAGTCGATCGTCTCACTGCGACCCAGCGCCGAAGTCGTGGCCCCAGTAGGAGACGGCGGTCGACTCCCGGGCCACCCAGCGCCCGTCGTCGACAGTCAGCCCATCGGTGCCGAACTCGACGTCGAACCCACCCGGCGACTTCACGTAGAACGAGATCATCTCGTCGTTCATGTGGCGTCCGAGCGTCGCCGACAGCGGCGCCTTGTGCTTGCGCACCCGCTCCAACGCGCGGCCGACGTGGTCGAGCTCGTCGACCTCGAGCATGATGTGCACGCACTTCGACGGGTTGGGCATCGGCAGGAACGCCAGCGAGTGGTGGCGCGGGTTGACGCCGAGGAACCGCAGCCACACCTTCGAGCCCGGCTCCTTGCCGACGAACTCGCCCGGCATGCTCATCGAGTCGCGCAGCCGGAAGCCGAGCACGTCGGCGTAGAAGCGCAGCGCCTCCACGTCGTCGAGCACCGGCAGCACGATGTGGCCCATCCCCTGGTCGCCGGTGACGAACTTCGCGGCGTACGGCGTGACGACCGGCCGCGACTCGTAGGTGATGCCGTGGAACAGCTCGAAGACGTTGTCGAACGGGTCGGAGAACCGGACCAGCTCCTGCACGCGGCGCTCGTCGAGCTCCTCGCGAGTGCCCTCCTCGAACTCCACGCCGGCCTTCTGCAGGTGCTCGCGGGCCTCCTGCAGCGCGCGGTGGTCGGCGACCTCCCAGCCCACGCAGGCGAGCTGGTCGACGTCGGCGGGGAACACCACGAGGCGGGCGGAGACCTGGTCGATGCGCCAGTACTGGTGCTCCGGGTTCGGGCCGCGCCCCTCGGCGAGACCCAGCACCTTGCCGGCGAAGGTCTTCCACTGCTCGAGGTCGGTGCTGGCCACGCGGACATAGCCCATGGACTTGATGTCGATGGTCATGCCTTGCTCCTCTCGACGTGGCGGGCCAGGAACGCGGTCGAGATCTCGGCGAACTCCTCCGCCGCCTCGATCTGCGCCCAGTGCCCGCAGTTGGGGAAGACGTGGAGCTGCGCCTTCGGGATCAGCTTGAGGGCGGCGAACGCGCCGTCGAGCGGGTTGACGCGGTCCTCGCGGCCCCAGGTCAGCAGCGTGTGCTTCCGGAGCCGGTGCGCCTCGCGCCAGAGCATGCCGTCCTCGGCGGTCTCGGGGTTCCAGAAGGACATCCCCATCGACCGCATCGCCTCCTGTGCGCCCGGCGCGGTCGCGTCGGCGAAGCGCTCCTCGACGAGCTCGTCGGTCACCAGGTCCTGGTTGACGACCATCGTCGAGATGAACGCCCGCAGCTTCTCGCGGGTCGCGTCGGCGCCGAAGTCCATGAGTCGCTGGACGCCCTCGGTGGGGTCGGCGTGGAACAGGTTGAGCGAGAGCCCGCCCGGGCCCATCAGGATCAGCCGGCCGACGCGGTCGGGGTGGCTGAGCGCCAGCCGCATCGCGGTACCGCCGCCGAGGCTGTTGCCGAGCAGGTGCACCCGCTCGACGCCGATCTCGTCGAGCAGCTTGACGACGTGGTCGGCCGAGTGCCGGTAGTAGTTGCCGACCACCGGCGGCTTGTCGGAGCCGCCGAAGCCCGGCTGGTCGATGAGCAGCGTGCGGAACGACGCGGCGAACTCCGGCAGCGCGCTGCCGAAGTTCGACCACGCCGATGCTCCCGGCCCACCGCCGTGCAGCATGACGAGCGGCAGGCCGCCCCCGAGGTCGGTCGCCTCGCCGGCCTCGTAGTAGTTCAGCGTGATGTCCCCGGCTTTCGCCGAGTGCTGGACTGACTCCTTGGTGATCGTCACTCAGTACATCCCCGGGTCGACCTTGTGCCCGAACTCGTGCGCGCCGTACATCTGCAGCGCGCGCTCGGGGTCGTTGGCGGCGTGCACGCGGCCGGCGTGGGCATCGCGCCAGGCCCGCTGCAGGTAGGTGCCGTTGGCGAGAGCGCGGCCGCCGGAGGCCTCGAAGAGCGAGTCGATGGCGTCGATCGCGCGCTGGGTGCCGAGCACCTGGTCGCGACGCACCTTGAGCCGCAGGCCGAGCGGGATCTTCTCGCCCTTGGCGACGTGCGCCTGCTCCTCGCGGATGTTGTTGACCAGCAGCGCCCACGCGGCGTCGATCTCCGAGGAGGCCTTCGCGATGCGCACCGCGGCGAACGGGTCGAGCGACGCCTTCTCGCCGAGGTACGCCGCGCGCACGCGCTTCTGCTGCATCTCGACGTGCTCGGCGTACGCGCCCATCGCCATGCCGATGATCGGCGTGGTGATGGTGCCGGTGAAGATCGAGTGGAACGGCAGCTTGTAGAGGTCGGAGGGGTTCTGCTCCTGTCCCGGCCCGAAGCAGCGACCGGTGTCGCCCATCGAGAGCGTGAACGCGTCGGGCACGAAGACCTCGTCGACGACGATGTCGTTGGAGCCGGTGCCCGAGAGCCCGACCATGTGCCAGACGTCGACGATCGTGTAGTTCTCCCGCGGCACCAGGAAGGTCTTGAAGTCGACGACGTTGCCCTCGTCGTTGAAGACCAGTCCGCCGAGCAGCACCCAGCTGCAGTGGTCGCAGCCGGACGAGAAGCTCCACTTGCCCGACAGCAGGTAGCCGCCGTCGGTCAGCTGGGCCTTGCCCGTCGGGGCGTACGACGAGCTCAGCCGCGTCGTGGCGTCGTCGGCCCAGACGGCCTGCTGCGCCTCGTCGGGGAAGAGCGCGACCTGCCACGGGTGCACGCCGACCACGCTGGAGACCCAGCCGGTCGAGCCGCACGCGCCGGCGATGTCGCGGACCGCGGTGTAGAAGTCGACCGGGTCGGCCTCGAGGCCGCCGAAGCGCTGGGGCTGGAGCAGCCGGAAGAACCCGACCTCCTCCAGCTCCTTGATCGAGGCCTCGGGGACCACGCGAAGTCGCTCGGCCTCGTCGGCCCGCTCCCGGATGCCGGGAAGCAGGTCACGGACGCCGTCGAGAACAGCCTGGGACATCGCATCTCCTGTCACATGGACGAACACCGGCAATACTAGAACACGTTCTTGTTTTGGTCGAGACGGCGGCGATTGCGGGCGTGTGAACGTCGCTTTACATCGCCGCCGACCCCTTGTAGAACCGTCGCCGTGCCGACCGCGACGCTGACCCTCGACCCCGCTTACCGGATCGGCCCGGTCGACCGGCGCCTGTTCGGGACGTTCGTGGAGCACATGGGCCGCTGCGTCTACACGGGGATCCACGAGCCGGGTCACCCGACGGCCGACGAGGGCGGGTTCCGCGGCGACGTCCTCGACCTGGTCCGGGAGCTCGGCCCGACCATCGTGCGCTACCCCGGCGGCAACTTCGTCTCCGGCTATCGCTGGGAGGACGGCATCGGCCCCGTCGAGGAGCGGCCACGGCGCCTCGACCTGGCCTGGCGGGCCCTGGAGTCGAACGCCGTCGGCGTCGACGAGTTCGTCGCCTGGTGCCGCAGGGCCGACGTCGAGCCGATGATGGCGGTCAACCTCGGCACCCGGGGCGTCCGGGAGGCCGTCGACCTCCTGGAGTACTGCAACCACCCCGGCGGCACCCACCTCTCCGACCTCCGGCGCCGGCACGGTGCCGAGGAGCCGCACGACATCCGGGTCTGGTGTCTCGGCAACGAGCTCGACGGTCCCTGGCAGATCGGGCAGAAGACGGCGGCGGAGTACGGCCGGCTCGCCGTACAGACCGCCCACGCGATGCGGCGCGTCGACCCGCGGATCGAGCTGGTCGCCTGTGGCAGCTCCGGACCCCACATGCCGACCTTCGGCGAGTGGGAGGCGACCGTGCTCGCCGAGTGCTACGACGCGGTCGACCACATCTCGCTGCACCACTACCTCGACCCCACCCACCGCAGCCCCGCCGAGCACCTGGCGAGTCCGGTCGAGCTCGACCGCGCCATCGCCGACGTCATCGCGACCGCGGACCACGTCGGCGCCCGGCTGAAGTCACGGCACCGTCTGCGCGTGGCCGTCGACGAGTGGAACGTCTGGCGCCACGCCGAGTTCGGCGGCGAGGCGTCCCTGGACTGGGCGGAGAACCGCCCGCTCATCGAGGACACCTACGACGTCACCGACGCCGTGGTCGTCGGCGGCCTGCTCCTCACCCTGCTCCGGCACGCGGACCGGGTCGGCATCGCCTGCCAGGCGCAGCTCGTCAACGTCATCGCGCCGATCCGCACCGAGCCCGGCGGGCCCGCGTGGCGGCAGACGACCTTCCACCCGTTCGCCCAGGCGGCGCGGCACGCGCGCGGCGACGTGCTCCGCGTCGAGCCGGTCGTCCCGACCTACGACACCGCGGCCCACGGCGACGTACCCCTCGTCGACGCGGTCGCCACGCACGACGAGGACACCGGCGCGCTCACGCTGCTCGCCGTCAACCGATCGACGAGCGAGCCGGTCGACCTGACTGCGCTGGTGCGCGGCTTCCCGGGTCACCGGGTCGTCGAGGCCACCACGATCGCGCCCCGCCCCGGAGCCGGCATCGAGACCGTCAACACCGCGGCGGCTCCGGACGCCGTAGCACCGGTGGCGAACCCCGACGTCCGGCTCGAGGACGGCACCCTCTCGGCGCGCCTGCCCGCGGTGTCCTGGAACGTCATCAGGCTCGGTCAGTGGTTCAGCTCGTAGTAGTAGCGCGCCATCTGGGCCTTCCGGAGCGCGACGATCTCCTCGATCCCGAGCTCTCGAGACGCGGAGCCCGATCCGCAGGAGGTGTCGGTGGTCGCCTGCGCCGATGCCCCGATCAAGGTCCCGGCAAGGCAGATGGCGGCGGCGGCCGTGGCGAGGATCGCCCTGGTGGTGAAAGCGTTCATGGTCCTGGCTCCCTGGGTGAGTGTGGACCGCGAGCGTCACCCGGCCGGCCGCATGGTTGACGACACCTGACAGAACTGGCCACCCGGGGGATGCTTCTGGGAGGGATGCGCTGCTGGGGAGGGGCAGATGGAGGGGTTGCCACGTCCAGAGCTACCGCCTGGTGCCCAGCGGGAGCTGGTCGACACGCTCCACCTGCTCCACCACGAAGCCGGCTGGCCGAGCCTGCGGAGGCTGGCCCGCGAGGCCGGCTGCTCGCACACCACCGTGTCGGCAGCATTCTCTGCCCCGCGGCTGCCGTCGTGGGGCCTCCTCGAGCTGCTCGTGCGTGCGATGGGCGGGGACGTCGGGGAGTTCCACCGGCTGTGGCTGGCGGCGAGCAGCCCAGCGGCACCGAACGTGGCTGCTCCCGCGATCGCAGGGCGCGGAGCCGAGCTCGCCGTCGTGAAGCGGCACCTCGCCTCCGGCTCCGGCATGCTGCTGGTCACGGGCGAGGCCGGAATCGGCAAGACCCGGTTGGCCGACACAGCGGTGAGGTCGGTCGCCGAGGTGTTCGTCGCCGCAGGCTCCTGCCTTCCGCTGTCCGCGCAGGTCCCGCTGCTCCCGGTGACCGACGTGCTCCGGTCGATCCGCGAGGTCGCCGACGGCCGGTGGTTCGAGCGGGCCGTGGGCGGATGTCCGCCGTACGTCGCGGCCTCGCTGGCTCGCCTGCTTCCCGAGCTCGACCAGGGCCCCGAGCCGGCGGCGACACCCGATGACCCGTGGTGGCACCAGCGTCTGTTCTCAGCCGTCGGAGCGGCGCTGTCCGCGCTTGCGGAGACGAAGCCGCTTGCCGTCCTCATCGAGGACCTCCACTGGGCCGACCCGACCACGCTCGACCTCGTCGAGCACCTACTCGTCCGATCGGGGATCCCGCCGTTGCTGGCCACCTATCGGCCGGATGACCCGTCGACTCCGTCTGCGACCGGCGAGTGGTTCGACCGGGTCCGCCGTCAGCTCGGCGTGACGACACTCGAGCTGGGCCCGCTCACCCGCGCCGAGACCGCATCGCTGGTGGAGCTCGCCGGCGCCTCCCTCGCGCCGGAGGAGGTCGACCGGGTCCACCGGCGCTCGGGAGGACTGCCCCTCTTCGCCGAGCAGCTGGCGATGCTCCAGCCCGGCGAGGACGTCCTGCCCTCGCTGCTGGGAGACCTGCTCGATCGTCGGCTGGCCGGCCTCGGCGGCGACACGTGGGCAATCGCGCGGGCCCTGGGCATCGCCGACCGTCCACTGTCCGCCGCCGAGCTGTGCAGCATCACCGGCTTGACGCCCGCAGGCCTCACCGGTGGCCTGCACCGGCTGCGCGACCGCGGTCTCGTCGGGACCGCGGGCGATGGCGGCGTACGCCTGCGCCATCCCCTGTTCGCGGAGGCGGTACGTCGGCGCCTCGTCCCGGGAGAGGCCGAGGACGAGCACCGCCGACTCGCCCGCGTCCTGGCCGAAGCACCCGATCCGTCGGCCGGGGAGATCGCGGAGCACTGGCGCCAAGCGGGCGACGACCCGGAGGAGATCGGGTGGCGGATGCGGGCGGCGCGAGCGGCCGGCGCCCGGTTCGCGGCGGCGCAGGAGGCGGACCAGTGGCGACGCGTCCTCGATCTGTGGCCGGTAGACGTGGACTCCGTCGGTGAGCCACCCCTGCGCAGGGTCGACGCGTACGTCGCCGCGATCGAGGCACTCCAGGGCATCGACTGGCCGGCGGCGGCCGGCCTGGCCGACGAGGCCGTCGATAGCGTGGACGGCACCGCCGGGCCGAGGATCGTCGATCTCTGGCTGTGCGCCGGGGAGGCCCAGGGCAACGTCGGCAACCCCGAGGCCGGCATCGCTCTGGTCGACCGGGCCCTGGACGCCGAAGTCACTCACCGGGACCCGACGACGCGAGCGCGGGCCCTGCTCAGCCGTGCCTCTCTCCTCTCCGGGCTCGACCGCATCGACGAAGCCGTCACCGCGAACGCGCAGGCCATCGAGGCCGCCCGGGTCGCCGATCCGGTCATCCACCGCAGGGCCCTGCTCTGGCAGGCCGCCCACAGCGCCGACACCGGACGTCTGGAGGAGGCCCTCGCCCACATCGGGACGGCGGCGCGCGTCCAGACCAGGGACCCCGACCCGGTGGGCGACGTCCGCACGGCGGTCTTCCACACCCACATCCTCCTGATCGCCTGCCGGAGCGCCGACGACGTCCGCGAGGCGGGACGACCCGGACTCTCAGCGGCGGCGGCCTGGGGCATCGACGACTTCCTGACCTCGGTCCTGCTCGGCAACATCTCGAGTGCGCTTCGACGCGCCGGGCGCGTGCCCGAGGCAGCGGCCGTCATCGATCCCGCGACCGAAGGGGCGCCGGAGCCGCACCGGTGGCCGACCTACAGCGAGCGCGGGATCCTGGACCTGCTCCGCGGACGCGCGGAGGAAGCCACCCGACTCCTCGATGCGGTGTCCGGGACATTCGTCGTCGACCCGGCCAACAGAGCCGAGTGCGCGCGGGACCTCCCGACGGTCGACCTGTGGTGCGGTCGCGCCCGATCGGCGTACGACCGGCTCGTCGCCGCGCTTCGGGAGCTGACGCCCGTCGAGGACTCGGCCGTGGACACCGCCGGCCTGCTGGTGCTGGCGGCCCGGGCGGCGGCGGACGTTGCCGAGGCGCCGGCCGGGTCCGCCTCGGCACGCCACGAGATGGCGCAGGAGCTCCAGGGCCTGCTCGCCGGCGCCGCGAGGGACCCGTTCGGCGGCCCGGCCTCCTACGCCGACCGCCCTGCCCTCCGCGCCACCTGGACGGCCGAGCTCGCCCGGCTCGCGGGACGCCCGTCGCTGGAGCGCTGGGTCGGAGCGGCTGCCGCGTGGGACGCCATCGGCCGTCCGCACGACTCGGCCTACTGCCGGTGGCGTGGCGCCCGCGTCGCCACCGCGACCGGACAGGCGGGCGTGGCAGCCAAGCTCCTGCGCCGCGCCGAGCGCGACGCCCGCGAGCACGTGCCGCTGCTCGCGCTCATCCGGGCGAGCTGACGACGAAGCCTGCGACGGTGCGCTCCAGGCTGGACAGCACGTCTGCCGCAGCGAACGCCTGCCCCGGCGCCAGCGCTCCCGAGCCGTTGCGTCGGCCGTCGATGAGCCGGGCCGCGCCCTCGACGATGATCGGGGCCGAGACGGCGTAGATGTCGCGTCCCGTGGCGCGGAGTCGGCGCACGTCGGCGCCGCGGCGTACGACGACGTCGACGACGAACTGCTGCTCCGACCGCCCCGCCTCGTCCGTCGCGCTCGGCGCCGGCGTCGCCGCGTTGCGGAGCTCCTCCAGGGCCGCGGTGTTGAGGTGGGAGCGGAGCTCGCCGACCTCGAGGTGCCGGTGGATCGTGATGACCTCCGAGAACGGCAGCTCGACGACGGCCTGCTCGCCGAACGGCTCCGGGTAGGCCCAGGTGCCGGTCGGCGCCGGGTTCGCCAGCGCCGCCAGCGCTCCGGCACGGATGACCTGGCGGGTCGCGGTGTTGCGGGCTCCGGTGACCCGGGTGCCCTCCGTCGGCCACCAGTGGTCGAGGCCGATCGCGACCTCGACCTCGTCGGCCCGGTGGTCGCCGTCGAGTGTGGCTGTGACGAGCAGGTCGGCGACGCCGCCGTAGAACGCCATCGCGGGGACGACCGCGACCCCGGCCTCCCGGGCAGGCCCGTCGAGCTCGCGGTAGAGCTCCTGCACGACCGGCTGCTCGGCGGTCACGTCGAGGTAGTGGGCGCCGGCCGCGACGGCGGCGCGCGCCAACGGAAGGGCCGTGTCGATGAACGGTCCGGCGCAGTTGATCACCGCGCCCAC
The DNA here is from genome assembly GCF_042666375.1 of Nocardioides sp. GCM10030259. Classification (NCBI taxonomy): domain Bacteria; kingdom Bacillati; phylum Actinomycetota; class Actinomycetes; order Propionibacteriales; family Nocardioidaceae; genus Nocardioides; species Nocardioides sp. GCM10030259. Next base: position 55,864 of record NZ_JBHTDF010000011.1, on the reverse strand, counting down.
TCCGGACAGTGCCTCCCGGAGCCGGTCGGGGTCGTCGAGGGCGACCTCGCGCAGGTCGAGCGTCGTGTGGCTCGGCGCGGCGGCGGCCAGCCGCTCGGCGCTGCGGCCGGCCGGCACCGGCGTCAACCCGCGCCGCAGCAGCTCGTCGACGACGAAGCGCCCCGTGTGACCGGTGGCGCCGTAGACCAGGACTCGTGTGCTCATGCGGTCATCCTCGGGGGGTGCGGTGCCGGACCCACACGTTGGGCTCGACGTAGACGGCCGTGCCGTGCTCGGCGTCGCAGAGCACCGGGGCCAGCCCCTGCGCGACCTCGACGGGGCCGGTCCGGTCGAACGGCAGGCCGGTCCACTCACGCCACTCCTCGAGCGTGCCGGGGATGACCATCGAGCGCGGCGCGACGCGGTCGATCCGGCCGCCGGCGCGCACGTGGACGCGCAGCCAGGGATCGACGGGCAGGCCGTCGGGACGGGTCCGGAAGGCGTAGTCGACCATCGGCTCGTGGATGTCGGTCTTGCCGTTGGGCCGAACCGGCGCGACCAGCTCGTCGAACCCGTGCCGTCCGGCATTGGCGCTCATCGCCGCGAGCATCTGGCCCGAGAGGCCGGTGCCCTGCAGCCCCGGCACGATGACGATCTCGACCGCGGAGATGGCATTGGGCTCCCACCCGGACACCAGCCCGCGCAGCCCGCGCCGGATCGCGCCGTCCCAGCCGTCGTCGGGCAGGTCGTCGCCGTCGAGCACGAACGGGATCGAGAACGCCTTGGCAACGATCTCGCCGGTCTCGTCCTGGCCGACGAGCACGTAGTCGGCGAACTGCTCCACGAGCGCGTAGTAGGTGTTGCCGATCGGGTCGTGCCGCATGAACTCCGGCCACGAGGTCTCCATGTCCCAGAAGACGTCCATCAGGTCCGGGCGGTCGGCGAGGACCGAGATGCTCAGCTCCACCGGGACATCCTGTCGGACCCGGCCGCGCCGGGCACCGGAATTACGCGCGGCGGAGGGTGGTCCAGAGCAGCACGAAGGCAACGGCCTGGAGAGCGCCGACGCAGGCCACCAGCACCGCGACGTGGTCGACCACCAGCGCGCCGGCCAGCGCACCACCGCCGAGGGCACCGATGCCCTGGACCGCCGCGAAGATCCCGTACGCCGTCGCGCGCCGGCTCGGTCCGACCAGGCTCGCGACGTACGCCTTGACCGTCGAGTCCTGCACCCCGGTGGCGGCGCCCCAGACGACGATCCCGGCCAGCACCAGCCACAGCTGGTCGGAGAACGCCGCCGCCGGCACGAGCGCGACGAGCACCGGTACGACGAGCAGGATCCGCGGCCCCCAGCGGTCGTACGTCTCGCCGGTGGCGAGGGCCGCGACAGCCTGGACCGCCATGGCCAGGGCGTAGACGACCGGCACGGCGGCGAGGCCCACGATCCCGGCGTCGACGAGGCGGTAGGAGATCACCCCGAACGTCATCAGTCCGGCGGTGCTCAGCGCGGTGGACAGCGAGAACACGTGGAAGACACCCGGGAGGTCGGTGCCGAGCACGGCGGAGCGCAGGCTCCGCCTGCCCGTCGGGGCGGGGGCCGGGTCCTCGGCGGGGTCCGGCTGCGCGAGCGACGGCACGCGGCGGCGGAGCTGGGCGAGGAGCACCAGCGACAGGGCGCCCGGGATGGCCAGCAGTGCGAGGCCGGGCCAGTACTCCCCCGTCACCGCGACGACTCCGGCGAGGAGCAGGGGGCCGGCGAACGCGCCCACCTGGTCGAGGGCCTTGTGCACCCCGAAGCCGCGGCCCTGGCCGGTCTGCACCGCCATCCGCGCGAGCAGCGCGGACTTCGCGGGGCTGCGGATCGCCTTGCCGGTGCGTTCGAGCAGGATCAGCGTCGATGCGACGGCGACACCCGCGGCCCCGATGAACGGCGCGATCGCGAGCAGCGGGACGCACACGGCGGTCATCGCGTAGCCGACGACCGTCAGCCGCCAGTGCCGCTGGCTCTGGTCCGCCCAGGCGCCGGTGAACAGCCGCAGCACGAGCGCGATGCCCTCGCCTGCGCCCGTCACGATCCCGACCGTGAGCGCCGATGCACCCAGCGTGCCCAGGAACGGACCGGCCACCGAGCGCATGCCCTCGTAGACCATGTCGGCCGCCAGGCTCACGAGCCCGAAGGCGAACACGGCCCGCCACGGCGACCAGTGCGGCCTCTCGACGTTCGTCGCCGTCATGGCCGGCCGGCTCCGAGGTCCGGGATCTGCTCACCCGCCTCGACCGCGAAGGGCAGCGTGTTCTCCGCCGGCGGCAGCGGGCAGGTGACGAGGTCGGTGTAGGCGCACGGCATGTTGAACGCCCGGTTGAAGTCGATCTCCACGGTCCCGTCACGCGGCGGTGGGTCGACGAGCAGCTGGCGGTTGGCGGCGTACGTCGTGACGCCCGATGTCGCGTCCCGGAAGAGGATCCACAGCGAACCGTCCGACTCGCCCCACGCGACCAGCCGGCGCTCCGCGCCGTCGTGCACGAAGCGGACCTCGCCGACCGCCTCCCCGTCGACCGTCGGGTAGGCCTCGAACCGGCCCGCCTTCACCCACGCGGCGTCGGGCGGGTAGCAGGGGGTGCCCCGGTAGGCCCGCCGCAAGGGCGTGTCGGGGTGCCTCGGGCGCACGATGACGCTGCCGTCCCGCCCGGCCACCTCGGCGATGGCGTCGCCGAAGGCGACCTGCACGCCGGTGTAGTCGAGCGGCCCGAGCTCGTGTGCCCCCTCCGCGAGCTCGGCGTTCCCCGAGCGGAGAGTCTCCCCCGGCGCCAGCGTCACGAGGGCGCGATCGTCGGCGCCGACCCACTCACCAGGAACGTCGTCGAAGCGCTGCGGATCGTCGGTCAGCCAGTGGATCGCCGTGATGGCCAACCACCCGTGCGCGTCCCGCAGACGCCCCTCCCGGCCGTCACGCCAGGCCCGCCACTCGTCCGCGAAGTCGGTCACCCGACCATCGTTCCACCGACCGGATACGGCGCGTGCAGCGGTGCTCGAACCATGGCACCCACAACTGACTGACTGTACAGTTAGCGAATGGCGAGCGAGATCCGCAGCACGTTGCCCGGGCCGGCCTACCACTCCGACGAGACCTACGCCGTCGACAAGGAGCGGGTGTTCTACCGCAACTGGGTGTACGTCGGACGCGCGGAGCGGGTGGCCAGGCCGGGCGCCTGGCTGCGCGTCGAGATCGCCGACGAGAGCATCCTGGTCGTCCGCGGCAAGGACGAGCGGATCCGCGGGTTCTACAACGTCTGCCGGCACCGCGGCTCCCGGATCTGCGACGACGACCACGGGGAGGTGCGCACCCACCTGCGCTGTCCGTACCACGCGTGGGGCTACGCGCTCGACGGGACGCTCGTGACGACCCCGATGATCGAGAAGGACGAGATCGACCGTGCCTCGACGTCTCTCTGGCCTGTCCACGTCGACGTGTGGGAGGGCTTCGTCTTCGTGAACCTCGGCCGCGAGCAACCGCGGCCCCTCCGCGACCACCTCGCCGACCAGCAGGACGACCCGCTGGGGCTGGCGAGGTTCGGCCTGGCCGACCTGCGCATCGGCCACATCACGGTCAACGACGTGCAGGCCAACTGGAAGATCGTCATCGAGAACTACAACGAGTGCCTGCACTGCCCGACGATCCACCCCGAGCTGGTCGCCGTCGTCCCGGCGTACAAGAAGGGCAACATCTTCGAGAGCGACCGCGCCGACGGCGGTGTCTCCCTGGCCGACGGGCGTACGGCGATCGTCGACGACCCGCGGCTGCGGCTGCCGCTGCTGCCGGGGTTCCACCAGGACGGCGACCCGGAGTCCTACTACGGCGCCGGCGTCTATCCGACGATGTTCCTCGACGTCGACGGGTCGAGCTGCCTGGCGACGGCGGTGTTCCCGACCGGCCCCCGGAGCTCGCGGCTGGTGACGGAGTACCTGTTCAGCCCCGAGGCGCTCGCGGACCCCGCGTTCGACCCGTCGCCGATCGTGGAGTTCAACGAGCGGGTGACCCACCAGGACAACGAGGCGTGCGAGCGCGTCCAGCGCGGAGTGACGTCACGCGCCTTCGACCACGGCGTCTTCCCGGCCAAGGACTCCTGGGTCCACGGCTTCGACCAGCGCTACCTGCGCGACGTCGCCGACGAGGACGACACGCGCGTCGAGCGCCAGGACGCCTGAGGGCCCGGCGAGCACCGGGTTGAGCTCCAGCTCCGCGACGTCGGGATGGGTGGCCGCGAGGCGCGAGACGCGCGCGACGACCGTGGCCAGCGCGTCCACGTCGACGATCGCGCGCCCACGGGCCCCACGGAGCAGCGGGGCGCCCTGCAGGGACAGCAGCAGCCCCCGGGCGGCCTCGACCGAAACCGGTGCGATCGCGCAGGCGGTGTCATCGAGCACCTCGGTGAAGACCCCGCCGAGCCCGACCATGACGACCGCGCCGAACTTCGGGTCGCGGACGCTCCCGACGATCAGCTCAACCCCGCCAGGGACATCGGCCATCTCCTCGACGGAGACGGCCGGCGGGGACAGCCGCGCGACCAGGTCGGCGTACGCCGCCCGCGCGGCGTCGACGTCGCCGAGGTCGAGCACCACCCCGCCGCCCTCGGACTTGTGCAGTCGGCCGGTCGCCTTGAGGACGACCGGGAACCGCAGGCGTGCGAGCGCGGCGTCCAGCTCTGCTTCGTCCCCGACGGACACTGCGGCGGGGAAGGCGATGCCGGACCCGGCGACCAGGCTGCGGACCGCGTCGTACGACGTGTCGTTGACGGGCGGCGCGGGCTCCGGCACCGGCTCGGCGAGGCCCGCGGTGTCGGGCCGGACGAGTCCCGCCAGGACGGCGCACGCGCGGTCGACGTCTCGGTGGACGGGGATACCGGCCGCCCGCAGCACGTCCGCAGACGGGCTGCCGGGGTGGATCGTCTGCACCACCAGCGGCTTGGCCTGCCCGGCGACCGCGGCCGCGATCCGGGTGGCCGCCGCCAGCTCGGGCTCCGACAGGGCGGACTGCTCGGTCGCGTAGCCGCCGAAGTAGCCGGTCAGCAGCACCCCGTCGACCTGGTCCGACCCGAGCAGGCACTCGACCCCGCGGGCGTAGCTCGCGACGTCCTGCTCCCCGGCGCCGGCGAGGTCGACGGGGTTGGCGCCCGTGCCCTGCGACCCCAGCGCCGCCTCGAGCTCGGCGACCACGCCGCCGGCCAGCTCCGGCGTGGCCAGCCCGACGGCGGCGAGTGCGTCCGCGGCCACCGCGCCGTGCCCTCCTCCGTCGGTCAGGATCGCGACGCGCCGCCCCGACATCCGTCGCTGCTCGCGGAGCGCGACCAGCAGGTCGGCCATCTGGGTCGGGTGGTGCACGCGATGTGCCCCGACGGCCGCGCAGGCCGCGTCCATCACGCGCGAGCCACTGGTCAGCGAGCCGGTGTGTGAGGCCGCGCCGCGAACCGCCGCCTCGCTGTGTCCGGGCGCCAGCACGACCAGCGGCTTGCCGGCGTGCCCCAGCGCGCGGGCGGCCTCGATGAAGGCGCGACCGTCGACGACGTCCTCGGTGTACACGGCGACGGCACGCGTCCCGTCGTGATCGACACATGCACGGAGGAGGTCGACGAGCCCCAGGTCCGCCTGGTTGCCGAGCGAGACGAACCGCGAGACGCCCAGGCCCCGGGCCTCCAGGAGCCCGGCGAGGTCGAGCACGAGGTTGCCGCTCTGGCTGAGGACGGCGACGTCCCCCGCCGGAAGGACGGCGTGGGCGAGCTGGAGGCCCGTACCTGTGTCGACGATGCCGAGGCAGTTCGGACCGAGCAGCATGGCGCCGGCACCGCGGGCGAGGGCGAGCGCCTCGGCCTCGACCCGGGCACCGTCGGCTCCGGTCTCGGCGAGGCCGGCGGTGATCCCGACGATCGCGCGGGCCCCGGCGGCGACGGCGTCGCCCACCGCCGCCACGAAGCCGGTCGCCGGCACGCACAGCACGGCCAGGTCGATCGGCCGCCCGTGGGCGTCCGCCGCCGCCCGCGCCGTGGGATGGGTCGGGCGGCCGAGCACGTCGCCGCCGTTCCGGTTGACGAGGAACACCGTGCGGTCCCCCGGGGACGCCAAGGCCCGTCGGCTGAGGATGTGGCCCCACTTGGCGGAGTCCGCGCTGGCGCCGACGATCGCGACCGCCCGGGGGGCGAAGAGCGCGTCCCAGGATGCGGGTGCCGACGCCACCGGCGATCCTTGACGCCTCACGGCGCCGACCATAGCATCGCCTGACTGATTGACCAGTCAAACGGAGGCCGGGTGCCGAAGACCCAACGCGAGCGGGCCGCCGCCGACGCCCGCGACAAGATCCTCGCGGCCGCCGCCGAGTGCATCGTCCGGGACGGGCTCGCGCAGGTCCGCATGGCCGCCATCGCGCGCACCGCAGGCGTGTCCGCGGGGTTGCTGCACTACCACTTCGACACGAAGGAGCTCCTCTTCGCCGAGGTGCTCCGCTACTCGCACGCCGTCTCGGCCGAGCTCAACCAGCACGCTCTCGACACCGCCGGCGACGACGCGGCCGAGCGACTGTCGTCGTTCCTCGACCGGTGCCTGCCGAGCGACGAGCAGCGCGCCGCCGAGTGGCTGCTCTGGCAGGAGCTGGCCCTGCTGTGCATCCGGGACCCCCACCTCGCCAAGGTCGGGGCCGAGCTCTACGAGGACCTCTACGGCACCGTCGCCGACATCGTCCGCGAGGGCCTGTCCGCGGGGGTCTTCTCCACGACGCTCGAGCCGCGGTCCGTGGCCGAGTCTGCGATCGCCCTCACCGACGGCCTCGGGGCCCGGGTCCTCGCGCGGGACCCGAACCTCGGGATCGACGAAGCGCGCGCGACCATAGCCGCCACGGTCGGCGTCCTGGTCGGCCACGACGGACCGCTCCCGGCACCAGCGACGGTCGCAGGCGGGGCCGAGGAGTGACCCCCCGCCCCGGTCTCGAGCCGCCCCGCCCGACACGACGGGGGCTCCTGACCGGCGGCCTCGCGCTGGGTGCGTCGCTGGCGCTGCCCGGCTGCGCCTACATCCGCGACGACGCGCCCGCCGACGCGCCACTCCCCGAGTCGGCGAAGGCCGAGATCGACGGCGACCTCGTCTACTTCAACTGGGCCGACTACCTCGCCCCGAGCGTGGTGAAGGGCTTCCAGAAGGAGTACGGCGTCAAGGTCATCGAGTCCAACTACGACTCGATGGAGGGCATGTACGCCAAGATCGCGGCCGGCAACCAGTACGACATCGTCTTCCCGATCGCCAAGTGGGTCGTCAAGCTCCGGCGCGAGGGGAAGCTCCGGGCCATCGACCCGGCCCAGCTGCAGAACGCCGACCAGGTCTTCTACTCCGGGTCCTACTTCAACGACCCCTGGTACGACGCGGGGTCCGCGGCGTCGATCCCCTTCACGGTCTACAAGACCGGGATCGGCTGGCGGACCGACAGGGTCGCGACGATGACCGGCAGCTGGGAGGACCTCTGGAACGACGAGGGCCGCGACCGCATCTTCACCCTCGACGACCAGGACGAGGCGCTGGCCATGGCCGCGCTGCTGCTCGGCTACGACGTCAACACCGCGAAGCCCTCCGAGCTCGAGGACATCAAGGACCTCCTGATCAGCCAGAAGGAGTACCTCCGCGCGTACTCCTCCGACGACGTCAACAACATGGTGAGCGGCGACGCGTGGATCCACCACATGTGGAGCGGCGACTTCCTCTACCTGCGCGAGGGGCTGGTCGACGACCCGACGGCGTACGACTTCGAGTCGCCCAGCGAGGGCACGCCGATCAACTCCGACGCCTACGTGATCCCCACGAATGCCGAGCATCCGGGCACGGCGATGGTCTTCATCGACTACCTGCTGCGGCCCGAGAACGCGATCAAGAACATGCAGTACCTCTACTACCCGTTCCCGGTGAAGGACGCGCTGCCCGCGTTCGCCGAGCTCGCGAAGGACGTGCCGGCCTGCAACGTCGAGATCTCCGACCTGGAGAACGAGAACGTCTTCCGGCTCCTCGGCACCGACGAGGTCCAGCGCCGCGCGGCGGTGTGGACCGAGGTGAAGGCGAGCTGAGGTGGCCGGCGTCGAGCAGGTCGCGAAGCGGGCGCCGCGGTCCGCTCAGCGCACGACGCTGTGGGGCTGGCTGCTCGCGCTGCCGACGGCCTGGATGGTGCTCTTCTTCGTCTCCAGCATGGGGATCATCGTCCTGCTGTCCTTCGGCCGCACCACCAACGACGGCTACCCGGTGTTCGCGACCAGCACCGCCAACTACCGCGCGATCTGGAACGAGGTCTACCTCGAGCTCTTCCTGCGCTCCCTGGTCTACGCGCTCGCGACCGTGGTGATCTCCGCGCTGATCGCCTACCCGGTCGCCTACGCCATCGCGCTGCACGGCGGGCGCTACAAGAACGCCCTGATCGCGGCGATCGTCGTCCCCTTCTTCGCCAGCTACCTGATCCGGATGTACGCCTGGAAGGCGCTGCTCTCCGACGACGGCCTGGCCAACAGCGCGCTGCGCAGCACCGGGATCAGCGAGGGCATCACGTTCCTCAACACGCCCTGGGCGGTGATCGGCGGCCTCGTCTACGGGTTCGTGGTCTTCATGATCCTGCCGGTCTACGCGTCGCTCGAGCGGCTGGACACCTCGCTCATCGAGGCCGGGAAGGACCTCTACCACAGCCCGGTCCGCACGTTCTTCGCCGTGACCCTGCCGGCGACCCGTGCCGGCCTGTACGGCGGCGTGCTGCTGGTGTTCCTGCCGGCGCTCGGCGACTTCGTCAGCGCGCAGCTGCTGGGCGGCGCGAACACCTACATGATGGGCAACCTGGTCCAGCAGCAGTTCGCCGAGGGACAGAACTGGCCGCTGGGCTCCGCGTTGACCGTCGGCATGATGGCCGCGCTGACCGTGCTCATGGTCGCCTACCTCCGGGCGACCGCGACGCGAGGCGGTGAGCGGTGATGGCGCGCAGCCGCGGGCTCGAGCGGAAGCCGCTCGTCGCCGTCGTGGTGACGATCTGCTTCTTCGCCTGGCTCTACCTGCCGATCCTCGCCGTCGCGCTGTTCAGCTTCAACGACAGGAAGTCGCTCTCGTCGTTCTCCGGCTTCAGCCTGCGGTGGTACGACGACCTCGTCCACAACGAGGCCCTGCTCGACTCGCTGGTCGCCAGCCTCAAGATCGCGACCGTCGCGACGCTCGGTTCGCTCGTGCTCGGCACCATGCTCGCGCTCGGTCTCGAGCGGGTCCGGTCGCGCCGGGGCCGGGTCATCGGAGCGGTCACCCTCCTCCCCCTCGTCACCCCCGAGATCGTCACCGGGGTGGCCGCGCTGCTGCTGTTCACCGGGATCGGGCTCAAGCTCTCGATGACCACGGTCATCCTCGCCGAGATCACGTTCTCGATCGCCTACGTCACCGTGATCGTGCGCGGCCGGCTGGCCGGCGTCGCGCTCGAGGTCGAGGAGGCGGCTCGCGACCTCGGCTGCACGCCGTTCCAGGCCCTGCGCCTGGTGACCATCCCCACCTTCGCCCCGGCCCTGCTCGGCGCCGGGCTGCTCGTCTTCGCCCTGGTCTTCGACGACTTCGTGCTCGCGTTCTTCACCACCGGGGTCGACCCCCAGCCCCTGCCGGTGCGGGTCTACTCCTCGATCCGATTCGGCGTCTCCCCCGCCATCAACGCGATCGGCACGCTGATGCTGCTCGCCTCGGCCGCGCTGATCGTGGCCGCCCTCCTGCTCCCGCGCCTGTTCAGCCGCGGGAGCTCCAGCCTGGACCTGATCGCCGGAGGTGATCGTCGGTGAGCACCCCCTCGGTGTCCCTGCGCGGCCTGACCAAGGTCTTCGGCGGCGCGACCGTCGTCGACGACCTCGACCTCGACATCGCGAGCGGCGAGTTCTTCTCCCTGCTCGGCCCGTCGGGATGCGGCAAGACGACGACGCTGCGGATGATCGCCGGCTTCGGCGACCCCACTGCGGGCACGATCGTCGTCGACGGCGAGGACGTCACCGCCACCCCACCGCACCAGCGCGACGTCAACACCGTGTTCCAGAGCTACGCCCTCTTCGAGCACCTCGACGTTCGCGGGAACGTCGGCTTCGGCCTGCGCCGCAAGGGGCTCGACCGGCGCACGCTCGACCGGCGCGTCTCCGACATGCTCGAGCTGGTCGAGCTCGGCGACCGGGGCAAGGAGAGGCCGAGCCGGCTGTCCGGTGGCCAGCGCCAGCGGGTCGCGCTCGCCCGGGCGTTGATCAACGAGCCGAAGGTGCTGCTGCTCGACGAGCCGCTGGCCGCGCTCGACCTCAAGCTGCGGCACGCGATGCAGGCCGAGCTGAAGGCGATCCAGCGCGAGGTCGGCATCACGTTCCTCTTCGTCACCCACGACCAGGACGAGGCGCTCAGCATGAGCGACCGGGTGGCGATCATGAACCAGGGCGTCATCGAGCAGTGCGGCACGCCCGAGGACGTCTACGAGCACCCGACCTCGGTGTTCGCGGCCGGCTTCATCGGCACCAGCAACCTGATGCACGGCACCTGGTCCTCCGGCCACGTGACCGTCTGCGACACGTTCAAGATCCCGGCGCCCGGCCACGGCACCTCGGCCGAGGGGGACGCCGTCAGCGTGGCGGTCCGTCCCGAGAAGATCTGGCTCACCGACCTGACCCCGGCGATGTTCCGGGTGCCCGGAACGATCGTCGCGACCAGCTACCACGGATCCACCACCCAGTACGTCGTCTCGATCACCTCCGAGCTCACCGTCACCGTCCTCGAGCAGAACCTCCCGCGGATGCGCACCGAGGACCGGTGGAACCCCGGCGACCGCGTCGAGATCGGCTGGCTGCCCGAGCACACGGTGGTGCTCACATGACGCGCGCGGACGTCGTCGTCGTGGGCGCCGGCCTGGCCGGCCTGGCCGCCGCGCGCGACCTCGAAGCCGGCGGCGCCCGCGTCACGGTGCTGGAGGCCCGGGGCCGGGTCGGTGGGCGGGTCGAGCAGGTCGAGCTCGACGACGGCCGGCGGGTCCAGCTGGGTGGCGAGGTGGTCGGCAGTGCCCACACGAGCTACCTCGGACTGGTCGAGGAGCTCGGGCTGACCGTCACGGCGTCGTACGTCGCGGAGCCGGGCGAGATCACCCGCCAGGTACCGGGCTCGGTCGACGTCGGCGACTGGCCGTCCTGGTGCACGCCGGCCGACCGGTCGTCCTACGACCAGGTCGAGTCCGCGCTCGACAAGGTACTGGCCTCGATCGACCCCGACGACCCCTGGTCGTGCCCGGACCTGGGACGGCTGGACCGGATCAGCGTCGGCGAGTGGCTGCGCGAGGTCGGCGCCTCGCCCGGGGTGCTGCGGCTCTGGGAGCTCGTCCACCTGGGCCTGGCCGACGGCTCGATCGAGCGGCAGAGCCTCTTCGCCTACGCCCGCAAGATCGTCGTCGGCGGGACGACCGGCAGCTACGACGTCGAGCAGTGGGAGAACCTCCGGGTCGCCGAGGGCTCGGCCACCGTGGCGTCGACGATGGCCGCGGGGCTGCGCGACGTGCGCCTGTCGACGCCGGTGAGCAGCATCCGGGTCTCGTCGTCCGGCAGCGTGGTGACGACCGGCGCCGGCGAGCAGCTGAGGGCCGACGCGGTCGTCGTCGCGGTGCCGGCCGGGCCGGCGCGGGACATCGACATCGAGGGCGTGAGCGAGCCCCGGCTGACGTCCCTCCGGCGTCAGCGGCACGCCCTCGCCGCGAAGTTCGTGGCGGCGTACGACGAGCCCTTCTGGCGCGAGCGGGGACAGAATGCGCTGTCCGAGAGCGAGGGTGTCCTCGGGTCGACCTGGCCGCAGCAGCACGGCGTGCTGTCGGCGCTGGTCCCCCCGGAGCGGTACGCCGCCTTCCTGGCCGCCGACCCCGGGACGCGGACCCGCGAGGCGCTGGCGCAGGTGGCCGAGCTGTTCGGGCCCGAGGCGACCGCGCCTCGGCAGACCTGGACCCGGCTCTGGGGCACCGACCCCTGGACCCAGGGCTACGTGACGAACTGGCGACCGGGCGACGTGCTGGCCGTCGGACCGCTGCACGGCACCCACGAGCCACCGTTCTACGTCTGCGGCTCCGACCAGTGGGTCGCGGGCTACATGGAGGGCGCCGTCCGGACCGGCCGCGGTGCGGCCGCGGCCGCACTCGCAGGGAAGGGAAGCTGATGGACTTCGGGCTGACCGACGAGCAGCGCAGCATCGTGGAGGTGACCCGCGCCTTCGTCGAGCGTGAGCTGCTCCCCCACGAGGCGGAGGTCGAGCGCACGGGCGTGCTGAGGCCCGAGCTCGCCGCGCAGATCCGCGCGAAGGCGCTGGCCGCCGGCATCTACGCCGCGAACATGCCCGAGGAGGTCGGCGGCGCCGGTCTCGACACGGTCACCTGGGTGCTCTACGAGAAGGAGCTCGGCCGGGCCAACTACGCGCTGCACTACACGGGCGTCGTACGACCGTCGAACATCCTGCTGGCGGGCACCGAGGCGCAGCGCGAGAAGTACCTCTACCCGTGCGTCCGCGGCGAGAAGATCGACTGCCTGGCGATGACCGAGCCGGGCGCCGGGTCCGACATGCGCGGCATGCGCACGAAGGCGACCCGCGAGGCCAGTGATGGGCAGGGTGGCTGGCGGATCAAGGGGTCCAAGCACTTCATCAGCCACGCCGACGAGGCGGACTTCGTGATCCTGGTGGCGGTGACGGGGACGGACGACGCCGGCCGGCCGGAGATGTCGACGTTCCTGGTCGACCTCGACACCCCGGGCCTGACGGTGCATCCCGGCTACCGCAACGTCTCGCACCGTGGCTACACCAACTCGATCCTCGACTTCGACGACGTGCAGGTGGGCGCCGACGCGCTGCTCGGCGAGGAGGGCAAGGGCTTCGAGCTGGCCGGCACGTGGCTCGGCTCGACCCGCCTGCAGGTCGCGGCGTCCTGCCTCGGACGGGCCGAGCGGGCGCTGGAGCTGTCCGTTCAGCAGGCGGCGACCCGCGAGCAGTTCGGCCAGCCGATCGGGCGCTTCCAGGGCATCGGCTTCAAGCTCGCCGACATGGCGACCGAGCTGCGGGCCGCCGAGCTGATGACCCTGCACGCCGCCTGGCGGTACGACCAGGGCATCGCCACCGACGCCGACATCGCGATGGCCAAGCTCAAGGCGACGGAGATGCTCGCGATGGTGTCGGACGAGGCGATCCAGATCCACGGCGGCATGGGCCTGATGGACGAGCTTCCGCTCGAACGGATCTGGCGGGACGCCCGGATCGAGCGGATCTGGGACGGCACGTCGGAGATCCAGCGCCACATCATCAGCCGGTCGCTGCTGCGACCGTTGGGAGCCTGACATGAGCGACGTTCTGACCACCCGCGCCGAGGACGGGATCCTCGAGGTCACCCTCGACCGCCCGAAGGCCAACGCCATCGACCTCGCCACCAGCCGCGAGATGGGCGAGGTGTTCGCGTCGTTCCGCGACGACCCGGGGCTGCGGGTGGCGATCGTGCGCACCGAGGGCGACAGGTTCTTCTGCGCCGGCTGGGACCTCAAGGCCGCGGCCGACGGTGACTCCGTCGTCGGCGACTACGGGGTCGGCGGGTTCGGCGGCCTCCAGGAGCTGCCCGACCTCAACAAGCCGGTCATCGCCGCCGTCCACGGGCTGGCGATGGGCGGCGGTTTCGAGCTGGCCCTGTCCTGCGACCTCATCTACGCATCCGCGGTGACGCAGTTCGGGCTGCCGGAGATCAACGCCGGCACGCTCGCCGACGCGGCGACGATCAAGCTGCCCAAGCGGATGCCGTACCACGTCGCGATGGAGCTGCTCCTGACCGGGCGCTGGATGGCCGCCGAGGAGGCAGCCCGCTGGGGCCTGGTCAACGAGGTGCTGCGCGACGAGCAAGCGGTGCGGGACCGCGCCTGGGAGACCGCGCGCCTGCTGGCCACCGGCCCGCCGCTGGTCTTCGCCGCGATCAAGGAGACCGCCCGGGTCGCGGAGTCCCTGCGCTTCCAGGAGGCCCTGGACCTGGTCACCTCGAGCACCCTCCCGACCGTGGCGACGCTCTACTCCTCCGAGGACGGCGTCGAGGGATTCAAGGCGTTCGCCGAGAAGCGCAAGCCGGTGTGGAAGGGACGCTGAGCCTCTGGCGCCGAGGCCGTCGCGGCGTGCAGGATCTCGGATCGTGACCGCCACCGACCGCACCCGGCTCCCGCTCGACGTCGACACGACCGCCCGGCCGATCCGCCCGGTGCGTGCCGGGTCCGGTGCACCCAACGTGGTGGTCGTGCTGATCGACGACATGGGCTTCGGGGCGTCGACGGCGTACGGCGGCCCGTGCGAGATGCCGACCGCCGAGCGCTTGGCGGCGGAGGGACTGCGCTACTCCCGGTTCCACGTGACTCCCCTGTGCTCGCCGACCCGCCAGGCGCTGATGACCGGTCGCAACCACCACTCCGTCGGCATGGGCGTCACCAGCGAGATGTCCACGCCGGAGCCGGGCTACCACGGCTACCGCCCGGCGAGCGCGGCCACCATCGCGCAGATCCTCGGTGGGAACGGCTACTGCACCGCGGCGATCGGCAAGTGGCACCAGACCCCTCCGGTGGAGGTCAGCCCGTCCGGCCCCTTCCACCGGTGGCCGATGGGCGAGGGCTTCGACTACTTCTACGGCTTCATGGGCGCGGAGATGAACCACTGGTACCCGCAGCTCTACCAGGGCCGCTACGCCATCGAGCCCGACCGGCTCCCGGAGGACGGCTACCACTTGTCCGAGGACCTCGTCGAGCACGCGATCTCCTGGGTCGAGAACCAGCAGGCGATCACCCCGGACCGTCCGTTCTTCACCTACCTCGCGCTCGGCGCGACGCACGCGCCGTTCCACGTCGCACCCGAGTGGCGGGACAGGTACGCCGGCCGCTTCGACGCCGGCTGGGACGCTCAGCGGGAGCAGACGCTGGCGCGCCAGAAGCAGCTCGGGATCGTGCCGGAGTCGGCCGAGCTGGCGCCGTGGGCGGAGGGAGTCCCCCGCTGGGACGAGCTCGACGAGACCGAGCGGCGGGTCGCGGCGCGGTTCATGGAGACGTACGCCGGGTTCGCCGAGCACGCCGACGTCCAGGTCGGCCGGCTGGTCGACGCTCTCGAGGAGATGGGCGTCCTCGACGACACCCTGGTCTTCTACCTGCTCGGCGACAACGGCGCGTCCGGGGAGGGTGGTCCACGCGGCACGTTCCGCGAGCACCTCGTCGGGCACGGCATCCAGGACGACACCGCCGACATGGCCGCCCGCCTCGAGTCGCTCGGCGACCCCACGACGTACGCCATCTACCCGGCGGGCTGGGCGCTGGCGATGAACACGCCGTACCCCTGGACCAAGCAGCTCGCGCACCTGGGCGGGACCCGCGACGGCATGATCGTGCGCTGGGGCAACGGCATCGAGGCCAGGGGCGAGATCCGGCACCAGTGGCACCACGTGATCGACGTGCTGCCGACCATCCTCGAGGCCGCCGGGCTCGAGGTGCCGGCGACGTTCGCCGGGGTCGAGCAGCAGCCGATCGAGGGGACCAGCCTGGCCTACACGTTCGACGACCCCCACTCGCCCGACCGGCACACCACCCAGTACTTCGAGATGATCGGAAACCGGGGCGTCTACCACGAGGGCTGGACGGCGGTCACCCGGCACGGCGTGCCCTGGGAGATGGTGGACACGCCGAAGCGACCGTTCGACGAGGACGTGTGGGAGCTCTACGACCACGCCGACGACTGGACTCAGGCGCGTGACCTCGCTGGCGAGCACCCCGAGCGGCTCCGGGACCTGCAGCGGATCTTCGACCGCGAGGCGGAGCGACACCACGTCCTCCCCCTCGACGACCGGGTCACCGAGCGCGAGAACCCGTCCGTCGCCGGCCGGCTCGAGCTGCACCACGGCCGGTCGACGCTGTCGTTCGGCCCCCGCGTCGGGCGGCTCACCGAGGAGGCGGCACCCAACACCAAGAACCGCTCGCACGTCATCACCGCCGACCTCGAGCTGACCACCGGCACCAGCGGCGTGGTGGTCGCCCAGGGCGGCCGCTTCGGCGGCTGGTCGCTCTACGTCGTCGACGGGGTTCCCCACTACGCCTACAACTTCGTCGGCCGCGACCTGACCGTGGTCCGCGCCGCCGAGCCGATGCCGCCCGGCCGGCACGACCTCGTCGTCCGGTTCGAGTACGACGGCGGCCCTCCCGGCAGCGGCGCAGACGTGACGCTGGAGGTCGACGACGCGCCGGTCGGGTCCGGCCGGATCCCGGTCACCACCGCCTACTACTTCGCCTTCGACGAGACGTTCAACGTGGGAGTCGACCGCGGCACGCCGGTCGTCGACCACTACCTGCCGGTGCGCAACCACTTCGAGGGGCTCATCCACCGGGTGCGCTTCGACCTCGGTCCTGTCGTGGAGGCGGTCACCGACGGTGAGCGGGCCCGCGCCCACCTGACGCACCAGTGACCCACGGGGTCAGCGACCGGCGAGCTCCGCGGCGCCCTCGACCGCCACGTCTCCGAGGCCGTCGAACCGCTGGCCGGTGATCCGGTCGGGAGGCCCCCAGATGCTGAGGACGGCGACGGCACGCCCGGCGCTGTCGAGGACCGGCGCCGACACGCCCCAGGCCGACTCCTCGAACTCCCCGCGGCACACGGAGAACCCGCGCTCTCGGGTCCGCGCGAGCTCCTCCCTGAGCCGCGCGCGCGAGGTGATCGTCGTCGCGGTGTAGCGATGCAGCCGACCGCCGCGAGGCAGGTTCAGGAGGTCCGTGACCTCGTCGGGTCCGGAGTACGCCAGCAGCACCTTGCCCGTCGACGTGGCGTGCAGCGGGACCGCCATGCCCCGCCAGGTGACGGAGACGATCGCGCTGGCGACGGCCTCGGCGACGTACGTCAGCGCGCCGTCGCGCAGGACCGCCAGCGCCGCCGTCTCCCCGGTCTGCGTGGCGATCCGCTGCAACACGGCGCGCGCCGCACGCGCCAGCGAGCTGTCGCCGGCCTGGCCGGCCAGGTCGATGAGCCCGAAGCCGAGCGAGTACCACCCCGTCTCGCGGTCGAGGTGGACCAGTCGCTGCTGCTCGAGCGTCGAGAGGAGCCGCCACGTCGTGGTGCGGTTGAGCCCGACGGCCTCGGCGAGCGCGGTGGCGGTCGCCGCCGGGCCGGACGCCACCGCCACGGCGCGGAGCAGGGCGGCCGCCCGCTGCACGGACTGCACCTGCGTCGACTCACGCTCGCGCCCGGTTGCGTCACGCACACCTTGTTGCGTATCGCGAGACAACACGCGATCACACCCTTCTAGGCATTGACCCGGTCACGGGACGTCCTTATGTTCCGTAGATCACATTCGTCGATGTTCGGATAGTGAAACAGAGGAGTCACGAAGTGAACCACCCTCGCACAGGCCCGGCTCTCTCCCGGCGCCAGCTACTCAAGTACTCCGGCATCGGCGCGGCAGCGGTGGCGGGCAGCAGCCTCCTCACCGCGTGCGGCGGTGACGACGGCGGCGGAGGCGGGGGTGGCGGTGGCGCCCAGAGCTCCGGCGGCATCCTCATCCACGGCGCCACCGGCGGAGGCAGCAAGGACACCCTCGATCCGCACGCGCCGGTCACCGCCGCCGACATCGCGCGGTGCAACAACCTCTACGAGCCACTGCTGTTCTGGAACAACAACTACGAGCTGGAGCCGGCGTTGGCCGAGTCCGTCGATGCGGCCGCGGACGGCGTGACCTGGACCATCAAGCTCCGCCAGGGCGTCACGTTCCACAACGGAAAGCCGGTCACCGCCGAAGACGTGTGGTTCAGCCTCCAGCGGGTGGCCGACCCGAAGAAGCCGCAGTCGGGCGGCGGGCAGCTCTCGCAGATCATCGACTTCCAGTCGACCAAGGTCGTCGACGAGACCACGCTGTCGCTGGTGCTCAACACGAAGTACGCGATCCTCGACTCGCTGCTGGCTGAGTACACCGTCGGCATCATCCCGACCGACTTCGATGTCAACAACCCGGTCGGCACCGGCCCCTTCGCGTACAAGTCGTTCGAGCCCGGCAAGACCAGCACGTTCACCAGGTACGCCGACTACTGGGGTGACGCGGCCTTCGTCGACGAGCTGCAGATCCAGGACTTCGCGGACGACAACGCCAAGGTCAACGCCCTCCAGGCCGGCCAGATCCAGACGCTCGACAACCTGCCGTACAACCTGATCGACACCATCAAGGGCTCCGGCGCCGGCGTGCTGATCGCAGAGGGCGGCCAGTGGGTGCCGTTCACGATGCGCGTCGACACCGCGCCGTTCAACGACGTGAGGGTGCGGCAGGCGATGCGCCTGATCGTGGACCGGCAGGCGATGATCGACCAGACGCTGAGCGGGTACGGCTCGCTGGGCAACGACCTCTACGCGCCGTTCGACGTGGACTACGCCAGCGACCTGCCGCAGCGCGAGCAGGACATCGACCAGGCCAAGTCGCTGCTCCAGCAGGCGGGCCAGGAGGGGCTGCAGGTCGAGCTGTTCACCGGCGACGGCATCGGCTCGGTTGCGGTTCCGGCCGCGAACCTCTTCGCCGAGCAGGCCAAGGAGGCCGGGGTCGAGGTCAAGGTCACCAAGAAGACCGAGTTCTACGACGACGACTACCTGTCCTACCCGTTCGCCCAGGACTTCTGGAACACCCGCAACTACATCCCGCAGGCGGTCGTCGGCACCTTCCCGCCGGAGCTGGGCGGCACCTACAACGAGACGCACTGGGACAACCAGGAGCACCGCGACCTCGTCAACCAGGCCGCGGCCGAGCTCGACGAGGCCAAGCGGGCCGACCTGCTCCACCGGGCCCAGGAGATCGAGTACGACGAGGGCGGCCTGATCATCTGGGGCTTCCGCCAGCAGGTCGACGGCTACGGCGCCAACGTGCAGGGCCTGGAGCCGAGCAAGTACCTCCCGCTCGGCAACTACAAGTTCAACAAGGTCTCGGTCTGACATGACCCAGATCGCGGCACTCCAAGATCCCCTGGAGGAAGTCGCTCCTCCTCGGGGTCGCTCGGGTGCGGCCGCCTGGACGATCTGGCTGCTGCGCCGGATCGGCCTGGCGGTCCTGAGCCTCTGGCTGGTCTCCGTCCTGGTGTTCCTGGCCACCGCTGCCCTCGGCGACCCGGTGCGGGCCATCCTCGGCCGCGACTACAACTCCAACCCAGGGCGGGTGGCGCAGCTCGAGGCCCAGCTGAACTCCGACCAGGGCCTGGTCTCGCAGTACTTCAGCTGGCTCGGCGGGCTGCTCACCGGTGATCCCGGCACCTCGCTGGCCAACCAGCAGCCGGTCTGGGGGCAGATCTCCAGCAACGTCGTGAACACGCTGGTGCTGGTCTTCCTCGCAGCCGTGATCATGGTCCCGCTGGCCTTCGGCCTCGCCATGATCTCCGCCCACTACCGCCGGCGCCGACCCGACACCGTCATCCAGACGGTGCTCCTCGCGCTGGCCGGCATCCCCGAGTTCGTCACCGGCATCCTGCTGGTGGCGCTCTTCTCGACGACGGTCTTCACCATCTTCCCGGCCGTCACGATCGTCTCGCAGACCGGCCATCCGTGGGACACCCCGAAGGGCATGGTGCTGCCCGTCGCCACCCTGGTGCTGGCCGTGACGCCGTACGTGTCCCGCATCGTGCGCGCCACCCTGCTCGAGGTGCTGGACAGCGACTACGTCGAGCTGGCCCGGCTCAAGGGCATCCCCGAGCCGGTGGTGATGCGCAAGCACGCGCTGCTCAACGCGATCGTGCCCGGCATCCAGGTCATCGGGCTCCAGCTGGCCTGGCTGGCCGGCGGCGTCGTCCTCGTCGAGACGCTCTTCGCCTACCCCGGCGTCGGGCGCCAGCTCGTCGACTCGGTCCGCAACCACGACGTGCCGATGGTGCAGGCCCTGAGCATGATCATCGCCGCGTTCTACATCGTGGTGAACCTGGTCGCGGACATCCTCTCCATCCTGCTGACCCCCCGAGCGAGGACGGCGATCTCCTCATGAGCTCCACGTCGACGAGCCCGGCGCCGCAGTCCTTCTTCCGGCGCGCGCTCCGGCAGAAGCGGTTCACGGTGGGCCTGACCGTGACGGTGCTGGTCATGCTGTTCGCGATCTTCGCGCCGTTCTTCGCACCGTACGGCGAGAACGAGATCGCCGGTGCGCCGTACGCGAAGACCGGCCTGCTCGGCACCGACTACCTCGGCCAGGACGTGCTGAGCCGGGTGATGTACGGCGGGCTGGGCATCCTCGTCATCTCGGTCCTCGCCACCGTTCTGGGCATGGTCCTCGGGATCCTGATCGGGGTGGTCGCCGCCTACAGCGGCGGCTGGTGGGACGAGGTCATCATGCGCCTCAACGACGTGCTCCTCGCGTTCCCGCAGATCCTTCTGGCGCTGGTCGTGCTGACCGCGCTCCAGGACCCCGCCCCGTGGGCGATCATCGTGCTCGTCGGTGCCTCCCACGCACCACGGGTGGCCCGCGTCGCGCGCGGTGTCGCGCTCGGGATCGTCTCTCGTGACTTCGTGGCCTCGGCGGAGGCGCTGGGCGAGCGGCGGTCCCGCGTGATCGTGGCCGAGGTGCTGCCCAACATGACCGGTCCCCTCCTGGCCGAGGCCGGCCTGCGACTCACCTACTCGATCGGGCTGGTCGCCGCCCTCGGCTTCCTCGGCTTCGCCTCCGACCCCGGCGCGGCCAACTGGGGCCAGATGATGAACGAGAACCGGCTCGGCCTCGCCACCCAGCCGTGGTCGGTGCTGGCACCGGTGGCGATGATCGCGATCTTCACCGTCGGCACCAACCTGATGGCCGACGGACTCGCCCAGGTCAGCCAGCGGGGGGACGACTGATGACCGCCACGCGCCCGGACACCGAGCACCAGGCCACGCCCACGGGCGGACTCGTCGTCGAGGACCTCGGCGTCACCCTGACGGGGCGGCCGGTCGACGTCGTCGACGACATCGACCTCGTCCTGCGGCCCGGCGAGGTCGTCGGGCTGGTCGGCGAGTCCGGCTCCGGCAAGACCACGGTCGGCACCTCGCTGCTCGGCTACGCCCGGGCCGGCGCGGTCATCTCCGCCGGCAGGGTGCTCATCGAGGAACGGGACGTGCTGAAGCTGCCCTGGAAGGAGGTCCGGAAGCTGCGCGGCGAGGAGATCGCGTACGTGCCGCAGGACCCGGCCTCGGCGCTCAACCCGAGCATCCGGATCGGCAGGCAGATCGTCGAGCTGCTCGAGCTGCGTGGCATCGGTACGGCGCAGTCGCGGCTGCAGGGTGCGCGGGACGGCCTCGCCGAGGTCGGGCTGCCGAACGACGACGAGTTCCTCAAGCGCTATGCGCACCAGCTCTCCGGCGGCCAGGTGCAACGCGTCGCGCTGGCGATGGCGTTCCTGCCCAAGCCGAAGGTGCTCGTCCTCGACGAGCCGACGACGGGTCTCGACGTCACCACGCAGAAGATGGTGCTCGACACGATGGCCGCGCTCTGCCGCACGCACGGCGTCAGCGCGCTCTACGTCACGCACGACCTCGCCGTCGTGGCCAACATCGCCGACCGCGTCGCGGTGATGTACGCCGGGCAGATCGCCGAGCTCGGCCCGCGGGACGCGATCTTCGCGGCGCCGCAGCACCCCTACACGCGAGCACTGCTCGACTCGATCCCGCACCTGAGCCAGGCCCGCGCCCTCGCGGGCATCCCAGGCCGCACGCCCGCCCCGGGTGCGCGCCCGGAGGGGTGCCGCTTCAACGACCGCTGCTCGTTCGCGATCGATGCCTGCCGCGAGCAGGTCCCGCAGCTGCGCATCGTCGCGCCCGCCCACGAGGTGCGGTGCCTGCGCGCCGAGGAGATCGGCGTCTGGGACATCAACCGCGGCACCGTGCCGGACGCCGATCCCGACCGGCAGCGCGACGTGATCCTGTCCGTGTCCGGCCTCGACGTCTTCTACGGACGCAAGCAGGTCGTCCACGACGTGACCTTCGACCTGGCCAGGGGCGAGGTCGTGGCGCTGGTCGGCGAGTCCGGCAGCGGCAAGACGACGATCTCCCGCGCCGTCGGCGGCCTCCACAAGGACTGGACGGGCACCATCGACTTCGAGGGTCGTCACCTGGCCACGAGTGCGCGTCGGCGCAGCGCCGATGACCGCCGGCGGATCCAGTACATCTTCCAGAACCCCTACCTCTCGCTGAACCCCCGGCTGACCGTCGAGCAGATCATCAAGCGTCCGATGGAGCTCTTCGGGTTGGCCAAGGGCAGGGCGGCCACCGACCGCGTCGTCGAGCTCATGGACCAGGTCGCGCTCGGCTCGGGGATGCTGCACTACCAGGCCAGCCGGCTCTCCGGCGGCGAGCGGCAGCGGGTCGCGATCGCGCGCGCCCTGGCCGCCGAGCCCGACGTGATGATCTGCGACGAGATCACCTCGGCACTCGACGTGTCGGTGCAGGGCTCGATCGTCGCCCTGCTCGAGGGGCTCCGGAAGGAGCGCGGCATCAGCATGCTCTTCGTGACCCACAACCTCGCGCTGGTCCGCTCCATCGCCGCTCGCGTCGAGATCCTCCAGGCGGGCCGGGTCGTCGAGGCGGGATCGGTCGTGACCGTGATGGAGACCCCGCAGCAGGAGTACACCCGCAAGCTGCTCGCGGACAGCCCGCGGATCGACTGACACCGGACGGCACGACGAGAAGGAGTCACCCATGAACCGGAAGGTCATGATCACCTGCGCCCTGACCGGTGCCGGTGACACCGTCGGCCGGTCCGAGCACGTGCCGGTGACGCCCGAGCAGATCGCGGAGTCCGGCATCGCCGCGGCCCGCGCGGGCGCCACGATCGTCCACGTCCACGTCCGCGACCCCGAGACCGGCCGGGGCTCGCGCGACGTCGCGCTCTACCGCGAGGTGGTCGAGCGGATCCGCGCGTCGGACGTCGACGTCATCGTCAACACCACCGCCGGCATGGGCGGCGACCTGGTGCTCGACCCCCACGACCCCACGACGTTCCTCGACGGCACCGATCTGGTGAGCGGCGTCGACCGCCTCCCCCACGTCGAGGAGCTGCTCCCCGACATCTGCACCCTCGACTGCGGCAGCCTCAACTTCGGCGAGGGCAGCCTCGTCTACGTCTCGACGCCCGACATGCTCCGCGAGGGCGCCAAGAAGATCCAGGAGCTCGGCGTCCGCTGCGAGATGGAGATCTTCGACACCGGTCACCTGTGGTTCGCCAGGACCCTGGTCGAGGAGGGACTGATCGACGAGCCCGCGATGTACCAGCTCTGCATGGGCATCCCGTACGGCGCCCCGGCCGACCCGCTCACGCTCGCCGCGATGGTCAACCAGCTGCCGGACGGCGCCGTCTGGGCGTCGTTCGCGCTCGGCCCGATGCAGATGCCGTGGGTGGCGCAGTCGGTGCTGCTCGGGGGCCACGTCCGGGTCGGGCTGGAGGACAACCTCTACCTGAGCAAGGGCGTGAAGGCGACGAACGCGCAGCTCGTCGAGCGGGCGCGGACGATCGTCGAGAGCATGGGTGCCCACGTGGCCACGCCCGACGAGGGCCGCGAGATCCTCGCGTTGCCGAGCCGTTGAGGGGCCGACGATGACCCGGCTGGCCCCCGAGGACGTCCGGACCGTCACCTGCATCGGGGCCGGCGTGATCGGCGGCGGCTGGGCGGCGTACTTCCTGGCCCGCGGCTACCGCGTGGTCGCCTGGGACCCCGCGCCCGACGCCGAGGCGCGGCTGCGACACCTGGCCGGGGCAGCGTGGCCGGCGCTGACCGAGCTCGGGCTCGCCGAGGGCGCGAGCCTGGACAACCTCACGTACGAGCCGGACCTGGCGGCGGCGTGCGCGCAGGCCGACTTCGTGCAGGAGAGCGCGCCCGAGGACCTCGACCTGAAGCGCACGCTGCTCGCCGACATCGACACGGTCGCGCCTCCGGGCGTGGTGATCTCCTCGTCGACCTCGGGCTACGGGATGAGCGAGATGCAGGACAAGTGCACGCATCCCGAGCGGACCGTCGTCGGGCATCCGTTCAACCCGCCGTACCTGATCCCGCTCGTCGAGGTCGTCGGCGGCGCGGCCACCTCGCCGGAGGTCGTGCAGTGGACCTCCGAGTTCTTCCGGCAGGCCGGGAAGTCGGTCATCACGATGACCCGCGAGGTGCCGGGCTTCGTCGCCAACCGGCTCCAGGAGGCACTGTGGCGCGAGGCGCTGCACATGGTCGAGGCGGGCGAGGCGACGGTCGAGGAGATCGACCTGTCCATCACCGACGGCCCTGGTCTGCGCTGGGCGCTGCAGGGTCCGATGCTGACCTTCCACCTCGCGGGCGGCCAGGGCGGGATGGCGCACATGCTCGACCACTTCGGCCCCTCGCTGCTCTCGCCGTGGACGCGCCTCGACGCCCCGGAGCTGACGCCGGGGCTGCGCGACGCCGTGGTCGACGGGTGCGAGCGCGAGGCCGCCGGCCGCAGCATCGACGACCTCGTCGCGGAGCGGGACCGGGGTGTCATCGCGATCCTGCGGGCGCTCGGCCGCGCATGAGCGTGCTCTGGCGCGAGCCCGTCCGCGACGAATGGGTCGACTACAACGGCCACCTGTCCGAGGCCTACTACGTGCTCGCCTTCGGGCACGCGACCGACGCCGTCATGGACGCCGTCGGAATGGGGCCGGAGTACCGCGCGACCCACGACGCCTCCCTCTACACGGTGGAGGCGCACGTGCGGTACCTCGACGAGGTGGCGGCCGGCAGCGATCTCGAGGTCCGCTCGTCCGTGATCGGTGCCACCGGCAAGCTGCTCTGGATCTGGCACGAGATGTACGCCGACGGGCGGCTGCGGGCCACCGAGGAGGTGCTCGGCGTGCACGTCGTGGCGCGCTCGTCGGCGCCCTTCCCCGACGACGTCGCGACTCGCGCTCGCGCGGCGCTGGTCGACCCACCCGAGGCCGCGAGCGGACGGATCCGGCCGCTGCCGCGGGAGTGAGTCAGGAGTTGGCGGCCGCCTTCTCCTGCTCCGCCTTCAGCATCAGCGCGATGTCGATGAGCTGGTCCTCCTGGCCGCCGATCAGCTTGCGGCGACCGGCCTCGAGCAGGATCTTCGCTCCGGAGACGCCGTAGCGGTCGGCCGCGTTGCCGGCGTGCTTGAGGAAGGACGAGTAGACGCCGGCGTACCCCATCATCAGGGTCATCCGGTCCAGCTGGCACTCCTCGGGCATCGCCGGCTTGATGACGTCCTCGGACGCGTCGACGATCTGGAGGAAGTCGATCCCGGTCTCCCACCCGAGCTTGTCGCAGACGCCGACGAACGCCTCGAGCGGCGCGTTGCCGGCGCCCGCGCCGAAGCGGCGGACCGACCCGTCGATCTGGGTGGCGCCGGCCCGGGCGGCCATCACGGTGTTGGCGACGCCGATGCCGAGGTTCTCGTGGCCGTGGAAGCCGATGTCGGCCTGGTCGCCGATCTCCGCCACGAGGGCCGCGACCCGATCCGCGGTCTGCTCGAGGACCAGCGCGCCGGCGGAGTCGACGACGTAGACGCACTCACACCCGGCGTCGACCATGATCCGGGCCTGCTTGGCGAGCACCTCGGGCGGCTGGGTGTGGCTCATCATCAGGAACCCGACGGTCTCCAGGCCGAGCTCGCGGCACAGCCCGAAGTGCTGGATCGCGGTGTCGGCCTCCGTGCAGTGCGTGGCGATCCGGCAGATCTGGCCGCCGTTGTCCTGCGCGGCGCGGATGTCGTCCTTCGTGCCGACACCGGGGAGCATCAGGAACGCGATCTTCGCGCGCTGCGCGGTCTCCGCCGCGATCCTGATCAGCTCCTGCTCATCCGTCCGCGAGAAGCCGTAGTTGAACGACGAGCCGCCGAGCCCGTCGCCGTGCGTCACCTCGATGACCGGCACGCCGGAGGCGTCCAGCGCCGCGACGATGTCGTGGCACTCCTGCGCGGTGAACTGGTGCCGCTTGTGGTGCGACCCGTCGCGCAGGCAGGTGTCGGTCAGGCGCAGGTCGAGCTTGCCCCAGGGATCGTCGCCGTGGGTGCCCGACCAGGTGCGGGTGAGTGCGTTGATGTCGGTCATCTCAGGCCTCCGGGTTCGACGGGGTGAGGATCGATCGGGCAATGTTCTCCCCCACCTGGGTGGCAGCGGCGGTCATGATGTCGAGGTTGCCGGAGTACGGCGGCAGGTAGTCGCCTGCGCCCTCGACCTCGACGAAGATCGAGACCTTCACCTGGCCGCGGGTCGCCGGGGACGGCTCGTCGATCTGCGGCTCCTGGAGGAGCCGGTAGCCCGGCACGTACTCCTGCACGGCCTTCTCCATCGCCACGATCGACTGCACGATCGCGTCGCGGTCGGCGTCCGGCGGCACCGCGCAGAAGATCGTGTCGCGCATGATCATCGGCGGCTCGGCGGGGTTGAGGACGATGATCGCCTTGCCCTCGGCCGCCCCGCCGATCTCGGTCACGCCGCGCGACGTCGTCCGCGTGAACTCGTCGATGTTCGCGCGGGTGCCGGGGCCGGCGGACACCGACGCGACGGAGGCGACGATCTCGGCGTACGACACGGTCGCCGCCCGCGAGACGGCGGCAACCATCGGGATCGTGGCCTGGCCACCGCAGGTGATCATGTTGACGTTCATCGCGCCGACGTGCTCCTCGCCGTTGACCGGCGGGATGACGGCCGGGCCGACGGCGGCGGGCGTGAGGTCGACGGCGCGGATGCCGGCCTCCTCGTAGCGCGGGGCGTACTCCCGGTGCACGTACGCCGAGGTCGCCTCGAAGATCAGGTCGGGCAGCTCGTCCTGCTTCAGCAGCCAGTCGACGCCCTCGTGGGTCGACTCGAGGCCCTTGTCGGCGGCCAGCCGGAGGCCCTCGGACGACGGGTCGACGCCGATCATCCACCTCGGCTCGATCACCTCCGACCGCAGCAGCTTGTACATGAGGTCGGTGCCGATGTTGCCCGGGCCGACGATGGCGGCGCTGAGCTTGGCTCTGGCTGGCATGCTCACTCCTCGAATGTGACGCGGAGCGGCTCGAAGCCGCTGATGGTCGCCTCGACCCGGTCCCCCGGGGCGAACGGCACGAACGGGCCCAGGGCCCCGGACAGGATCAGGTGGCCGGCACGCAGCGGGTCGCCGTACCGCTTCGCCTGGACGGCCAGCCAGCGCAGCGCCTCCAGCGGGTCGCCGAGGCAGGCAGCCCCGTTGCCGCTCGACCTCTCCTCGCCGTTGATCATCAGCGACATCGTGACGTCGCGCGGCTCGAGCTCGGAGAGCGGGCGCCCCTCCCGGCCGACCACGAACAGGCCGCTGGAGGCGTTGTCGGCGACGGTGTCGGTGAAGCCGATCGCCCAGTCGGCGATGCGCGAGTCGACGATCTCGAGCGCCGGCAGCGCGACGTCCACGGCGTCGCGCACGGTCTCGAGCGTGATCTCGTCGTCGTCGATGTCGCGGGAGAGCACGAACGCCACCTCGCCCTCCACCCGCGGCTGCAGCAGCGTCGCCATCGAGATGGGGTCGCCGCCGGGGACCGCCCCGGCACTGACGTCCATGTCGCTGAGCAGGTAGCCGAAGTCGGGCTGGTCGACGCCCAACTGGGTCTGGACCGCCTCCGACGTCGCGCCGATCTTGCGGCCGACCACGGTCACGCCACCGTCCAGTCTGGCGCGGACGAGACCCTGCTGCACGGCGTACGCCGCGTCGAGGTCGTCGGTGCCGATCAGGTCGCGCACGGGCGCACACGGCTCGCGGTCGGCCTGGGCCCGGGCCAGTCGCTGGACGGCCGCCCCGATCGCTGACACGGTGGAGTCCTGGGAGGTCACGGGACGATAGTAGAACCTGTTACAGTTTCTGGCCATGACGACCCCCCTCCCTCCGCGGGACTTGGCGGAGAGCGTCGACGTCGTGGTCGTCGGCGCCGGTGGCGCCGGCATGACCGCGGCGCTAGCGGCCCAGGCACGCGGCCTCGAGACCGTGCTGATCGAGAAGAGCTCGTACTTCGGCGGCTCGACCGCGCGCAGCGGCGGCGGGGTCTGGATCCCCAACAACTACGCGCTGAAGAAGGCCGGGCAGGCCGACGACCCGGAGCTCTCGCGCACCTACCTCGACTCGATCGTGGGCGACGTGGTGCCGAAGGTCCGCCGCGACACCTACCTCGACCGCGGCCCCGAGGTCCTCGACTTCATCCGCGAGCGCACCCCGCTGCGGTTCACCTGGGTGCCGCAGTACGCCGACTACCACCCCGAGGCCCCGGGCGGCCGGCCGGCGGGCCGCTCCTGCGAGCCGGTCCCGATGGACGCGCGCTTCCTCGGCGACGAGCTCGAGCGGCTGCACCCGCAGTACACCAAGGCACCGGCGAACATGATCGTCACGCAGGCCGACTTCCGGAAGATCAGCCTCGGCCTGCGCACGCTGCGCGGCCCGGTCACGATGATGAAGATCTTCCTGCGCCGGATGGTCTCGCTGCTCCGCGGCCAGAAGATGTACGCGATGGGCAACGCGATCGCGATCGGGCTCCGCAAGGGCCTGTCCGACGCCGGCGTGCCCGTCCACTACGACACCGAGCTCACCGACCTGGTGATCGAGGACGGCCGCGTCGTCGGCGTCCGCGTGCAGCACGACGGCAGCGAACACGTCGTCCGAGCGCGGCGCGGCGTGATCCTGGGCAGCGGCGGGTTCGAGCGCAACCTCGAGATGCGCGAGAAGTACCAGCCGCAGCCGACGTCGGTCGACTGGACGACGGGGTCGCAGTTCAACACCGGCGGCGGCATCCTCGCCGGCATCGCGGCCGGCGCGCAGACCGACCTGATGGACGACTCGTGGTGGGGCCCGACGATCCCGCTGCCGTCGGGCCCGTGGTTCGCGCTCGCCGAGCGCAACCTGCCCGGCTCGATCATCGTCAACCAGGCCGGTCGCCGCTACATGAACGAGGCGCTGCCGTACGTCGAGGCCGTGCACGCGATGTACGACGGCGAGGCGACGGGCGTCGGCCACGTGCCGAGCTGGATGATCATCGACCAGCGCTACCGCAACCGCTACATCTTCGCCGGCCTGTTCCCGCGTCAGCCCTTCCCCGGCCGCTGGTACAAGCTCGGCACCATCCGCAAGGCCTCGTCGATCGAGGCGCTCGCCGGGGAGATCGACGTCCCGGCCGACGCGCTGCGCGCCACCGTCGACCGGTTCAACGGGTTCGCGAAGGCGGGTGTCGACGAGGACTTCCACCGCGGCGAGAGCGCCTACGACAAGTACTACTCCGACCCGACCGTCAAGCCGAACCCGTCACTGCACACGATCGACGAGGGACCGTTCTACGCCGTGAAGATCGTGCCCGGCGACCTCGGCACCAAGGGCGGCCTGGTCACCGACGAGCACGCCCGGGTGCTGCGGGCCGACGGCTCCGTGATCCCCGGCCTGTACGCCGCCGGCAACTGCTCCTCGGCCGTCATGGGCCACACGTACGCCGGCCCCGGTGCGACGATCGGCCCCGCCCTGACCTTCGGCTACCTGGCCGCCGAGACCATCGCCGACGGTGGTTTCGAGACAGGCGCCAGCGCGCCTTCCTCAACCACCGAGCCCGGTGGTTGAGGAGGTTGCGCTAGCAACCGTCTCGAAACCACTGACCCGGTGGTTGAGGAGGTTGCGCTAGCAACCGTCTCGAAACCACCGTTCCCCGACAGGAGACCTGAGTGCCCATCGATCCCGACGTCGCGATCGGCGCCGAGCTCGGCTCGACCGAATTCTCGTGGAGCCAGAGCGACGTGCTGCTCTACCACCTCGGCATCGGCGCGGGCTCGAGGCCGGGCGACAACCTGTCGCCCGCCGCGCTCCGCTACACCCTCGACGGCCCGGACCTCCATGTGCTGCCGTCCTTCGGCGTGGTCGCTCCGACCTTCCACGCCACCGACCCGCCGCCGCTCGACCTGCCCGGTTGCGACATCAACCTGGCCCAGGTCGTGCACGGGTCGCAGTCGATCTCCGTGGCCGGGCCGATCCCCCCGTCCGGCTCGGCCACGGTCTCCACCCGGATCAGCGAGATCTGGGACAAGGGCAAGGCCGCCGTGATCTGGCAGGAGGGCACCGCCACCTCGCCCGACGGCGAGCGGCTCTGGACCACCCGCTCGTCCATGTTCGTTCGAGGCGAGGGCGGCTGGGGCGGCGACCGCGGCTCGTCCGAGCCCGTCGAGCTGCCCGACCGCGCCGCGGACACGGACACGACGTACGACGTGACGCCCCAGCAGGCGCTGCTCTACCGGCTCTGCGGCGACCGCAACCCGCTGCACGCCGACCCCGAGTTCGCGAAGGCGGCCGGCTTCCCCGCCCCGATCCTGCACGGGCTGTGCTCGTACGGCGTCGTGCTGCGCACCCTGACGGACGAGCTGCTCGACGGAGACTCCGCGAAGGTCGGCGGCTTCGGCGTGAAGTTCGCCGGCGTGGTCTTCCCCGGGGAGACGATCCGCATCCGGGGCTGGCGTGAGGACGACCGCATCGTCGGCTCGGCCACCGTTGCCGGCGGCGAGCGCGACGGTGCGGCCGTCCTCGGCGACGTCGTGCTGACGCTCGCCTGACCGCTACGGCGTCAGGCGGCGGCCCACGGCCGGTCCGTGCGGGCGTGGTCGAGCGCCCAGTCGAGCGCCAGGTCGGCCACCGCCTCCCAGCCCGGTGCCGCGCAGGTCCAGTGGTCGCGGCCTTCGAGCTCCTGGTACTCGGTGACGGCCGGCGACTTCTTGTAGTGCTTGAAGTTCGACTTGTTCACCGACGGCGGCATGATGTGGTCCTTCTCCCCCGCGATGAAGAGCAGGGGCGCCCGGTCGGCGTCGTAGTCGACCCAGGTGTCCTGGTGGCCCGGCTTGAAGTTCGCGAACAGGCCGAACTCCCAGACCCAGTTGCCCGGGGCGGCGATCGCGTACCGCTCCCAGACCTTGCGCGACTCCTCCTCGGTGAGGGTGTTGGTGAAGGCGTAGTGGAACTCCTCGGCGGTGAACCCGACCGCCTTGTGCCGGTTGGCGGGGTTCTTCAGCGCCGGGAAGAGCGACTTCACCTGGGAGACCGGGTTGACCCGGACGCCCTCGGTCGGCGCGGAGTCGACGACCACGCCGACCGAGCCGAGGCCGCGCGCCAGCAGCAGCTGCGTCAGCGTGCCGCCGAACGAGTGCCCCATGATGATCGGCGGCGTCGCCACCGACTCGACCACGGAGGCGAGGTGGTCGACGACCTCGGGGACGGTCTGGTTGGCGATGACGTCGGGGTTCTCCCGCAGCGCCTCGACCTCGATCTCGAAGCCCGGGTACGCCGGCGTGAGCACGGTGAAGCCCTTGGCCTCGTAGTACGACACCCAGCCCTCCCAGCTGCGTGGCGTCATCCAGAGGCCGTGGACGAGGACGATGGTGTCCGGACGGTCGGTCATGATGTCTCCTCGGGTGGTGGGACGGCTGTCGGTCAGCCGTCGATGAAGGCGAGCAGGTCGGCGTGCAACCGGTCGCGGTCGGTGTCGGGCAGCGCGTGCCCGCTGCCCTCGTAGACCTTCAGCTCGGCGCCGTCGATGAGGTCGGCCGAGCGCATCCCGCCGACCTCGAACGGCACGATCTGGTCGTCGTCGCCGTGGATCACGAGCGTCGGGACGTCGATCTTCTCGAGGTCCGGGCGGAAGTCGGTGGCCGAGAAGGCCGCGATGCACTCGTACGCCGCCCGGTGCCCGCACGCCATCGACTGCAGCCAGAAGGCGTCCCGGAACCCCTGCGCGACGTCGCCGCGCCGGTTGTGCCCGAAGAACGGCCCGTCCGCAAGGTCGCGGTACAGCTGGGAGCGGTTGGCCCGCTCCCCCGCCCGGATGCCGTCGAAGACCTCGATGGGCAGGCCGTCCGGGTTGTCGTCGGTCCGCAGCATCAGCGGCGGCACCGCGCTGACCAGCACGAGCCTCGCGACGCGGGCGGTGCCGTGGCGGCCGACGTAGTGGACGATCTCGCCCCCACCGGTCGAGTGCCCGACGAGCGTGAGGTCGTGCAGGTCCAGCTTCTCGATCAGGCAGGCCAGGTCGTCGGCGTACGTGTCCATCTCGTTGCCGTGCCAGGTCTGGCTCGAGCGGCCGTGGCCGCGGCGGTCGTGGGCGATGACCCGGTGGCCGTGCTCGGCGAGGAAGAGCGCGGCGGCCTCCCACGCGTCGGCGTTCAGGGGCCAGCCGTGGCTGAGGATGACCGGGGTCCCGTCGGTCCCGAGGTCCTTGTAGAAGATCTGTGCGCCGTCGTCGGCGGTCACGTGCGGCATCGCGGGCTCCTTTGCTCGATGGGTAGGACGAGCGTCGCGGCGGAGGCGGGAGCGCGGACCACGTGAACCTCGTAGTCGTCAGTGCCCGAGGCCGTCGAGCCGGTCGGTGAGCTGGCGGCGTGAGGAGATCCCGAGCTTCTGGAAGACCTTCCGCAGGTGGTAGTCGACGGTGTTCGGGCTGATGAAGAGCTGCGCGCCGATCTCCGCGTTCGTGTTGCCCTCGCCGGCCAGGCGGGAGATCGAGAGCTCCTGGGGGGTGAGCGCGTGGTGGGGCGCCGGTCCCGTGGCGTCGACGGCGGCACCGGTCGCCTCCAGCTCGGCCCGGGCGCGCGGCAGGAACATGTCGGCCCCGGCCTGCTCGAGCACCGCGTGGGCCAGCGCCAGCTGACGGCTCGCCTCCGCCCGGCGCCGCACGCGGCGCAGCCACTCCCCGTAGAGCAGGTGCGTGCGACCGAGGTCCACCCGCGCCGTGGTGCCGTCCAGGTGGTCCAGGGCGGCGAGGTAGTGCTGCTCGGCCTCCTCGGGCGGAGCGACGAGCGCCCGTGAGCGGGCCGCGAGCCCCGCGCACCACGCCGACCCGTTGACCCCGGCGCGCCCCTCGAGGTCGGCGACGTAGCGGGCGGCGACCTCGGGCCGGTCGGTGCGCGCCGCCGCCTCGACGAAGTCCGGGAAGTACGTCGGGCCGACCTGGAGGAACGACTCCTCCACCAGCGGCAGCAGCTTGTCGTAGGCGTCGCGGTACTGGCCCTCGGCGAGGTCGCGGGTGGCGAGGGTGGCGACCGCCGCCGCCCAGACGCCGCCGAACCCGACGGCTCCGGCGCCCTCGCCGATGGCATGGACGAGCTCGCGCGGGTAGTCGGTCCAGGCCATCACGGACGCGTTGATGACGTTCTCGGCGTCGTACCCCATGACCCGCCGCACCTCGCGGACGTGCTCGACGTCCTCCACGGCCCGGCGCACGGTCCCGCCCCAGAGCTCGGAGAGCGACGAGACCCAGAGGAGCGCGTCGAGGTTGTTGAGCGCGCCCGCCTGCCGGGCCGCGACGGACGCGCGGTCCAGGAGGTCGCGGCGACCGCCGTCGTCCCAGAGGAACGTGCCGAGGGAGCCGATGGCCGACGCCATGCCGGCCAGCTGGTGGTCGGGGAGCTTCCCGATCTCGTCGAACGCCGCGCGCACGAGCGGCACCGCCTCGGCGTACGGCAGCAGCATGAGCGCGCCCATCCCCGTCAGCATGGTCGCGTAGGCGCCGTCCGCGGACGCCGCCGCGGCGGTGAGGCGGCGGCCGAGCTCGGTCGGGGTGATGCCCTCGGCCCGGCGGTCGGCGGTCATCAGGAACTGGAAGGCCTGGAGCAGCGCGTCCTGCTCGCGCGCCGGGTCGCGGCCGTGGAAGTGGTCGGCGGCCTCGACGAGCAGGCTCGAGCAGCGGGCCAGCATCGTTGCATCGACCGTGAACATGGCGAGCTGGCACTCGACCCGGATGATCCGGCCCCGGAGCATCGGATCGGTGCTGTCCCGGGCGATCGCGTCGAGGTGCGCCCGGGCGGTCTGGGCGGCGCCGACCCCGAGGGCGGCCTCCGCGGCGCCGACGAGCCGCGCCGACCGCAGCGGCCCCGGCCCCGTGAGCTCGGCGGCCCGCGCCAGCAGCGTGGAGCGCGAGGCGAGGCCGCCGCGCGCAGCGGCCAGGTCGGCGGCGCGCTCGAGCCGGTCGGCGACCGCCGGGTCCACCCCGAGCGTCGCGCGTGCGGCATGCCACGCCTCGAGCTCGACCAGCCCGAGCGACGTGGCCGCCTCGGCGAGCGCGCGGTGCACGCGGCGACGCTCGGCGCCGGTGGCCGCGTTGTAGACGGCGGAGCGCACCAGCGGGTGCCGGAAGCGCACCGACTCGTCGAGCTCCACCAGGCCGGCCACCTCCGCGAGGTCGCCGGTCTCCGCGTCGATGCCGAGCACCTCGGCCGCCGCCCGGACGAGTACGACGCTGCCGCTGGTGTCGGCCGCCGCGAGCAGCACCCACTCCTGCACGCGCGGACCGGCCGCGCGCACCCGGCGTACGTAATGACCTTCCAGCCGGCGCCCGATCGGCACCGGGTCGACGCTCAGGCCGACCGCGCTCAGCCGGTCCGAGGAGAGCTCCTGCGCGAGGTCGATGAGCGCGAGCGGGTTCCCGCCGGTCGCCTGGGCGATCTGGGTGGCGGCCGCCGGGTCGACGGGGTCGGGCAGGGCCCGGGTGAGCAGCCCGACCGCCGCGTCGGGCCCCAGGCCGTCGACGAGCAGGTCGCGGACCCCACTGAGCCGGGCTCGGACGTCGTTCTCCTCGCGCGCCGCGAACAGCAGCCCGACGGGCTCGACCTCGATGCGGCGCGCCACGAACGCGAGCACCTCGAGGCTCTCCTGGTCGAGCAGGTGCGCGTCGTCGATCGCACAGACGATCGGCTCGACCTCCGCTGCGGTCGCGAGCAGCCCGAGGACGCCGAGACCCACGAGGAAGCGGTCCGGCGCCGGGCCCTCGGCGACGCCCGCGGCGATCCGCAGCGCGTCCTGCTGGCGCGCCGGCAGCTCGTCGACGTGGTGGCGCAGCGGGATCGCGAGCCGCTGCACGCCGGCGTACGGGATCGTCGACTCGGCCTCGTGGCCGTCCAGGCGGAGGAGTCGCACTCCGGCAGCGCGGGACACAGCGTCGTCGAGGAGGGCGGACTTGCCGATGCCGGGCTCCCCCAGCAGGAGCAGCGCGCCGCCCTGCCCGTTGCGGGCGCGGCCGATCAGCTGCGTCAGGTGGCGCTGCTCGGACTCCCGGCCGAGCAGGCCCGACGTCATGACTACGTGGCTCACGTGGTCCACCGCCCCGCGCGGACCGCGAAGCATCGACGGCGTCCGATCCGATCCAGGAGGCACCCATGAACTCCAGACTCACCCGGTTGGCGGCCGCGACCGCGCTCGTCGCGCTCGCGTCGCTGACCGTCGCCCCCGCCCACACGGCCACCGCGCCGGCGGCCGACCGCGCGGCGAAGCCGACCATCGTCCTCGTGCACGGAGCGTTCGCCGACTCCAGCGGCTGGGAGGCCGTCTCGGAGCGGCTCAGCGCCCGCGGCTACCCGGTCGTCGCCTTCTCCAACCCGCTGCGCGGGCCGATCTCCGACGGCGAGTACTTGCGCCAGTTCCTCTCGACGATCGAGGGCGACGTGGTCCTCGTCGGCCACTCGTACGGCGGCGCCGTGATCACCAACGCCGCCACCGGCAACCCCCATGTGCAAGGCCTCGTGTACGTCGCGGCGTACGCGCCGGCCGCGGGCGAGAGCGTCGCCGCGGCCAACGAGCTCGGCGGCGGGCACACCGCGGTGACGAAGCACCTCATCGTGCGCCCGTACCCCGGCGCGCCCGAGGGCGACGGCGACGCCTACATCGACCCGGCGTGGTTCCACCGCCTGTTCGCCCAGGACCTCACCCGGAAGCAGACCGACTTCATGGCGACCACGCAGCGACCCGGTGCCCTCGCCGCGCTGGTGACGCCGTCCGGCGAGCCGGCCTGGAAGACGATCCCGAGCTGGTACCTCGTCGCGAAGCAGGACCGGATCATCCCGCCGGAGGCGGAGCGGGCGATGGCGAAGCGCGCCGGCGCGAAGACCGTCGTGATCGACAGCTCGCACGTCGCGATGATGAGTCACCCGAAGGCGGTCACGGCCCTGATCCGCAAGGCCGCCCGCTGAGCGACCCACCCTCCGTCGGTCCATACCGGGAACGCTGCCAGCGCCGCGGCGTTCCCGGTATCGGACGACTGACGTAGATGCCTACGTCGAGACCGGTACGACGTCGCGCAGCTGTCCCCGCGAGGTGACACCGAGCTTCGGGAACGCGTTGTAGAGGTGCGTCGACACGGTTCGCGGCGAGAGGTACAGGGCGGCGGCGATCTGCGGGTTCGTCTTGCCTGACGCCGCGAGCCGCACCACCTCGCGCTCCTGCGCGGTGAGGTCGGCCCAGGCCAGGGGCTCGGGTGCCGCGGTCGCGACACCCGCCGCGCGCAGCTCGGTGCGGGCGAGGTCCTGCCAGGCCGGCGTGCCCAGGCGGACGAAGGTCTCCAGCGCGGACTGCAGCTGGAGGCGCGCCTCGGCCTGGCGATGGCGGCGGCGCAGCCACGCGCCGTACTCGAGCTGGGCGTTGGCGAGGTCGAACGGCCACTGCCGGGACATCGGCTCCCGGACCGCGGCGAGGTGCCACGGCTCGGCGTCCTCCCCCGCCAGCAAGGCCCGGGCCCGCGCGAGGTGCAGCTGGTGGTACGGGCCGTCCCCGAGGCGCTGCTCGGCGACCGCCACGACCCGGGCCAGCTCCTCGGTGGCGCCCGCGCGTGTCGCGGTCGCGGCGTAGTGGCCGAGCTCGCGGTAGCTGATGTGCGGGTGGCGGGGCTCGCCGTCGTCGTCGAAGATCCACCGGATCTCGTGCCAGGCCCCCTGGACGTCGCTCTCGGCGAGGCGCACCCAGGACATCGTGACCCGGACGATCACCTCCAGCGCGATCGCCTCGCCGACCGCGGTCTCCTGGAGCACCCGGCCGCACAGCTCGCGTGCTCGGTCGACGTCGCCGCGGATGGCGGCCGCCCTGGCCTGCACCTCGTAGGCGTCGACCATGGCGTACGACTGGTTGCGCGACTCCGCGATGTCGAGCACGAGCCGGCCGGCCTGGTCGACCGCGTCGTAGTCGCCGACGGCGAACTGGACGAGCGCCAGCGCCGACAGCGTCTGGGTCATCTGGCCGGGCTGGTCGGCGCGCCGCATCATGTCGAGGGACCGCTCCAGGCGCTCGATCGCGACGGCCGGCTCGTCGAGGAGCCACGCCGTCGCCCCGAGCAGCATCTCGTTCCCCGCAGCGACCTCCGGGATGTCGTCGAGCACGGGCGCCTCGCGCACGAGCGCCACCAGGTCCGGCGGTCGACCGATCGGATCGACCTGCATCCGGACCCACGCCCGGGCCGCGGGGATGATCGGCGGGACCCGATCGGGCGGGAGCGCCTCGACCGCCCGCTCGTAGACCTCCAGCCACCGCTCCACCTCGCCGTCGTCCCAGCCGGACCGGTAGGCCAGCACCGCCAGGGTGGTGAGCGAGCTCCACCCCAGGTTCAGGTCGACGTCGCGCAGCAGGCCGAGCACCTCGACCAGCTGCCGCCGGGCGGCACTGGTCCGCTCCGTCTGGGCGAGGGCGTACGCCGCGAGGTGGGCGGCCCGCGCCTGGATCGCCGGGTCCTCGCTCTCCGCCTGCAACCGGATCCCGACCCGAGCGGCCCAGTCGAAGTGTCCGGCCCCGGTGTGGATGTGGGTCGCGCCCAGGAGCCGCCGGTGCCGATCGGTGGGCTCCACGCTCAGCTCGGAGGCCCGCATCATCAGCCGGGCCGCCTCGACGCTCGCACCACGCCTCAGGGCCAGCTCGGAGGCCGCGTCGAGAGCGTGGGCCACCGCCTCGTCCGGGACCACGGTCGACTCGGCGCGGTGCCACGCCTGGCGCTCGGGGTCGCCGTCGTACGCCGTCGCGAGGTCGGCGTGCGCGGCCGATCGGTCGGCCGCGGAGGCGAGCGCGTACGTCGCCGAGCGCACCAGCGGGTGGCGGAACCGCACGGCGTGGTCGGTCACGACCACCAGCCCGGCGGCCTCGGCGGGTGCCAGCGCGGCCAGCAGCGAGTCGGGCTCGACCACCTGCCCCAGCACGCGCAGGTCGCCGCCGCCGGCGGCCGCGAGGAGCAGCACGTGGAGCGTCGGCCCCGGCAGCGCGCCGAGCTGCTCGCGGAACGCCGTCTCCACGCTCGACGGGACCGCGTCGTTGCCCGCTCCGGACGCCGCGGCGCGACCGAGCTCCAGCAGCGCGAGCGGGTTGCCGGCCGCGCGCTCGAGCACCGACGGCAGCGCGAGCGAGTCGAGCCGGAGCCCGGCGTGCCTGAGCAGCGCCCTCGCGTCGGCATCGGCGAGCGGCCGCAGCGCCACCTGGGGGTGTCGGCGCAGCGGCTCCGGAGCGGAGTCGCCGCGAGCCGCGACGAGCACGGAGGCGTTCGAACCGGCCAGGCGATGGGCCAGGAACCCGAGCACCGACAGCGAGCTCTCGTCGCACCACTGCGCGTCGTCGACGACCAGCAGCACGGGTTGGGCGTCACTGGTGCGCTCCAGCCAGGCGAGGACCTCGAGCCGCAGCCGCAGCGGGTCGACCGCGGCCGGCCGCGACGGCGTGGGCAGCACGAGGTCGAGGACGTCCTCGGCCCCGGGAGCGGCGGAGAGCAGGTCGACGAGCACCCCGAACGGCAGGTCGCGCTCACCGTCGTGACAGGTCAGGGACAGCACGAGGCGTCCCTCGGCGGCGTACGCCCGCGCGGCGACGGCGAGCACCGAGGTCTTGCCCGCCCCGGGGATGCCGGTGACGACCGCCGTCCGGCTGCCGGAGTCGAGCAGGCTGCGCAGGGTCGCCAGGGTCTGGTCCCGACCGACCAGCCCGTCCAGCTCCCCTGCCCAGAACCCGCTCCCTCGGGCGCTCACGGCAGCAGCGTAGGGCCACGGACACCGCTGTGGGAGCGCTCTCAAGAGACGGACCGGGCGAATGGGTACGGAGCCGACGTGCCTGACGATGCAACCGACCACTTCGTGCGTGTCCGGGGCGCCGGCGAGCACAACCTCCGCAACGTCGACGTCGACATCCCGCGCTACGCGCTGGTCGCCTTCACCGGCGTCTCCGGGTCCGGGAAGTCCTCGCTCGCGTTCGGGACGCTCTACGCCGAGGCCCAGCGCCGCTACTTCGAGTCGGTCGCGCCGTACGCCCGCCGCCTGCTGCACCAGGTGGGCGCACCGCACGTGCAGGAGATCACCGGCCTGCCGCCGGCGGTGGCGCTGCAGCAGCGGCGTGGCGCCCCGAGCTCGCGCTCGACGGTGGGCACGATCACCACGCTCTCCAACCTGCTGCGGATGCTCTACTCGCGGGCCGGCACCTACCCCCGGGGAGCCGAGCGGCTCGAGGCCGAGGCCTTCTCCCCCAACACCGTCTCCGGTGCCTGCCCGCGCTGCCACGGGCTCGGCGAGGTCCACGACGTCGCCGAGGACCTTCTCGTGCCGGACCCGTCGCTGACCATCCGCGAGGGCGCCATCGCCGCGTGGCCGGGCGCCTGGCAGGGCGCCAACCTGCGCAGCGTCGTGGCCGGCCTGGGCATCGACATCGACAGGCCGTGGCGCCGACTGCGGAGGAAGGACCGCGACTGGCTGCTCTACACCGACGAGCAGCCGTCGGTCCTCGTCGAGCCCGAGCGGGACCGGGTCGACTACGGCTACCACGGCACCTTCTGGAGCGCCCGCAAGCACGTCATGCACGTGCTCGCCGACTCGAAGAGCGAGCGAATGCGTGAGCGGGCGCTGCGGTTCGTCCGCAGCGTCGAGTGCCGCGAGTGCCACGGGAGCGGGCTGCGACCCGAGGCGCTCGCCGTGACCTTCGCCGGGCGGACGATCGCCGACGTCAACCAGATGTCGCTCATCGGCGTCGTCGATCTCCTCCGGCCCGCGGCCGACCTGTCCGAGGCCCGCGCCGCCACGTCGAGCGCCGACTCCGGCGAGCAGACCGAGGTGGCGGTGCGGATCTGCGCCGACCTCGTCGCCCGGATGACGGTGCTGCTCGATCTCGGCCTGGGCTACCTCAGCCTCGGCCGCTCCTCGACGACCCTGTCGCCCGGTGAGGCGCAGCGCCTGCGGATCGCCACCCAGCTGCGATCCGGGTTGTTCGGCGTCGTCTACGTGCTCGACGAGCCCTCCGCCGGCCTGCACCCGGCCGACGCGGAGCCGTTGCTCGACGTCCTCGACCGCCTGAAGGCGTCCGGGAACTCTCTCTTCGTCGTCGAGCACGACCTGGACGTCGTACGCCGCGCCGACTGGGTCGTCGACATCGGCCCGGGTGCGGGCGAGGGCGGCGGACGAGTGCTCTACAGCGGCCCGGTCGCCGGCCTCGAGGAGGTCGAGGCCTCGGCCACGGGCCACCACCTCTTCGGGCGCGCGCAGCCGGTCGAGGGCCGCGGCCGCGACCCGCAGGGCTGGCTGCACCTGCGCGGCGTGAGCCGCCACAACCTGCAGGGCGTCTCCGTCGA
Organism: Nocardioides sp. GCM10030259; assembly: GCF_042666375.1. NCBI lineage: Bacteria > Bacillati > Actinomycetota > Actinomycetes > Propionibacteriales > Nocardioidaceae > Nocardioides > Nocardioides sp. GCM10030259. Next base: position 15,540 of record NZ_JBHTDF010000011.1, on the reverse strand, counting down.
GGTGCCGTTGTGCGTGCTGACCGCGGTCACGGGAGTCTCCGGGTCCGGGAAGTCCACGCTTGTGACGCAGGTGCTCGCCGAGGAGGCGGTCGACGACTTCGACCGGCTGGTCCTCGTCGACCAGCGACCGATCGGCCGCACCCCGCGGTCCAACCTGGCGACGTACACCGGGATGTTCGACGCCGTGCGCCGGCTCTTCGCCGCTACGGACGAGGCTCGCGCACGCGGCTACACGGCCGGTCGGTTCTCCTTCAACGTCGCCGAGGGCCGCTGCGAGACCTGCCAGGGCGAGGGGTTCGTCGCGGTCGAGCTGCTGTTCCTGCCCGGCACCTACGCGCCGTGCCCGGCCTGTCACGGCGCGCGCTACAACGACGAGACGCTCGAGGTCACGTGGCACGGCAGGAACATCGCGGAGGTGCTGGCGATGTCGGTCGACGACGCCGCGAAGCTCCTCGCCGAGGTCCCGGCTGCCGCGCGCGCCCTCGAGACCCTCCGCGACGTCGGCCTCGGCTACCTGCGGCTCGGCCAGCCGGCCACCGAGCTCAGCGGCGGCGAGGCCCAGCGCATCAAGCTCGCGAGCGAGCTCCAGCGCGCTCACCGCGGCCACGCCCTCTACCTGCTCGACGAGCCCACGGCGGGGCTGCACCCCGCCGACATCGCCCTGCTCCTCCAGCAGCTGCACCGGCTCGTCGATGCCGGCAACACGGTCGTCCTGGTCGAGCACGACCTCGACACGATCGCGTCGGCCGACTGGGTCATCGACCTCGGCCCCGGCGGTGGGGACGCGGGCGGGCGCGTGGTCGCCACCGGCCCTCCGGCCGAGGTCGCCACGGCGCCCGGAAGCGCCACCGCGCGGTACCTCGCCCGCCGGCTCCGGCGCGACGGGACCGGCCGCTAGGAGATCACGACGGCTTGCGCGCCACGACGTACAGCCGCTCGCTCGCCTCGCCCCGGTGCTCGAGCGCACCGCGGTGGTACCACTCGACGTCGACCAGCCCCGCGGCCCGCACGAGCGCGACGACGTCGGCGTGCTCGTGGAACACGAAGTCGAGGTCGATCGGTACGTCGAACCAGTCGTCGTGGTGGCGCACCTCTGCGCCGGCGTGCAGGGCGACGACCAGCCAGCCGCCGGGGGCCAGCGGCCGCGCCAGCGCCTCCACCGCGGCGGGCACCTCGGACGCCGCGAGATGGATCAGCGAGTACCACGCGAGCACGGCCGACCAGCCCGGCGCGGACGTCGGCCGCATCAGCCGGCGCAGGTCGCCGACCTCGTAGGCACCGTCGGGGTAGCGCCGCCGCGCCTCCTCGACCATCCCCTGCGAGAGGTCGATGCCGGTGGCGTCCGCGCCCGCCTCGGCGAGGTACGCCGTGACGTGGCCGGGCCCGCAGCCGACCTCCACGACCGGCCCGCCGTCGGCGTGCCCGGCCACGCGGTCGAGCAGCCAGGTCTCGAACGGCAGCGCGCGGAGCTCCTCGACGAGGTGGTCGGCGTACGCCCCGGCGACCGCGTCGTACGACGAGCGCACCCGGGCGTCCCGCGCGTCGCCGCCCGCGGCGAGCACGCTGTCCCGGTCGACGGCGGGCGCGGCGGGCGCCGCGGCACCCTCCGTCGGCAGGTCGCCGAGCAGATGCACCCAGCGGCTGTCGCGATCCCCGCTGCGCCGTGGCAGCTCGCGGACCAGGCCGCGCTCGGCCATCCCGCGCAGCGTGTCCTCGACGGCACCCCGGTCGGCGAACTGGTGCAGCCGCTCGGTGCGGGTCCGCAGCTCGCCGGGTGCCTGCGGGCCGCGGAGCAGCAGCACGGTCACGAGCGCTCGCTCGTCGTCGGCCAGCCCGAGCGCCTCGTCGAGCGTCTGGTGGTACTTCAGCGTGCGCCGTCCGGTGTCCGACCAGACGATCCGGAGCAGCCCCTTCTCCTTGAGCCGGCGGCCGACCTGCTCGACGACCTGCTCGTCGTAGTCGGTCACGGGTTCGCGGCTGTTGGACTGGTTGCACGCGGTGCGCAGGGCGTTCATGGTCAGCGGGTAGGACGCCGGCACGGTCACCTGCTTCTCGAGCAGGCTGCCGAGGACCCGCTGCTCCTCGGGATCCAGGACGGGGAGGTCGGTCACGCGTCAGACCGTACCGATCCGGGGCCGCGGCTACGAGCGTGCCTGCGCGACGGTCGTGACCCGACCGCGGTCCGGGTCCCACCGGCGGAGCTCCGTGAGCGTGAGCTCGACGTCGGCGTACCCGAGCGCGTCGACCGCTCGCTGCGCGTCGGCGCGGGCGACCCTGCGGGCGAGCGTGACGTGGGGCGACCAGCCGGCGTGCTGCCGGCCGGGCACCTGCACCCGGACGGCGAGCACGCGGCGTACGACGTCGTCGGCGATGTCGACCGCACGCGCGATCGTCAGCCGCTCGCCGCCGAGGAGCAGCAGCCCGGCGGCTCGGGCGCGCACGGGGAGCAGGCTGCCGAGCCGCGCGTGGGCGACGTCGACGGCGTCCTCCGGCAGCTCGGGCGCCGACACCACGGTGATGTGCGGGGTCTGGTGGGCGCCGGGGTGGTCGAGCATCGACGGCAGGCCGGCGTCGCGCAGCGCCTGCCAGTCCCGCAGGAGCGCCTCCCGACCCTCGTCGTCGGGGACCATCTCGAGAGCGTGGAGCTTCGGCACCGGTCCACAGTAGATTCCGCCCATGGCGCTCCCGGACAGCTGGACGCAGGGCGAGCACGCCGCCGACGGGGTCACGCACCCGACGTACCGCAAGGGCAGCGGCCCCGGCGTGATCATCATCCACGAGATCCCGGGCCTGACGCCCGAGGTGGTCGGGTTCGCCGAGGAGGTCGTCGGCGCGGGCTTCACCGTCGTGCTCCCGCACCTGTTCGGCACGCCCGGGCGGCCGATGTCGGCGGGGTCCGTCGCGTCGGTGCTGCCGAAGGTCTGTGTCAGTCGCGAGTTCACGACGATGGCGACCGGCCGGACCTCGCCGGTCGCGGGCTGGCTGCGCAGCCTGGCCCGCTCGCTGCACGAGGAGCTCGGCGGACCCGGCGTCGGCGCGGTGGGGATGTGCTTCACCGGCGGCTTCGCGCTCGCGATGATGGTCGACCGGTCGGTGGCCGCGCCGGTGCTCGCCCAGCCGTCGCTGCCCTTCGCGGTCGGACGTCGGCGCGCGGCTGACCTCAACCTCTCCCCCGCCGACCTCGCCGACGTGCGCGCCCGCGCTGCGGGCGGCTGCCAGGTGCTCGGGCTCCGCTACCGCAAGGACCCTGCCGTCGGCTCCCGCTTCGACACGCTCAGCAACGAGATCGGCGACGCGTTCATCCGGGTCGAGCTCGACGGCAAGGGCCACTCCACGCTGACCGAGCACCGCCAGCAGCACGCGGTCGACCGGGTGTTGGCGTTCTTCGGCGAGAAGCTGCGCTAGCCGCGTCCGATTCCCGCCAGAACGAGATCGGAGGGCCGCCGAGGATGGCGGCATGGACATCACCATCCACGCCCTGCCCACCGCCGTCCTCGAGCAGATGCGCGGCACCGACCCCGTGCTTCCGGTCGAGCGCGTCGTCGCCGCGGGCCGCGAGCCGTTGCGCTGCTGCCTGCGCGGCGCACGGGACGGCGAGGCCCTCCTGCTCGCGGGCTACGAGCCGCCGCTGCCCGCGTCGCCGTACGTCGAGAAGGGTGCCGTGTTCGTGCATGCCGAGCCGTGCGACGGCCCGGCTGACGACGGATACCCGCGTGACTGGGTCCGGTGGCCCCAGGTCCTCCGCGCGTACGACGAGCGCGGCTGGATCCACCCGGCGACGCGGGCGCACGACGGCACGGACCCGGCGGCCGAGCTCGCCGCGGTGCTGGCGGAGCCCGGCGTCGTGGTCGTGCACAGCCGCAACGTGGCGTACGGGTGCTACATGTTCGCGGCTGCCCGAGCGTCCTAGCCGACGTCGAGCCCGTCGAAGGCGCCGGTGTCGAGCAGCGCCTGCCAGATCTCGTCGCTGTGCAGGTCGAGCGCCTTGGGCGCGTAGTGCTTGCGGTCCTTCCAGACCGGGACGTCGCCGGTCATCGGGTCGCAGACCGGGGCTGCGGGGCACATGATCGGGTTGACGTTGACCGTGTAGACGTCGGGGTGCATCGCGGCCGCCGCCTGGTAGAAGCCGTCGGTGGGCGGCGACTGGATCGGCACCGGCACCCGGCACTGGGCGAGGTCGGTCGCGGTGGCGAGGCACTCCAGCGGCGCGTCCTGGTCCCACGGGACGCTCAGCATGCTGTCGATGATCAGCGCGCGGGAGCCGGCGTCGGTCACGGCCGCGAGCGTGTCGTCGATCGTGCGCACGAGCCGCTGCTCGAGCGTCTCCCCCGGCACGTCCTTGACGCTGCGCAGGTGGTCACGCCACGAGTCGGTGTCGCGGGCGATCTGCGACAGGATGACGAGGTCGACGTCGGTGTTCGGGATGACGTCGTGGAACGTCTCGTCGCGGACCTCCGCGCAGCGCTCCTGGGTGGCCTTGTCGTCGAAGGCGTTGTAGACGCCCAGCTGCCACGGACAGCCCTCCTGGAGGCTGACCGACAGCTTGAAGTCGTGCTGCCGGGCGAGCTTCGCGAGCGTGGGCGCGATCATCCGGGCGTGTGAGTCGCCGACGAGCATCACGTGCGGCCCGTCGCGGTCGACGATCACGCAGTTGTCCGCGTCGTCGAGCGTGCAGGTCGTGTCGTCGGTGCCGCGGTCCTCGACGTACTCCTCCCAGTCGACGCTCGGGACCGGCCCCTCCTGGTTGGACCCCGAGCCCGCCAGCGAGACCGCCCCGGTCGTGGCGAGCGCCGGGCGGTGGTCGGACCGCAGCAGGCCGGGCACGACCGTGAACGCCACGAGCACGCTGAGCGCCACCCCGACGGCGACGACGGGCCAGGTGATCGGCTGGAGCAGCGGCGACCGCCGGATCGGCTGCTCGAGCACCGAGTAGGACAGCGCCGCCAGCGCGGTCGCGAGGACGCCCGCGAGGCCGACCAGGGCCAGCGGCCCGACGTCCAGGAGCGCGCCGAAGAGGATGATCACCGGCCAGTGCCACAGGTAGGTGCCGTAGGAGATCTTCCCGAGGTACGCCGGGGTCGGCCGGGCCAGCGCTCGTGCCACGAGGCCCTGCTCGGAGCCCATGAGGCCGAGGATCAGCGAGACGGCCGCGACCGTGGCCAGCAGGCCGCGCCACGACGGCGTGACGTCGACCAGCCCGGACGCGACCACCAGCAGGCAGACCAGGGAGACGCCCGCGACCAGGCCGAGGCCCGGTCCGCGCGGCCGGAACCGGGACCGGAGCAGCAGCGCCGCCAGCACGCCGGCGAGCAGCTGGTAGAGCCGGGCACCGGTGCCGTAGTAGGCCTGGGTCGCGTCGATCGTCGCCCACACGACCTGGGCCACCACCGACGCCGCGAAGAGGACAGTGATGCCGATCAGCGTGGCGCGCCGCCACGACCGCTCGAGCCGCGCCAGCAGGAGCAGCACCAGCGGGAACGCGACGTAGAACTGCTCCTCGACCGAGAGCGACCAGAAGTGCAGGAACGGGCTGTGGTCGACGCCCTCCGCGAAGTAGTCGTTCTCCTGCGCAAGGAAGCGCCAGTTGGAGAAGTACAGCAGCGCGCTCTGGGCGTCCCCGACCAGCGGCACCCGCCGCACGCTCGACAGCACCAGCACGGACGCCGCGGACGTCGCGACCACCACGACGACGGCCGCGGGGAGCAGCCGGCGCACGCGCCGCGCGTAGAACCGGCCGAGCCGGATCGTGCCGGTGCGGCCGACCTCCTCCAGCAGGATGCTCGAGACCAGGAAGCCGGAGAGAACGAAGAAGAGGTCGACGCCGACGAAGCCGCCGGACACCGCGCCCACCCCGCAGTGGAAGGCGAGCACCAGGTAGACCGCGATCGTCCGCACGCCGTCGAGCGAGGCGTGGTGGCCCCACCCGGTCGGGTCGTCGACCGGCGCCGCGGGGTCGGCGACGGGCGTGTGCGCCGCCGGGGCCGTGGTCACAGACATCACCCAGAACCCTAGGCGCGCGACCCGACGCGTCGGAATCCGACACGGCGGTGAGCCGCGCTACATCGTCAGACGGACAGGACCAGACCGCTGGTCGGCACGCCGGTGCCGGCCGTCACGAGCACGTGCTGCACGTTGTCGACAGGGTTGACCGACGTGCCGCGCACCTGCCGGACCCCCTCGGCGATGCCGTTCATGCCGTGGATGTACGCCTCGCCGAGCTGGCCCCCGTGGGTGTTGAGCGGCAGCTTCCCGCCGATCTCGATCGCCCCGTCGGCGACGTACCCGGGCGCCTCCCCGCGCCCGCAGAAGCCGAGCTCCTCGAGCTGCATGAGGACGTACGGCGTGAAGTGGTCGTAGAGGATCGCCATCTGCATGTCGTCGGGGCCGAGCCCGGACTGCCGCCACAGCTCGCGGCCGACCACGCCCATCTCGGGGATGCCGATGTCCTGGCGGTAGTACGACGTCATCACGAACTGGTCGACGCCGCTGCCCTGCGCCGCCGCGGAGATGTACGCCGGCCGCTGAGCGAGGTCGCGCGCCCGCTCCGCCGAGACGATGACCAGCGCCACGGCGCCGTCGCTCTCCTGGCAGCAGTCGAGCAGGTGCAGCGGGTCGACGATCATCCGGGAGGCCTGGTGGTCCTCGAGCGTGATCGGCCGCTCGTGGAAGAACGCGTTCGGGTTGGTCGCGGCGTGCCGCCGGTCGGCGACCGCCACGCGCCCGAAGTCCTCCGAGGTCGCGCCGTACTCGTGCATGTAGCGCCGCGCCTGCATCGCCACCGTCGCGGCGGGCGTGCCGAGGCCCATCGGGTAGGTCCACGCGTTGTCCAGGCCGTTCGTGTTGACCTGGGTCGCGGCGGCCACGGAGACCTGGCCGAACCGGCTGCCCGAGCGCTCGTTGAAGCCGCGGTAGGCGACCACGCAGTCCGCCACGCCGGTGGCGACCGCCATCGCCGCCTGCTGCACGGTCCCGCAGGCGCCGCCGCCGCCGAAGTTGATCCGGCTGAAGAAGCGCAGCTCCCCGCAGCCGAGCTCGCGGGCCAGCGCGATCTCCGAGGAGGTGTCCATGGTGAACGTCGTGAACCCGTCGACGTCCGCGGGCGTCAGCCCGCAGTCGGCGAGCGCGTGCTGCACGGCCTCGACGGAGAGCTGGAGCTCGGAGCGGCCGGACGCCTTGGAGAACTCGGTCGCGCCGATGCCGGCGATCGCGGCCTTCCGGTACAGGCTCATGCGACCACCTTCACGGTGCCGGTCACGTGGTCGCCGACGGAGACCCGGCCGACCACCGAGATCGTCGCGATGCCGTCCTCGACCGACTCGACCGTGCCGCTGAACGTCAGCGTGTCGTAGGGGTGGGCCGGCGCGCCGAGCCGGATCGCGATGCCCTTGAGCTCGGTGTCGTGACCGGCCCAGTCGACGACGAACTTCTCGACCAGCCCGTTGGTGGTGAGGATGTTCATGAAGATGTCCTTCGACCCCGCCGCCTGGGCGACGTCGCGGTCGTGGTGGACGTCCTGCCAGTCCCGGGTCGCGATCGCGGTGCTCACGATCGTGGTCGGCGTCATCGGCAGCGACCACTCCGGGATCACGTCTCCAGCCTTCATGCTCGCCTCCAGATCGGCAGGGTCAGCTCGTCGTCGACGCGGTTCCAGTCCACCCGCAGCCGCATCCCGATCTCGATCTCGTCGTCCGCCACGTCGGCGACCTCGCCGACCATCCGGACGCCCTCGTCGAGCTCGATCAGCGCGATCACGATCGGCAGCTCCTTGCCCGGCACGGGCGGGTGCCGGTGCACGACGTACGAGAAGACCGTCCCGGTGCCCGCCGCGACGACGTGGCCGCGGTCGAGCGCGCCGCAGTCGGGGCAGGCCGGCCCGGGTGGGAACCGGAGCACGCCGCAGGCGTTGCACTTCTGCACGCGCAGCTCGCCGGCCGCCGTACCGTCCCAGAAGAACCGGGAGTCCAGCCCGATCATCGGCCGGATCATGACTTCTCCCGCGGGATGAACTTGAGCACCCGGAAGAGCATCGTCGCGACCTTCTCGTCGCCCACGTACCAGGTGTTTCGCGACGTCACGAAGTAGCCCACGCCCATCCCGGTGCTCTTCGGACCGGCGACCGACTCCAGGGCACTGGTCACGCGCAGCCGCTCGCCGACCCGCAGGTAGCGGTCGTACGACTGCTCGCAGTTCGTCCCGAGCACCGCGGTGAAGCCCTCGCGGTCCAGCACCCCCATCATCCGGCTGAGCGGGTCGTGCTCGGGGCGCCGCCGCCCGAGGCCGGGCATCGTCCACACCTGCGCCATCGACGGCGGCGCCTCGCCCTTGCGGAAGCGCTCGTTGTCGTAGCCCATCGCGTCCAGCCAGGTGCCGATCGTCGGCTGGTTGACCTCGTACGGCGCCTCCGACTCGGCGGCCTCGCCGAGCGCCTTGATGCGCTCGGCCTCGGCCATGATCCGGTCGTGGCGCTCGTCGGTCCCGCCGCTCATCGGGGCACCCTCGGCAGCCCGAGGCCGAACATCGCGATCAGCTCGCGCTGCACCTCCTGCACGCCACCGCCGAAGGTGAGGACGAGGTTCCGCTTGGACTGTCCGTCGAGATAGGTCATCAGCTGGTCGGTCTCCTGGTCCGATGGGTCACCGTAGCGGTGCACGATGTCGACGAGGTCGGCGGCGAGGTGCTGCACCTGGTCGGCCGCGAAGACCTTGGACGACGATGCGTCGCCGACCGAGATGTCCCCCTCCGCCGCGGCGCGGGCGACCTCCCAGTTGAGCAGCTCGTTGACGCGGAAGACGGTGGTGACCTCGCCCATCACGCGGCGTACGTCGGGCCGGTCGACGACCCCGGCCTTCGTGGCCCAGTCCGCGACCCGGTCGCGCAGGCCCTCGAGCCGGCCGGCGGGGCCGAGCATGACGCGCTCGTGGTTGAGCTGGGTGGTGATCAGCTTCCAGCCCTGGTTCTCCTCCCCCACGAGCATGTCGACCGGCACCCGGACGTCGTTGTAGTACGTCGCGTTGACGTGGTGCGCCCGGTCGGCCGTGATGATCGGCGTGAACGAGTAGCCCGGATCCTTCGTGTCGACGATGAGGATCGAGATGCCCTTGTGCTTCGGGGCGTCCGGGTCGGTGCGCACCGCGAGCCACACGTAGTCGGCCTGGTGGCCGCCGGTGGTCCACAGCTTCTGCCCGTTGACCACGTAGTGATCGCCATCGCGCTTCGCGGTGGTGCGCAGCGACGCGAGGTCGGTGCCGGCGTCGGGCTCGGAGTAGCCGATCGCGAAGTGCACGTCGCCCCGGAGGATCCGCTCGAGGAAGAGGTCCTTCTGCTTCTCGGTGCCGTACCTGATCAGCGTCGGGCCGACCGTCTGCAGCGTGACGGCGGGCAGGTGGACGTCGGCCCGCTGCGCCTCGTTGGCGAAGATCGTCTGCTCGATCTCGCCGAGGCCGTGCCCGCCGTACTCCTTCGGCCAGCCGACGCCCATCCAGCCGTCGGTGCCCATCTGCCGCACCACGCGCTGGTAGGTCTCGCCGTGCCGGTCGAGCGCCATGTCGCGGTGCTCGTTGCCGTCGGCGAGGCCGGTGAAGTACTCACGCAGCTCGGCCTTGAGCGCGCGCTGCTCGGTGGTGAGCTCGAGGTTCTTGGTGGTCGGGTCCTCGACGTGCACGTGCTCGGCCTGGGTGCCGAGCGCGTGGGTGATGTCGGTGACCCACGAGGAGTAGCGGTGCATCGGGTAGGTGATGTCGACGCCCATGCCGCCGTGCAGGTGGTGGCAGGTGCGCATCGCCTGCGGGGCCTCGTGGCAGGTCCAGTACGCCGCGACCGCGAGGTCGTCGGCCGCGTCGAGGCCCTGGGCGATCCGCCAGGCGGCGTTGTCGGCCGCGAGGTCGATCGTGCGCGACGCGATGTAGACGTCGGCGATCTGCATCGCCACGGCCTGGAACTCCGCGAGCGCGCGGCCGAACTGGGTGCGGCCCTTGATGTACTCCGCCGTGAGGTCGCGGGCGCCGGCCACGACGCCGGCCGCGGTCAGGCAGAGGCCCGCCGTCGCGAGGTCCGTCAGGATCCGCGCGGCGTCGGCACCCGGGAGCAGCTCGGCGGGCGCGCCGTCGAGCACGACGGTGTGCTGGGTGGTGCCGAGCGACGAGTGCGACTCGAGCAGCTCCACGCCGGGCCCGCTCGGGTCGACGAGCGCCACGACCTCGCGGTCGGCCTCGGTCGCGGTCACGAGCAGGCGGGCGGCGCGGTCGGCGTACGTGACCCCGACCTTGCGCCCGCTGACCCGCCCGTCGGCGTACGTCGTGGCAGCGGTCGCCCCCACGACCTCGCGCAGCGCCGGCGTCAGCACCGTGTCGCCCGTGGTCACGCCCCGCAGCAGCGCCTGCTGGTCCGGCGAGCCGGCGGCCGCGATCGTCAGCACGCCGCAGCACAGCGTCTCCCAGATCGGCAGCTGGATCGCCCGGCGGCCGGACTCGCGCAGCAGCACGCCTACCTCGCCGAGGCCCAGGCCCTCCCCGCCCTGCTCCTCGGGCACCGGCAGCGCCAGCAGGCCCGACGACGCGAGCGCCGACCAGGTCGCGTCCTCGGTCGCCCGGTCGAGCACCTCGCGGACGACGGACCGGACGGCCTCGGCTGCCTCCTCGATGGGCTCTGTCACGTGCATCTCCTGCTGATCGTCGGGTACCCGCAGTGCGAAACTGTAACCTGTTCTACTCCAGAACGGCACGTCCGTCGAGATCGAGGACCCTCCTGATGCTGCACCCGCGCTCGCTGGTGAAGAAGCACGTCTACGTGCCCTTCGCACGGATCCCCGAGGGCCGGATGGTGGACCTGCCGGGCCGCGGGGCGACGTACGTCACCGACACCCCGGGTCCCACTCCCGACGCTCCGACCGTCGTGCTGCTGCACGCGGTCGGGTGCACCGGCCTGCTGACGTGGTTCCCGTCCATCGGGCCGCTGTCGCGACGGTTCCGGGTGGTCACGCTCGACCTGCGCTGGCACGGCCGGGGCATCCAGTCGGAGCGGTTCTCCGTGCACGACTGCGCCGACGACGTCGCCGCGCTCGTCGACGTGCTCGGGCTCGACGAGGTGATCGTGGCCGGCTACTCGATGGGCTCGGTCGTCGCCCAGCGGGTCTGGCGGCAGCACCCCGAGCTCGTCGCGGGCCTGGTGCTCTGCGCGACGACGGACCGCTTCCGCGGCACCGTGGCGGAGCGGACCTTCCACAGCGCCCTGGGGGCCGCGATGGGCGCCACGCGCGGGCTGTCCCGCTCCCGTACGGCGGTCCGCGCGGCGCGGGTCGCCGCCCGCGGCCTCGACCTGGGCACCACCGACCTGCACGACTGGGCGTTCGCGGAGTTCCGCAGCACCTCGCCGTGGGCGGTCGGTCAGGCGGTCGCCGCCCTGGGGCGCCACCACTCGCGGCCGTGGCTCTCGCGCATCGACGTGCCCACCGCCGTCGTCGTCACGCAGCGCGACCACGTCCTGCCGGCCTCGAACCAGCTCACGCTCGCCCGCCGCATCCCCGGCGCGACGATCCACGACGTCGACGCCGGCCACGCGGCGTGCGTGCTGCAGTCGGAGCGCTTCGTGCCCGCCTTCCTGGAGGCGGTGACCACCGTCAGCGCGCGGACTCGCTCGCCACAGCCGCCGTGAGCGCGGCGAGCTCGGCGGAGAACCGCGAGACGAGGTCCTCGGCGTCGGGCATCGACTCCCTGCACGCGATGACGCCGACATGGAGCCGGCCGGCGTTGGACATCACGGTGATGTTGAGGCCCGCGCCATGGAAGACCGGACCGAGCGGGTAGAGCCCGACGATCCGGCCGCCCATGAAGTAGAGGGGCACCGGCGGACCCGGGACGTTCGAGATCACCAGGTTGTGCACGACCGGGTGGCGCTCGGGCAACCGCAGGGCGGCGTACGTGCGCACGGCCAGGCCGAAGGTCCGCGGCGCCGCGAACTCGGCCCAGTCCTGGAGCGAGTCGGCGCTGATCGCCTCGTGGTGCTCCTTCGCGTGCCGGTTGCGCTCGGCCATGTCGCGGAGCCGCTCGAGCGGGTCCTCCACGTCCGTGCCGAGCCTCGCGAAGAGCGCGGAGACCTTGTTGGCGCCGGTGGAGCGTTTCGTCCCCTCCCGCACCGAGACCGGCACGGTCGCCAGGAGCGAGCTCGCAGGAAGCTCCTCGCGGTCGGCGAGGTAGGCCCGCAACGCGCCTCCGGCGAGCGCGAGCACGACGTCGTTGACCGTGGTGCCGGTGGCGTTCTTGACCTGCCGTACCTCGTCGAGGTCCAGGTCGGCCAGGCCGATCGACCGGTGGCCGGTGATCGTGCCGTTGAACGACGTGCGCGGCGCCGAGAACGGCGCTGCCATCGCGGTGCCGGCCCGGGCCCGGTTGATGGTCCTCGTGACCAGCTGCGACGTCGGCGTCACGAGGCGTACGGCGTCGAGCGGCCGCGTCACGAGGCTGACCAGGCCGCGCCCGAGCAGCTCGGCGCGGCCGGGCTCGTAGCCGCCGCGCGGCTCCTCGGACTCCACGATCGGGTCGGCCTCGGGCTCGAGGCTGCACAGGTGGGAGAGCAGGTTGGAGCCGGAGACTCCGTCGACCGTCGCGTGGTGCATCTTCAGGAACGCGACGACCTTGCCGTCGTCGTACCCCTCGATCACCCACATCTCCCACAGCGGCTGCGAGCGGTCCAGCGGCAGCCCGGCGAGGTGGCTGGCCAGCTCGACGAGCTCGGCGTATCCGCCGGGCGCCGGCAGCGCGAGCCGGTGGACGTGGTGGTCGATGTCGAAGTGGCGGTCCTGCACCCAGATCGGGTGGTCGATGCCGAGCGGCACCTTGCGCAGCTTGCGGGTGAACTCGGGCACGTCGCGCACCCGCCGCTCGAGCTCGGCGCGGAAGGCGGCGTACGAGTAGCCGTCGGGGATGGTGCTGGGGTCGAGGACGATCAGGCCGCACACGTGCATGAGCTGCGCCGGGGTCTCGAGGTAGAGGAAGCTCGCGTCGAGCCCTGACAGGCGGTCCATGGTCCCCTCTCCCCGCGCGCTCACCGGGTGGAACGCGTTCTCGTTCCACAACGAAACGTACTCGTCCCAGGACACGGGTGACCCCGCTCACCGGGAGCCGGTCGTTCTACATTGGTAGGCATGGGGTTCCTCCGCCGACAGGTCCTGACCGCCGCGCTCACCGCCAACGCGATCCGCCCGCTGCCGGGCTTCCGGGCGGCGATCCCGTCCTTCGCCGCCGGGTGGCTGACCACGGAGCTCGCCCCACACCTGATGGCGCTGACCGCCGCCGACACCGCCTCTCACGCCGTACGCCGTGGGCGACGTCGACGTCTCGGGCTGGCCCTGGCGGCGCTGAACCTCACCGGGCAGGCGTACCTCGTCGACCAGGCCCGGCGCTCCCGCAACGACGTGGAGGACGCGCTCGTCGAGGGCCTGGGCCTCGACTACGTCGAGCAGCTCGACGCGAAGCCCACGCCCGCCGAGCTCGCGACCCCGTGGCGCAAGCTCGTGAACCCGTTCCGCCTGCGCAACGCGGACGTCATCGTCGACAAGGACGTCGCCTACGCGCCCGAGCACGGCAAGCGCGGGCTGCTCGACATCTACCGGCCGGCCGCGGGCACGGACGGCCGCGCGCCGGTGCTGCTGCAGGTGCACGGCGGCGGCTGGACGATCGGCACCAAGGATCAGCAGGGCATCCCGCTCATGCAGCACCTCGCCGCGAAGGGCTGGATCTGCGTCGCGATCAACTACCGCCTCGCACCGCGCGACCCCTTCCCGGCGCAGATCGTCGACGTGAAGCGCGCGATCGCGTGGATCCGCGAGCACATCGAGGAGTTCGGCGGCGACCCTGACTACATCGCCATCACCGGCGGCTCGGCAGGCGGCCATCTCACCGCTCTCGCCGCCGTGACCGCCAACGACCCGGACTACCAGCCCGGCTTCGAGGACGCCGACACCAGCGTCGCCGTCGCCGTCCCCCACTACGGCGTCTACGACTTCGCCGGCTCCACCGGCCTGCGCAGCGCGGAGCAGATGCGCGACCGGTTCCTCGCACCGCGCGTCGTCCGCCGTACCTGGGCCGAGGCGCCGGACGTCTTCGAGGCCGGCACTCCCCTGCTCCGCGTGGGCAAGGAGGCACCCGACTTCTTCGTCATCCACGGCGCCCACGACTCCCTGGTCGCCGTCGACCAGGCCCGCCTCTTCGTGCACCGGCTGCGCGAGGTGTCCGGCGCCACCGTCACCTACGCCGAGCTCCCCGGCACCCAGCACGCGTTCGACGTCTTCCCGTCGATCCGCTCCGCCCACGTCGTACGCGCCATCGACCGGTACCTGCACTGGCACTGGAACTCCTGGCGGCGCGAGCGGACGCTCGCTGGTTGAGAGGGCGGCGCCCCCGGTGGTTGAGCTCGTCGAGACCCCGGAAGCGCGTCCGCGCGCGGTGAGTCTCGGCACCTTGCGGGTTCGTTGGGCTTGCGACCGACAGGCAGCGACGCGGCCGCCCGGTGGTTGAGGTGCGAAGGCGCCCTGGCGCCTGAGCCTCGAAACCACCACCCCTCCCGGTTACCTGCGGGTTGGTCGTCGGCACCGGTGGTCGAGCTTGTCGAGACCCCTTCAGCGCGTGCGCGCGCGGTGAGTGTGGGCACCCTGCGGGTTCGTTGGGCTTCCGACCGACAGGCAGCGACGCGGCCGCCCGGTGGTTGAGGTGCGAAGGCGCCCCGGCGCCTGAGCCTCGAAACCACCACCCCTCCCGGTTTGAACCGCCCCGGGGTTTCCGGACACTTCGTTCGGTGTCTCTACCCGGTCGGGACGAGACGGTTTCGTGCAGCGTAGTGAACTTCCTCGGCCTGGATCGGTGTCAGGTCGTCGATGGATTCGTGGGGCCGCTCGGTGTTGAACCAGTCGACCCAGGTCAGGGTCTCCAGCTCGACGTGCTCGACGCCGCGCCAGGGACCTTCGGGGCGGATGAGTTCGGTCTTGTAGATCCCGATCTGGGACTCGGCCAGGGCGTTGTCGTAGGCGTCGCCCACCGAGCCCACCGATGGGTCCACGCCGGCTTCGATGAGCCGGCTGGTGAACGCGAACGAGGTGTACTGGCTGCCCGCGTCGGTGTGGTGGACCAGCCCGGCCAGGTCGCTGATCCCGTCGCGCTGGCGGGTCCAGATGGCGTGCTCGAGACAGTCCAGGACCAGGTCGGTGGTCATCCTCGTGGCCGCCTGCCAGCCCACGATCCGGCGGGAGTAGACGTCGAAGACAAACGCGACGTAGACCGTGCCGGACCAGGTCGCGACGTAGGTGAAGTCCGCGCCCCAGAGCCGGTTCGGTGCCGGGGCGGTGAAGTCCCGGTCGACCAGATCGCCGGGCCGCACGTCGCGTGGGTCCGCGATAGTGGTGGGGATCGGCTTGCCTCGCAGTGCTCCGGACCAGCCCTGGGCAGCCATCAGACGCTCGACGGTGCACCGAGCCACCTCGTGGCCCTGTGCGCGCAGGTGGAGCCACATCTTGCGAGCGCCGAACCGGGCACGGAATCGGTGCTCGCGCGC
>NZ_JBHTDF010000010.1:0-739 GCF_042666375.1 Nocardioides sp. GCM10030259 | reverse complement strand
GGTGTCTCTACCCGGTCGGGACGAGACGGTTTCGTGCAGCGTAGTGAACTTCTTCGGCCTGGATCGGTGTCAGGTCGTCGATCGATTCGTGGGTCCGCTCGGTGTTGAACCAGTCGACCCACGTCACGGTCTCAAGCTCGACGTGCTCGACGCCGCGCCAGGGGCCTTCGGGGCGGATGAGCTCGGTCTTGTAGATCCCGATCTGGGACTCCGCCAGCGCGTTGTCGTAGGCATCGCCCACCGAACCCACTGACGGGTCCACGCCGGCGTCGATGAGCCGGCTGGTGAACGCGAACGAGGTGTACTGGGAGCCGGCGTCGGTGTGGTGCACCAGCCCGGTCAGGTCGCTGACCCCGTCACGTTGCCGGGTCCAGATCGCGTGCTCGAGGCAGTCCAGGACCAGGTCGGTGGTCATCCGCGTGGTTGCCCGCCACCCGACGATCCGGCGGGAGTAGACGTCGAAGACGAACGCCACGTAGACCGTGCCGGACCAGGTCGCGACGTAGGTGAAGTCCGCGACCCACAGCCGGTTCGGGGCCGGCGCGGTGAAGTCCCGGTCGACCAGATCACCGGGCCGGACATCACGCGGGTCCGCGACCGTGGTCCGGACCCGTCTGCCGCGTAGCGCCCCGGCCCAGCCGTGCGCGGCCATCAACCGCTCGACGGTGCACCGCGCCACGTCATGGCCCTGTGCGCGCAGGTGGAGCCACATCTTCCGGGCACCGAACCGGGCACGGAA